>CAVOLF010000007.1:0-199936 GCA_963696805.1 uncultured Rikenellaceae bacterium
TGAACCACCGCCTGCCTGGGCATACCTTCCATCCTAAAATCTATATGCTGGAATGGGACGAAAAGGCCGCCGTAATCATTGGTTCCAACAACATCACTGAAGGTGGTTTCTTCAACAACTACGAAGCGGCGGCGTACATCACGTATGACCTCCCGTATGATGCCGATGACTTCAATATTGCCAGTGATGATTTGAACCGATTCCTTAATCCCGACGGCCCAGTTGTCAAGTCATTGACAAATGAGCTGCTCAAAGATTTAATCGACCGCGGTGATGTGCCGACCGAAGAAGAGGCGCGAAAGAGACGTGCCGCATCGCGCAAACCAAAAGCGAAGGGTGACGGTAAAAAGGAACCTCTGTTTGGAGCGGAAGACTTCGACCCGCCGCCGCCATTGCCGGCAGACCTCTTGGAGCGTCTGATCAAGGATGTCCGCAAACGGCGTCGCCGCGCGAGAAAAAGGGCCGCCAAGAAGGCCACGAAAAAGGTCGCCGCCAGAAGCAGACGGCCGCCAAACCAATTGACGATACCGTCAGCGATGCTGTTCGGCCAGCAGCGTTCTACATGACGCTGCCGACATTGGCAGGGCGACAACATCCCCGGTGAGGGGAGGATTCCTCTTGAGGCAGTAGAGTTAGCGAAGGAGTTTTGGGGGTGGCCCGATGAGTACTCGAAGGAAGTCAGTCCCCGCCAAGGTCAAGGATCGCGTGTACTGGAACTGGCGTCCGAAGTGGCGAATTTGGGACGTGACCACTCCGGCGACGTTACCACCCAGGAGTCAGAATGTACGTGTACGAGACAGTTCGGACTTCCGTTTCTATGTCCGGCCGCTCGTGAATGCAGGTGCTGATCTCGGTGACGTCGTTCGTATTCGCCGCATCGCGGAATCCGATGCCGAGTTTGAGTGTGTTTTGGCCCGGCAGGGAACGGCTGAGTTCGACGATTGGATCAAGTCCTGCACACAACCGGTGCGCAACAGCACACGCAGATTCGGTTATGCCTGAGTTCCGCCTCGTGTGTGTGGGCTTTCGCAACCTCAGTACCACGTTCTCGGTTATCGCGTTCTTGATGTGGATGAGGTTCTCTTTGTTCGTGACTGAGATGTCGATGCGCTCGACCATTTCCATGCCGCATGCCACCGCGATGTCCTGCAACGAAGTGTCGTCGGTATGCGCTCGTAATCTTTGTCCATCCGCATCCGATTGTCGCCGATGACAATCATCGCTTCGCTGCCGGAACGCTAGATGCGGGTGCAGTTGCGAGCTTACGCCCCCCATGTCTTGGAAAGAATCGCTGCAAGAGCGCGGGCATGTTCTTGCGGCGGAAGCCAACATCGGCTTTGTTTAGGCGTGCATGAAGGTCTTGGAGGTAGCTATGCACCGTCTCGGCAACCCGTTGCCGTCCGAGGCGATATGCACCTCCATGCTCCGCCTTTCACTTGTCGAGGATTTCCCTGCTTCCGACCATAGTCGTGCTCAATTGGTCTGACGTGCCGAAGAGTCCATCCCCATGAGTGTACGTAGTAGCGACAAGCGATCTGTGTCTATGTATGGCAGAGCTGTGGCGTATGGGGGACTTGTGAGTACCAAGTGAACCGAGTTTTCTTTCAGTCCAAGGTCCCTGGAGGCTCTGATCTGTCCGGGAATCCCCTTCCACACACGACTGGCCCGAAACCGGTTGGGCGAGAACCCTCTGACAGTCCAGAATTTCTCGATTTGCCGTACTGTGTGTCCAGACGCATCTAGGGACAAGTTGATCACATCAGCGTCCTTAATCGGTTCTTTCCGTCGCCTGATTCGCAGGTCACTCGGGTCTTGCTGGGAGATTTCGCGTATGATGCTGCTCAATACGACTTCCAGGAAATCTCTTATGACTCCTTCGCTCACGGAGCGGATCGCTCCCAGGAGCCAGTTTATCTTGATTACCACGGGCTCAGGGAACCATTGTCGAAATTTCATCCATGCACTCGGGGCCAGGTTTTCGGTGCTCGCCGGATAGGCGTTCGCTGGGTAAATCTCCTGAATTGGTTCACAAGAGTGCCCAACTGCCTCCCGCACAATATCAGGGTTACATCCAGTATTCCGGTCTTGGCACGTGCGATCTTGCGGCGAGCGGGTTGATGTCAGACCCATACGCTGGAAGCCGTTCAGATCAGCCTTCCAGAAGAGTCGTGCCACTCCCGCAGAATCGGATCGAATCTTCGCCCCCGGCCAAGCTTGCAGAGATTCATCAAGCCCCTTGGCAAGTTGAGGGGTAGAACTTCCCCTTGTAAGGGTGCAGTCCATGGGTCACGTACTTGGGGTCTTTTTCTCGCTGATGGTTGCCGTGCGAACCCGTTCTCGATGATTGCTGCCAAGTCGGTTCGGTTTGCAGCGCAGATACCGTAATTCGTGTGTGAACACTAAACTGCGGGCTTTGGACATGGTGTAGCTATCATGTCGAGGCAGAAAGCTTCGCCGTTGTGGCCGTTCGTTGTCACTCCCACGACGCTCTCGGTCTCGCGTCTCGAGCAATACGCCCTCATACGGCCAGAGTCTGTACGGCGGTGAGTAAACCATATCCGACAATGTCCAGTGAGGTCGTCTGGATCACCAGCAGCTTCCGTTGTCGCCCTTCGACCCGCCGCTACGAAAGAGCGCTTGGTGCTGTGTATCCGGCGTTCGACTATGCAAGAACGGTCTCGAATCCACTCGCTCTGCCCGTTCGCCGAGAGCTCCGCCGCCGGGTATAGGATTTCTTGTAGATCGCATCGCCCACCACGGAACGGCGTGTTGCTCCGGCCTCAGCAGCTTGTACATTCCTTAAGCGTTTGCCCGTTTCACCTGCGTACTGAGTCGAATCCCGAGGATTCTTTTGGTGTCGCAGATGTGACCCGATCTCGATCTTCCCGAGGTTTCGCGGATCATGCCCCAGCCATAGAGGCGGAATCGATGATATAGGTGGTAGTCGTTTGCATTGCCGTACGGGGGTGAGGTGACGATCAGGTCCACGGTTCCCGGTCTGCAAACGTTCCCTTGGACAGGTCTGCGGGTGTCAGCGGTTACAAATCTTGAACCCCGTACCTAAGTGCCGCCTGCGTGCTGAACACATTGCGCATGATAGTATCGAGCGCCACGAGATACCGCTTGATTGTCTCGCTTTGGGGATCTCATGTGGTTTGCTCGTGTAGCGAGTACTTCAAATCTTGATACGAAACAGCCAAGGTAATACGATAAAGGGCCAGCGACGCAATGTCGCGTGCCTTTTCACTGCCATTTTGGTGATGCGATCCCGTATTCCTGCCAATTCTCCGCGCGAGGAGAGGGAACCATTTGTCGATGTTTGGTATCTCCGGAATATACGTCTTGTGCCTTATCGCATAGCGCGTCGGGTGAAGGTAGGTCGACCAGCATTGTTGTGAGCGCACTTCGTATGGCGTGAAGCTCCCTTGCCGCGGTGCGATCAAGGTTGCAAGTCTTCACGCGACCAATCGACGTACCGACGGCATTCGCGTCGACACTCAGAGCTCTGCGCCCAAGGCGCACTGCTTCAAGTGCCGTTGTGCCACTCCCGCCGAATGGATCGAGTACCAGTTCACCAGGAAGCGAGAGGTTTGCAATGCAGTGACCAGGAATCTGCGGAGTGAGCTCGCCGGGTACGGGTCCGTAGATCGTGCGCTGAGGAAGCTTGTGTTATCGTCCGTGAACGACCAGTCGATAGCCCCGAGGGTTTGGCGCTCTCTTGTGACTGCGAAAATTCATGAGGGCGACTTTATTTCCTCGTAGGAGGGAAATTCCTCTTCGCCGCGGAGTACGTACTTCCCGGCTTCCTCGTGCACAGGAGAACCACCCCCCAATTCAAGACATTTCGTATAGATAGCGTCCTGTTCTTGACATAGTCTGACTCCACTTCTGGGGATATATGATGATTACACAGATATCTACTTTGCCTTGCAATGGATGTCAAGGTTAAAGAACATTCTGATGAGAAGGTCATCAAACTGTTGTCTAAATACTATGTGAATTATTTTTGCCAGTACGTAACTGAAAAAAATAGGCGAAGGATATCATTAATACTAATGGATAACGCCCCCATGTGGGCTACCGATATGAGGGGCTATGGCTAACGTAAATACCGGAGGTTATCGCCCCTGGGAATTAGAGGGATGAATTCGAGGTCACGAATCTAAATGCCAGGAATCACTTCGCCATAGTTAACCGAGGCCATGGATACCTTGCACACCCGATAGCTAGCGTACCCTCACGGCGCAGCAGGCAATGGATATCGTGAAGACTCTGGAGATCGCCCACGAGCGGACAACGAAATCCCAGCCGCAATGGATATTGTAACCATTCACAGATGTCGCCCTACTGAGGGCAATCAAAACGGTAGGCAAAGGATACAGGGCAACCGTGCGAATCATAAGCCAGCAAAAATATGAACAGCCAGTGGCCTAACCGCCACCCATAGGGATAGGGACACCCCTCACGAGGCGCCCCTCCCACACCACCGCACATACGGGTCCGTATCCGGCGATTCGGCTGAGCAGACAGGCTTAGACCCAGGGGATAACGAGTCGGCGTGATTTAAAGTAAGAATCAGGCAATGCGATATTGACCCACTTGACTTTACTCATCCGCCAGGGTCCCTTTCGGGCACACCCGGTTGTAAGAGCAAAGATACGGGAGACGCCTCTTTTCAGAAGCTCCCGAACGCGGGTCTTGCGGTTCTTCCATTGTTTCCAGATCACCGCTCGCAACCGTCTCCTGATCCAATGAGCCAGGGGGCGTAGCCGGTTATACGATTCGGTTTCGCCGTAGTAATTCCACCAACCTTGCAAAAACTGATTCAATTCAGCAATCACCTGGCCGATGCTCCTACCACGGCGGCGGGCGGTAATTTGTCTTACCCGCTCTTTAAACCGCTTTATCGTTTTCCAGTGGATTCGAATCTTGGGCTTCTTGCGTGAGTTGGTCATGCAAAATCCCAGGTATTTTCGATCCCACGGACGACCGACAGCGCTTTTATCCCGGTTTATCTTCAGCCGCATTTTCTTTTCTATAAAGCGACACACGCTTTCCATCACTCGTTTTCCCGCCCGTTTGCTTTTGACACAGATGACACAGTCATCGGCATAACGGACAAAGCACAATCCACGCTTTTCAAGCTCTTTATCAAGTTCATCAAGCACGATATTAGATAAAATCGGCGAGAGCCGGACCTCCTTGCGGGGTCCCTTCTTTCGTTGGCTCCTCGAGACCTCCAATCATCACCCCGGATGTCAGAAAACTGCGGATGAGTTTCAACACCCGCTTGTCCTTTATCCGAGTCGCCAGGCGAGACATAAGCCTGTCATGATTTACTCGGTCGAAAAATTTCGATATGTCCAAATCTACTACATACCTGTAGCCGGCTCTCACGTACTCCCGGTACTGCCGGATGGCCTCGTGCTGAGAGCGCTCCGGCCGGAATCCGTAACTGTACATGGAAAAGGTATGATCCCAAATCAGGGTCATAATCTGTGCAACCGCCTGCTGAACAACTCTGTCAAGCACCGTCGGAATACCCAGCAAACGAACACCGCCCGGTTTGGGAATCTCTTTGCGCCGGACCGGCATGGGGACATATGTCCCATCGAGCAAAGCCTGTTCGATCTTTGTCCTGTGTCGCCTGAGGTAACCCTTTACCTTGCGGACCGTCATGCCGTCCACGCCGGGCGCCCCCTTGTTCTTGATAACACGCTTTACAGCGCGGTTCATGTTGCCACGCTCAAGGATAGACTCCATGAGCCGGACCTGTCCTGTCGGGCTTTCGGAAAGAAATGACGCAATGAACTCTTCAGAACGGTAGCTCCGAGACCCAAGGGCCATCGGCGCTTCCCAGTTCAGCTCATGCTGTTTCGACCGCTGCAATGAATTCATTAGACATTCCTCCTTACTGACCACTCTCATTTACCCCTGCCATTCGGCAGGCGGCACCGTTCGGGCCTTCGTCGGGGTGAGACCTCCGTGTAAACTCCCCATTTTCAGGGAGGCGCGGCTCGTTTCCACCGACTACTATGCCCTCTGCTGATTCCCGCTACACGTTGGGCGCCCCTTACGGTTTGCTCACTCGAACGTCTGTCGCCGTCGCACCCTTTGGCTTTGTGTTCCTCTCCCCACTGGGGGGAGGGCGGCTCACCGTCAGTCAGGCTGCGACTTTCCGACGGTGCCGGGGATTTGATAAACCGGTTATCCCTAATATCCGGCAGCTTCTTGCGACGGTCCGTTCGAGATGCAGCGGGCCTCCCGGGGTAAACACGTGTACTTTCCGCACACGATCGCCGAGTATACGTGCCTGGCCTATAGTAGATAGAGGACTTTGTCCTGTGTTGCGGACTCGTCCCACCAGACCCGCCTCACTCGATTTCTGTTCGTCGCCCCATGCATTTGCGGTACCCTGCCTCAGCAGGGCCACTGCCTTCCCATGCACCGTTACCGATACATGGTTGTGATACCGCTATACCCTTCGCCACTACCTGGCTGGGTTAGGGACTTGAATAAAATACGATAATTATGGTACGTTATTCGCACCCTTAAGAACACGTGCCGTGCCCGGCACACAACCAGAAAATTCACACGGACAAAGCCGGTGATCTTCTAGTTAGGTGCATGCTTCGCGCTGAAAAAGGAATATTATGAATATTAACATTCGTTTAGAAACTAAAGACGATTACTTCAAAGTCGAAGAACTGACACGAGAAGCGTTCTGGAATTTATATACTCCAGGATGTGATGAACACTATTTATGTCATATACTGCGCGATCACAAAGACTTTATTAAAGAACTTGATTATGTCGCAGAAATCGATGGAAATGTAATAGCTTCAATTATGTATACAGATTCGTACCTTTTAAGTGATGACCTAGAGAAGGTGCAAATCGTTTCATTTGGTCCTTTCTGTGTTCATCCTGACTATCAGAGGAAAGGAATAGGTACAGCATTAATTGAAAAGACAAAATCGCTGGTAGAACAAAGAAATATTCCAGCAATTGTTATTTATGGAGATCCTCATAATTACTGTAAGCATGGGTTTAAAAATGGAATTGACTATCAGGTCAGCAATATGGATGGAGAGTATCCTTTAGGATTACTAGTTTTAGAGCTTCAGCCTGGATTCTTTGGAAATAAAGAATGGAAGGCGAAACAAAGTGATGTATTTATTTTTGATCATGAGAAAGTCATAGAGTTTGACAAGAAGTTTAAGGAAAAAGAAAAGAAAATCCAATACAGTCAAGAGATATTTAGGTCACTTTTGGCACTTTTATACGAAAATGGCAGAGCCTAAATCTACTCCTGTAGCTGTAACGATATAGGTGTTGAAAACAGCCACACCTATTGTTAGCGCATACATTTTTCGAAAATACAAAAAGGTCTGAACTAACTGATTGGATCGGGTGGTTCTTATTGGCGGTGAAACGGTGTTTTCGCTTTCACACCTGAAGGGGTCGGAGGTCTGAACCAATGAGATTTAGATATATAACTAACTACTTATTTATATTTGCAATTTGTATTTGGGCGGTATTGCCTTTCGAGAATGTGTTCGCGCAGGATTGTAGGATTCTTGTATGGCAATTTGATGATAATTATATAGAACTGGCCGGCATGCCACAGCCTTGGTCTGAGATAAAGTATATGACATGGGCGAATAAGAGTGGAACGCAATTTAATGTCACATGGCGCAACGGGGAAAGTATGACGTATGGCTTGCGCCAGCCAGCTGCCAATTTAAAATATGTTGGTTTTCGTTGCGGATCCGATGGTGCCGCTTACATAAACATCAGAGATTGTGATACTAAGGAATACCTGTATAATGTTCTAGTTTCAGATAAAAGCAGGAAAGTATTTCAGGGACATCCTACTAACAAAAATGGTTCGGTCATTGTTCCATGCAACTGTAAGCCCCCAAAAACGTACACAGTCATTTATGAGAAACAGGGCTATCAGCCAAAATTGGGGGAAATTTCATTCACTGGCAAAAAGTTAGACCTTTATACGGTTTGTTTGGATAAGCAACCTCCTCCCCCGCCACCAACCCATCCTTGTTCTAAATTTGAAGGTGTTTGGGATTTCAAATGGGGGACGCTAAAAATGAAAAGAGAGGGTGATATCATCTACGGTAGTTACCAGGATGGAAAGTCTGAAGTCTGGGGCAAGTGCAAGGACAACGTGTTGGCGGCTTATTGGGTTGAACCGAGCTCAAATAAAAAATGTTCAAAACTTTCTCCATCTTACGGAGCGTTCCCGAAGAAGAAAACTTATCATTGGGGCCTTATGAGGATCGAACTCGACAGTTCCGGCGACGCCTTTATAGCAAAATGGAATTATTGCGAAGAAGATCCGAGTAAGGATCTTGAAAACGGCGGCACGCGATTGGTGCAGCCGGCCACGACCAAGCTAGATTCTGACGGCGGGAAGTACAGTGGCGAGTTGGCCGGGGGAAAACGGCATGGAAAGGGAACATACGAATACCCCAATGGAAATCGGTATGAAGGGCTATGGCAGCGGGGCGCAAAGCATGGCAAGGGGACTTTTACCTGGGCCAACGGCAACGAATATGTGGGTGAATACAGGGAGGATAAAAAAATGGGTAGGGGGACCCTTTTCTTTGCAAGCGGCAACAGGTATGAGGGCCAGTGGGAGAACAATGTTCCAACTGGAGGGCGGTTTATCTGGGCAGACGGCCGGCAGTCCGAGTGGTCCTACCAGGATGAAGACGGGAAATGGGTCCACTCCCAAAAGTTGGCAAAGGGGGGGGTCTCTTTTGTTCTCACTTGGGAGCATACCGGTGATAAAGAACCTGCCGGACCCGACATCGATATATGGGTAACGGATCCCAATGGCAACAAACTGAGTTCGGAAAGGCGCTCATTGATGGGACCCACATCCGAAGGCGGCAGCGTCGACCTGGATGATGAAGGCGGCTATGCCGAATCGGGTGACGAGGCCTCTGGCAGCGGACCGGAGAGAGTCTTCTGGCCCAGGGGAAAATCACCCTTCGGAACATACACATTTGGTTGCAAGTACGCCGAAGGTAGTGGATCTGCCCGCTGTAAGATCGACATCTATGTCAATGGGAAAAGGTACGGTAGTGTCAGCGACAGCGTGAATCCTGAAAAAAAAGTATCCAGAACCTGGACATTTGAATTGAAATAGTGCTCCGAAAAGGTGTGGCCGGTTTCACTATATGCTTTCAGATAATGTGCCGGGTCTCCCCACTCACCTTGATTCCCTCACCTTTACGTTCAGTGTATTGGTGTCCCTTCGGCAAGCGTGCATGAAAAAGCAATCCGGATGAGGTACCATCGGTTATTTACCCAAGAAAGGAGAATGACCGATGGAATTGACACTGCCCTCATGTGAGCATAAGCCCAGCCTTGAACAAGTCCGGACGCAGTTTGAACAATGGCGCTGCTCCCGGAGTAAACGCCGAGCCATCCCGGAATCTTTATGGGAGGCGGCCGCATCCTTATACCCCGAGTATTCGCTACACCGCATATCCAAGACCTTGCGTCTGAATCACAGCGCACTGAAGCACTACGTCCAGAGGCCGTCATCGGATTTATCCACAGCGGCCGGGCAAACGTTCATTGAACTCGGGCTTGCCACCGGAGCCGATCGTCCGTGCGATATCGAGATGCGCCATCACGACGGCAGCCGCATGAGCGTTCGGCAGGCGGACGCTGAGAACCTGATGAAGCTGGCGCGGCTTTTCTGGAGCCGGACATGATCCAGGTCACCCCGCAGATGCGCATCCTGCTGGCCGTGGCCCCGGCGGACTTCAGAAAAGGCATCGACGGCCTGGCCGCCGTCTGTCGCAAGGTGCTGCAATCGGACCCGTTTGCGGGCCATGTGTTCATTTTCCGCAACAAAAAGGGCACCGCCATCAAGGTGCTCATGTATGACGGACAGGGATTCTGGCTGTGCCATAAACGGCTGTCCAAGGGCCGATTTGGCTGGTGGCCGGAAAAGACCGACGCGGCCGCAAAACGCCTGGCCGTTCATGAGCTGCAGCTTCTGATTTGGAACGGTGACCCTGTTAGTGCTCATGTGGCGCCGTCGTGGCGACCGATCCCGGTGTAAAAAAAAACATCATTTGCACTTACGTTCCGACAAGCATCGTGATATCCGATACCCATGTTCACTTATCGCGGCAAGGTCGTCAACGACAATGATATCGCTTTTATCAACGAGCTGATTGCCATAAACCCCGGCCGACCATAAAATCGCCCTGTTTTTAACCGGCCGAAAACACGCCTCGAAATGACAACCGAAAAATGACCCCTTGCGACAACCCAATTTTGACCCCCCTGTGATTTAAATGTAAATCTGCCTATTACCATAAAAGCATTTCTTTTCTTCGGTATGGGAGTGGCCGGAGGGAGCGTAGCGACCGCAGGCCACTCCCATACCGGGCCTCAATTCTTTCTGATTTAAATTTGTTGGTACAACAGCTCCAGCGCTTTTTGTTGATTATTCCCGATATCGGATCGGGAGACATGACCAATTAAAATCGGATAAGTGTATCCGGTTTCCTGGATCAAAGGTCCGCCCAATGCATCCGCAATCCTGTAAATATCGTAATCCTCAACGCCGTCAAACCAGGTGGTATTTTCAGATGTAGATTCAAAATTGACTGTTTCCAGTCTGCCCTTCAAGGTGTTGTATATGATGGTATCCTTCACTTGGGACTCATCTTTAATGTTTCCTTTAGGCGGTAACTATCCCAACTACAGTTGATCACATGGGCCTTGTGCGTTACACGGTCGAGTAACGCTGCGGTCATGCTGGGGTCGCCAAATATTTGCGTCCAATCCCCAAATCCCATATTGGTGGTTATCATGACCGGTTTTCTTTCATGACGCTCAGCCAATATTTGGAAGATAAGTTGAGCGCCTTCCTTGGAGAAAGGGACATATCCCAGTTCGTCAATAATGAGCAGTCCATAGCCGGCATACCGTTTGACCGCACGACCCAGGAGTTTTTCATCCCTGGCTTCAATGAGCTCATTGGCAAGGCCACAGCCGGTGACGAAGCGCGTCCGTACTCCCTGCTTGCAGGCTTCCATGCCAAGAGCGGTCGCGAGGTGGGTTTTGCCGGTGCCGCTTTTACCCACAAAAATGATGTTGCGACCTTTTTTAGCATAATCACAATTTGAAAGTTCCTTCATGAGTCGAATGTCCAGTTCCGGCGCTGCATCAAAATTGAAGGTCTCCATCGGCTTTAAAATGGGAAATTTGGCTTCCCGCAGCCTTCTTTTACGGCCATTTTCCTGCCGGGTCTGGACTTTCAGCTTCGCTCAAGTTTAAAAGAAATTCCTCATAACTCAGCTTCTCCTGCTTGGCCTGACGGATCAGACCCTCCAGGTTGCGGATCATCGTGGACAGCTTTAATTTTTTGAGATTCTCAAGTAATAGTGCTTTCATCCCCGCATTCATAGAGCACCTCCAATCTGTCCGTAAACGGACACATCCGGAGGTGGCAGGGTTTGCCAGTTATCCAGGGCTGAAAAGAATTGATCGCCACCGCCCTCTTTGTGGATTAAAATATATTTGACGGCCTGACTGGAGCCCGCACCCGATGATAGCGCCGTCTCAACCGCAGACTCGATATCTCCGGCAACATGGTCTTTGTAAAGCATTAAAACCGAAATGAAGTCCTTGATGCCTTTGGTATGACCCTGCTTTTGGCAAAATTTATCCAAAAGCCGTTCCAGGCAAAAAGGCCAGTTCGGGCGCCACTGTCTTATGACGCGTGCCGATTCAAATGCCTGTGGCCGCTGTTGAATAAGCTCAAGATAATGCTCCGGCAAAAGACTCCATTTGTTGTTACCGTAAAGCCGATCATGTGATGCAATCTTTTTACTGCCATAAAATATCTCGACAAAATCTACATACAAAACAATATTGACTTTGAAATAGGCATAAGATGCCGGTACCGAATACCGATTCTTGTCCACCACTACCGTAGCGTATTTATCCACTTTACCGCCGGCGACCTCAAGGTTGCTGAACGGAATGTCCGGAAGGGATAATAGATGCCCCTTTTCTTCTTGATACAGCTCATTGACCGGGTGTTCTCTTCCGGCGATCCGATGGTCGCCATAGGAAAGACACTCCTGCAAAAGCTTTCTGTTCAGATCTTCCAATGAATCGGCTACCGGAACAGGAACCATGTAATTACGCCGGGCATAACCAACCAGACCTTCAACACCGCCTTTTTCATGTCCTTGACCCCGATTGCAAAAACGGGGGACAAAATTGTAGTAGCCACGGAACTTGTCATATGATTCCTGAAGAACCCGATTCTTGCCACTTAAAATCTTTTGCACCGCTGTGGTTAAATTGTCATAAATCAGGACCGGGAAAACACCACCGAAAAATGCAAACCCACGAATATGACCGTCAAATAATGCCTGCTGCCGCTCGCACGGATAGCAGCGAACAAAATGCTTGCCGGAAAATTTGGACCGCATGCAAAAGAGCTTCAGCCAGGTCTCGATGCCTCCTAAAATCGCAATGCATCGCCCCCAATCGACTTCGGCTTCAACTCCAGCCTGCGGAGCACCTACACCCAATCTCAGCTTGGCTTCACGGACATATCGCCGGACGGATGAAAAAAAGGGTCTGAAAAACGCCGATGGCCAAGCTGGTTATGCCGATGGGCAGCACCTCGAACACCCACCAGGTGCCAGCCATCAGAAATACCGCCAGGGCGCCTTTGCCCTCGTGGCTCAGGGCAAAATGTTTGCCGGCCGGATCCACGGCATCGGGCCAGGGGGGAGAGTAAAAGACCAGCAGAAAAAGGCCGATACCGAACAGCAGAAAAAACCAACGTTTGATTTCATGCTTGTCGATGGCTGTTATAGCTGAACCGATTTTCATCACTGAACATTTCCTTTGCAGCTGCATGGATAACTTTGGCCGTTCCAACACCGGTGACCGCCTGATTGTCCATGGTCACCGATACCGCACCGATGAAGAGCTGGCTGGCGGACCTCAGGTAATGGCTTAAATTACACTCGGGAATCAGGAGATGATGGGCATGGTGACTCCCAAGGACGTCGCTCAATTCCTTGGTCTGGATAACATCCTGTTTCAACACCAGCATTTTGAATATCTGTTTAATTCCACCGGGCGCCAACCAGTACGTTCCAAATATCGGCGTCAAAGAGAGGGCACATGTTGCCGTTCTTTTCTTGGTTTGAGGAAATCACGAAATGAGCAGGCAACTCACTTTATTTTTTCGGCCGAGTGCTATTCGTGAGTTAACATTCCCCCGCTGCGCCGCATGAGAGATCTGGCCTCGGCTTCACGAATACGTCTCGCATGGGCTTCCCTCTGTTTGCTGGCAGCTTGTAGCTTGGAAGTCAGTTCCGCGAAATCAGCCGGTTTCAGGAGGTAGTCAAAGGCTCCCGCCTTCAAGCCCTTAATGGCGGTATCGACAGCACCGTGCCCGGTTAGCATAATGATTTCAACGACAGGGTATTTGGATTTAATCTGTTTGAGGGTCTCGATGCCGTCCATGCCGGGCATTTTGATGTCCAGAATAACAACATCGATATCCGGCAGTGCTTCCGGTTCGGTTTCGGCCAAGATCGACAAAGCCTCCTTACCGCTGTATGCCGCCTGGACACGGTGGCCTGCATCGGTCAGGCGCAAATAGAGGACTTCGACAAAATCACGCTCGTCATCGACGATGAGTATGTTTATCGGCAGTTGGAACATTGGTTATTTCTCCTAAAGGGTTCGCTCATCCTTTACCTGGGCTTCAAAGGTCATATCCGAGTGGTTGTCTTTTTTATAACAGCTGCAATACGGCCGCCGCCTATACCAGTCCCAGCACTTTCCACCACAAAGCGCACACCAGAATCAGAGCAGTCAATAGAACGGGGGTTGCCACTAGACCCGCCTTGGTCAAATCCCAGGATTTGAACTGGCGGCAGGAATAGGCAATGGCGTTGGGTGGACAGCCGATAACAAGCAGCATCGCAAAGGATGTGGACATGCCTAGGCAAAGCGCCAATACCCGAGGATCCACGCCTTCAAGCTGGGCCAGGGGTAAGACAATGGGCAGAATCAGGGCTGCTGCAGCCACGTTGGCCATGGCGTTGGTGACAAGTGCCCCGAAAACAGCCACACCGATAAACATGATCAGCCAGCCGCTGCCTTTGAACAGGGGGAAAAACAGGTTGGCGAAGTACCGAGCCGCTCCGGAGTTCTCCATGCCCAAGCCCAGTGAAATGCCGCCGCCGAAGATAAACAGCACCGTCCCCCATTCCATGTGCATGTGTATGTCCTCCCATTCAAGCACGCCGGTGATCATTAGCACCGCAATGGCCAGAATGCCCGTGATGGAATAATCAAGACCGTGTACCCCCTTGGTGAGCCATAATCCAAGAGCGAAAAGCAAAATTGTGGTGGTCTTTTTCTCCAGCACCGTCCACGGCCCCATCTTTTCGTCGAACCTGGGCAGCTTGAAGCCGCGATCGGGCCGGTAAACAAAGTAAATTACGAGCACCGCTAGCGGTACGGCGATAATTCCGGCCGGTGCGGCAAACAATGTCCAGTCGAAAAAGTTGAGCTCCATGCCGGTGAACTCTTTTAAAAAAGCGGCCGAAACCATGTTCCGGCCACCGCCGACAAGGGTGATCATTCCACCGGCCGAGGCCGCAAAGGGCACCGAAAGAAGCATGAATTTGGCCGTGTTGGTGTGGGGCTGGATACCAGCCGATCGCATCAGGGGCAGCATGGTGGCAATACCGATGGCGGCTGCCGCTGCATCGTGCATCAGGCCCGAAGCGTAGCCGAGCCCGATGGACAAAAGGAAGGTGAACCGGACCACGCTGTCGCCCGCCTTGCGCGCGATGGCCTGGCCGAGTCGCTGGGTCAAGCCGGCCTTTTCCAGCGCAATCGCGAAAATGAGGCAGCACATGATGAAAACAACCACCGGGTGCATGTAAGGCGCCCAGGCCCCCTTGACATCGGTCACGCCGGTCAGAATCAGCAGCACGCCGATGCACATGGCGGTTAACTCCAATGGAATCGGCTCGAAGATGAAAAGGAATATCACGAAACACAGCATTGCCAGAAATCGTTTGCCTGTAGGTGACAAACCGTCGACATAGACCACCCGGACATCACTCAATCCCAGACGCTCGGCCTCCTTTTCGAGTCGTTCGGCTGTCGTCCCGGGTTGACCAGGGTTGAGTGCTCTGAGGACATACCCCTTGGTTTTCTGGCCGTCGCTGGCATCGATAGCAAAATCACCCCCGACCTGGGTTAATATTTTGCTTTCCGGATCGCCGATGATTTCGAATTTGGTTCCTTCCGGCCGTGGGATCAGCATGATGATTAAACCGAGCCCCAGCGCAATACCCAATTGTACCAACTTGTTTTTCAGAAGCATAGCCTCCCCCAATAATTTAACAGGTGATTCTTGCGGTAACCAACGAACTATCGATCCATCCTTTCACCAATGATCTTGTGCATTCTCAATGCCGTTCTCACCTCAGGGCGGCAAGGAAAGAGAAACGAATAGATCCTATTGTCCCGTGAAAAAATAGAGTTTAATCCATTATTATCATGTGTTTTGAGTGCCCTCCAGTTCAGATTGAAAGCCAGCGGTCCTCTTTCCTCATCCACCATCGGACGGCGCCGTCTACATTGTCCAGAAAGGCGGAGATGATCGCGGTGACCGATCAAAAGGGAATCAGGGAACCAGGCCAATCCCTTGCAGCACGGAGAGCATGATGGCCGCGGCCATCACCGAGCCGACCTGCCCCCCGGTTTTGGCTCCCACCGCATGCATCACCAGAAAGTTGAACTTGTCGTACTTCTGCCCTTCCTTCTGCACCACGCGTGCGGCCATGGGGTAGGCCGAAATTCCGGCTGCGCCGATCAGCGGGTTGATCTTGCCGCCGCTGGCCATGTTCATCAGCTTGCCGAAAAGCACACCGCAGACCGTATCCAGGCAGATGGTCAGAAAGCCGAGGCCCACCGTATCGGTGATCCAACCTGGCTTGAGGGTGCTCAGCGCAGGTGGCGATACTTTCCATTGCCTGACGAGCACCATTGGACAAGGTTTTTAGACGATGGACTTACACCCCATGCGGGTGTCTTTGCGCACCCAACTGACAAGGATCCGGCACCCAGCAATACGTCTTGCCTAACCCCATGTTCTTTTCATCTTATGCATCTTTTTCCCTCACACGCAGGCCGCTTGAAATGCCATGTCAACGAGCGCCGTTCAGACGGATATCGAATCCATCACCGACGCATTTTGACGGCGGCGTTCACAGAGCCGCATGCCGAGGATGCCCAACTCGAACAGAAAGTAGAGCGGTACGGCCAGCAGCACCGATGCCGACCAGAAAAGCCAGCGGGTTCTGCGAGTCAGTTCGGGAAATACCTTGGCCGCAGCACAAAGGACTTCCCAGGCACCATAGGGCACCGCAGCCACCGCCCCTGCACCCAGAGCAATGGTAACCAGGGCCAGGAACGCATCGGCGATGCCGAAGGCCGACAGGGGTGCGGCGGTTTGCACCTGAAACCAGCGCAACATCTCCTCCGACAGCGGAAATAAACCTCCGGACAGGACGATGATGATGATGCCGGTCCGCATGAGCCGTCTGCGAACATCCTCCGCAACATCCAGCAGACAGGTTTTAGAACCGGTGCCGGATCGATGTGAAGCGATTGTCATTTTAGGTTCAATAAACTCCGATCAGCACGTGATAGGGGTCTCGACAAAGGATCGATCGGGTCACAGGCCGCCCGGCGGCGAGACACCGGATCAACGCTCACCCGCTGGCTGTTGGTTGGGAACATCCCGCTGACAATCACCAGATCCGGATGCGCCTCCAGCAAGTCAAAAGCGCTGATGGTCACTCCCTGCTCCCTGGCCTGCTCCGGGCTGAATGCCATAAAGCGGAAGCTATCGGGCTGGTCGTTTACTTCCCGGACGGTGCAACGTAGCGTCCGGATCCAGGCCAGGTCATAGCCCAGGTTGTCGGCCAGGTGCAGACGAACCTGCCAGGGTATTTTGCGGCACCGGGCGCATGACCGCCCATAAAGCGGTTCATGAACGAGATGCCGATGATTGCCAGCATCATCAGCGCGGGCACCTGGACATCGCCAAGCATCCAGTCGTTGGCCCACCAGGGCGGTCGCGGGTTGCGCCCCCCGATCAGAAGAACCATCAGCCATAAGGCGGCAAGACAGATCATTGTGGTTCCGATTAATAGTGGCATAGACACCTCCTCGCCGTTGGCATGAACGGCGTGATAGGAACCGCTTGGAGTTGACTTGCATGTCCGGACAGGTGGCCGCGGATTAGGCCACCCGCCGTTTGCCTTCCGGCATCAGGTTCACACTGCCCGTTTGCGTGTTTAAGGTTCCCGAAAAAAGAATCAAGTGCGTGTTCCCATCCAGTGTCGCATAGTCGGTCACCTCGATGCCCAGCAGGCTCGCCTGGGATGGACTGAAAGCCCGGAACGCGAGAAGATGGTCGTGGTCGACGACGGGACGGGTTGCACAGACAAGGGATTGCACCCATTCCGATCCGAGTTTCAGTTCCTCCACCAGATGCGTGAACAGCGGGCGGGGAAGCGGTCCGGTCGGTAACGAGGTGAGTAGCTTGTCAGGGTCAGGGTCCTTTTTCCAGAATTTCCATTTCATGAAACGGTTTCCTTTTCGGAAAAGCACGCCTTGGTTGCCTTCAACCCGAAGCACGTTAACATGCAGCAACTCTATCATGAATACATTACGGCATGCTTTCACCAGCATTACAGTTTTGAAAGGATTTGACGGGAAGGCTAAAATTGACGCCTGAAACCGATTGCGTGGAGCGGGTCAGGCGGCTGGCGTAAGGGCATTGGTGGGCAGATGCATTTCAAACGTCGATCCGAACCCCGGCGTACTGGAAACCCGCATTTCACCGTGATGGGCATTGACTACGGCCTTTACCAGGCTCAGCCCCAAGCCGAGCCCCTTGTGGGAAGAACGGGCGCCACGATAAAGCCGGTCCCAGATCCGTCTGGATCTCTCCGGGATCGATACCGATACCCGAATCGGTGACGCTAACAATGACCGTTTGCGGAAGCTTCTTGATGGACACGCGGACGGCACCGCCTTCGGGGGTGAACTTGACGGCGTTGTCGAGCAGGTTCGCCAATACCTGGCTGATCCGGTCTGCATCGGCGTTAAGGTGTGCCTCGGCAGGGAAATCCGTCTCCATGCCGATGCATTTCTCGTCGGCTACATAGCGATACATATCGGCCACGCCTTCGGCCAGGGGTACCAGGTCCACGGAACGCGGCAACAGCCGCATGGTGCCGGTTTCGGCTTCGGAAATATCCATGAGCATGGCCAGCATCCTCAGAATACGGTCTGACTCCTCCACACAGTCCTCCAGGGCCTCGCGGCAGGCGCTGCCGGAAGCGTCCGTCTGGAGCGCCTTTTCGGCATTGTTGCGAAAACGGGTCATGGGGGTGCGCAGGTCGTGGGCCACGCTGTCCAAGGAACCGCGCATGGCACGAATGAGCTGGTTGATTTTCTCGACCATCCGGTTAAACAAGCTCCCCAGTTCTTCGAGCTCGTCGCCGGGTCTGGGTGTCGGGAACCCGGGCGTCCATTTTTCCCGATTCGATAGACGCGACCGTGCCGATGAGGTTTCTCAGGGGCAGCAGTACCCGCCGGGACAGAACCGCCCCACCGGCAACAACCAGCAGAATCAGGGGGACGGCAACGGTCAACAGCGCCTCACGGAAGCGGTCCAGCACGGCCAGTCGGTCCTCGGTGCTGATGCCCACCTGAAAGAGGCTGCCGTCCGTTTGGCTGGCAGTGAGGATTTCCAGTACGCAGGACCCCGAGCGGTTCGGCAAGCGCAGCCATCGTCCAGGAGACTGGCCGGGCATCTCTCCCAGGGCTGCCAGGTCGAAGTCATCCCAGTGATGGGGAAAAAAAACCTTTTCGCTGCGGGTGGACGTAGCAGGCATACGGGTAAAGAAGGGATTGTTTTTACGGAAGCGGTTGTTGTCGACAACCTTGTCGTGAAAAGCCTTCCAGCCGCCGTTTTCATACTGGCTGCGCAGGCTTTCGATTTCCCCGGCAATCCTTTCCCTGTCGTGGCGGGCCAGGGTGTTTCCCACCAGCAGATAGGCGGTGATCGCCAGCGCCATCAGGCTGAAGAAAAAGAGCGTGGTATAGCCGGCTGCGATCTTGAAACCGATGGTCTTACCGAGTTTCCACAAGCGGCGCTTTGATGGCATAGCCGATCCCGCGGATGGTGTGAATGAGTTTATGGGGAAAGTCCTTGTCGATCTTGTTTCTCAGCCGGCAGACCAGCACATCCACGACGTTGGTCTGGGGATCGAAGTGAAAGTCCCAGATGTGTTCCAGAATCATTGTCTTTGATACCGTGCGGCCACGGTTGCGCAGCAGATATTCGAGCAGGGCGTATTCCTTGGGCTGCAGGTCGATGGGCTGTCTGCCGCGGCGAACCTCCCGGTGAATCACATCCACGGCCAGATCCCCGCAGACCAGTCGATTGGCCTCGACGGTTTTCGATCCACGACGCACCAGCGCCTGGACCCTTGCCAGCAGTTCGGCAAAAATAAACGGTTTAATCAGGTAGTCGTCGGCCCCGCGCTGGAGGCCCGTGACCCGGTCGTCCACGCTATGTTTAGCGCTGAGGATTAAAATGGGTGTGTCGATGCCCCGATGGCGCAGGGTGCTGACCAGGCTCAATCCGTCGAGTCGGGGCAGCATGATGTCCACCACGGCCGCATCATAGGTGACCGCCAAGGCCATGTGAAGGGCTTGTTCCCCGTCCCCCGTGCAGTCGACTGCAAAACCGGCCTCGCGCAATCCGTTTTCCACAAAAGCGGCGATTTTTCCATCATCCTCCACCAACAGTACCCGCATCGTTATTCACCTTTCACATCGGCTTCCAAGGGATCGACGTCGCCTGGAGATTCGACAGCGCCTCAGTCAGTGACAACTATCCTGACACAGGGGGGTCCCATCCGAGCCATTTCAGATTTGATAAAACTAATATCAAATGCTGCGTTATGGGCGACCAAGGTGGCATTTCCAAGAAACTGACGAAATTCTTCAAAGGCAATTTTTGGCGGCGGTGCGTTATTGAGCATGTCCGTTGTAATGCCGTGAACATGCGTTGCGGAAGCAGGGATTCGCACTCCGGCGTTGATTAGACGATGAAACGAATGGCCGAGCCAGCCGTTTTCAATGGCCACCGCCCCGATTTCAATCACCCTATGTCCTCGCCGGGGTGAAAGTCCAGTCGTTTCAACATCCACGGCAATATATTTCCTGCATAGCATAACGGTGAAAAACCTTTGCCGGGTTAAAACTAAACCGACCCATTTAATTATCCTGCCGCACCCATCCTGGCGCTTGCAGGGTTATAGGGCCCACCCTTTTTTTATATCTACCTCGATTGAACCTTTCTGTTTTCACAAAAAGATTCGGAATTCGCACCAGATTGGTATTAGACGCTAACCTGACCCCATTTTTCCTGGAGGAGATTCGGGGTTATATCAATGTGCCCAAAATTTTCAGAATGAATTTGTATCAGATATAATTATTTGGTCTATTGGGTCACACCGTTAATTATGCCCTGGAAGATCCGTTTTAAATACGTGAAAATCCGATAATAGTTTAGGGTATGGAATAGTATTTTTTTTATTCCAACAGCAAAATGGATATAATTGGGGATAATGAGCTATTTTTAAATGAAAATAGATTTTCGTAGGCCCCCATATCCGGATCGATCGTCCCTCAAGTTTTTCTCCAGGTCGATGGTAGGAGCATCAAGGGTACTTCCACTATTGATTGCCGGGCTGCCCGTTTTCAGATGATAATCTCCGATCGATCCCCCAAGGCGGTTTTACAAACCGTGGGTCGCCATAACGATTACCTGGTCCGAGTGACGATAGTTGGGTTGCCAGATATTCCGTCTCTCCATGATTGATCACATAACTGGAGTTTGGAATATAAAAAAGGTTGTGATCAGCTATAAGGTTTGTGGCGCCCGCAACATACACCGGAGAATTGGGTCCGACCGCTCTGAAAATACAATTTCGTAAGGTAAGAAAAACAGGCAACGACGGATGGTCGTACATGGCGTACATTACATAATTATGACCCAGGCATCATCAACGGTCACATTCATAAGCGTAAAACGATCACCAGCCGTGTCGGTGTCGATAACGATTGCGGCCCATGGAGTCGGTGTCGAGTCACCGTCACCCTTTCCATAAATCACCGTATTTTCGATTCGACTGTCACCTCGCCATAGTTTGACACCGTCACAACCATTGTTGGCCACATAACATCGCCGAATGGTGGTGTTTTCGACGGAGCAATCAATACCGTCACCGATATTGTGGGTAACCACCACGTCCTCTACAAGCATTGGACCTTTAGAGCCGTGAGGAATCTCCATGCCGTCTGGCCGCTCGTAGGGCGGTGGATCTCCATTTTCGACCCCATGGTAATAGTATCCCATATATGCCAATCGGGTCCCACGTATGGTAATATTTCGCCATCCCCCCTGGCTTCCAGAGGGTCCGCCAATACCGGAAATACCACAATAGCTGATATCGCAGTTCAGAATTTGAAGCTGATCGATATCCATCGCATTTAGGCCCATATCCCCGAGATGATGTATTTTAAGCGCTTCCAGGATAATGTGATCGGCGGGACTATCCAGAATGTCGATACCATTTTGACACCGGCCGCCGCTTCCCGGCACTGGGTCATTTCGAGTCAGTTCAAGATTTCGAAGCTTGACGAAATGAGCTCCTGAAAGAAAAAACAAGGCGGCCAGGTTTTGTCCTCCAGCCAAAATTGGACGATTTCCCGCTTCCCCTTCAATAGTGACGTAAGCACTGGAATTGCCTGAATTGGGCTGAATGATATCATCATATTCGGTAATTATGTAACGCCCACCAAGAATGATCAGCGTGTCCCCCGGATTCAATCGGCCGGCACCATAGGCTGGATTCCGCCAGGGTGAGATTTGTGAACCGGAGTTGGAATCCGACCCGGTTGTTGAAACGTAATAGGTCGTTGCCTGAGAAGGTGCTGTTATCAGCAGGGTGAAAATCAGGATCAAAACATAGGAAAGAAAATACCATTTTTTCATAGAAGCACCCCCTTTACCGGTGATAGTTGCTGAGATCCAACCTGCCAACATTTAAAATAGCCTTGAACGGTTTTCTGTCAGCACGTATGCAATACACGTACGGTTGCCATGCCGCGGGCCGCCGGGACCACCGGCGCATGTCCGTCCATCCTATCGCTTTTCAGGTTGCTTTCGTGAGAAGTTTTCTTCAGATAACGGCCGGTATAGCTTGCTTCAACGTTAGCCACGGCTTCCGGCGTCCCTTCCGCTACGAGTCGTCCCCCGGCGTGGCCGCCCTCGGGGCCGAGATCGATGATCCAGTCGGCCGTTTTAATGACATCCAGGTTGTGCTCGATGATAATGACCGTGTTGCCGGATGCCACCAGGCGCCGCAGGACGGTCAGCAACATGCGGATGTCCAGAAAGTGCAGGCCGGTGGTGGGCTCATCCAGGATGTAGAGGGTCCGGCCGGTGTCTCTTTGGCGAGTTCCCGGGCCAGCTTGATCCGTTGAGCTTCACCGCCGGAAAGGGTAACGGCGGACTGGCCGAGTTTGATGTAGCCCAGACCCACGTCCATGAGTGTGTCCAGAATGATCATGATCTTGGGATGATGGGCGAACACTTCCCGGGCCTGACGTGACCGTCCCGGAAGAGATATAGCCGCACGCAGATGCTATGATTTAGTTTCTGATGGGTTCGACGACTGGTTTTTGCCTTCAGCAGACGAACTAAAATTAATCTTCTCTAATCTAACGGCAGAAACTGGTGGGTTTCAAAATTCCTATTACTGGAGTTCTTCGATACAAGGTGAGACGAGGTTTTACCGTTACATCACCCCTTCCGACTACTTTATTATAAAGACCTATTACAGTCCAACGGCTATACATATAAATGGTACTATTACCAGTGTTCTGTTTCCCACCTCATTGAGTGCTTCATCTACTTTTACAAATCTGTACAGGGTTCGTCCAGTCCGGGCTTTCTAAAGTTTAAAAGAAATAACCATCGCCAAAACGAAGGTCTGAATCATGATTTCCAACGCTTCCTGCCGATACACCTTGGCCATTAGGTTTAAGCCCTGGCAGAAACCAAATTTCCAAACACAATCTCTGTGTAAGACCTCGATCATTAAAATATTAATTGACTTTGATTATATCATTGTTTAATTTTGGTAATACAACTCATAAAATTATGAAAAAGAACCAATTGCTTTTCATCTCACTGACTGCATTATTATTTATTGCAGGATGTTCCTCGTCTACCAGAGAAAAGGAGACAGAAGCTCCCTTAATTGACATGAAATTGTTTTTTAAGAATGGAGAGAAAACCTATTTTCAAATGTCGCCTGATGGTAATTACTATTCATTTCTTTCCAACTATAAGGATATGTTGAATGTATTTGTTCAAAAAGTCGGGGATTCAAATTCAGTTCGTGTCACAAACGACACCTTGCGAAGTATAAGAAATTACTTCTGGAAAGGAACACATATTGTTTATATACAGGATGTTGGCGGTGATGAAAACTTCCAGTTGTTTTCTGTAACTCCGACCGGGGAGGATCTCAAAGCCCTTACTCCCTTTCCTGGCTATCGTACTGATGTGATAGATGTATTACGATTTATACCAGGTAAGGAGAATGAAATGCTGGTTGCGATTAATAAAAGAGATAAGCAATATTTCGACCCTTATCTTATCAATATCGAAACAGGACAATTGACATTGATGTACGAAAACAATCAAAATTATGATACCTGGTATACCGATAATAATGGTGTGATCAGGATGGCTACCAAGACAGATGGAGTTAACGTTTCATACCTTTATCGCAATACTGACAAGGATACGTTTGATATATTGCTTACTACTTCATTCAAAGAATCATTCTACCCGCAATCGTTCGAGGCCAGTAATAAGCAGATCTATATTTTATCAGATATTGGCAGAGATAAAGTAGCCCTGGTAGAATATGATCCCATAGCTAAAAAAGAAGTGAAAGAGCTATATGCCAACCCCGATTATGATCTGGAAAGTGCGGTGTATGATAAAAGGAAAAAAGTATTGGCCAGTGTTTCCTGGACGGGAGAAAAGGCAGAGAAACACTTTTTTGATAAAGAATGGGAAGTCATATATGCCGGACTGAAAAAACAATTCGAAGGGTATGTGGTAAATTTTGCAGCAGCGGATGATGAGATGAAGAAAGGCATTGTCTCTATTTACAGTGACAGGCTTCGTATTAAATATTTTGTTTACGATTTTACTTCAAAAGAAACTGTAGAAATCGCCAATCCTTACCCCTGGATTAATGAAAACGATATGGCTTACATGAAACCTATTGAATATACTTCAAGAGACGGCTTAACCATTCATGGGTATCTTACATTGCCAAAAGGTGTTAAAGCAAAAAAATTACCGGTTGTGGTGAATCCGCATGGAGGACCCTGGTACAGAGATGGGTGGTATTTTAATCCTGAAGTTCAGTTTTTGGCCAATAGAGGCTATGCGGTATTGCAGATGAATTTCAGGGGAAGCACAGGGTATGGCAGAAAGTTTTGGGAAGCCTCTTTCAAGGAATGGGGCAGGAAAATGCAGGATGACATAACTGATGGGGTAGAATATCTAAAGAAGGAAGGCATTGCTGATCCCCAGCATATTGCTATTTATGGCGGCAGTTACGGCGGTTATGCTACTTTGGCCGGTGTAACCTTTACACCTGATTTATATGCCTGTGCAGTAGATTATGTTGGTGTGGCTAACCTGTTCACCTTTATGAATACTATACCGCCTTATTGGAAGCCGTATTTAGATCAACTTTATGAAATGGTTGGTGATCCTAAAAAAGATAGCCTGCTATTTGCAGAGGTTTCACCTGCACTCCATACAGATAAGATTAAGGTGCCGTTGCTTATTGCCCAGGGAGCAAACGACCCGAGGGTGAATAAGTCAGAAAGCGACCAGATAGTTGATGCATTGAAACTGCGTGGAATTGATGTGGAGTATATGGTAAAAGATAACGAAGGTCATGGTTTTATTAATCAGGATAACAAGTTCGATTTTTATGGTGCAATGGAAAAGTTTTTTGATAAATATTTGAAATCCGAATAATAATAGGAGCAGGTAATAAATACTTAAAAAAAGGCACCAGGACACAATAGCCGGACGTCCTGAACATATTGGGCCGGTTAAATTACTTTTTAGGGTTAAGATATTCTTTAAGGCTGTTTACATAGGATTCAAATGCTTTTATTCCTTTGTCTGTGATTGACAGCATCGTGTTCGGGTAATTGTTTTTATAGGATTTTTCAACTTTAATATACCCGGCATCCTCCAGTTTCTTTATCTGGATACTTATATTGCCTGCCGCAGCCTTGGTCTCGCTCTGTATATAAGTAAACTCCAGTTTTTCGGAAGCCACCAGCATCGAAATAATTGCCAGCCGCAGTTGCGAGTGCAACAGAGGATCTAAATCGTTGTACATGGCCCTATTCTTTTGCTGCCTTTAATAAATATCCTGGAATAAGATAACCGCAGATTATTGCTGCACTGACAACCAACGCCAGGTATTCATTTGTCACAAAGGTTGAAGCAATACTGAATAGAAAAAATGACATACCTCCAATAATCAAGGGTCTGAACTTTATAACCAACGCAGTGGTTGTTGTTGCTATGCCTGCGACTAATAACATCAGAGGTGGCGGGGCTATTCCTAACCTGATACAGATAAATGTTGCAATTATAAATGAAGGCGCGGTCACCCACCACAGATAATCTATAAACTTATCAATATGGCTGTGTACCTTCTTGTCCCTGTTCATTTTCCGGACCATAAAATACATGATTATGAATCCGGTTAAAAGAAACACAACCCAACTGCCAAGAATTATATATCCATTGTGTGCCCACAATTCCGTGCCAGGTAAAAACTTCAGGATGATGAAATGAGTTATGCTGGAAAGAGTTAATATCCAACCCCAAAGCAAAAAGACTTTTGAACTTTCCCTGTAATTAATCTTAAAGTTTGCAATGGCTTTGTTAATTACATCAAAGCTTTCTTCCGGTGTTAAATCAGTTTTTTCCATATTGATATAGTTAATGAAGTTAAATTGATACAAATATAAACTAGTTAATTCTATTAACCTAATATTTTTATACTTTTTTTTCTCACCTGCTTTTTTATGCCTGACTCCGGTTTCAGATCAGGAATACAGCCGTTGCCCTTCAGGATATCTGGCTGTTTGACTCCAGCCCCAGGTGAAGGAATGCAGGCGTTGACATGCAGGACAATTTTGACTATCTTCAGCCTTGATTTAAATAACAAACCATTTAAACACTCCAGTCATGAAAACCAGATCAGCATCGCTCATACTTGTAATTCTCGTCCTGGCCTGCGGCACCGCGCTGTCACAGCCGGCAGGCAACCCCGTCACTGACCTCCTCCTCTCGGCATGGTCGCCCCGCAACTACACCGCCGTGCCTGTCACCGACCAGCAGATAGACATGATACTTCAATGCGGCATCAAGGCCCCCAGCTCAAGGAACGGGCAGCCCTGGCACTTCACCGTGGTACGTGACGAAGTCCTCATGAAGGAGATCATCTCCAACATCACACCGGGTAACGTGATCATCATCATCTCGGGCAAGGAGTCAGCTACGGGCACCACCCCCGACTTCGACTGCGGGCTGACGACACAGAACATGTTCATCGCCGCCACCTCCATGGGACTCGGAGCCAGGATATACGGCGGACCAATAGCCGCCGCCAGGAGCAAACGCGAGGCGCTCCAGATACCCGAAGGATTCACCCCGGTGATTATGCTCAGGGTGGGTAACACAGAGAAAGGTACAGACGCAGTCTCTGGCGCCTCCCCGCGAAAAACGAAGGAGGAGCTGGTCAACTATGTGAAATAGCGCACCACTGTCTGTCTCAGAGAGAAACTCTTGTCACAGCAGAGGCTGGAGACGTACATGTCTTACCGGATGCCTGATGTTCGCCCGTGACCAGGCAGCGCAAAGAGCTAACCCTTAGCAATCAGCATCCTTCTCATCCTCTGATATCACTAATATTTCATAGCGGGTCACAGAGCAGAGAGGATGTAGTCTGAGATCAGCTCCAGCACCGGGTATTCCTGGTCGTTGTCCCAGCTGATGTCGGCTTTGGAGGTGACGACCACGATAAGATCCTGTTCCGGGGCGCAGATGATAAACTGGCCTCCCATGCCCCATGCCATGAACAGATCGTAGCCTTTCATCTTCCCGATCCACCAGTGGTAGCCGTAGTTGTATTCGGTAAGCACCCCCCACGTGCCGTCATTCAGGTTTGTCTTCTGCCATGAGAGGTCTATCCAGTCAGGGGGAATTATCTGTCTTCCGTCGATGAAGCCGCCGTTCATGTAGAGGTAACCGAGCACGGCCATCTCACGCGGTGTCAGGTAGAGATCGTACCCGCCGATGCTGTTTCCCTGCGGGTCGCTGCCCCAGTTATATATCTCAATCCCCATAGGGCCGGTGAGGTACTCTTCTGCAAACTGCCTGGCAGTCATACCGCTGGTCTTCGTTATGATGGCGGAGAGGAGCAGTGACTGAAGTGAGTTGTATGAGAACTTCGTTCCCGGGTCGTACAGCAGCGGCAGCCTGAATGTCTCCATGATCCAGTTGTCAGTGTTGACCACCGCGATGAGGTTGTTCTGCTCACGGTCTATGCCCATCCTCATTGCCAGGAGGTTTCTGACCGTTATGTCATCGAAGCGCGGATCCATTCCGGCAAAGGCATATTCCGGGAAGTAGTCCGTCACCTTAGCGTCAATATCGTCAATGAGGCCCTTCTCAAGTGCAATGCCCACAAGGGCTGAGAGAAAGCTCTTGGTTACTGACCATAGCTGGTGGGGAACATTGCGGCCATATCTGTTATAATATTCTTCCCCCACAAGATACCCGTTTCTTATAATCAGGAGGCCATCGACGAAGCCCAGCGCTTCGGCTTTCAAATATGCTGCGTCGATTTTTTTCTGATCGAGTCCCTGTGCTGCAGGAGTGGATAACGGCCAGTAGAAGCCATCCGGTCCGGGATCGGTGTTCCTGTCGCATCCCTGAAGGAACAGGGCGGTCACGACCAAAAAAAATACAGTCTTGTTCACGGTGCCCTATTTTAAATATGACCGGCGAAGGGCAAAGTTACCCTTACCTGCAAGGTGAGATTTTTCTATAAACTTTGCATAACTTGTGGTGAAATTCTTAACTGACAACCATTAAAAGAACAGTCTTATCAATACTATTCATTGCATCATTGTTTGCCCTTGCACAGGGACAACAGGTGCCGGACACCGCATACAGGCCGTACATAGCCCATCCCGCCTACCCTACCGGCTGCTGTTAAATATTATTCGCTGGCTCGATGGCAGATGAAGGCACATAAAGCACTGATAAATGAACCAAAGAACCTGATATATACCTGATTTACTGGATATTGATTTAAAGTAGAAAACCATTGAAAAGCATGAAAAATAGAATACTGATATCGGCAGCAGGAAGACTTATGTTAATCTGTGCAGTGATCGTGGCCGGCGGTTGCGGGAGGCAATACAAAAAGAATAAACGCGTTGACATTTTTTTCATATTTTAAGATGAAAACATTAAAGCTGCTTTTTGGAATAATACTATGTTTTTGTGCTTTGGGTACAACTCCGGTATTTGCACAAAGCGGTGATCAAATCGTGGAATCAACAGGAGAATTCCGAAACAACTCCTCAGTTGTATAATGCATATCTGACCAGCGTTCCGGATATTCAGGTGGAGACCGTAGTGGGATATCTTCCAGGATTACCACGCTATGTAAAGGGCGTTTACAGAAATAATATTGAAGGGCCGGATGTAAGAGTGCTCTGGCCGGCACCTGAGGATAATAGCCAGGTACTTACCCCTGGCACATATACAGTAACAGGAAGGGTTGCCGGAACAGACATTCAACCAAATGCGATTGTCACCGTTAAAGAAGCTGAAGAGCCTGCCACACCGGATCGTACGCTGGAAGTTTTTAATCTTGATCAGGTTGTATTAAACACTGATCTTCATAATCACAACACAAAATTTATTGAGAACCGTGATAAATTTATAACAGGCCTTGCCAATACAAATCCTGACAATTTCCTTTATATGTTTCGTAATGCCTTCGGGCAGGAACAGCCTGAGGGAGCAGAACCACTGGGGGATGGGATAGTCAGCAAACCAAATTGCGCGGTCATGCTACAGGGCATTATCTTAGCGCTATTAGCCCAGGCATATGCAAGTACCGGTTATGATGCGTCGCTCCAGGCTAATTTTGCTGATAAGATGGAATATATGGTGAATACCCTGTATGAATCTATCACAAATGTCCGGACAACCACAAACAGCCGGAGGAGAACATGTGTCAGACCCGACAGCTGTGCCACCAGGTCCGGGTAAATCAGGCTATGATTCAGATTTGAGTGAAGAAGGTATCCGGACAGATTACTGGAACTGGGGTAAAGGATTTATCAGTGCCTATCCGCCGGACCAGTTTATTATGCTGGAAAATGGAGCGACCTATGGAGGGATCAATACTCAGATATGGGCACCATACTATACCCTGCATAAAATCCTGGCCGGGTTGATGGATGTTTATGAAGTCAGTGGCAATGAAAAGGCGCTGGAGATAGTAAAAGGTATGGGTGACTGGGTATATGCCCGTTTGAGCCAGGTGCCAACCGAGACACTTATAAGTATGTGGAACAGATACATTGCAGGAGAGTTCGGGGGAATGAACGAAGCTATGGCAAGACTGTATCGGATAACCAACGAGCCTCGTTATCTGGAAGTTGCACAATTATTTGATAACATCAGAGTATTTTTTGGTGATGCTGAACATTCTCACGGACTGGCAAAAAATGTAGATATGTTCCGTGGATTACATGCCAACCAGCACATACCTCAGATTATGGGGGCACTTGAAATTTATCGTGATTCAGATGCTCCGGAATATTATCATATAGCTGATAATTTCTGGAATATGGCCACCAATGATTATATGTACAGTATCGGAGGAGTTGCAGGAGCACGTAACCCTAATAATGCGGAATGTTTCACCAGCTCAACCGGCAACACTTTATGAAAACGGTTTTGCGGCTGGCGGACAGAATGAGACCTGTGCTACCTATAATATGCTCAAACTGACCAGGAACCTTTTTCTCTTTGATCAGCGTGCAGAGTTAATGGATTATTACGAGCGTGGGCTTTACAATCACATTCTTGCTTCTGTTGCAGAGGACACTCCTGCAAATACCTATCACGTGCCCTTGAGACCAGGTTCTGTAAAACAGTTTGGCAATCCTAATATGACAGGTTTTACCTGTTGTAACGGTACGGCTCTTGAGAGTAGTACAAAACTTCAAAACTCAATTTATTTTAGAAGTGCAGACAACCAGGCTTTGTATGTGAACCTTTATGTGCCTTCAACATTAAAATGGACAGAAAAGAATGTAACTGTAACGCAAACAACAGCTTATCCAAAAGAAGACTTTACACATATTAACCATTAAAGGTAATGGCAAGTTTGACCTTAATGTACGTGTGCCACATTGGGCAACCAAAGGATTCTTTGTGAAGATAAATGGCAAGGAAGAAAAAGTTAAGGCTGTGCCGGGAAGCTATCTTACTTTAAGCCGTAAATGGAAAGACGGGGATACGGTTGAGTTGCGAATGCCGTTTCAAGTTTTATTTGGAGCCGGTTATGGATCAGCAAAATATTGCCAGTTTGTTTTACGGACCGGTTTTACTGGCAGCCCAGGAGTCTGAGCCACGGACAGAATGGCGTAAGGTAACATTAAATGCAAATGATATAAGCAAATCGATATCAGGTGATCCTGAGCAGCTTGCAATTTAATATTGACGGTGTTGTTTTTAAGCCTTTCTATGAAACATACGGGCGTCATTCGGTTTATCTGAATATAGCCTTAAAGTAATGCCAACCCACATTGCCCTCCTTCGCAGCGTAAATGTTCTGGGCAAGAACATGATCAAAATGCCCGAACTTGCCCTGGCATTTGAAAAAGCCGGATTCAAAAAAGTCAGGACTTATATCCAGAGCGGAAACGTCATCTTCGAGACAGCAGAAGAGTCCCATGATGATCTGTCCGGGAAAATCAGGGAGCTGATCACCAAACAATTCGGGCTGGCCATCCAGGTGGTGGTAATTGCTCCTCAGGAGCTGGCGGACATTGTCTCACAGAACCCCTTCGCGAAAAGGCCGGGCATTGACCTCAGCCGACAGCATGTCACATTCCTTGACAGGGATGCCGACCCTGAGAAGTCGGAAAAGCTGCTTTCATACAACTATCCGCCTGATGAGATCATCATAGGGTCCAGGGTTGTCTATGTGCACTGTCCTGATGGCTACGGCCGCACGAAATACCACAATAATTTTATTGAGAAAAAGCTTTCCGCCAACGCCACATCAAGAAACTGGAACACCTGCCTGAAGCTGCTGGAGATGTGTGGGGAGATAAATAGTTAGTAGGGTCTGAGCTAATTGTTAAATTTTCTCAATCAATTCAGATTTAACTAACTCGTAAGCAGTTAAAGGATCGTAAAGTGCCTCGTGCCGAAGTAACCCGGTAGTATCGCCAAGAAACTCAGGGTCGGTTATCTTTGCTTCCATATTTAAGATAAACTCTCTTTGACTGGGTGGATTGTCAACCGATAATTTCATGTATTCCCTGTAACATCTCAGAAGCAAATCTTTGTCTAGTGAAGGGTTGCGGGTAAGGGCAATATACAAGTCGTACAAATCGCGACCCTTCTTTCGTTGGTATAAAGCCCGAAGCTTGGTTCCCAGAAGTTCCTCCAACGTATAAACAGTTAGATCACAGCTACCCTTAAACCACTTCGAATCAACATTAAAAGGAATTTTGGCCAAGCCACTCACACTGAAATGTTCACGGGTATTAGTCTCCACTTTAAGGTGCAGATTTACTATTGGTGGTAACTCAGATTCAAAAACATAACGCATGGTAAAATTGTGGGCCCTTGGGCTTCGCTTAGGCTCTCCCAAAAATGCAAGACGTTCCCTTATCCTGTCCGCTATGGGGCCAAACGGTTCAGCTGTAATTTGTACAAAGTCAATATCTTCGGAATATCTTTGCTGTGAACCAAGGTATATCTTATGCAGGGCAGTTCCACCCCTGAAAGCAAGACTCTGAGATAACAATTCATCTGAGAATATTTCAACCAGCGCACGTGAGATAATAAGATCTTGCTCAACCTGTTCCATTGTTTGCCATGGGACTTGTTGATACCATTCTGTTATAAATGCCTGAGGTATCATAAATCAATATCAATTTCGGTATTTACTATTACTTTCCAACGATTACCAGAAGAGAATCCCCTGGTTTGTGCCGAGGCCTTTAATGGGACCCGAAATAACCTACTTTTGTGTTTCTCCATTTTTCTAAATAAGGAATCGGACAGATTGGCGTTTGAACAGGCAAATTCCAGCAGGTACCCTAATCGTTGAAGGGTAGTAACAGCAGCATGATCCAGTATATCTTCATTAAAATCAGAAGGTTTAAGAACCTCCATTAGTTCAATTAATAATGTGGCAGCACGGTTCAAACCCCCAATTCGTTTTTCAAACTGTACAAGGTCGGTTGCGGTTAGAACAGGGTTGGAAATAGCAAGATATCCGGCTTCGGTTTTACGTTTCTCCAGTAGCTTTTCAGGAATTTTCTCAATGCTCACATAGTTAATTTTTAAACCCCTTTTTTTGGTGGCTCGCATTACGGGGAAATTAGTCATTACAAAATATTCCTGAGGCTGCTGGTGCGATGCACCATGAAATGCAGCTGCGTTCAAAAGCGATACATAATATGACCTCCTGAGAAATTGAAAGAAATCATCCAGAAACAGGGAAGGGGGTAATACTCCTTTTGAAGCATATTGTGGTGGCAGAATCAGGTAAAAGCCTTTGTAAATAGAAATGATTTTCCCTTTTTCGGATAGGCGACTTAATGCCCTTTTTAGGGCGATTTCAGTATAATCCGGCAATTCACCTTTAGCTGATTCTAAAGCAAATGAGTAAGATCCTCTGGATTGAAGAAGCTCAATCCATGCAATAATCCTTATTTCTTTCTTTTCATTCATAAGAGAGTGAATATTTGCGAAAGATACCTATTTTCGGTAGTTATCGCAAATTTCCTATCTCATTTTGATTAGAATTATAACTTTTTTTACATCCGGTAGCAAGTAGTACATAAATTCTTCCTGACTCACCTCTTAGGCTATTCACACAGTACTTTCAGCTTTTCAAGAGCCTTGGGCCAGATTTCAATGATAAATGACTTCATATCCGCGGGAACGTCAGTGTCGACAGAGAGCAGGGTTTTGCTGCCCAAAGGCTTAAGACTGTAGTTCTCGAGTGCACCGCTCCAGGTGCTGGCCTTCTCATCTCCGGTGACCTCCTTACCGTCAACGATCTCCCGAAGGCTTTCAATGCTTAAGAACCTGCCCGGGATGTTCTCCCTGATACGGCATACCATGCCGCCCGACTTTCCATCGGCGTCTGTCCCGAGGAACAAAATTTTCTCTCCCTTCTCCCATGATCCGGAGAACCGGGAGGCGGGATTGAACCCTGATGTCCATTGCCTGTATGCAAGATCCTCAAGCATAATCCGGAAGATGTTTTCAGGGGTGTTGTCGATGGTGATCTCAAAATGCATCATCTCCTTTGGCCCGTATCCTTCCACATACTTCCTGAAGTTTTCAAGTATGGCCTGCCAGCCTGTCCTCTGCAGGTCGGCACTGTTCTCATCCTCCGTCTCAAATGATTCCGTGACCAGTGTCCCGCCTGCAGTCACACTGAAACTGAGGTGAACATTCCTCCCGTCATCAAGAGTGTAGGCTATTGCCTTCCCCGGGATAACCTCGCTGTACCTGCCTGAGAAGTCAAATCCCTCAGAGCCGTCCCTGGCTTCCATCCTGTAAAGGAAGGCACCGCCCGGATTAAGATTATTTTCCGCATAGCTGGTCTGCCAGTCGTCTGAGGCATGGTTCCAGTGAATAATATGCAGGGGACCGGTGAAGAAGTCCCACACCCGCTCCGTCGGGGCACCGACTATAACTGCGACGGTGATTACCTGTTTTTGAGTTTCCGGTTTCATAGTGATTATGATTTTAACTCATGGGATTATATAAAAGAAACAATGTTCGAGAACGATTGTTTCTCAAACCCTTAGTTTTGGAGTTGATCCGGGCTCAGAAACCACTCACATTGATTATATCCGATCGGATTAGTGGTCATGATTTTAATTGATTTAAAATTAAGAATATAACTCCTAACTTCGTCAGTCTTCATGCATAAAGGAGGCAGCAAATATTTATATTTGTACCAATTTTTGTATTTTTGGGACAAATAAGCAGAATATGGGACAAAATGCACCACATTATAAGCTGGCTAAACTTCCTCCATTGAGAGAAAAGGTGGAGACTATTGAGATATTAAGACAAACGAATAAATCTACAGCTGCATTAGCTGAATTGAAAGGCATTGCAAAAACAATTCCCAACCAGGCAATGTTAATAAATGCCATAGTGCTTCAGGAAGCTAAGGACAGTTCTGAAATTGAAAATATTATTACAACACAGGATGAGCTTTATAAAGCACTGACCGTTAATAAGATAAATATGTCGGCAGCAACCAGGGAAGTTGTAAATTATCGAAAAGCAATATTTTATGGATTTGACCTGGCAAAAAAGCAGGGATTCCTTAGAGTTAATGACATTGTGAGTATTCAACAGGAATTGGTTGATAACACAGCAGGAATAAGAAGTATTCCCGGGACGGTGTTGAAAAACGATAAAACCGGAGAAATTGTTTATACCCCACCGCAAGACAAAGCTGAAATACTTGATTTATTGACTAATTTTATTAATCATTTCAATAATAAGGATGATTTATCACCCTTAATAAACCTGGCAATATTGCATTATCAGTTTGAAAGCATTCACCCCTTTTATGATGGAAATGGGAGAACCGGCAGGATCTTAAATATTTTATATCTGATTCTTAACGAATTGATTGATGTCCCAATTTTATATCTTAGTTCATACATAATTGAAAATAAATCAGAATACTACAGGCTTCTAAATCAAACAAACAGAACTGGTAAGTGGGAAGAATGGATAATGTTTATGCTCAAAGCTGTTGAAAGTACTTCAAAAGACACAATTACAAGGATTACAAATATCAAAGACCAGCTTGATTCAACAATAATTAAGGTTCAGGAAAAAGCTCCAAAAGTTTATAGAAAAGAACTTGTGGAATTACTATTTGAGCAACCATATTCAAAGATTGAGTTTGTTGTAAACAAACTGGGAGTTGAGAGAAAAGCTGCTTCACGATATTTAAAAGAACTAGAGGATATTGGAATTGTTGAATCACAAAAAGTTGGAAGAGAAACGCTATATATAAACAAAGAATTGATTGAAATACTGAAACAATAAGGCAGTATTGGGAAATCCTTATTCTTCAGTTCCCTGTCACCTCCTGGCTTTCTTCCTCAGGATACTAAATGCACAGAGGTAGCCTCCGCAGATGGCGCCTGAGAAACCGCCGCCGGTCTTGCCCCAGGCCGAGGCAAAATGAAGATTCTCTAATCGGTTTGAATGAATCGATGATCTTCCTTGCCGGGGTTCTGGCGAAACCGTATACCGCACCGCCAGGATTAAGGGTATATCTCTTCACCGTGACCGGGGTGCCAACCTCATAATAACCAATGACATCTTCAAATCCCGGTATCACCCCACCGAGCCTCTTGATGAAAGTCTTTGCCACATCTTCCTTCTTACGCTCATACTCCTCCTTCCCGAGGTTTTCCCAGTCGGTCAGGTAGTCTATGCAGCACACTGCACCCACTCCCTTGCCAGCCGGCGCGAGGCCGGAATCAACCTGCCCGTAATCGACAAAAGTGAAGCTGCGCCTTGAGAAGTCATCCTTGTTGTTCGCGGCAATGTCAGCCTGGGACCTCACGGTGTTGTCATAGATGAATGTCGAATAGTAATTGTGTCCCAGCTCTCTCAGCGGCCTGTCGAACCCGAAATAGACCGTCAGCAGAGAGGCGCCGGTATTCAGCCCGTTGCACTCGTCCTTCAGTTGGGCCCCCGTATCCGGCGGCAGGAGATCAGCGAGGGCAGGGATGGCATTGTTAGCCACTATCTCGCCGGCCGTGTACTCAATACTGCTTTGTGCCGGATCATTCTTTCTCCGGCAGGTCACCCCTGTTGCCCGGCCATCCCTGACCGTCACCCCGGTGACAAGATGGTTCAGCGAGAACCTCTCCGCCGTGACTGTGTGATATATGCTGCCAGGTGGTCAGACAGCCTCTGTGAGCCTCCTTTTATGAAGCTGGCTCCGTTCGAATAATAGCTGCCCTGGGCAACTGAATAATATGCCAGCGAGAGCGAGTAGGGGTCGTCATGAAAATATCCGAGGTTGCCCAGCAGGATAAGCTTCAGGTCCTCATTGCTGATAATTGAATCGAGGAAGCTGCCAACGCTTATATCCGGGTCGCTGTTGTCTGCCGCTCTCTTTTTGGGATTGAGTATCTGTTCATAGTACCTGGCAATCCCTTCTGTTTCCTCCGGGAACAATTCTGAGAGTCGTGCTGCTGCAACCTGCGGGTCATGGGGTATAGTCACCCCGAGGTCTCCCCTGATGAACCTGTAGAATTCAGGCACAGGTATAAATTCGACATTGCCTGTTACGTCAAGCTCAGTGAAGATCCTGTTCTTCATGTCACGGCCGCCGGGGCCGTCCATCTCATGCAGCCCCACCTCGAGGGTGTACACCCCGCGCCTGAAGGTGGTGGCGCATCCGCCGGGGCGGCTGTGCTGTTCGATGACCAGCACCTTCATGCCTTCGCGGGCCAGCTTCGCTCCTGCTGTCAGTCCGCCGAGACCGGCGCCAATAACTATAACATCATACTTCATCTGTATATTCAGTAATTCTTAAAAATCATATGGGAAAAATCAATCAATAGCGTGTGAATCAAAAACTGTATCTGTGATTCTTTCATTTTATACCGGGGACTGGATAACGTTTGAACTCCCTGGTCCTGTCAAACAGGTACCGGTATGTGATATAGTGTTTTACTGAGACACTTCCCACCGATACGAATATCTTCCGCATTTTGGGATTGAAGTCGGCCACCCATGAGAACTCAACCTCCTCATAATGCTGCTTATGCTTCATCGCCTCCCTCAGCTTCAGGATAAAGGCCGACTCTATTCCCAGCCCCTGGTATTTGGGGATGACGCCCATCAGCAAACCCTTGGCCCTGGTCATGGTCTTCCTCTGCTTCAACCAGAGGAATTTAATCATGGACCACAGGTCGAGCTTACCGTTAAGGTGTTTCAGTATCTGGTTCAGGTCGGGGAACATGAGGTAGATAGCTATTGGTCTGCGCTCAAAATAAGCAAGCCAGATGAACTCCTCGTCAAGTATCACCTTTGATTTCTGCAGCACGCCTTTGATATAGTCAGCCTCTAGGGGTTCAAAGTTGGCCTTGAACGATGCCCATGCCTCGTTGAAGACCTCTGCGAAGTCAGCAACAAATTTGTCCTCCTCCTTCCACGTGAAATGTCTGAACTCATATCCGGGCTTGGCGGCTACCCACTCCGCGATCTTGCGGAACCTCTCATCGAGTGGCCTGGTGAGGTCATAGTGAAATCCCTCCATCTTATAATAGACCTGGAAGCCATACCTCTCAAACAGTCCCTGGTAATATGGAGGGTTATAGGGTACCTCGAACGAGGGGTGTGTGAATCCGTCAACCAGGAGGCCCCAGTATTTATCTGTCTCACCGAAGTTTACAGGTCCGTCCATAGCCTCCATCCCCCGCTCACTGAGCCATTCCCTGGCAACGTTGAAGAGCATTTCGGCCGGCTGGGAGTCGTCAATGCATTCAAAGAATCCTATGCCCCCGGTAGGCTGGTCATAGGTATTTGCCATGTTGAAGTCGATGAAGGCGGCAATACGGCCAATCAGGCTGCCGTCTTCGCCGGTAAGCACCCACCGTGCTGCTGTCCCGTGCTTATAGTAGGGATTCTTCCCGGGATCGAAGATTCCACTGATGTGGTTGTCGAGAGGACAGACCCACGTATCGTCATTCCTGTAAATGACCCTGGCTGTGTTAAGGAACATTTTCTCCGATTTCCTGTCGGTGACCTCGATCAACTTCATATTAATGTAATTAAGTGCAGGATATATTATCTTTTGTAAACCTGTTCCACCACGGAGCTGTATTTTTCAAAGATGAAATGCCTGCGAAGCTTAAGGGTAGGCGATAGCTCGCCTGTGGCAGGGCTCCATTCATCCTTCACAAGCCTGAACCTGTTTATCCTTTCCGGCGGACTGAGGCGCTTGTTCAGTCTGCTGACCTCGGAAGAGAAGAATGAGAGCACCTCAGGAAGGGTGATCAGCTCATCATTATCTGAATAGGAGATCTTTTTTGCCGTCTTCCAGTCTTCAAAATACCTGAAGTTGGGAGAGATCAGGGCGCTGGCGAACTTCTCATGCTCACCTATGACCATGATCTGGTCAATAATGGGTGATTCCTTGAAAATATTTTCCACTATCTGGGGTGCGATGAATTTCCCGTTGGAGAGTTTGAATATCTCTTTCTTCCTGTCGGTTACCATCAGGAACTTACCGTCTTCCATATGTCCTATGTCTCCGGTATGGAACCACCCCTCATCGTCAAAGACCGATTTTGTCTGTTCAGGGTCATTAAAGTACCCCAGCATGACGTTAGGGCCTTTGCAGAGTATCTCGCCGTCTTCAGATATCTTTACCTCAACATCCTCAATGGCCATGCCAACCGATCCCAGCTTCACCTTCCCTTTTTCAGTGCTGTTGATGGTGATTATGGGTGAGGTCTCTGTCAGACCGTACATATTTATAATCTTTATCCCTGCCGCCCAGAACACTCTTTCAAGCCTTGGTTGCAGGGAGGCTCCCCCGCAGCCTACTACGCGGACGTTTCCGCCGAGCGCCTCCCTCCATTTGCTGAAGATGAGCCTGTCAGCCAGCCTGAGTTTTCTCTCATAAAGCCAGCCGTTCTCTCCGAATGGCTCGTACTTCAGTCCCAGGTTCACAGCCCAGAAGAAGAGGGTCTTCTTTATACCGGTAAGGTTCTTGCCTTTGGAGATGATCACATCATAGAATTTCTCGAGCACGCGGGGCACGGCATCGAAGCCGGCAGGTCGGATCTCCTTCATGTTCAGGGCGATGGTCCCCATGCTTTCGGCATAGTAGATACTGGCTCCGCTGTATTGCGTCTGGTAGTTACCCATGCGTCCGCCGACATGGCATAAGGGCAATATGCTAAGGTACTTTTCAGTTGGTTTAAGGTTAAACACAGAGGCAGCCGAGATGAAGTTGCTGACCATATTCCTGTGTGACAGCATCACTCCTTTGGGTACACCTGTTGTGCCGGAGGTATAGATCAGGGTTGCAAAGTCACCGGGAGTGATAAGTTTCTTCCCCTCCTCAATCGCCTGTTTTGTCTGTGCCGGACAATGCCTGCCTTTTTCGACTATCTCAAGCCAGCTGGCCGCTCCCTCTATCGCATCAAAGGTGAAAACCGGGCATACGATACCGGTCACCGCAAGTGCGGGCTCAAGTGTTCTGTAGAGTTTTTTGTCAGAGATGATTATCATGGTGGCTCCCGAGTCTCTGATGATATACTCATACTCTTTGGCTGACAGGGAGGTAAAGACAGGCACATGGACCACGCCGATCATCGACATAGCCATATCAACAAAATTCCACTCAGGCCGGTTGGCTGAGACGGTAATTATCTTATCACCCTTTCTGAAGCCCGATTCATACAGGCCATAGCAGAAGCTGTATGAATATTCGATGTATTCCGCGGTGCTGAATTTTTTCCATACGCCGTCCTCCTTAAAGCAGAGGGCATCTTCCTTATTAAAGCGTTCCCTGGACCTTTCAAGCAGGTCAAAGGTCCGCGACACGATATGTTCCATGTGGTTCAAAAATAAAAGGGCAGGTATAAAGTTACCTTCTGCAATATAAAAAAAATGTGCTAATCAAAGCAACAGGTCTTTCGGCTGTCGTTGCCGGGTGCAAGGTTGTATTAAGAGGTTTGTTGAGATGCGTTTTTAAAAATGAAATTTATCTTATAGATTTATATGAAAAATTTTTATGCTTATCTGCATCAGGGAAAATGGAAATACATAACGAGGTAAAATTCATTAAAGGGGTTGAAGACCTCATCAAACCAATGGAAGTCAGCAATCTCCTCTGCTTCCAGAATCTTAAGAACCTGTTGCCTCCCTCTGTTATGAAGCGATTGCTTAACAGGGCTTCAAAGAATACTCCATATATAGGTTTTGTTATTGATCCATACAGCCTGTTTCTCTTCTTTAGGCTCAGTAATATTGATTATGCAAGGTCACTGCTGCCTGACCGGTATGAGCTTGCCAGGACCCGGCTGTTAACCGATGACGAGCCTGATTACTACATGGGAATTGGTAATCTCAGCACCCGGGCGAGCACGTTCTGGGGTACAAGAATGGAGTCTTACCTCATTGCAACAGATAAGGAAACAGGATTATTATCTTTCATTTTCATTGATATACTGAGTAATACCATCATTGCCCTGCCTGCCAAAGGTATTGCCGAACCCAACTGTAAAAGGGCCATCTTCACAACGAGGGCCGGGGGAGAAGTCATCCTGGATATACGGGAAGAGAAGACAGACAGGAGGCTTTCGCTGACAGGCAGCATAAAGAGGGGACAGATGCGAAAGCTGGATCAAAGGCTCTGGGTCATGGGAAATACCTCGATAGGTCACAGTAAAAAGTTTGTAGAAGGTGTTGATCATCCTTTTGCCGTGATATTTGATCCGGCTGAGGTACATGAAGCCCTGGATATTCCACCTGAGGATATTCACATAGCCGAAAACACGCTTTTCCCCGGTCTGGCACATCCGGAGATCAGCAGGGTGATCTGTTTCCCCTTCGCCCAGCACTATATTGCTGACAGTCCTGGTTGTTATACCCCGGTAAAGGATATTGATGATCTGATCAGCAAATACAATAAGCTCGCCGACACTGAGAATTTCAAAACATTCTCTGCCAGGACCATAGTAAACCATATCATCATAGGAATTGCTGTCACAGTAGTGGCCGTAACACTCCTGTTTCTCATTTTGTAGAATTTAATTCTGAAAAACAGTATCGACCTGAATTTTTCGGCTTTTCTGCAAATCAGATCAGCCACAGGGAGGCTTTTGATGCCAGCCACTGGCAGGAGATTTTATCTGACACCGGGTTGTATTGATGTACTGACTCTTACTCCTGTTTCTCTTTATTCTCAGGCAGGAATTCCGGTTCTTCCGGGAAGATATCACCCCTTATTTGCAATAACTCCTCCCAGGTATCTATGGTCGGGTCGACCTTTACCAGCAAGACCGGGCTCAGGCCTGTATCATGATACTGGAAAGAGTTGGACTCCTGGGCCAGTATTTTTTTTGAAGCTCCTACTACGAATTGCTCCGACCGGTCAATAACATAGCCGCTAAGGGTTCCGTCATTGTTCAATGTCAGGTAATTTCTGAAGATCTCCCTTCGTGTTATATAAATCTCACCGCTGAAGAATTTCCCCACGCTGATCTTGACAGTAACACCAGGATGACCGTCATTGTCAGGATCAGTCAGGGCGGGGTCATTCGGATCGGTCGACAGGGGCTTTGCAGGATCTCCATCAATTCCCAGGAGGCTCGGGCTCTCAGGCCTGTAGATGTGCCATGCACCATCTTTTTGGAATAATTCAACCTCCTGGACCCTGGGTTTGATAGCCTGTACGGCTTCGTCGCTGAATACTGACTGAGCATTTTTTCTGCTGAGCTTTTGTTCTGCATGCAGAAACCGGTCAGACTGCATTAACCTACCCTCCTCCATATAAAAATCAGTAAAACCGTACGAGATGATAAATGTCCGCATGGTCGTCCTCGTGGTTGTGTCTTCATATGCCACAACATCATAGTGAGCATAATGACCGACAATCTTATCCCTCGCACTTTCAAGGTCTGCTGGTTGCGTTGTGTCCGATTCTCCCTGCCCGAAAACATATAAAGGTGATGCAGGCCATTCCAATGGCTTTGAACAGGAATTAAGCATCAATAAAATTGCCGGAAGCACCGGATAGAACCATTTGTTTTTTTGCATCATACTATCTCTGAAGATAAGCTCTCAGCAAATCTATTTAAAAGTCCATTTAACGCCAAACCATTAGTGTCAATTCATTTCGGAACCCGGAGGCGAGGTGACGTGATGGCTGCGCAAAACATTGCAGCACAGGCAAGGTCTATCCCTTGCGTGTGCATTAAGTTGCAAAACAAGTTTTAATATTGTCCCGGGTCATTTCAATACGGCAATGGGAAGTGTCAGCTTCAGGAAGAAGCTGTCAAACCGCAAAGGACTTTCGCCAAGCAGATAACTATCATGAGAATATATAAGATAAAGTGCGCCGAAAGGAGGTTTGAAACGCCAGCCGAAAAGCCCGTATACATAGATCCTTTCATTGGCGGAGCTGTTCTGGGCAAATAATTTGAGCCAGAGATCACTGGTAAAATTGTAGTTTACCGTCATCACGTTGATGAATGTTGAGCTTGAGTCATGATCGGGATTAAAACGAAGATATGATGTACTGTATTCAACTGACAGGTTCCGTACAGGCTTTGCCCTGAATCCTCCGCTGAGCAGGTAAAAATCCCTGTCGAAATTCCTGCCGGTCGAGAAGCCTGTCATAACGTGGCTCCACTCCTCTGTGTTGTAGCCCAGGTTGAACTCATGGCGGTGGTTATAGAAGCCCTTCTCAAAAAGCTTGTATTCATTATTGTAATTATACCCTGCGCTGATGCGGTTGCTGAAATAGACATCAATAGAGTTGTCAGTGTTCCAGCTCCTTAATATGCCCTCCTGGCTCCAGAAGATATTGTTGTTTGAACCTATGTCAATGTATTCGAAGACCCTGTTCTTGAGCCAGAACTTGTATGTGCCTTCAAAATCAACCTCCCGGCGGTCATCATCAGTTATGAACCCGGTCTGGTTGACGTTTTCGCGGAAGTTGCTGCCTGCATTGTTGAACCTTATATGATAGTGGTAGATATTGTTCTCCCTGGCAAACCTCATGAACCAGGCGCTGTGAGACCAGAAATCTCCCGGGGCGCTGGTAACGAACTGGCCGGTCAGGTTCCATGTTTTCCCCAGGTTAAGGGCGTAATCAAGGCTTAAAGACCTGGTGTAAAAATCACTCCCGCTCTTATCGACCATGGTAAGGCCAAGGCTTGACGAGTTGAGGATGTCACGCTTGATGCCTGCTGCCGTCAGCAGGTAACCAGGATTGTCGTCAGACACCGCGGGTGCCTTCACGTTTATTATGTTGAACTGGTAACCGCCTATTTTCCCGTTAAGCCTCTCTCCGAAATCAATATCCTGTATCCGGCGCGAATAGAAGGTCTTGTAGCGTGTGTTGTACATCTCATTCCCCTCCTGGAAGAAGAGGCGCTTCTCAGGGTAGCTGAGCTCATAGCGTGTGAGGTTGATCTTCACCTGGTCGGCTTCGACAGTCGCAAAGTCAGGATTGACTGTTCCGTTAAGAGAGACGTTGGGTGATATCTGCCATTTTATGTCACCGCCGCCGTCAGCTTTTACCTTCTCCCCCCTGGCCTTGAATACTGACAGGTAAGGGAACAGCGTCAGCTTCATCTTCCCTCCTGTCGTGCTGATCCCCGTCAGCTTGCCGCCCTGCGATATCCGGAAATCATTGGTAAGGGGACCTGTCCAGTAAACTGTCTCAAAAGCAGAGCGTATGATCCTTCCGAAGTTGATGCCCCATGTATCCAGCCCTTTTTTGAATTTCAGGCTGCTAAGGGGGATCATTATCTCAACGCACCATCCACCCGGGAATTCTGTCGCGGCACATCTCCATTCCGTGTCCCAATTAAGATCTACGTTGTTCCCGTCATCATTTATCTTGAAATCGACCTGTGTGCTGAGAGGGTTTACGATGAAGCCATAGCCGGTACGGTTATCATTGTAAGTGTCAAGTATCAGGCATATTTCATCATCATTTTTTGATAGTGCATCGCGGCTCTGGTTTTTGGCTATGACAGGTGTTCGCTGGTAGCATTTGAATACGGCATAAATATTTTTGTCATCATACCCAACCCATGCTGAAGTTGCCTCTGTGGCAGGCTCGCCTGATTTAGGCTCCATCTGGATGAAAGCGTATGCGCTGTCGGCCCCTGCCCAGGCCACGTTATCGAATCTGCCATCTATGACTGGAGAGGTGCTTAGGGGAATTGCACGAAGAGTCTTCTGCCCTGACAGATCAGGCACAAACAGTATCATTATGAGGCTGAGGCAGACTAAAGAATAAGTCACTTTCATTCAGGAACCAGGGAATAAGGAACAAATAACGATAATAAAGAAACAAGATAATATGATATGAAACAAACCCTGTGTTAAATGAGATCCTGGGTGGAAAATCCGGCCACTCAGAGCATATTATACCGGAATAGGGTGCTCTCTGACACCGGATTCTCCACTCACAGTATGACAGAGCCATCAGGGCTCACGGGCTCACGGGCTCACGCCAACCGGCTTGGCTGAGCAGGATCAAGGCTTAAGAAACAGAGCCGCTGGTAGCTGTATTCAGGTAAAGTGATACTCTAAAACAGGTAAAAAAACCTTATCCCTGCTGAAGGGAATCCCGTAATCAGCTTATCTATCAATCTTGACAAATCAGTCTCCTCAACATCACTGTACACTTTAAACATCAGACCAGCGTCGATTGATACTCCAAAATTCTCCGAGATATTTAATTCTCTCCCTCCCCTGAAATCGATAAAGACAAACTTATCATTAAAAACATCTTTCTTTTTATCTTGCATGTATGACAGTCCCAGCCTTCCGTACCATGGTTTTATTTCTGTCAGCGACGAATAACCTGCCAGATGAACAGTGATATTAAACGAAGCTGATGTTACACTTTCTCCCTCAACCGGCATGAAACCGGCAGCCACTCCTACCTGGGCCTGTCCAATCTGATACATGACACCGGCATTAATAAAGTCCGGAAATCCAAACCCGGCAGTAATACCCAGGTTACTTTGGCCTGATAACCTTTCAGCATTAATAAATACGCACATAATTACCATTATGACTAATAAAGATAGTCTCGTTTCTCTTTTCATAACTTTTTCTGATTAGGCTGATAATAACACATAAAACCATTAAGTTGTCAGATATCTTACCCGTCACTCAAAGTCGTTGGCAACGTGTCAGATATCAATATCTCAAAAATACTCTTTCCGCTGACTGAAGTCAAGTTTTTTTTGGGGGGAGCCAGTCAGGTCAATCATGGAATTATTTTGTCATACAGTCATCTAGTGGCAAAGAAGCCTGGTTGCAGACATTGGTAAGGCCAGTCATACCCTCTGCCTCTGCTACGGTGACATTGATCAGCCGGTTACCCGTCAGGTGAGCCGGGCGGGTGTCACAGTCTGGCTGACCCGTTTATGGGCTGTCGATGGGAAATAAAAATATCGCTACATTTGGAAGGCAGCCACTGACTGGCTGCAAAAGAATCGTCACATAAAAACCTGCAAATAATGAAAATGAGAACACTTTTTATCGCACTGCTTGTGTGTGCCGGTTTCGTCAATAACCTGGCAGCACAGGATACAATACCCGCCACAGCGTCTGACACGCTAGTGGTTCTGTGGTCAAGCGGGGATCCGGAAGTAGCTGAGAAAGCCTGCCTGATGTACACCGGCTACGCTAAGAGCCGGGGCTGGTTCAAAGAGGTGATACTCCTGGCCTGGGGACCATCGGAACGACTGATATCGGAGAATGAGATGGTGAAGGAAAAGATAGCAGCACTTCAGGAAGAAGGAGTGATTGTACAGGCATGCATTGTCTGTGCAAACATGTACGGTGTCACAGATGACCTGAAAGTATGCTCTGTGGATGTCAGAGGAACAGGCGGGTTGCTGACAAAGTATATCAGGCGCGGGTATAAGATGATCTCATTCTGAGCCGGCAATTCATGGATTTTTAGTAAGTTGCCATTCGGTAAGATTATATTAAACCCTGATTGTGCTCTCCCCGGCAGGAAGGAAACTAAAGCGAGGTTGTATTGCACTGACTGATATAATTTTAGACCGAAAACAGACAATAAGGGGCAATCTCATCGTCTGATTGCTGCGTCAGGATGACTCTTAAGGTTGCACCGGCAAAGAAAGTCGCTAGAAACGATAATAAAGCCCGATTCCTCCAGCAGGTAATCCCGTAATTATCGAGTCTATTAATCTTGCCAAATCATTTTCCTCCACATCACTATACAATTTATACATAAGACCGGCGTCGAGTGATATTCCAAAATTCTGCGAAATATTGAATTCTCTCCCTACCCTCATCCCGATAAAGACAAATTTTTCATTAAAAACTCCTTCTTTTTTATCATGGAGGTATGCCAATCCCAGCTTTCCATACCAGGGTTTTCTTGTTGACAGCTCCGATGAACCTGCAAAATGATACCAGACATCAAGTAAAGCCGATGTTACGCTCTCTCCTTCAACTGGCATAAAGCCGGCAGACACTCCTATCTGAGCCTGTCCAATCTGATACCGGATACCGGCATTTACTAAATCAGGAAATCCAAAGCCGGCAGTAATATTTACGTTACCCTGGCCGGATACAGAGGCTACATTCAGAAATGTGCAGGCAACTGCTACAACTGCATAATAAGAGAATTTTACTTTGCTTTTCATAACATGCTTATTTTGAATTGTCTGGCAAGAATTGAAAATGGGATTTTGTATTTTGTCCTGATATTTCCCGGCCTGACCGAGCGTACCACCGGCATCAGATCTCCAGGTACTTCTTAAGAAGCTGTTTGCCCTGCATTATGGCTTCTCTTCCGGTTGATTCGATACCATACCAACCTTTGTAGCCGGCGTCACGGCACATTTTTATCATTTTTGCCGTCAGCTCCTCAGTCGGCTGGTTGCGGTATGACAACCCGACAGCCCAGGGCAGCATCTTCCCGAGATAATCCACATTATCAAAATCGCCGGACGGTCCCCGCCAGTCGGGATAGGAACCGAAGTAAAGATTGTTCACCTCATTCAGGAGGGCCACCATCCAGTCAGGGTCATTTGACACTCCCCCGTGATTTTCAATAGAAACGCTTATGCCTGCCGGCATGGCATATTCAAGCAGCATGTTGTATGATTCCGCCGCCCACCTGATGGCCTCGGCCTTGTCAACATCCTTCGGCCCCCGGCAGTTGGTGCGTATGGCTTTACAGCCCAGGTAATGCGCAATATCGATCCATTTCCTGTGATTGACCACAAACTGCTTTCGCAATCCAGGCGTGCTCTCACAGCCGTCTCCCTCTGCATCAACCATGATCAGCACCATCGTTACGCCATGGTCATCTGCATTCTTCTTCAGACGGTTCAGATAGTCCACTGTCGGCACCTCGAACAGTGTATTGACAAATTCGATCCCGTTCAGGCCGAAATCTTCCCTGGCGATCCGCGGAAAATCGAGGTTCTTCCATTTTCCCGCCCTTATCTCATCTACCAGTGCCCATTGTGCAAGTGAGATGTCATCATGTGTCATGCGTGGCGTTGCGAACGGTTGCGACAGCGGTTGGGGTACCGGGGCAGGCCGCAGACCGGGTGCCGGTTCAGCCTGAAGGCCGGGTGCCGGTTCAGACTGAAGACCTCGTGTCGGTTCAGCCCGCAGGCCCAGTGCCGGTGCAACAATTCCGGCCGCACCCAGCAAAGTGGTTTTTTCAATAAACCCTCTTCTCGAATAGTTCTTTATCTTGTTTTTCATGGTTATCGGTTTTTCACGGTTGTCGGTTTTTCAAGGTTGCGGATTTTTATAGTTCCCAGCCTTTCCTGTATTCCCGTGTCAGGTACCTGTTGGCTGCCTCATCGTTGGTTATCTTCATATTCGCGGAGTCGTATTCCAACTTTTTACCTGCACGCAGGGCGACAGCTGCCAGGTTGATGGTTTCGGTGACGGCGCCTGCATACCTGAAACTGCCGGGCGACTCCCTGTCATTCTTTATTGCCTCCAGCCAGGTGTTTGCACGGCGCTCCTCCCCTCTCTCCGTCACCGCCTTCTCTCCCCGGTATTCTTTCATCAACCGGGAAGGAATGATCTCAGGGTCCTCACCCCGGAATCCGCCCAGTATCTTTCCCCTGTCGCCCACGAACATCATCCCCTCTTCGGGCATATCACGCTTATCCTCCCTCAGTTCTTCAGGGATAAAAGGTTTCATGCCACCGTCATACCAGAAGAGGTCAAAAGCAGGTAGGGCCTTCTGTTGCGGGAACTCCAGCTGGATCATGCATGACAGGGGAAATGCAACATCGTTTTTGACCCATTTATAGGTATTGCCGTCGACGTATCTGTGGGTGGTGCCGTATGCTTTTGCGCTGACCGGAGGTGTGTCAATGCCCAGGGTCAGGAAGAGCGGGAAGAGACTGTAGTGTCCCATATCTGCTATGCTTCCGCCTCCGAAGTCATACCACCCGCGGAAGCGGTTGTGGGTGTAGTATGGATGAAAGGGCATATCGGGCACAGGGCCCAGCCACAGCTCCCAGTTGAAGCCATCGGGCAGGGGTCTGGATTCTTTGGGCCGCGATGGCCACTGTTCCCATACCGGGCGGTATGACCAGTTATGTATCTCTTTCAGGTTGCCGATCACCCCGTCATTGATCCATTTCAGAATCAGTTCATACTGCGGTCTATCACTCCAGGCCAGCAAATGCGTCTTCACTCCTGAGCTCTTTGCCGTCTCAATGGCGAGCCTTCCCTCATACATACGGTTGGCAATGGGTTTATGCGTGATCACATGTTTACCCTTCTTCATTGCTGCGATGGCAAGATATGCATGATGATGATCAGGGGTCATTATCTTGATTGCATCTATGCCCGGCTCTTTCTCAAGCAGCTCCCGATAATCCTCATACGATCTGCATCCCGTCCAGGTACCGGAGGGCTTGTTTTTACCGTAGTATTTTTCGACAAACTCCTTGCCTATATCCCTCCCGCCCGGGATACCCTGGTAGCCGGCGCCCCAGCCCGGATCACCCAGAGCACTGCTTATCGTGTTTCGGATGCCGTCGGGCGACCAGTCGAGATAGTCGTCAGTAAGCTTGTTCACGTCACAGACAGCAACAACCTGTATATCCGAATTTTGCAGCAGTGACGGCATCTCCCTCAATCCCTGGGTGCCGCAACCTATATTGGCTACAGTGATTTTATCGGAAGGTGCCGTATAGCCGGGTCCGCCAAGGACATACCTTGGGACAACTGTGATGGCAGCAGCAGTTGCGACGGTTGAACTGATAAATTTTCTACGGTTAACAGATTTCTTCGATCCCATAATTCAGGTTTTAAGTGATTAAATATTTCGGGATATATAAAGGTTTCGCCCAGGATAATTTCTGCATCAATTACGTAGATCAATTTATGAAGATTCCCGGTAATTACAAAATGAAGGCAGCGATATGGATTAATTGCCGGATTCGTGAGTCCGGCAATAATCCAAAGCCTCAATTACTTCTGCAGTTTCTTTTATGTCTATGCTCATCTCCGTCAAATTGTCAATTAATCACGAAGCGTGGGATCACAAGGTTCCGTCATTTTTTCAATTCACTCAGCTCGATGCCATAGTCGTGTTGCAGGTCTTCGTGCAGGCCTGATACTTTTTTGGAGATGGTGTCAAGCAGCCTGCTGTAGAGATTCATAAGAGCGGTGTTCCTTTGTATGGGCGGGGAAATTTTCTTCAGCTTTCCACAGAAATATAGCAGCAGATCGACCTCCGTCTGTTTCTTCTGCGAATACCGTATGTACTTCCTGGTGTTCTTCAGGATCTTCCGGACACTTTTCCTTATAAAGTAATAGCTCGACGTGTTTATCTGATCAAACTCCTGATCCAATTCCTTCTTCACACCCTGGATGTATGAAAGTTCGTCGGATGATTCGAACAGCAGGTAAGTCAGGAGCTCCTTGTTCTCCTTTTTGAACCTTGACAGGCGGAGACACATATCGCGCAGCTCCTTGGGCGTGCGATACGTTAATTCCTGGCTTAGCTCTTTTGCCGTGACGGTCTTCATTGACAGGACAGATGATGCTGTCATGCAAAGGTAAATAATATTTGCTCAGGGATATACGTGCTTTGATGATCAACCGCGGGCCCGGCAGGAAGAAGCCTGAAAGTCAAAGATACTTGCTGACGATATCTCGGCGGGAGAAGGGGGCGAAGAGGAACCTGCGGATGACCTTTCCAGTTGTGAGCCACGATATTTTGGCGCCGTTTCTGTTGTTGGCGATCATTTTCCTCACCAGGAACGGAGCCACTGTGTCGGCCTCGTTGGCAAGAATATTATAAATCTTTATCAACTGCCTGCTGTGCTCCGGATCCTTTCTTACCTGTGTCATGGTCAGGTCTGTGAGGACCATGCCGGGACTGATGGTTCCGACAATTACCGGACCCTTTTTCACCTCGGCTGCAAAGGCATCTGAAAAGTACCGGACGGCCCTCTTCGAGGTGCCGTAGGGAGTTAGGCCAGTGATCCGACGCCCATCGCTACCCAGTCCTTCCATGTTGTAAATGGCCCCGGAGCCCTGTTCGAGCATACGGTTATATGCTACATGAGTAGCCAGCATCAATCCCTTAACGTTGGTGTCAATGATCCGGGTGAAAACCCCGGTCCCGAGCTCGTGGAACGGGGTCTGGTCACTTGATGTGCCTGCATTGTTTACCCATATGTCAACGCTGCCGAAGTTTTTGACAGCTCCATCCCATAGGTTGACAAGGTCAGCTTCATCTGCTACGTCGCATTTGAAGGCGGCATAGCTTCCTCTTTCAAAATGCCCCTCAAGAGACTGTAATGATTTCTCTACTGTGTTCTCCGATGTTCCTGACCAGGCAACATTCCAACCCGACTCAAGGAAGGATCTGACAAGTGCGGCGCCAATGCCTCTTGTCCCACCTGTTACCACTGCTGTTTTCATGCCTGTAATATAGTTAACGTGCTTCAGGCAAAACTACGATTTATTGTTGCATATGCGCCCAACTGCCCAGGAAGGGATTACCGTCAACGTGGAAGTACGATGAGACTGCGGTGGTGTTCGCTGAATTTTTATATCTTTAGAGGACTGTACCTTCAGTTGAAGAAATTGATTTCGCACATATGAGCGAGAGAAATATTTACAAGGATGTGCTGTTCGGCGTTGCAGTTGGCGATGCGCTGGGGGTGCCGGTGGTATTCCGGTCGAGGGATGAGCTGCTGAAGGAACCAGTAGCCGGCATGCGGGGCTACGGCACCCACGGTCAGCCGCCGGGGACATGGTCTGATGACAGCTCGCTGACATTCTGCCTGGCCGAGGCGCTGACGGAAGGATTTGACCTCAACGTAATCGGTCAGAACTTTGTCAGGTGGCACCGCAAGGGTTACTGGAGTGCCCACGGGAAGATATTCGACATCGGGGGCATCACCTGGCGCGCACTGTCGCGCATACACTCAGGCGTGGCGCCGGAGATGGCGGGCGACGACGGCGACTGGTCGAATGGCAACGGTTCGCTCATGAGGATACTGCCACTGCTGTTTTACATCACAGGCAAGCCTGCGGCGGAACGGTACCGCCTCACGCAACAGGTGTCGGCACTGACCCACAGGCATGTGCGGTCAGTGATAGCCTGTTTCATCTGCCTTGAGTTTGCGGGGTATATCATATCAGGAATGGATAAGAACGAGGCATACACCTCTCTCCGCAGCGAGATACCCGGACAGCTGGAGTCGTTCGGTATCAGCCAGGAAGAGATAAGGCACTTCGACCGTATCCTGAGGAAGAACATCTTCAGCCTGCCTCCGGAGGAGATAGCCAGCGACGGCTATGTGGTGCATACTCTTGAAGCAGCCATGTGGTGCGTCATGAAGACAGGCAGTTATAAAAAGGCTGTCCTGAAGGCAGTGAACCTCGGCCGCGACACAGACACCACTGCTGCCGTTGCCGGGGGTCTTGCAGGTCTGCTGTACGGGTATGAGACGATCCCGGAAGAGTGGATGAGCATCATTGCCCGCCGAAAGGAAATTGAGAAACTGGCTGAAAGGCTGGAGCTCAGGCATAGACCCTGACGAAGTCTGCAGCAAAAACCAATAACCCTCCCTGAGTCTTCAGCAGAAAGAAATGACCAGCGAATAATCTACTTATACTGGCAGCTGTTCTGAAGGTTGTGAACATTAAAACCGGTTCTGTTAATACTTTTCCTGCTTTCACAGATATCATACAGGACAAACTGCTAGTTTTGCCGCATGGTCATTGTTGCTTTGTCCGACACACACGGCAATCATCATTCGGTTGATGTTCCTCCGGGTGATATCATCATTCACTGCGGCGATATTACACTCAAGAGCAACCTGGCTGAAGTCAAAGACTTTGTCTTGTGGTTTGCCGGCCTGAATTTTAAGTATAAAATACTAGTTGCGGGAAATCATGACAGGTTCATCCGGAAAAAGAAACCGGAATTCCTTGAATTAATCAACAGTCATAATATCGCCTACCTGGAGAATTCGTTAATCCGGATTAATGGATTTTCAATTTTTGGTTCCCCTTTCTCTCTGAATTACGGGGGACTTGGGTGCTTTTACGTATTTTGATACCCCGGAAGCTGAACGCATCTGGAATTTAATCCCGGAAAATATTAATATCCTTGTTACCCATGCTCCTCCAAAAGGACTCAGAGACTTTTCCAAAACATTTAATAAAAATGCCGGCTGCCAGGTGCTGAGGGAAAGGGTTTTGTCAGTCAAACCCCGGTACCACATCTTCGGCCATATTCATGAATCATACGGGATTGAATCTCACGGAGACTCGGTGTTTATCAATGCTTCATTATCAAACGGGTCAGGGGAGATTATTAACAAGCCTGTGGTGCTTGAATTATAATCCTGCAGGGGTCGAAATCATTAGTAAGGAGACGGGGCAGATTTTCTATCTCATGCCTTTATTTTATCCGTTCACCGAGCGTGGTACCGCTTCAGCAGTAAGCGGTACAGTGCACCAAGGACACCACATACCAGGGTGACGATCACGATTCCTAGGTATGGCAGGAGTCCTTGTGAAGAAAGGATCTCAGCCAGACTCAGGGCGCTGGTCTTTGTCAGCAGAAGAAGGGCAATGCCAACGACCGGCATTATTATAAGAACGAAAATGATCGCATACAGCCAGAAAAGCCTGTTACCCCTGGCAAGGAACCCGGGCACCAGGTAAGAATAGAATGAGTAGAAGCTTCCCAGCATCCAGAATGACAATAACAGGGTAGAGAGTATCACATATGACGATGGCATCCCCGGGAAACTGTCGGAGCTGAAAAACCAGGCAACGAATATGGCTGTAATCCAGACAGGGACATGTAACAATATCATAATATTCCTCTTTTTCATGACTTTGCTTATCAACTGTTTAGAATTAGCATCTGCAAACTGATGCATTCATAATCAAAGCTAAACCATATTTTACTCCTGAAGAATAATTTAATCCATTAATAATTTTCCTGTTCTGAAAATTTATTTAATATTGGAAGCTGATCGTAATTCTTGCCGGAATATTCCTGAGGACTTAAAATGACAGAGACAAATCACATCGGATTTGACAATGAGAAATATCTCAGGGAGCAGACTGCTGCCATCCTTGAGAGAGTAGGCCGTTTCAACAACAAACTTTACCTGGAGTTCGGAGGCAAGCTGCTTTTCGATTTTCATGCGGCGCGGGTTTTGCCGGGGTTCGATCCGAATGTCAAGATGCGCCTCCTTCAGATGCTCAAGGACAAGACCGATGTCATCCTCTGCATCCATGCCGGGGATATTGAGAGGAAGAAGGTCAGGGCCGATTTCGGCATAACCTATGATGCAGATGCGCTGAAGACCATAGATGACTTCAGGGAGTGGGGAATAGAGGTGACAGCCGTTGTCATCACCCGCTACAGGAACCAGTCGCCCGCTAAAGCTTTCAAGAACAAACTTGAACACAGGGGTGTCAAGGTCTACCTGCATTATCCCACGAAAGGTTATCCCACTGATGTTGACCTGATAGTGAGCGATGAGGGATACGGTGCCAACGCATATATCAAGACTACCAACCCGATAGTGATAGTGACCGGTCCGGGTCCGGGGAGCGGCAAGCTGGCGACCTGCCTGTGCAACCTATATCATGAATACCGGAGAGGTGTCAAAGCCGGGTATGCCAAGTTCGAGACCTTCCCGATCTGGGACCTGCCTATCGATCACAAGGTAAACATTGCCTATGAGGCCGCCACGGTCGACCTGAAGGATGAGGTGCTGATCGACGAAGATCATCTGAAGGCTTATTGCACCAGCGTAGTCAACTATAACCGCGACATAGAGGCGTTCCACCTGCTGAAGAGGATCCTCGAAAAGATCACAGGCGGGGAGTCGATGTACCAGTCGCCCACAGATATGGGTGTCAACCGTGCCAGCTCGGGGATAGTCAATGATGACGTCATCCAGGAGGCGGCCCACCAGGAGATCATACGAAGGTACTTCAGGTGTGCTGTGGAATATGCATTGGGACTGGCAGACAAGGAGACCCTCGACCAGTCTGTCATGGTCATGGCTAAGATTAAGGCAAAGGGCGAGGACCGTGTGGTGGTTCTGCCTGCCAGGAAAGCAGCAAAGGAAGCTGAGAAGAACGGCAAGGGCAACGCCGGGTTCTTCTGCGGGGCGGCGATTGAGTTGCACGACGGAACGATCATCACCGGGAAGAATTCGCACCTTATGCATGCCGCAGCCAGCCTTGTGCTCAATGCCTCCAAACACCTGTCAGGACTACCAGACAGCCTGCTGCTGCTGCCAAAGAACCTGATTGATTCTGTCACCTACCTGAAGAAGGATATCCTTAACGGCAAAGAGGTGAGCCTCGATGTGGAAGAGATGCTGATACTTCTCGGCATCAGTGCATTGTCAAATCCTGCAGCCCAGGCCGCCCTTGAGAAGCTGAAGCAGCTTCGCGACTGCGAGGTGCATCTCACTCACATACCCACTCCGGGTGATGAGGCCGGATTGCGGAAGCTGAATGTCAACCTGACATGTGACCCGGAGTACTCCAGTAAAAGCTTATTCGTAAGCTAAAGAGCACAAAAGTCTCCAGTCAACAGTCGGCAGTCGATTCAGGTAATAGGCAGCAGGCAATAGGCAATAGGCAGTAGTGGTTGATAAAGAAGGGTTTGTGCCAAGGGATCAATGGGTTGATTGCACCTTGATCATTCTGCCTATGAAGATCTGTTTTTGTTTTAGCTTTATCCGGCAGAGGTAGAGGCCTTCCCTGATGTCAGACAGATCGAGGGGGAAAGTATGCTCACCCGGTTCAATCACTCTGTCGGCTATGGTTTTGATGATACGGCCGGTGACGTCATAGAGGAGGATCTCACAGCGGCCTCCTGCGTCAGCAGTGAGCCTGATGAAGCCTATGTCTGTGACGGGATTAGGATAAAAGATGACTGTCTGGGAGATCCTTATGTCACCTGCTGCTGTGAGGCCTGTCTCAAAGCATCCCAGGTCAGGTGCCGTGCCGGCGTAAGGGAGACCCACGCTCACTCCTGCATCAATCAGGTCGCTTCCCGCAGTGAGGTGCATATATTCAATGTGGGGGAGGCTTCCGTCAGTCTTCCTTGGGCCATTGTCGCCGGCGCAGGTTATGCCGAGGCCGCTGATGTGCCTCCGCGGACATAGAAAGATTTGCGGGCTTTCACTTCATGACACCGCCTTTGCGAGGTCAAAACATTAAGTTGGCCAATATTCCGCGTAGGAATCGGACCAGTGGCTAACACGTAGTGTTTGAGAGATCCACTGATAACGAGATAAGACCATTGCAGCAGCTTCAGCAACAGTTTGTAAGGTTATCTTAACCGTTTGTGTTTAGAGAAGGCCATAATATTAATCCCGGCCCTGAGCAGTTACCCTCACTATATAAAATCACTTAAAGGGGCAACTCAAGAATGTTATTCCCTTTATCATTATTAATCTTTAAAAAAGGAGGAATTATGGTAAGAAGAATTTTAGCAGTGTCATTCCTATGTATTGGTATGGCATTTTTTATGCAATGCTCAGATGATCCCTTGTTGTCTGAGAATGATGGCGTGACTGTAAAAGCCGGCAAAAATGGCGGCGGCGGCGGTGGCGGCGGCGGCGGTGGCGGCGGTCACACTGAACCGGTTGGAAACAACCTGTCGTTTCCAGTGTTTGCAATGGACGGTTATGCGATCAGCAATATTGAGGAGAGTTTGACCGTGGAGTATGATGGGACCAATGACGGTCTGACCGATGAAGAGATTGCCTATGTCGAAGCCAACGGCGCCTGGTATGCCCAGAAGGTGGAGGGCAATGTATGGCAGGCCGGATATTCTAATTCACACGAGCCTCTGGATGTCACATTCATCGACTGGGGTGATGTGATAGAGGCCTCTTACCCGATCATCTGCCGGTGCTGCTCGTCGGAGGTGGACGGGTCCTTCATCTGAAGGAAAGTGGCGCAGGGCAGCTCGGAGCACTGGCCGCAGTCGGAGTAGCCACGCTGGTTCACCGCGCAGTCAAAGAGAGGACATATTTTGGTCGGCATCATCTCAATAGCCCAGAAGGTGGCTCCTTTGACGTTGCGGCAGCCGGAGCATGTTTTGTTGAAGTATTCGCATTCGTCGCATCGGAGACCGCATGTGCTCAGTATCATAGCTTATGGTTTTGAATGCAAGATAGGAATTTGCATGGTTTGTTCCACTGGCCACAGCCGGGAATTATGGCCTTGCTTTTCCCGCGTACCCTCCTCCTGTGTCAGGGTGGAAAAAGTCAGGGCATGCCACATCAGGTACAAGCCCTACCGCAGCGGCGCCCTGCTATAATTACTGACGGTGGCTAATCCTGTATGCAGCGTACGGACAATCCGCAGTTTTTGTCCCTGTATGTGAAGTTAGCACTGGTTTCATCGCTGTAAATACCCACTATGCCGGCGAAATTTGCATCCAGCTCTGTACTGCTCCACCATTCTGCAAGATATCCCACGTAATCATACCAGCCCATGAAGCTGCGGAAGCCGCCCGGGAGGGCATGGAAATAATAGCCATCAGTGGCCCCGGTATTAGGATCGTCCCAACGCGGATGTCCAACAGGTTCTGTTTTGTTGCTCTTCAGTTTGCCACCGGCAACATTCTCTCCGCCCAGGTAGTCTATCAGCTCTTCCCAGTCGGCCTTGGTAGGCACATGATAGCCAACAGGGCATAGCCCCCTGCTGTCAGTGACGGCGGCCCAGTTATAGAGCAGCCCGTAAGCTTTGGCAACCTCAGACTCCGAGCTGAGCCCGTCGATCAGGTCATCTGGATAAACGGCACATGCCGGCCCGGCACTGGCCCACTCAAAGTTTGCATACAGGTTTGACAGGATGCCTGAACCGTCCCTGTAGGATCCTACACGAAGATTTCTGGGTCATCCATACCTGATTACCTATTTTTATTATGCCGTATGATGCACCCTCCACATCCTTGACATTATCGGAGGCTTCAGGGTCCTTGTTGCATCCGTACAGAATCATCAATTGAATTAGTGCTATGAGCAGAATAGTAATCGGATTTTTCATGACTTTTTCGCTGGATTAGGATTATAACACTGGTATTAAACTTTATGCATTAAATAGAATTTTATCCGTCTCGTAGATGATTACCCCAAACCCCTGTACATCATCCTGAAGCAAAGTTAAAACCTGAAACAGTTGTTGTCAAATTTTTTTCATCATAATGGCGGACGTCTGTTTTGGTAAAACAACTATAGCAGTTGGGGATAGCCCAGAGCAGTGATTCGAGCCTCGTCTTTGCCAATAATTCATTTTCGCTTTGATCCAATGAAAAGGCCACGAAGAGGGTCCCGAATATGAACAGTACTCCATAACAGAGTTTGTAAGGTTAACATCAATCAATCCCAAAAAGACAAGATACCTGAAAGAACAGGCGTAAATGGCGAATAACCCGGCATCAGGCAACCAACGTGATATTGTCCGGTGCAATAAGCCGGAGTGATCATTCGCGGCGGGGGATACCGACATAGTTCAAATCCACCGAAGCCTCACTCCATGCAGCATTTCTGTCCTCACTCCATGCAGCCTTTAGTCCAAATCAGGTTTTGCCTGAACGGGGGTGCCGGTGAGGGGCAGACAGCCGGTGACGGTTCCGGGCAACGAGGCGGTAGAAGAAATCACGTATGACCGCCGGGACAATCACAAGTGACCCGACGATCCTCCATCCGCCGCCAAGGTCTCTGAGGATACCCAGAACGGCAGATGAGCGCAGGTAATGCCGCCCGGATTTTTGATAGACAACTGTATCGAGTTCATTGACGGGCAGACCTGCTTCACGCAACATGTCACTGCCCTCCTCAGACTGCAGAGGCACGAAACGAAACAGGTTTCCCTTGTCTCGTTTTTTAATGAAACGCACCTGGCTGTTGCAAAGATTGCAGTTGCTGTCATAAAGTACCGTACCGCTCATACAATTTTAACATAGGACCGTAACTATTGTTTAGAGGAGTAGTCAACAAAAACAGACTTCTCATGGATGAGAGATGCGGAACATGATCCCATGTCCTGATCAGCTGGCTGGCATCATCAGTTAATAACGATCGTGTTTCCAACGCCGAGCTCGAAATAGTCTTCGCCGAAGGCTTCCCGGATCAGTTTTATCTGCCTGTCGCCTGTGCAGTGCGTTGCTCCGCACTTAACGACACCTATTGATTTCATCTCCTCAATTATTGACGTCATCTCACTGTCTGATTTATTCATCAGGTGAAATCCGCCAAAAACCATCCGGATCTCCTTATTGAATGTCTTTCTTATCTCTCTCAGCATTTCCGCTATCCCGGGATGGGAGCATCCTGTCATCACTACCAGTCCACTTTTCGTGTCCAGTACAAGTGCCTGCTCGGCAAGCGGGTAGTCGAACTCGCCCGAAGAGTAGAGATGCCTGCAGATAATAGCTGCGTCATCAACAAGGAGAGGTTTCAGCCCGTAGGAGACCAGCTTCTCCTTCATGGCTGCAGGGAATGAGTGCGGAATTATTACGTTGATTCCTGTTTTCATTGCGACAAAAGCAGGTATCCCCCCTACATGGTCGTAATGCTCGTGAGAAATCACAATAAGGTCAACTGCCGAAGCATCCAGTCCTGCTTTTTCGAAATTCGACTGAAAGAGTGCAGGTTTGGTGCCAGTGTCAAACAATACCGTACTTTCCAGTCCTTCAATAACGATTGAATAACCCCAGTCGGCTGTCATCTCTTTTGTATGCACATAGTTGTCATAGATAACCGTGACGGTCACCGGGTTGGTGATGCCACTTCCCGTGTTGACAGCTGTAAGACCATCAATATTAGTAATATACGGATATGCCTGTCCGCACAGACGTGCTTGCAGCAACAGGATCAGGGTCAGTGCCAGGAAGATACCTTTTCTATTCATATTTTAAAGTTAGGCAATCGAAGAGCCAATGTCAAATAAAATATTGCCGCAATATGTTGTTCACGGGCATACCGGTACCAGATTCAGAGAAGCCCACGGAGTCAGAAATCAGTGCAATGTTGAAAATTTACGGACTTCAGAGGTTCAATTCTAAAACAAAGAATATTTTCAGTATCTTAATCCGCTGAAAAGTACTCTAGTTATATGACTGATATTCAGACACTCTACCAGGATGCCATCAAATTTGCGGCTGAAAAACACGGGGCGCAGAAGGTTAAGGGCTCAAAAAATTCATATGTGGTGCACCTCAGCAACGTGGCGATGGAGCTGTTCGCCGCGGCGTCTCACACACCCGGATTTGATCTGGAATTTTCAATCCAGACAGCCCTGCTGCATGACACCCTTGAGGATACACCTACCAGAAAGGCAGAGTTGGAGAAGTTGTTCGGCGATGAGATTGCCGAGGCGGTCTGGGCGCTGACCAAGGATCCCAAGCTGCTGAAGGATTACAGGCTGACAGACAGCCTGGCCAAGATCAGGCAGTGCAGGAAAGAGGTGTGGGCGGTCAAGCTGGCCGACAGGATCACCAACCTGCAGAAGCCGCCTAAAAGATGGAGCAAGAGTCACATCACTGAGTTTTATTATGACTCAGTGCAGGTTTTCGAGGCCCTCAGGGGAGGGAACGAGTACCTGGAGAAGAGACTGGCGTCGAAGATTGAGGAGTATAAGAGTAATTGCGAGCTTTGAAATCTGCGACTGTGTCCGCCCGCAGGCGGATTTGCGATTTAACTATTGACCTGGCTTTCTCTCTGCAATTAAATCCGTTGAATGTAATTGACGATTCCCCAAATCAGTGATCGTGAAAATCCCCCGCCTGATAATCCTTTTCTGTTTCATTCTGTTTGTCTCTTCGGACCTGAGTTCACAGAACGTTGAGGTCACCGTCACAGGCATAAGATCAGAAAAGGGCCAGATTGCCATAGGCGTCTTTACTGATGATGAGAGTTTTCAGAAAGACAAGGCTATTCTTGAAGTTCAATTCCCGAAAAAAGAGTTGAAAAACGGCAGCATGACTGTCTCCTTCAGCCTTGAGCCGGGGACCTGGGGCCTGGCCTTGCTTGATGATGTAAACAGCAACCGGTCAATGGAGTACAATTTCCTGGGTATTCCAAAGGAAGGATTCGGGTTCTCCGGTTACTACCACACAGGTTTTTCAAAACCGAAGTTTGATGACTTCAGGATTACGGTCGTTGAGGGCCAGAAAATGAAGATCACTGTCAGAATGAAGTATTTCTGACACCGGAGTTTACGAAAGCCCGGCCGTATGCGGTGAGTTCACCGAGGCGAAATATGTGTGCTCGAGCCAGTAACGGTACATCGGATCCTGGAAGGAGATCTTCCCCGCCATATTATCAAGTATATCCTTATCAATAAGAGAATTGCGTGATCGGGTGACCGCGGCGGAAGAGATCAGGTTATACCTTATCAGTACCGCCGATGATGAGAGTGCCTTTTCACCTGCAACAAGCGCCCGCAGATAGTTGATCTGGTTAGTTGTAAGGGTCTCGGTTATTGTAACGAACAGCAGGCTAAACTGCTCAATCAGAGATAGGTGAGCCTCATGGACTGTCGTTTCACTGCATGAGCTTTTCGTTCTGAGCCACACCTGTTGAGATAACTGCTGTACATAATAGGCATGGTTATCAGCAAGTGCAACTATCAATCGCGAAAGATCATCTGAAATCGACTTTTTAGTGGCTGAAAACCTCTCACGAATAAATCCTGTAAGCGAATGAGTATCAATTTTTTCGAGGAAGATCAGGTCACCGAACTTGAAAAAGGGCATTGAAGGATTTGAAAATACATCTAGCATCATGTGCCTCTTGCTTCCGTAAAGGCAGTATGCCACATGCTGGTGCCGCTGCCAGTGTGACCTCAGTCGTTTCTGAAAGAACAGGGGATCATCAAATTCAGATATGTTCTGGAATTCGTCAATGCACACAATAAGCTTTTGTTTCTTCTCGGATGCAATCTTTTCTGCAAGATCAAGGACCTCATCAGGGTTTGCCTTAAGTTCTTTCCAGTCGAAGTTGAGTGAGAACTCGTTGGTCAGATCAGCATTCAGTACTATTTTAGGCACAAGATGCCTGAAGAAGCGTTTTGCGGAGTCTACAGATTCCTCCCACTTCGATGAAGTAGCTTTAAGCACTGTATTGGCAAGATTTGAATAAAACTGCTCTTCAGCCCTTATACTGAACATATCGACGAAGCAGATCCTTATGTGATTGTCGCCGGAACCAGCTTCTTCAGCCGCCTTTGCCACCAGGGAACTTTTACCCCACCGTCTGGGTGAAATTATTACAGTGTTGATTAATGACCTGAAATTCGAGACAAGGTGCTTTGTCTCTTTTTCCCTGTCAGTGAAATTCTCATCCTTCGCAATTCTTCCAAAAATGAAAGGCGTTTTCATCTTATGTTCTTTTTATGATACAAATATATGTAACATTTTTGTTTGAAACAAATTTGTTACATACATTTTGCAAACATTTGCCGGACAGGTTTGTTTAATATGGAGAAAACAAAATTTCTCCTGAAATGAAAAACGGTAGAAAGCTTTTAATTCCTATAGCAGCATTGCTTTTAATTCAATCATTCACAACCATGGCTTTTGCAGAGACAGAAAAACAAAAATACAGAGTCGTCCGCTCCGGGAAGGAGTTTGAGGTAAGGTTTTACCCCTCCGCCATCCTTGCAACGGTATACTCCGATGCCAGGAACTACAGGGAGCTGGCGTACCCTGGTTTCAGGAAGCTTGCCGGGTATATCTTCGGCGGCAACGAGTCGGAAACAAAGATCTCCATGACCTCACCGGTGCATATGGATATGAACACCGCCTCCATGAGCTTCGTGATGCCCTCGTCGTTCAGTGAGGAGAACCTTCCCATGCCCGATGATCCCGGTGTAAAGATAGAGCGTACTTATGATGTGTACGTTGCGGCTATCAGGTTTGGCGGATATGCTTCCGACAAGGACATCAGACGCTACTCGGAGAAGCTGAGGGCGCTTTTGGAGGTGCAGGGGATCAAGTGGTACGGCAACTTCCGATATCTCGGATACAATCCTCCTTTCCAGCCCTTCGGCCGAAGAAATGAGATCATCGTGAACGTCGAATGGAAGGAGTGACGGGATTTGCGATTTGCGATTTGTTATTTTTCGATTTTCGATGTTTCAGTCAATAAATAACTGATATTGTGGATGATAAGACTATATGGCACAGGAATAACCTTGACAGTTCGTCGTCGCCTTACCTGAGGCAGCATGCCGGTAATCCTATCTGGTGGCAGGAATGGAACAGCGAGACCCTCGCACATGCCGCCGCAGAGAACAAGCCCGTGCTGGTCTCGGTGGGATACGCCACATGCCACTGGTGTCACGTCATGGCTGGCGAAGCCTTCTCGGACCCGGATACGGCAGACTACCTCAATGCCAACTTCATAAGTATCAAAACAGACCGTGAGCAGCGGCCCGACATTGACCAGTACATGATGAATTTCATCCAGGCGCAGACCGGCAGCGGCGGGTGGCCCCTGAACGTCTTCCTCACCCCCGGCCTGAAGCCGGTGCATGCACTGACTTATGCCCCGGTGCGCACATCTGGTAACCGTTATTCGTTTCTGCATATCGCACAGGCAGTCATAGAGTTCATTGAGCAGAGGGGCGATAACATAATGTCGTTCAGTCCATCGGAACAGGAGGCCCCGCTGGCAGATGCGGAGCAGCTGACCGAAAGCCTTGGGGAGTATTTCGACAGTGAATTTGGCGGTTTTGGCGCAGGCCAGAAGTTCCCTCCCCACTCCACCCTCCTCTTCATGCTCTACCACATGGCAGTCAATGGTGTAGGAAAGGCAGCGGAGAAGACCTCCGTCGAGGAAGGCGCAGAAGATTTAAAAAGCGAGGATGGTACGAGCGGGGAGTACAAATCTGACGGCGAAACCGGTACAGTGAGCCAAATAGTCACCGCCACCCTTGACACGATGATGATGCGCGGACTGACTGACCATCTGCAGGGAGGTATTTATCGCTACTGCGTTGATCGCGAATGGACCATCCCGCATTTCGAAAAAATGCTCTATGACCAGGCGATGGCGATATGGAGCTACAGCCTGGCTTACAGGGTGACGGCCAGGGAGCACTACAGGACTATGGCGGAAAAGATTGTGAAGAGTCTCGACGAGACCTTCCTGCATGACGGGATGTATGTCTCGGCCTTTAATGCTGACACGGACCACAGGGAGGGAGCCACCTACCTCTGGAGTGAGGATGAGCTTGCCGCCTTGCTTACGCCGGCGGATTTTTCCCGGTTTCGCGAGGTCTACGAGATAAGCAGCGGGGGCAACTTCGAGGGGCTCAACCATCTCATCAGGAAGAACAATGACCGTATTGATGCTATTGAGGAGAAGCTGCTGGCGGCCAGGCGGCAGCGCAGCCAGCCCTCGCGCGATGACAAGATACTCAGCGGCCTCAATTCACTGACGGCCGTGGCGCTGATACAGGCGGGAAGGCACCTCAGGCGCCCTGACCTGGAGGCCAGGTCAGTGACACTGGTATGGAAACTGCTCGGCACCTTCTGGGACGGAACGTCCCTCTCCCACTCCTATTTTGACGGGGTACTGCAGCGGCAGAGCTTCCTCTCCGATGCCGCAGCACTGCTGCTGGCGATCACCCTGCTTTACGAGACTGATGAGTCGTGGGGAGAGACAATGACCTCAATGGCGGAGTATGTAAGGTCTTTCCGCGAGGAAGGTAAGTGGGTTGAGTCGGAGGCCGATGACTTTATGAAGATATATGCCTCATGGTTTGACCATCCGGTTCCCTCTGCCGTAAGTACGGCTGAGATGGCGCTGACGCGTGTGGCGCTGCTCACCGGAGGGGATGTGACCCCGGCGGTCTGGCGCAGACCGCACCAGTCCGATTTCTACAACATCAACGTCCTGCTGACAGAGGATCTGTTCCACCTGTACACCACCAGGGAACCGTTGCCGTGGAGTGCCATTCCGGTCAACTCGCTTCAGAAGCGAGGCGAACCGGAGAGTGTATGCCATAACAGGACCTGCACTCCTTTCAGCTGTGCAGGTCAGGCAATAGGCAATAGGCAGTAGTGTCAATCTTCAGTAGGCAGTCCTTTAAGGCAGTAGTCGGCAGTCCTCAGTCAGCAGTCATCCAAACCTTGAGACTTTCGACTTTCAGACTCTACTGGAACAGGTTTCCGAGCAGGCCGCTGGCTTCTTTGCCCCTGTTGGCTCCCATGGGAGCCAGGGCGCGTATCAGCTTGCGGATGGGCATCGACTGCAGCCATACCTTACCTGTGCCGCGCATGGTTGCCAGGAAGAGGCCCTCACCGCCGAAGACCATCGTCTTCAGGCTGCCGGAGGTTTCGATATCAAAGTCGAGCGAAGGCTCATACGCCACGATGCAACCCGTGTCGATGCGCAGCGTCTCACCGTTGAGCTGTTTCTCGATGACCGTGCCACCCGCATGAACAAACGCCTTGCCGTCGCCCTCGACCCTCTGCAGGATGAACCCCTCTCCGCCGAGCAGCCCGGCACCCAGCTTGCGGTTCAGTGTGACCGTGAGTTTCGTGCCGTAGGCAGCGCAGAGGAAGCCGTCCTTCTGAACAATTAAATTGCCATTTACGGTCCTGAGATCAATGGGGATGATTGTACCGGGATAGGGTGCCGCGAAGGCCACCTTGCTCTTCATTGAGCCTCTGTTGGTGAAGTGGGTGAGGAAGAGCGACTCTCCGGTGATTATCCTCGAGCCTGCCTGGAAGAGTTTATCCATCACGCCACGGTCCGGAGACGCACCGTCGCCCATCCTGGTCTCGTAAGTGATGCCCTGCTCCATGTAAACCATGGTTCCTGCCTCGGCGATGATGGTCTCATTCGGATCGAGCTCTATCTCAACGAACTGGATGTCGTCACCGTAAATACGAAAATCAATTTCATGTGATATCATAATATCTTTGTTACTTGTGATTCCGAAACGAAGTTAAATCTATCTCTGCAGATTACAAAATCAGCTAAAAGGCAAGAGGCAACAGGCAGTAGGTCGCGGTCCTGATGGATCAGGAAAGAGGATCCTCGTTATGCATCAGCGGAACGGGACAATAGGCACCAGGACAACAATTATTGCTATTTTGCGGGGTTGGGGATGATGCAGAGAAACTCGAAGGTATCACCGAAGGGATTTTTGAACTGGTGGAGGTCGCCCGGCCTGACAAACAGGCTCTGGCCTTCTGTCACCTCATGCTCTACGCCCTGCTCGTCGACCGCGATGCCGTGCCCGCGTTCGATCTTGATCACATGCTCATAGTTGTGGCTGTGAAAGGGTGTGTTTCCTCCAGGGGCTACAAAGAAATGACGCATGATGATGTTTCCCGATCCGTCGTCCGGGCCGATGAGGATCTTCATCCTTACGTTATGGGCGCCTTCCATCTGCACCTGTGGAGAAGGGATTTCTGAATTGAGATTTATTTTCATGATAGTTCGGTATTAACTGGCTTCCAACCTGAATATGAAACATTTTATCAGGTATAAATGTTCCATCAAAGGTTTATAATCTTTTTAATTCTCCGGAATCTCCTATGCAAGTCCGGGCAGGCGTTTACGGAAGAAGGTCAGGAAAAGCACCACCGCCACCAGAACCATGGCCACGGCAGCTGTGATAAAGATTGAGCGGACATCGGCCTGCCGTTTTATCATTATGCCAATGAATGCCCATACCACCGCGAATCCGATAAATGGGTTATCAAGCCGCCATATGGCAAGAGCCACCAGGAGGGTTCCGACTATGATCATGATTATGGTCCAGGTCTCCTCTGAAATGCCGAAGCCGCTCCAGCCGGAAGTTACCAGCAATGCCGTGACATTGGCAATGGTGGCGATACAGATCCATCCGAGATAGATTCCGAAGGCCGCCTTGAAGAAGCCGAAAGGCATATCCTTTATAAATATATTGATCCAGATAAGCGATACCAGCAGCCCCAGCATCAGTATCAGCGACAATGGCAATCTTTCGTAATGCCATGCCACGATCCAGAGCGCATTGAAGAGGCATGAGATGCCGAAGAGCCATCCGATACGCGAGATGACAGCCTGATGCGAGGTAGTGAACTGTACCACGCAGAAGATGAACAGCAGGATGTATATGACACCCCATATCGAGAAGGTGACCCCGGCAGGGACAAAGAGGTTCGGATAGGCATCGGAAAGTTCCCCGGTGGTTTTTCCGTTGAGCGGAAGGGCGTTTGCCAGATAGTTCATGACTATCGTTGCCGCAAAGAAAAGGAGGTTGAGATACTTCATGGTCTTCGGTTTGGGAATGGAAATAACGATTGGAATGAACTGTTATGACTTCAGGTAACTATTTTCCCAAATTTACAGAATTTTTTTCACGAGGAACACTGACTGAGCCTTTTCCTGCGATAGTCCCTGGCATTGAGCAAAGATGAAATTACAACTGCAATGATGAAGCCATAAAGAGTAACATTATCAACAAGGGTCTGGTCAAAATCCAGTCCCGTGAGCCTGTCAGCAAGGTATTTTATATAGGATATGGGAAGGTCGGTTTTGCCAAGCTTATGGAGGATATTGAAGTGCCAGTCGGTCAGCGGACAATACCCGATCATCCCTACAATCAGTCCAAGGATAAGCCATGACCCACCAGTCAGTGCCAGGGTGATCAGGTTGGCAATCCTGGTTCTTTTCCAAATCCACCCGAAGAGGTTGAAGAGTATCAGGGAGGTGTGGAATGCTACAAATAATATGTCGAGGATTCTATATATCATGAGATGAAGAAGCGAGGGGGCTAAAAGACAAACTAAAAGCTACGGCGACCGGTAATGATCGTTGTCATAGGGAAGCATAAGTTATGAAAAAATTGTGTCCCCGACAACCTGATTTATTGAATTGTTGAATTATGGAATTGTGAAATTTGATTTATTTTTTATACCTCTTTGCATAATATCATATGGTATAATATTTTTATAATCAGCCAATTCATAAACATTTTGAGATATGAGCGTTCAGGTTTCAGTGTGGTTGCCTGGCAGCAATAATCCAGTAAATGACAATGCTTATCAGAGCGGCGAAGAAGCACCATACCGAAGTGAGGTACTCTTTGAGGAAGATTCCTGTGATGAGGCAGGAGAGGGCCATGAGGAGACCCAGAAGCCACGTCTTCCTTACACTTGAGATGAACAGCGGAATCAATGTCGCCGCTGCGTAACCTGCGAAAACAATCAGTGCCCACTGTTGCGGAAAATTACCGCTGTATTTTATGTGATGACTGCTTATGCGGGGCTCGATATCGCTTACCAGTAACCTGAATGCGTAATAAAGTGATACGATAATACCTGCAACAAGGAATGGGATAAGCACCCGCCTCAGGCTTTTCTCCTTCTCCATAAGCATCACCGAAAGCGGCAAATAAAAAGGCCAGAGCACCACAGCCGCAAAGAGGAAGAGATAGGATGCTATGCTGAGCATCAGATCATTGCCTGACGACTGCAGGGCAACCCAGACGAAGCCTTCTGAGATCTGCTGTACGCCAAAGATAAGCGGTATGGCAGCGAACATCCGGCGCGACGGGTCATTGTTTCTTCTGACCGTCATCACGCCAATGGCTGTAATCACAACGCCTCCGGCAAAACTGGCACCTGCTGAAAAACACATGATACTTCCCCCTTTAGATTCTCCAACAAGATATACTTAATTTAATATCCCCGGTCATTATTCCCCTCCTCTTTCCTATATTGCCTATAGAAAAAATTCCTTGTATGAAAAAGCAGATTCTGGTTCTAACCCTTATGATATGCCTGTTCCCTGCAGCGGCCCAGGAGCATAGCGGCACATTCCTCTTTGCCCTCGTCACTGACACTCATATAGGAGGTGCGGGGGCTGACGAAGATCTCAGGCGGACGGTGGAGGATATCAACACCATTGATTCGCTGGCCTTCGTGATCATATCCGGCGATGTGACGGAATTCGGGTCTGACGGCGAGCTGTTGCTGGCAAAGGAGATCCTTGGCGGCCTCCGCAAACCCTGGTACATCATCCCGGGCAATCATGACACGAAGTGGTCTGAGAGCGGCGCCAACAGCTTCCGGAGGATCTTCGGAGCAGAAGCTTTTGCCTTCAGGCACGACGGATGGCTCTTCCTCGGGACAAACTCGGGTCCCAACATGAGGATGGGCCCCGGTCAGATACCGCGTGAGAACATCGTGTGGCTTGACTCAGTACTGAGTGTGCCTGACAACAGGGAGCTGAAGATCATCTCTGTCAACCACTACCCTCTTGACAGCGGCCTGAATAACTGGTATGAGCTCACCGACAGGCTCAGGAAGCTGGATACACGGCTGGCGCTGTGCGGGCACGGTCACTCGAACAGGGTCATGAACTTCGAGGGCATACCTGCCCTCATGGGGCGTTCGAACCTTCGTGCCGGCAAGGAATATGGCGGATACAACATCATGACCATCCGGGGCGACACGCTTCTGAGTGCAGTGGTACGCCGTCCCGACACCGTCACAATGGCACCGTGGGCTTATGTAAAACTGGGAAAGCACGAATTCCTCTCTGACACAACTTCCTGGCCGCGGCCCGACTATTCAATGAATGAAAAATACCCGGCGGTGAGGCAGGCCTGGCGTGTCCAGGAGTCGAGCGACATCGGCGCCGGAACGGTACCGGCAGGCAGGCTGGCCATCACCACCAACACTGACGGTGAGGTAAAGGCACTGGACATTAAACGGGGGAAAGTGCGCTGGACATATTCCACAGGAGCCAAGATCTACAGCACCCCGGCAGTTACCGGTAAAAGGGTTGTGACCGCCTCAGCCGACGGAATGGTATATGCTTTAAATCTCCATAACGGGAGAGTGCAGTGGAGCTTCGACTCAGGGCAGCCCATGGTGGCCTCACCGGTGACAGGAGGCGGAAAAGCCTTTATTACAGGGTCGTCCGGTAAGTGTTATGCTCTTGATATAACCAACGGCAGGCTCCTGTGGAGCAACAGCCTCATAGACGGATTTGTGGAGACCAGGCCGGTCATATACAAGGGAATGCTGATCTTCGGAACCTGGAACAACCGCCTCTACGCAATTGACACTGAAACAGGCGTAATAAAATGGGTATGGAACAACGGCTACACCAACAGGATGCTGTCGCCGGCCGCTTGCGTTCCGGTGGTGACAGGCGACAGGGTTTTTATGGTTGCTCCTGACAGGAAGATGGCATGCCTTGATGCCCTCACGGGAGAGCTGATATGGCATTCAGACCTCGGTGGCGCAGCTGTCAGAGAATCGATGGGAATCTCAGCCGACAGTACAATGATTCTTGCCAAGACGATGAACGGTGTCGTCATCGGCGTGGATGCCCGGGATGCGGAAGGACGGGTGGTATGGGAATCGGATTTTAATATAGGATACGACATTGCGCCGGCGGTGATCTCCGAAAAGAACGGGGTGATATTCATCCCCTCAGACAAGGGAATTATTCATGCAGCATCCCGAACGGATGGCAGCCTGTTATGGAGCCACCGGATATCATCATGTCTTATTAACAATATTGCGCCGCTGAACGGCCAAAGCGTGCTATGCAACTCGATGGACGGCGTTGTGGTGAGGTTGAAATTCCAGGGGCAATAGTATGAACGTCTGAAAACCCAAAACCGAAAGACTGAAAGTCTAAAATATGAAATCTGAAATCGAAAATCGAAAATTGCAATGTATCAGGGGATAAGGAGATGATATCCGAAAAACATTTTGATTAGCACCTGCTTTTGTTTATCTTTAAATGTTTCCCGGACAGGGATTTTATTCAGACTACAAATATTTTAACTAAACAACTAAAGTAACTATGGCAGGTTTTATTGATGAATTTCTCAAAAGCTACGGTCCTGAAGTGACCAAAGAGATGTCGTCAAACTTCAATGTTGACCAGGGGACGGTACAGAAGCTGATTCCCCAACTGACCCCGCTTATCCTTGCAGGGTTAAAGAAACAGAAGGACACCCGTGGTGGCGACGAGAGGGTTGATCACATTCTGAACAAGTACGGTGACGCCTCGGTGCTTAACAACATCAAGGATCTCGTATCCAATAAGGCCCAGGCCGGGAGTGTTGACCCCAACCTTGGTGGCCTTCTTGGCGATGCCGGAGGCATGCAGGCAGCACAGGCACTGGCAAAGAACCTCAACATTGATCCGTCAACCATCATGAAGATGATCCCTGCCCTGGCACCCCTGGTACTCGGCGCCCTGACAAAGCAGCGTGATACCGGAGGAAAGGGAATTTCAGGCGTTGGCGCTCTCCTCGATGCCGATGGTGACGGGAGCATACTTGATGATGTAGCCGGCTTCCTGATGAAGGGCGGCGCACGGAAAACACAGCCGAAGGGTGGGGGAATCCTTGGTTCGATTCTCGGCGGGCTAACCCGTCGCAAATAAACAAAATCAACATGAGAAAGTTGGTTTTTTTCCTGACTGTTTTGCTGGCACTCTGGATGGCCGGTGCGTCATACTGGTACGTATGCAAGGTCAGAGGCGACTGTAAAGCTACGGCCGTGACCACCGAAGAGATCCAGGGTACCGGTGAGACTGAGGTTCAGACACCCGGGCAGATCCTTATGGCTTCGATAGAAGAAGCAAAGGCATTTCTCTCAGGCTCAGGAGTACAGAAAGGCTTCTTCACCTCTTCATCCGCCGTTGGCGACATGAGTGGCGTAAGTACTGAATACCTAGAGAAGCTGAAGCTTGTGCTTGACAATAACCCGTCCGCGAAGATTGAGGTTACGGGTCATGCTGACATCACCGGTCCGGAATGGTTCAACCGCGAGTTGGGGCTTCAGAGGGCCGGGTTTGTAAAGACATTCCTGGTCAATGCAGGGATAAATGCGGGTCAGATCATGACGTCATCAAAGGGTTCATCAGAACCCGCAGCACCAAACAACACTCCCGAAGGGAGAGCCGCAAACAGAAGAACTGAAATAAAAATAATAATCTGAAATCATGGCAGAACGTTTCACAGCAGATCTGCTGTTTATTGTCATTGTGCTGCTTGTTGCGGCACTGCTGGGCTACCTTATCGGTTACTACCTGGCAAAAGGGAAATACACTAAAAAGATTGCTGACCTCGAAGATGAGAAGGCAAGACTCGAAACAAAGATCCGTATGCTTGAGGAGGAGAAACTGTCACTTCAGGCAGATGTAAGGCAGAAGGATGAGGAGAAGCTGTCTCTCCAGGCAGATGTCCGACGGATGGATGACGAGATCGCCAGCCTGAAGCTAACTATAGACAAGCTGGAGAAGGAGGCAAGGCTGCTGGCAGAGCAGCCGGCGGAAATAATCTCAAAGCCTGCGGAGGCCAGGACAATCGTACCGGACGACCTGAAGGCGGTGATGGGCATCGGGCCGAAGATTGCACGGTTGCTTATGAACCGCGGCATAACCACCTGGAAGGCCCTTTCAGAGGCTGCTCCCGAATATCTGAGAGAGGTGCTGATCAGCGACGGAGGCGAACGGTTCCGGATAAATAATCCCGAGAGCTGGCCGCACCAGGCTCTCCTGCTGCATGAGGGCAGATTTGATGAGCTGAAGGAGGTGCAGGGCAGGCTCGTCGGGTAAGGCCGTTCCCAGTCGGCAATCGGCAATCATTTGGCGATCGAATCCTGGCCGTGGCATATTGCCCGGAGAGGATAGGTATGCCCGGTGACGGGGAGTAAATCCGGGGAAAAATTGTTATATTTGTTATTCTGCGTGTGGAATAATAATTTATAATATTTTTTTAAGGGAGAAGCTGATGAACTGCAATGAAGATTTTTTATACCGTCCCCGCAATTACAACACGATAGAATTATGGAAAGATGTCACGGATGAGCAATGGAATGATCCGGCATGGCAGAGGAAGAACTCTATTCGGTCGGTTGACCAGCTGAAGAAGGTGATCAGGATTAATGATCACCAGGAGAGAGAGATCAGGAGGACTATCGGGACGCTCAGGCAGGAGGGCAAGGAGCCCTTCCGTATCACTCCCTATTATGCGTCTCTGATGCAGGAAGACCCTTTCAATTCCGTCTTTTTCGGCGAGTTGTCAAAGAAACGCATCGATCCGATATTCTGGCAGAGTGTTCCCACTCCTGCCAACCTTCTGTTCCCTGATGCAGGAGTAGAGGGAGCCATGGACGAGGGCTCCCGCAGTTACGGCGCTGTCTACCAGCGCTATCCGAACAGGGTAGCGCTCTTTGTCGCTGAGAACACGAGCTGCGCCTCCTACTGCGTCCACTGTCAGCGCGCCAAGTCGCTTGACACCTCGGCCGACGTCAACAGGCGGGAGGTGGACAAGGGGCTTTTCTATATAGGATACAACAGGAATATTAACGAGGTGCTTGTCACTGGTGGCGACGCGCTGATGGTAAGCTTCAAGAGGCTGAAGTACATCCTCGAGGAGCTGAGCCGCATACCTCACCTCAAGGTGATAAGGATAGCAACACGGGTGCCCGTGGTGCTGCCGATGCTCATCACAGATAAGCTCCTTGAGATGATCAGGGTCTCATCAAACAGGTACAATAAGGGCATAGAGAAGTATGTCTATTTCATGACACATATCAACCATTACCAGGAGGTGACGGCTGACATGGCCACAGCGGTGAAGAAGATCACCATGCACGGTTTCACGATACGCAACCAGACGGTGCTGCTGAACCATGTCAATGATCATTACCGGACGCTGGCCGAGACCTTCAGGCGCATGTTCTGGATAGGTGTGCATCCCTATTACCTGCTGCAGTGCCATAAGGAGAAGGGGATTGTGCATTTCATCACACCTATTCAGGTGGGTATGATATACATGAAACACCTGCAGGGATGGATCAGCGGCACTACCGTACCGCGCTATGCGGCCAACATTGAGGGCGGCGGCGGGAAAGTGCTGCTGATGCCGTCAGGACATGACACGCTGAACATAGAGAAGAATATAGACGATAAGATTGCCGAGAGCTTTGCCAATGTCATGACATGGGATCAAAAGAAGATAGTGAAGTATGAGGCCCTCGGAAGGGCTACAAGGAAAGAATATGACGAGGCAGTGAAGATCATGGACGTATTCATTGGCAGAAAGGGAGCATTCCTCCCCAGGATTATCATCGTCGATGAGAAGGGCAACCACGTGGAGACAACCAACCGCACAAAACTGCCTACTTTTGAGAATAGCAGGAAAGCCGGACTGCTCGACTACGAACTGTTCGATGATGATATGCCGCTGACCAACCCGGTTGATGCCCATGAAAAGCTTGATGCGGCCTTCAGCAAATCAAAATTCAATAAATAACAAAATTAAGGCCGGTCTCGGTACCGGCCTTCTGTTCGTAATATCCTGATATGTGATTACTGCAGCGGTGTGACCACCTCTACCACCTCCGGGAAATCCATTCCTATTCTCTTCAGGTGCTCAATGGTGGGGATGCCGTTGTTGTTCCATCCGCGGCGCTTGTATACAGCGTCTCGAAGCAGGTCATACTGCTTCTCACGATACTGCCTCATGACCCTGATCTTCTCCTCGGTGCTCTTACCCTCGGGGTCAAAGCCTACCTTCTCCTTCAGTTGCTTGTCATAACGCTCTTCGCGCGACAGGTATTCTTCCACGGTAACGGGTCCGCATGCGCGATATGGCTGGTCGTCATCCTTACGGCGACCGTAGCCCCGGCGTATGTTAAACACTCTCTGGAAGTTATATACCCGTTCCGAGTCCTCCACCAGCCTGTGCTTGTCGAACGGTCTGCCGGTGACAGCTTTATAGATGGTGACGTAGTTGTCGACGTGTTCGGGCACCTTTGCCGGCTCATCGGTCATTGCGTTGTTCTCCGGCTCAACGTCGTTCCACGGCAGCTTGCAGAGACCCACCAGACCGAACCAGGTGCGGAACATCGGGAAGTAGTGCAGTGCCTCGGCTTTGTTCTCAAACGTCGGTATCTGGTTGTTGACCATATCCATGAATATGAGCCATGCCTCGTCATGCTGCGGCCCCTTGTTGGTGAGGGCATATCCGCCCTGCTGTGCCAGCGACTCTTTTGACATGTACTGTGAATATTCGAGCCCTTTGTTCTCCATCCCTATATCCTGCATGAACTGCGGGTCTCCCCAGCCCTTTTCTGCAAAGATCTTCTTCATGCGGCGTACGCCCTGGCCGGCTATCAGGCCGAAGCCCTCACCGCGTGACACCTTGTGCAGCAGCTCAAGCGCGACAGGTATGTTGCCGAAGGTTATCTCCAGACCACCCGTGCGCTCCTTATTGAGGATGCCGTTCTCATAGCACTCCTGCATGAAGGCCAGGCTGGTGCCCCATGTGATGGTGCAGATGCCGTATGTGTCACAGTAGAAGTTGGTCTCAATAATGTAACGCGGATCAAAGAAACCACCGTTGGAGCCCAGTCCTGCCGCTGTCTCATACTCCGGTCCGTCGACGATGACCTTCTGCCCCTTGTACGGGCCGGTACTTATCACGAATTCATCAATGGCCTTGGAGCATGCCATGTTACATCCTATCCAGCAACCGTCAGGTATGTTCTGTGTGAAGAACGACTTCCACACACCGGAATCGATCCTGGGTGAGTCTTTGTGGGACCCGAACTTATAATTATGGGTAGGCAGGAGATCATGGTCATCCATTATCTCCATCAGATGAGCGGTGCCTATCTGGCGCATCTTGCACTGTTTGTCATCGAGATCGCGCATCTCCCGGTTGAAGCGGCGGCCCCGTTCCTGGATAGGCTCCAGGTCAACTACGTTGTTAAGATTGCCCTTGACACCGGGTATCTTGCATACGACAGCCTTGATCTTTTTGTTGCGAAAGACGGTGCCAATTCCTCCGCGTCCGGCCTGCTTCATCCTGATCTTCTTGCGCTTGGGATCATAGAAAGTGAAGTTGAGCATGCCTATGAGCGAGTGGTCGGCAGCAGACCCGGTGGAGACGATGCCTATATTCCTGCGATCGGATTCGCTGTCAGCAAACATGTCTGTCAGCTGCTCAGCCAGCACATGACTGTCGAGAGCCTCTGCCGGAGCCTCAAAGATCTCTACATAGTGATCAACGCCGTTGATGAAGATGATGACATCATTTGCTGCCTTACCCTGGAGCTCAAGTGCATCGAAGCCCGAAAACTTAAGGAAGGGGCCGAAAAAGCCACCCACGTTGCTGTCCATGACAGAGTCTGTCTGCGGTGAGATGGTGACGACCAGCGACTTCCCTGAACCTGAATACTGGGTGATGCCTCCGATAGGCCCCGAAGAGATGACTATCTCATTCTCGGGATCATCCCATTTTGTCTCCGGCCTGGTGGCATCCCAGAGATACCTCAGTCCATAGCCCTTTCCACCGATGAACTTCTCCTTCATCACCTGGGGCACATCCTTCTCCCTGACCTCGCCTGAACCAACGTTTATGTAGAGTGTCTTATCGGTGTAACCCTTGTCGAGAGGGGTCCATCTGTAATCCCATTTGTTGATTAGCTTATGCTTCGCCTTAATTTCGCTGATATCCATTTTGTTTTAAGTATAAATTCGTACGCCGGTTACAAAATTAATGTATAAATATCCGCATTCTAATGATAATAGTCAATATGCAAGCTATTACATGACGCTCAGTCGGGCCTGGGCCGCGTGCACGCAATGAGCAAAGAGACGCAGTCCCCCGAAAGCGGGCAGGTCTGGAGCAGGGAGCTCGCAATGAGCAAAAAGACGCAGTCCCCCGAAAGCGGGCGGGCCTGGAGCCTGAAGCATTAAGCAGGAGCATGCCAGTTCAATACTACTTTACTCTCCGGTTCAATTCTGACATTTTCCTATATTTATATTGTGAATATGGAGGCCCCTTTACATAGCATTTTACACAGAGTAGGTTAACTATTTATTTTCAGTGTATTAGAAGGGGTTATCAGATCAGCAATCTAATTATTAACTAAATGCTGAACCAATGAAAAAAACAATTCTGAATCTATTAGTCTGTTCTGCTATTATGATGGTTACATCAGTAACAGCAGATATTGCGGCACAGGGTCCCGAATGCTGTTCCCGCAGGGCCGTTCTTAAGTCATGCACTATCAACGATCCGATGGGGTTGATGGGGTCCGGCGGAAATGTGGAAGATATTATCCCTCCTGCTGATACGTCAATGAGGATCATTGACGATCCATCTTCAATGACATGGCTTGACCCACAGCAATCATTCTGCAGTTCTATAAAGACAAGGTTAGCTCAAACCCTGAACAGAGATTGCTTCCAACTCCAGGATCCGCAATCGATGGAGCATAACCGTCAGGTTGCAGAACGGGACGGGTGGAGTTCATTGCTGAAGCCCTCCAACCCGGCTGAGCCTGAGTATTCCTTTGATGTTGAAATGGTCTCAGGACTGGATGAATTATCGGATGAGGGAAGGCCTGTCCGGTCCAAAGTTACCATTGAACTCTATTTTGATGGAGAGCAACGTGAACTGGTACACAGATGGGTGGCTTTAGCCGGTACAACATCTCTCGGTCTTATGAGCAAGGTGATGACAAGTTTAAAACAAGGGCCGGATATCCTAGAGCTTCTTGAGCGATTTGAAAAACGCCCGGTTGACTGCCGATTCACGCCGGACACTGAAGAACCGGATGCCGGTGAGGTGATAGACATCGAGTTATCGGATTTTACAGATATGTTCGGGGAAAAATCGCGAGAGTTCAACCGGATTGTAGTGCACGCCTATTCGGGCGAAATCGTAAACGGGGAACCTTGTGAAACAGGACCGGATTACAAGGTGTTCAAGGTGGATAATGGCACGGTAAAGGTTAAATACAGGGCTCCCATGGAATGTGATGAAAAGGAGGACAGGCTGACCATTTACAGTTCCTGCGAGATCCTGCCTGAAGTGCGCTCCCCTCTTGATCAAACGACCATCAAGGAGAGAATTATCGAGAAGACCCTGAAGATAAAGTGTTACGATGCTACTCTGGTACTGCGGAAAACATATGAGAAGACACTCCGTACATCCAGTAGCGATGATTCTTATGATGGCTCATGCAAGACCCATAGTGAAGAAAAGCATGAAATCAATGAATCTGCCGAGGCCAATGTGACCGTTTCACTAAAGCTGGACCAATCGCAGGATATGCCACTCTTTAACCAGCGATGGGAATACTACAAAACCATGGGTGTCAGCCTTACCGGTTTTAACTATGCATCAGTGGAAAATTTTCATAGCTCTTCCTCCATTTCCGGGCCGGATTGCGCAAAAGGGGGGCATAATACCAATGAGAACTTCAATCGTTCTGCCATTAAATACGAGATTGCCGATAAGCAGCAAGTGACTCAGGTGGCCGTCTGGATAGTAGTGTTTGACTACGAATCAGGCAAAGCAGTAAAGGTCATTTCTTCAGGCTACAAGATTGACTTCGACGAGTTTGAAAAGGTAGAAGGCCAATCTGTGGTGTATTCGGATAACGATCCAAATGTGAATTCCTGGTCTGAAACCAAAACACGGGAACGAACATTTGAACTGGGTCCGGTTGGGGAAAAGATTACCGATCCGACCGTCAGGCAATCCGATGAATGGTTGCAGGATTATCTGAAAAGGCAGGGTGTCGAACTGCCTCCGGGAATAAATATCCCTGCACCATCCAATGAACAGGCAGTCTCAGAGATACCTCCCGATATCCTGGTTAAGACAGGCGATGGTGTGACCAACTTTGGTGGCAGTGGCAACCGTACTATCCCGAAACAACTGGACAATGGTTTTTCCGAAGAGAAACTGAATTATTCCTGGAGTATGAAGAGAAGGCAGAAATAGAACCAGAAAGTCCATCGGCAATCAGCCAAAAGGGGTACAATGTCGCAAATCCCGCTGTTTGTCCCTATATTTGCCCTTCGTATATCAGCAGGAGAACAATGCACGGATGAATATAATGCTAAACAATGAGCCATTGACCCTTGAAGGTGAGAGCGTCACGGTTGAGAAGCTGCTGGAGCTGAAGAAATACACCTTCAGGCTCAGGATAGTGAAGGTCAACGGGCGTCTTCTTGATCGCGACAGTTACGGTGAAGAGGTCATAAATGACGGTGACAGCGTGCAGGTGATCTACCTGATGAGCGGAGGATAGGAACAGCAGAAACAATTGACCCGATAAGAGAGTGAAGTCAGATTCCCGGCACCGGTTTTCACTGGCCGGCCTGCGCGACAGGCTGCCTGCATGGATGAAGAACAGATATGTTATTACGGTAATTGTCTTCCTCGTGTGGATCATTTTGCTTGACCCCAACAATCTGATCTCACGGGCGCGTGAAATAAGTACCCGCAACAGGCTGGAGCGCGAGAGGGAGTATTACATGGGGCGCATTGAGGAGGACCGCCGCAAACTTAATGAGCTCAGGACCAGCAACGAGAACCTGGAGAAGTATGCCCGTGAACAGTACCGTATGAAGAGGCCTGACGAGGATCTCTTTATAATCGTCACCCCGGAGGAGGAGCGCAGGATAAGGCGTGACCGCAAGGTGTCAAAAACAGCAAAGCCCGCCGTTAAGCGGGCTCCGCAGTCTTCAGGTGACTGAAGCTATTTTTTACTCTTTTCAGCGTTGTATTTTGAATTCAGCCCGGCAATCACCCCTTCAGTGATATCCAGGGAGGAGTCGCTGTAGAGGATGGGACCGGGGAACTGTTTTGCAAGGATGTACTGATAGCCATGTTCAGCATTGTATTCGGCCAGGTACAGGTTGATATATTCAAGCACCTGCCTCTGGGCTACCATACCCTCTTCATTGAGGTTATAGGCCATCTGGTCACGCAGGGCGAGCAGGTTCTGCTGCTGCTGTGACAGGGTCTGCTCCATCTCAGCGGCCGTGGCCCTGGTGATAAGTCCCTTCTGGGCTTTGTTCTGATAATCTCTTACATCACGGTCAAAAGCCTGAGACTTTGCAGTGAGCTCAGCTTCGGAGTTTTTTGTTTTGGTTTCGAGCTCTGTCGTTTTGTCTTTTGCCATATCAAAATTGGCGATGACGGAGTCGAGTTCGACGAATACGATGCCGCTGACCGCCTCATTCGATTTGTTTTCACCGACCGCAGGGGTATTCTTGCCGCAGCCGGCAGTGATAAGCATTCCGGCAACAGCCAGTACTGATATTGTCAGGATGTTTCTTACTACAGATAATCTGTTCATTTCGGAGATTAAGGTTAAGGTTCAACAAATTGTTGCACAAACATACACAAATTTTGAATATGCCAAACCAGTATGAAGGGAGCCGGTTATGAAAGGGATGTTGTGTATCAGAACTCAGGACAGGGAATGGCGTGTATCTTCTGTCCGCGTTTCACCTGTGCAGAGGTGAAGGTGTAGATCAGGGAGATCTCGTAAGCCCCGCCCGATGTGGTAATAAGGTTGGAAATAGTGAAGTCATAGCTCAGTCCTATGTTAAGCTGATCCGTCTTTATACCGATCATCCCGATGAGTGCATCTCCGGCCTGTGCTGAGACATCTTTGGTGCTGGCGAAGGGTATTCCCCTGTACCATACACCGAATACAAGCGGGTGCTTGAAGTAATAGAGGCCAACGTCGGACTGGAAGAAATCGCCCTGGAACATAACATTGGCGGCCACGGACATCACCTCGGTAAGTTTCTTCTTCAGTCTTCCGCGGCTTATTATCTGGAATCCGCCGAAGAGATCGACCTTTATCGGAACGGAACTGGTGTTGCCCCAGAATGAGGTGCGGGGTCTGAGCAGGTGGTCAACGGTAAATCCCCCCCAGATCTTTTCGTTATAGATGAGCGCCGATGTCGCAAAGTCTATGTCAGCTACATTGTCGAACGGCGGCGGAGTGATAGGCGGCAGTGTACCTCCGGTTGTTATCTGGCTGTTCCAGGTCAGCTTCATCAGGTCGAGACCGAGGTAGGTGAATTTAAAGTTCACACCCGGTCTTAAATGCCAGTCGTCATTGATCTGGATGTCATATGAGTAGAGGAGCCCGATGTTCATGGTACTCAGGTCGCCAGAGCCGGCCACGTCATAGGTGGCAAGAATGCCAACGCCGGAGTTGAAGTTCGGTACGGCCTTGTCAAAGGAGAAGCTGTATGTGTGAAAGACACCGGGAATCGATGGCCACTGGTTACGCCAGTTCATCGCTACACGGTAGTCTTCCGTGGCTCCTGCGAAGGAAGGCGCAAGGTAGAGCTGGTTTGCATAGAACTGCGAAAACTGAGGGTCCTGCCCCCTGGTCAAAGCCGAGATTGTTAAAAGCAGGCCAATCAGATATTTAGTTCTTGAGGGCAATCCGGATCCTATTAAATTAAACGTAAAGTAGCTAATTATACGGCTGAAATCGAGGAAGGTTGCAAATCATAATATCAACAATATGCCCGGCAGGCGGGCAAGATATTAACAATTGCCGTTTAAAATACTAATGGTCAGTAGTTTATGAGTGTTACATCACCTGCCATTATTATTGGTTGACCATTGCGATAAGAGCCTCTAACTTTCCAGATATAGACGCCGGGGCGGCACAGCACGCCCTTGTGGTAACCATCCCATCCCATGGACAGGTCAGTGCTTTCAAAGACCAGCAGTCCGGCCTTGCTGTAGATTTTTAGATTATATGAATCAACGCCTGAAGCAACAGGGTGAAACACCTGGTTATACTCGTCGGTGCGCTGGTTGTAATACCCACCTGTAGGGCCCTCCCTGCCGGGAACGAAGGCGTTGGGAAACCTCAGGTACAGTCCGTCGTCGGTGAAGACATCACTGACGGTGACAGAGTCGGCACACCCGTTTGCGGAATATGCAACCAGTTTGACGTCATACCTGCCGATACGATCGTACTTATACGATGGATCACAGAGCCCTGAGAATGTTCCGTCTCCAAAGTCCCAGAGGTAATTCACCGCCCCTTCTGAAAGGTTCACGAACAGCAGCCTGCCATTGCCGGCGTCGGTATCATTCTTCCTTATCTCGAACGATGCCCTGGGGTTGTCCCATGCTTCTATCAGTGACGTGGCCGTGCTTGTGCGTCCCCGGCCGTCGGTAAGGCTCAGGGTGACGTGGTAGGTACCGGGAATGTCGAATATGTAATAAGGATTTGCTTCAGCCGATGTGCCTCCGTCGCCGAAGTTCCATGAGAGGGTATTGCTGCCGGCTGCATTGCTGGTGAAATGCACATGCAGGGGCACGCATCCCGAGGTGGCAGACGGCTCAATGGCAGCTCCCTTCACAGGAGAAGCCACTGGCACCTCATTCCTCTCCGTCTTGCTCACAGTGATAATCACGGGTCCTGATTTGTCAGTCGTGATGATAGCGTCATGCCGGACAACGGTACCGGCAGGTGGATTCTCAGACCTGGCTGGTCGTGACGCGGCAGGTCTCTCAGTCACTGCATTGACTGGCAGATCATATGCTTCCGGCGCTTCACCTGCCGTGCCGGCATCGTCTGATGTCACTGCCACCCGCGGAAGATCCTGCCGGGCCGGGAGGAGCTCGTCATCAGACCGGACCGGACTCCTGAGAAGCAGTCCTGCAACCGTCAGTCCTGCAACAGCTGCCAATACATACCATACATTCAGCCGGGCGGGGTTGAACCTGAAAAACTCCCTGCGGTCAAGACGGCGCATGAAATGGCCGGTAAGGTCGCTTCCGGCAACCATCTCGTTATCTTCCAGCTTATTGCGGAAGAGACTCTCAAGACCATTATCTCTCTCCTCGTCTTTCATTCCTTTTCAGGTATATTTTCCTTTCATCCGTGCCAGCTCCTCAAGCTTTTTCCGGAGTATGGCTCTCGCCCTGCTATATTGCGATTTTGAAGTATTCACATCAATTCCGAGCATCTCTGCTATCTCATGGTGTTTGTAGCCATCTATTGTATAAAGGTTAAAGACCATCCTGTAACCCGGTGAAAGTTCGCCCAGCACCCTGTAGAGATCCTCCGCAGTGTAAAAATCCTCTTCAAAGCCTGCAGTTCCCGTCTCCGCACTCACATAATCATCTATGTCAGCGTGGTGTTTGTGACGCAGATTTTTATGGTAGTATGTAATGGCGGCGTTCACCGTCACCCTCCTCATCCAGCCCCTGAAAGAACCCGTGCCCGAAAATTCCCTGAGGTTGAAATAGATCCTCAGGAAAGCCTCCTGCAACATATCTTCAGCTTCAGGCCTGTCAGTGGCATATCTCATGCAAACGCCCAAAAGATAGCCTGAGTACCGTTTCCAGAGTATCTGCTGTGCCTTCCTGTCGTGCCTGATACAGCCTTCAATGATATGTTGGTCACTCATCATCAGCTGAGCACAGTATCAAGACACATGTCGTTGTCAGATGGTTGCACTGCATAAATTTTTTTTCAAAATATCCGGAAATAAAGTTAAGCATCCGGTAACTAATGATAAACGTCATTAGTTTCATAATTATTCGGTAATAACTTTGAAAACTTTAAAAGTTAATCAATCAAGATCATGTTCAATAAGTTCATTGCCTCAATCCTTCCTTACTTTCCGAAGAAATTCGTCTGGATATTCTCACGTGCATATATCTCAGGGGTGAAGATGGAAGATGCCATGCGCGTATCAAAGGAACTGAACCAGCAGGGCATGAGAGTTACCCTGGACGTTCTGGGTGAGTTCATCAAGTCACTTGACGAGGCCGAAGTGAACAAGCAGGAGTATCTTGACCTGATAGAGGAGACGGAGAAGCAGGGCATTAACGGCAACTATTCACTCAAGCCGACGAGCTTCGGGCTGCTGATAGACAAGGAAATCAGTTACAGGCTGATGAGGGAGATAGTGGCAAAGGCCGCCTCATACAACAACTTCTGCAGGATAGACATGGAAGATTCCCCTTGCACCGACCTTGAGATAGAGCTCTACCGCCGTCTCCATGCCGAGTTTCCCCGGAACGTGGGTCTGGTATTGCAGGCCTATATGAAGAGGACGAACGCCGACCTTGAGAAGATGCTTGACATGAACACCCCGGAGATACCCGCCAACTACAGGCTGTGCAAGGGCATCTACGTTGAGCCGGCGGCGATAGCGTACAAGAAGTACGAGGAGATCAACCAGCATTATCTCGAGGATCTTGAATTCATGTTTAAAAACAGGATCTATGTTGGCATAGCCACCCATGACAAGCCGCTGATTGAGGGTGCTTACGAACTTATCAGGAAATATAATGTCCCGAAGGAGATGTATGAGTTCCAGATGCTGTACGGCGTCACCCCGAAGCTGCGTCAGAGCATCGTTGATGCCGGTCATGCAATGAGGGTGTATGTTCCCTTCGGGGAGAAGTGGTTCGGCTATTCAACGCGAAGGCTGAAGGAGAACCCGAAGATGGCTGAGCACATCATAAAGGCACTGTTCTACAAAGGTTAGAGCAGTAGGCGAGTAGGCAGTAGGCAGTAGTGAATAGAATTACAGCATAATCGCACAATCATAATCCGCAATTGCCTATTGTCTATTGTCTTTCCAAAGCAGCGAATCATGTACAGCCCGTAGTTTCTCCAACTCGCGGGCGGAGATATAGGGCACGGGTGGCTCCGGGTCTTCGGGGAGACCTACAGCCAGCAAATATATAAGTGGAATAAGCGTCAGCGGGCTCACTGCCAGCATCTGTCCCGCCGAAATCTGTCCCTTCTCATAAGCTTCATAACGCTGTTTCTGTCTCAGGAGCTCATAGTTGGTGTCAGGATCGCCAAGCTTACTGGCATTCACAAGACCCTGGTAGGCAGACAGCCTGAGATTATTGGTTGCGTTGATCAGTTCCTGGTCGGCCGGGGATCGTTCAGACAAGATCTCCGCCCTTATGTTGCCGATCCTGGGTATCACAACCACCTCTGCGATCATCAGTGTGTCACTGCTGAGATAGATACCGGCAACATACTCCCTGGAGCGAAGGGTATCGCGGACGATCATCCGGTACTCTTTGTAACCCACGGAGGTGAAGGTGATGGTGTCATAATAGCGGGCATAGAGTGAGAACATGCCTCTGCTGTCAGTGGCGCCTCCCGTCCTGTCTCTGATCATGTAGTGTGCTCCGGTCAGTGGCTGGCGGGTGTCAGCATCAATTATCACACCGTGAAACAGTATCGGGCCCGACTCTTGTGCTGAGGCCGCATGAGGGAGTAATGCAAAAAGAAAAAAGAGAACAGCAGGTAAACCTATGGCTGTGTTACCTGCGAAGGATGATCTCGTCAAGCGTCCTCTTGGGGACGTGGTGAACGCGCTTCTCATCTCTCCAGTATTTCACGTTGTTATTCTCAATGGTCTCAAGGACCACCTTTTCAACAGGCTTGCCCAGAGCAAGCACAAGAAGTACCTCCAGGTCTCTTGGTATATCAAGAACCGCCCTGAGCTTTTCCTTTTTCACTGATGCGATGATACAACCTCCAAGGTCTGCCTCGCTGGCTCCGAGCATGATACTCTGGGCGGCAATGCCGTGATCCACTCCGAATGAGTCAGAAATCTCCTTATCGCCCAGGATGACGATATAGGCCGTTGGCCTCTCACCGGGGTCTGGTCCTTCCCATGTTGTAAGGTATCCTGCCCATGCAAGGCAGTTGTAAACATCGGCTCGCCTGGCCGGGTCAGTCACCAGGATATATTTGAGTGGCTGGCGGTTGGCACCGGAGGCTGAGAGGCGGGCGAGGTCAACAAGCGAGACAAGGGTCTCCTGGGTTATCTCGTGTTTCTCATCAAACCTGCGGTATGTTCTTGTCTTCTCTATTAGCTGTCGGAGGTCCATTTTCATTCGGTTTGGGGGCAAAGATAGGGAAAAATACGGGGTTTATGACTTAATTCATAAACCCCGTTCACCTGGCAGTTACGCCAGTGTTTCCGATATTACCATGTGGCTCTCCCCGTGCCGGGTGAGGGTGATTTTACCTGGCAAATTATTTTTTCAACGCTTCGTCGTAGCGCTCACCTATGATTTTCCAGTCGAGGAGCTCCCAGAAGCTCTTGATGTAGTCAGGGCGCCTGTTTCTGTAATCGATGTAATATGCATGTTCCCACACGTCGCATGTCATTATGGGCACCAGTCCGGTACGGATGGGATTACCGGCGTTCTGTTCCTGAGTGATGGTGAGTCTTCCGTCAGGTCTCATGCAGAGCCAGGCCCAGCCTGACCCGAATAGTGTTGAGGCAGCCTTGGTGAAGGCCTCCTTAAAGGCATCAAATGAGCCGTATTCGGCATCAATTGCTTTTGCCACGGTGCCTGAGGGGACTCTTGTGCCGGAGGGTGAAAAGGAAGCAAAATAAAAGGTATGGTTCCAGACCTGGGCAGCGTTATTGAAAATTCCGCCCTCAGCCTTCCTGATCATCGTCTCCAGGGTAGCATCCTCATACGGTGACCCCGGGAGCAGGTTATTCAGATTGTTCACATAGGCAAGATGATGTTTGCCATGGTGAAACGCGATAGTCTCAGCGCTAAGGATGGGCGCAAGATCATCAGCTGCGTAATTAAGGGGAGGTAGTTCTAATTTCATGGCCTGGTCAGATTATTTAGATTAAAAGTAAAGATACTAAAATGAGATCATACCTGAAAGAATCAGAGCAGAAATATCCTGTCGGGCAGCGGTTCGATGACACCCTTCTCAAGGGCCACGGAAAAGAGGCGTTCGATGGCGGCCTTTCCCTCCTGCCCCAGGGAGAGGGTGAAGCTGTTTACGAATAGCTCAATGTGTTCACTTGTGACCGCCGCGTCAGTCTCCCTTGCGTTTTTCCTGATGAAGTCGGCGGACTCACCCGGGCTGGCCCGGGCATATTCTATGCTTCGTCTTACGGCCCTGTCCACTTTGGCTGCCGTCGCCTCATCCACAGCCCTGTTCACCACTATTCCTCCCAGTGGTATGGGCAGTCCGGTAAGCTCCTCCCACCTCTCCCCGGTGTCGGCCACCTTTTTCAAACCCATTGCCTGGTAGGTGAACCTGGTCTCATGTATTATCAGGCCAGCGTCAACCTCGCCTGATAGAACGGCCGCAGGGATGTCGGAGAAGAGATATTCGCGCTTGCGCGATGCTGCAGGCCAGAAGATGCTGAAGAGGAGGTTGGCAGTCGTATACCGCCCCGGTATGGCTATCAGGGCATCATCAAGAGCGTCAGATCTGAGGGTATCTCTGCTTATCACCAGCGGGCCGTTGCCGCGGCCCAGGGCGCTGCCTGCATCGAGTATCAGGTACCGGGTCGCTGCCCGGGCATAGGCATGAAAGCTCATCTTCGTAATGTCTACACTCCCCTCGATGGCACTGCGGTTCAGCTCCTCGACATCGGCAAGGAACCAGTTGAACTCCAGTCCCTCCGTGTCAATCCTGCCATGGACCATTGCCTCAAATATGAAGGTGTCATTGGGGCAGGGTGAAAAACCGAGCGTAAGCTTCATCGTGTCATAATTATTTCAAGAGCCTGTTTCATTGACTCCTGCAGCCTGCGGAGCGCCAGTGGTATGTCCCAGTTACCAGGGTTACGGGGTTCGACCATATTTGACACCGCCCTCACTGAAATCCAGGGTACCATTGAGACGGTGCAGGCATAGGCAAGCCATGCCCCCTCCATGGTCTCGATGTCAGGGTCCCATGCCTTGCGTATCCGGTCAATGACCGTCTGCGAGCCTGATGTCATATTGACAGTGGCGCCGGTGACGGCGCGGAATCTGCCGGCAAGGATACCTGACAGCTCCTCGCTGCAGTAGATCCTGCCTCCGCTGAATGGCGGACTGTCAGGATCAGCAAGGTTCGCCCCGAAGAGTGAGTGGAAGTCACCGTTGTCATCCACGCCCATATCTGCGAAGCAGTCTGAACGTGTCAGCACCACATCGCCCGGAGTGAGGGAAGTCACATAACTGCCTGCGATACCTGCCCCGATGACCATCTGAGGCAGTGCTCCTGCCGAGAACCGTTTCTGGAGGGCCCATGACATGGCTGCCCCTCCGACACCTGTGACAATTATCTCACAGTTGCAGCGGGCTGCAGAAACGGCTTTCCGCACCGCCTCCTCCTCCGAGGGGTGCGCCACAGCAATTATTATCTCTCCGCGAGTATCATCCATCCGTTGCATTAGTGTTTAGACTGTTAAATATATTATTTTTGAACAAATTAGTCCTCATTCATGTGAACCAATTAATTTAGCAGCCATGATCTATCTGACAAGAAGAGAGCGTTTCAGTTCGGCGCACAGAATGTACCGGCCCGGCCTCAGTGATGAGGAGAACATGAGGATCTACGGCAAGTGCTCAAACCCGCAGTGGCACGGTCACAACTATGTGCTGAAGGTTACGGTGAAGGGTGAGATGGATACTGTAACAGGATATTTCATGAATGCGACAAGGCTGAAAGAGATCATGACTGAGAAGGTGGTGGTTAAGCTTGATCACAGAAACATGAACCTGGAGACTGATTTCATGGCTGGCAGGGTTGCCACCACAGAGAACCTGGCGATAGCTATATGGAATGAGCTTGAGGCGCCGCTGTCGGCTGAGGGTGCCATACTGCACTGTGTCAGGGTTGAAGAGACGGAAAACAATTATGTTGAATACTATGGATAACATGGAGAAACTAAATGACGGAAGCGGCACGCTTTCCAATGGCTACAACAAGATCGAGAAATGGAACACCGGCGTCATCGATGAGATTGCGGGATATTACTACAAGATACTGAAGCTCCTGGGCGAAGATCCCGAGAGGGAGGGTCTGCTGAAGACCCCCGAGAGGGTGGCCAAGGCGCTTAGCTTTCTCACCAGGGGTTACCAGTCTAACCCGGAGGAGATCCTCCGCAGCGCCGTGTTCAGGGAGGAGTACCGGCAGATGGTGTTGGTGAAGGACATTGACATCTACTCTATGTGTGAGCATCATATGCTTCCATTCTTCGGCAAGGCGCATGTGGCCTACATTCCTGACGGGCAGATAACCGGTCTGAGCAAGATAGCACGCGTTGTTGAGACCTACGCAGCCAGGCTGCAGGTGCAGGAGAGGCTCACCACGCAGATACGCAACTGCATACAGGAGAACCTCAAGCCCCTGGGAGTGGCTGTGGTAATTGAAGCCCAGCATATGTGTATGCAGATACGTGGTGTGCAGAAGCAGAATTCGGTCACCACCACCTCGGCCTTTACAGGGTGCTTCCTCTCAAACCTGAATACACGTGAGGAGTTCATGCACCTGATAGCATACAGGCTGCATTAGCATTTAAAAAACAATCTCTTTTTTAAAGACACATGAAAGCATTCGTATTTCCGGGGCAGGGAGCGCAGTACTCCGGCATGGGAAAAGATCTGTATGACGGTTTCCCCGCAGCGCGTGACATGTTTGAAAAGGCCAATGATCTTCTTGGCTTCCGCATAACTGACATTATGTTCTCAGGCACTGATGAGGAGCTCAGGCAGACCCGGGTGACGCAGCCTGCCATCTTCCTTCATTCGGTTGTGCTGACCGCCATGGCGGGCAGTGCTTTTAACCCGGCGATGGTCGCCGGTCATTCTCTCGGCGAGTTCTCGGCCCTGGTTGCTGCCGGCGCCCTCTCATTTGATGACGGGCTGGCTCTGGTAGCCGGCAGGGCATCGGCCATGCAGAGAGCCTGCGGTATCAATCCCTCCGCGATGGCCGCAGTGCTGGGGATGCCTGATACTGTTGTTGAGGAGGTGTGCGCGCTGGTTCCTGAGACCGTGGTGCCGGCCAATTACAACAGCCCCGGGCAGATAGTCATCTCCGGCACCGTTGAAGGCATAAGAGAAGCGACAGAGGAGCTGAAGGCAAGAGGAGCCAAAAGGATTGTGCCTCTCTCTGTCAGCGGGGGCTTTCATTCGCCATGCATGGAGCCGGCGCGGCAGGAGCTGGAGGAAGCCATCAGGACAGCCCGCTTCTCCCGTCCGGTATGCCCCGTCTATCAGAATGTCACGGCCATGCCGGTGACAGACCCCGGCGAGATAATGAATAACCTGGTGGCACAGCTTACTTCACCGGTACGATGGACACAGACGGTGGAGAGGATGATAGCCGACGGCGCCACCTCTTTTGTGGAGGCCGGCCCCGGGAGCGTGCTGCAGGGACTGATCAGAAAGATAAACCAGGAGGTTACCGCCACGGCACTGACGGTCAGCTGCTGACAGATATCACGGCCATACCCTTCTTGCCGTCCATCCTTATCACCAGCGGCTGTTCAAACCTTATATGCCTGAACCAGGTGCCGTTGCCTATGGTCTTCTGCTTTTTCAGCCTGTCCCACAGGATGGTGCCGTCGCCGGTATACTGGTTGACAGAGAGGTAACCGATATTCATTGATGTCACATTGTGGAAGAAGTGAGAGCCCTGTGATGCATCAACGTGGTAGTCAGGCAGGCTGACCTCAACGATGACCCTGGCGTTTGATATCTGGGGCCATGCAACCGGTATGCCCAGGAACCTGTCCTTCGTGCCCCACCGGCCGGGGCCTATCAGAACATATCTCCTGCTCTCTGACATCATCTTCCTGTTCAGGGCATCAATCTCCTCAGCCATCTCATTGGTCTTCAGGTTATCGAACTTCTCGGGTTCGACATAAATGATGTCAGTGATGTCACTGACCAGGCCGTTACCCATGCTCTTTCTTGAGACCAGCAGCATGTCATCGGTATAAACGGTCTCAGGATCGATGGCATACCCGGCACCGCTGCCCACCAGCGGTTTTATCTGCAGCAGGAAGAACGACGCCCTGTCGTTCTCATCCCTGGTGAGATCGACAGCAAATTCAATCTCGACGGGAGCTCCAAAAGCCTCCCTTACAACTTCAAGGACCTTCTTCAGTGTCGGGGCCAGGGGGACATAATCATACTTGAGTATGTTGGCAAAGTTGATCACACGCGGCCCCTGCACATCGAGCCCCGGGGAGAGGGTGTCATTGTCCATGCTGAAAACCGAGGCGCAGTGCTTAAGGGCACCGTCAGCCTCGGCCCTGCTGATGTCAAGCTTCACCAGTCCGGCATTCTCTCCCTGAAGCAGGTCAATATCGTTCCTGGCCAGGTTGATGGCATAGAATTCGACCTGTGAATAACGTATCAGATCTTCTATTGACACTATGTCAAGTGCCGGGAACGAGGGGGAGAACCGGAAGGCTCTCTCGCCGTCAAGAACATACTGACCCAGTCCGACTGCAGCAACCGCGAAACCGTCATGGGGGGTCATGTTGGCTACCGGGTAGAAGTTGAATGACTGTGCTGTACCGCTGATGTGCGGATAGAATATGTCATCATACCTTTTCCCTGCCACAGCCTGGATTACCACAGCCATCTTCTCCTGCTCTATCTTATAGTTGATGGCTTCGAAATATATCCTCGAGTTATCAGAATAGATAGAAGAGAAGACCAGCTTGATGGCGTTGATGAGCTGCCTGAGCCTCACCTCCGGGTCAGGGTGGTTGTTCGGAAGCAAATATGTTCCGAAGACACCGGAGAAAGGCTGGCTGAGAGAGTCTTCGAAGAGGCTTGATGAGCGTACCGCCAGCGGCTGGCTATACAGCTTGATAAACACCCTGAGCTTGCTTTCCAGCGCGCTGCTGATCGTTCCTGCAAGGAACTGCTTCTGCAGCACCGTGAAGTCCTTCTCCCTGTTGACCAAATCCCACAGGTGGTTGGTCTCCATGAAATGGTCAAACTCATCCGTGCCGATGATGGCCGTGAGGGGGGTTTTGATGTTGATGCCTGGCAGCAGTCGTCCGAGCTCGAAGCTGTGTATCAGGGTACTGACAAATGCCAGGCCACGGCCCTTGCCTCCCAGGGATCCGCCTGCGAGGCTTACCACGTTTGACTCATCAATCATCAGTGACTCGTCAAAATTGACCACCTTGCCCTTATTCATCTCCCTCCTTCTCCGGCGTATCACCTCAATAATGAACTCGCGCATCTCCTTCAGGTTGCGGAAATCGGATATCTTGACAGGATTGATGAGCTTGGCGATCTTCACCTCTCCCCTTGCCATGAGCCAGAGTGAGAAGTGGTTCTTCATGGCGTGGTAGACCAGGGAGTCCTCAGGCACTGTCTTCAGGAAGGCCTCGAACTCCCTCATCGACTTGGCGACAGCTATCTGTCTTCCCTTGGTATCACGGTAAACGAAATGGCCGAAACCAAGGTAATAGGTTATGAAAGACTTCAGGTCCTGCAGCAGTGTCTCGGAGTTCTTGTTAATGAAACTTGCCTTAAGCTCTGCGGCATACCTGGCATTGCCGGGGTCTGATGACTGAAGCAGGGTTGGCAGGTTTGTCTGCTCCTCGCGTATATGGCGGATCATGTCAAAGCCGGCCATATCATTAAGGACACCGTTGCGCGGGAAACGCATGTCGGAGATTACTCCCAGGAGCCTGTCCTTGTATTTGCCATAGATTGAGATGGCCTCTTCCCATGTGGTGGCCAGAAGGATCTTCGGCCTGGCCCTGAGTTTGAGAACCTTATAGAGCTCATCGGATGACACGTCCTCAATCAGGATCCTGGTCTGTTCAAGGACCAGCGTATAGAGCATCGGGACGTAGGTGGAGTAGTAGTCGGCTGCGTCCTCTATAATGAGTATTACCCCGGTAAGACCCTTTTTTGTGTCGTTTTCCACGTTGACGCGGTCTTCAAGCAGTTTCGCCATGGCGAAAAAGACCTTTGATTCGCCCGTCCACACAAAATAGTTGTCAAACGGGACGCCGAGTGATTTCTGCTCCTCCACGAAGGGTATATCGCCGGGGTTATTGAGAAGCAGGAATGTCGGGATGTAGGGGTATTTCTCCTTAATCTTGCGGCAGAGACTCATTGGGTTGGTCTTGTCAACGCCCACCATTATGATGATCATATCATAGTGCCGCACGCCGAGGCGCGAGAAAGCCTCATCCTCGCCCGAGACGCCGGTTATCCTCGGCAGGGTTGTGAGGCTCATCTGGTAATACTCGCCGAGCATATGATCGGAGAAACGCCCTTCACCTTCTATTGAGTATGCATCATAGAGGCTTGCTACGAGAAGTATCTCCCTGACCATAAATGGCATAAGGTCATGAAACACATCTCTCTCGGCATTATGCCGATCAAGGAATTTCTGAAGCAGCTTCCGGCTTGAGAGAGAGGTGATATCCTCATCAGCGTCAGCGGGGGCACCGGTATTGGTTGCTGAACTGTGTTCCGTGGTGCTGTTTATGTAACCCGTGATAAGTCCCGCAAAGTTCTTGAGCAGATCGCGTTCCTCCTTCAGGAACGGGCCTTCATGCTCACTGAGGAATTCACGTGTATAGAAAACTTCAACGGAGCCTTTTCCTTCGATAGTTGTAAATTCCTGGTAAAGCTTCCAAACCGTCTCCACGAATCCCGGCGACTCGAACGACCTGTTTCGGTACCTGATCCGAACGACGGCATATTCAGGATACTGCCATGCGCCGGGGAGTTCCAGCACAAGGTGCATGAGGGTCTCCTCAAGGGGCTTTCTCTCCTTGAGTATCTGGGTAGTGCGGTTGATACACGCAAGTTCCTTCAGGCGTTCCTGCTGGTCATGTATGTCACGGTCGAAACCATTGCCGGTATCACCAGGTTCAGTCATTCGGGCATCAGGTGAATTCAGATGCCAAAATTAGCAAAATAGATTAAGATAGTCTGTTCCTGCCCCGGAAGTATCAGTTTACTTTACCTTCCAGGTTGAACCGCTCATAAGAAGGTCATCAACTGACTTGATGTTTGAAGCCGCCTGTACTTTCTCATGTTGTTCCATCATGGCTGCATCATAGGCCTGGTCATTAATGGCCCTGATGACTCCCAGCGCAACCGGATAGTCCGGGTAGCCCATGCCGGCGAGCCGGTAATGGATACCGGGATTGGGTTCATGGGCGTCATGGACAAGCAGGTCCTTCTCTGTTATGCCTCCTTCGCCCAGTCTGGCCACCTTCAGCTTGAGGTTTACAAGAATAATGCCCTTGTCACGGTTCTTGCCGAATATCATGGGCTGGCCGTGACGCAGCACTATTGTATTGTCATCCCTTGTCTCCTTGTTCGTGATTGCATCGAAGGCCCCGTCATTGAAGATGACGCAGTTCTGGATGACCTCCACTACTGCCGTGCCGCGGAAACTGGCAGCCTCCTTATAGACCTCGTTTGAGAGTTGAAGGTTGTAGTCGACCGACCGGGCAAAAAAGCGTCCATGGGCACCGATGGTCAGTTCCCCGATCTTGAATGACTCCTCAATGGTTCCGTACGGTGAGGTCTTTGTCACCAGACCCTTTTTTGACGTAGGAGAATACTGACCTTTTGTAAGGCCGTAAATCTCATTATTGAAAAGGATGATCTTGATATCTATATTACGGCGTATGGCATGGATGAAATGGTTTCCGCCAATGGCCAGTGAATCACCGTCACCGGTCATCATCCAGACTATCAGGTCAGGATTGGAGATTTTAATGCCTGTAGCGATGGCGGCAGCCCTTCCGTGGATCCCGTGAAAGCCGTAGGTATTCATATAATATGGAAGGCGTGATGAGCATCCTATGCCCGACACGAAGACATATTTTTCCTTCGGGATATCCAGTTCAGCGAGTGTTTTCTGTAGTGATGACAGGATACCGTGGTCACCGCATCCGGGGCACCATCTTACTTCCTGATCGCTCTTGAAATCCTTTGCAACGTAGTGATTATTACTCGTTTCAGCCATTTTATTTCTCCTCCAGTAGTTTAATACAATAGTCCTTTATCTCCTTTACGGTGAATGGCAGACCCTGCACCTTGTTATACTGATGATAAGTGTATTTCTGGTGTTTGATCCTCAGATAATTGGCAAACTGTCCAAGGTTCAGCTCACACACGACCCGCTTTTTGAAACCGGAGAACACCTGATCGGTGTTTTTGGGCAGGGGTCTGATATAGTTAAAGTTCACTGCAGATATCTTATAACCCTCATCCTGTAGGTCGGTAACAGCACTGACTACGTGACCGTAGCTGCTGCCCCAGCCGATTACCAGCAGGTCTCCGGTGTGGCTGCCGGTGACCTTCAGGTCAGGCACGTCGGCTATCACACCTTCAACCTTCTGTTCTCTCACCTTCACCATGTACTCATGGTTCTCGGGTGTGTACGAGACGCTTCCCCTGATGGTTTTCTCGAGGCCTCCGATGCGGTGTTCGAGTCCGGGGGTACCGGGTATGGCCCATGTGCGGGTGAGTTTCTCAGGGTCGCGTTCGTAAGGCAGGTACTCCTTATCGGTTTTGACGGCATAGGGAACCTTTATCGCAGGCATATCCTTCATTGAGGGTATCTTCCATGGTTCGCTTCCGTTAGAAAGGTAGCTGTCAGTGAGGAGTATCACCGGCGTCATATATTCGACTGCGATTTTCGCGGCCTGGAATGCAAAGGTGAAGCAGTCGGATGGTGTTCCGGCAGCGATCACCGGTATCGGGCTCTCGCCGTTGCGGCCATAGAGGGCCTGCCAGAGGTCAGCCTGTTCGGTCTTTGTGGGTAGTCCTGTCGAGGGTCCGCCCCTCTGCACATTTATCACCACCAGTGGCAGTTCAGTCATTATGGCCAGGTTGATTGCCTCCGACTTGAGCGCCAGTCCCGGCCCTGAAGTGGATGTCACAGCGAGGCTTCCGCTGAAGCTGGCTCCTATGGCGCTGCATATGCCAGCAATCTCATCTTCAGCCTGGAGGCTCTTGGCGCCAAGATCCTTGCGTAGTGACAGCTCCTCGAGGATGCCCGTTGCCGGGGTAATGGGATAAGAGCCGATAAAGAGCTTCAGTCCTGCCTTCTCGGCTGCGGCCAGGAAGCCCCATGCAGTCGCCTGGTTTCCGTTTATGTTACGGTAGGTACCTTTCTCGATATTCGCCGGGCTGACCCTGTATGAGGGTGCTATGGCCTGTATGGTCTCAGCATAGTAGTACCCTGCCCGAAGCACCTTGCTGTTAGCTTCGGCCATGCTTGGTTTCTTGCCGAATTTCTCCTCGATGAAATCTTCAGTGTATTTGAGCTTGCTGTCAAAGAGCCAGTAGACCATCCCGAGAGCGAACATGTTTTTTGTGCGCAGCACTGATTTGGGATCCAGCTCCGATTCCTTAAGTGCCTCTTTGACCAGGGAGGTTATAGGAGCAGGGATGAGATGCATGCCGTCGAGCTTGTCTTCCATAAAGGGATCTTCCTTGTATCCAGCACGCAGTATCTGCTTTTCAGTGAAGCTGTCAGAGTCGTAGATAATCGTTGAGCCTTTTGCCAGGTACCTGGCATTGGCACGCACAGCTGCAGGGTTCATGGCTATAAGTACGTCTGCAAAGTCACCGGGAGTGTTTACCTGCTTATGTCCAATGTGTACCTGGAAGCCGGATACCCCTCCCACCGTCCCCTGCGGAGCACGTATCTCTGCCGGATAATCGGGGAACGTGGAGATGTCATTCCCGAACAGTGCCGCAGTGGCAGAGAAGAGGGTGCCGGTGAGCTGCATCCCGTCTCCCGAATCACCGGAAAACCTTATCACCACATCTTCTTTCTCAATGACCTTCAATCTTTTTTCCATGATGATAGTAACGAATTGGTTTGTATTAGTACTTCAAAAATAATAACCAGTTTGATGTAGCTAAGTTCAGCAATACACTGATATAACTGTATGATTTTGGTCATGTTTGGAATGACCGGCTACAGCATCTGTCAGCATTCAGTTGTCCGGGCGCAGGAGAGCGGCCTGCAATGGGTGATCCGCAGCCGCCTCATGACCAGATGTCCTCCTTCCGGAGGTTAATGGCACTTTCGAAGAACATCCTTGCGATCTTCTCAAAATACTCCGTATAGTCAGATACGAAGAAGAGATCCTCCCCTGAGCTCCCCCTGTTCACCAGGTCATGCTTCTCAAGCGTCTCCTTCAGTCTCGCCGCCACAATGCGCGCGGAGTCAATCACCTCAACGTCAAAGTTAAAGAACTTGCTTATCTGGTTGCGGATGATGGGGTAATGGGTGCATCCCAGTATAAGGGCATTGATCTTCTGCAGCCTGCCGTCTGAGAGATAGGTGCGGATAATGGCGTTGCTGATGTCATCAAAGATGAAACCCTCCTCTATCATCGGGACAAGAAGCGGCGTGGCCAGTGACACCACCGAGGTCGACGGGGCTCCTTCACGGAGCTTCTTCTCATAGGTGCCCGAACTGATGGTTCTCTTGGTGCCTATCACGCCTACCCTTTCATAGTTTTGTGAAGAGACATATTCAACCACGGGGTTGATCACATCGAGTATGAGCACCCTGTCGCCATATTCAGCCAGCAGGCTCTCATAGGCTGAAGCTGAGGCTGAGTTACAGGCGATGAGCACCAGCTTGGCATCATAACCGATTAGAAAATCAGTGATACGCCGCGAGTAGCTCCTGATTGCCTCCTCCGACTTGTCACCGTAGGGAAGGTGGGCGGTATCGCCGAAGTAGATAATGCGTTCTCCAGGGAGGGCCTGCCTTATGGCATGTGCCACCGTGAGGCCTCCTACACCTGAATCAAAAACGCCGACAGGCCGGTTCCATGCTTCCATAATGATCTAAAATAAAGGCTGCCCGTCTGTGAAGAGCAGCCATATTATTACCGTTTAGTATGACTTACTTAATCCCAAGCCTGGTCTTCACCAGGGGAGCGATGTCAGTGCTCTTCACCGTATCAACATAGACCAGGGTTCGGACATCATATATATAAATATATCCTCCCTCCTTTGCCACGGCATTAATAGCTGTCGTAGCCTTTTCAATGATAGGGTTCAGAAGCTCAGCCTGCTTGTCCTGAAGCTGCACCTGGGCCTGTTGCTGGAAGTTGTTTATGCGGTTCTGCATATCTGCAAGCTCCTGCTCCTTGTTGGCCTTCACCAGGTCGGTCAGGATCTTACTGTCCTTCACGTACTGGTCAAGCTTGTTGTTGTACTCAACCTGCATAAGTTCCAAAGCATTTGTGAGCTCCTGTCCGTATGCATTGTATTTCTTCATCGCGGTGTCATAATCAGGCATCGACATGATGATTTCATCCCTGTTGATGTGGCCCATCTTAAGTGACTGTGCAAATCCATCCTGCGCTGTAAAGACCAGTACAGCAAACACGAGTATACCAAATACTTTCTTCATCTTCTTCTTTTTCAATTTTAACGTGCAAATGTAATTAATTAATTCTTATAACCTAACTTCTGAAGCACCTGGTCAGAGAGGTCATATCTCGGGTTGGCGAACAGTATATTTGACCCTGCTGAGGTGTCAAAAATAACTGCATAGCTGCCCTCAACGGAAATCTCCTTGATTGCTTTCAAAATCTCATCCTGTATGGGTTTGACCAGTTCTTCACGCTTCTTGTAGAGTTCTCCCTCCATGCCGAAATAGGCATTCTGAAGGTCTTTCACCTCTTTTTCCTTCGCTATGATGGCCTCTTCCCTCTTCTTCTTCTGATCCTGTGACAGAAGGACCACCTCTGCCTGGTAATCCTTGTACATCTGTTCCACTGAAGCATAGCCGTCAGCCACCTCTTTCTCCCATCCCTGTGAGAGTTTGTCAAGCTGCTGCTGGGCTGCGGTGTAGGCAGGTATATTGTTTCTTATATACTCGCTGTCAACGAAAGCAAATTTCTGCGCCATGCCGCTGATTGTTGCGGTAAGCACCAGTACGGTAATGATAATGATCTTCTTCATCTTTTTTGTGTTTGATAGTTATCTTTTTCATCATAATAATATCTTGATTTTAATGGTATGATGGAACCACACATGATTGACTTCGTCGAGCTCGCTTCACTCGGTTGTAAATTATATTTATTCGTGTTTGTGATCATGGTCAATCATGTTGGTTTCAGAATTGCTGACCTATTACGAAGTGGAACTGGCTGCCTGAGTCGTCTGCTCTTCCGGAAACGGACGGGTCAAAGCCGTAGCCCCAGTCAATTCCCAGGAGTCCGAACATTGGCAGGTTGGCCCTAAGGCCTATTCCTGCGGAGCGGTTCATCTTGAAAGGATTGTAATCGCGTATTTCGTACCATGCTTTCCCGGCCTCAAGAAATGCCAGGCCGTATATTGTGGCCTGCGGGTTGAGGGAGATTGGGTAGCGCAGCTCGAGTGTCAGTTTTGAATAGACGTTACCCGCTTCAACCACCCTGCCGTCCTTGATCACCGTCGGGGTAAGCGATCCGTTGGTATATCCCCTGAGGGCGATGACCTCACGGCCGTAGAAGCTGTAACCGGTCATGCCGTCGCCGCCCACGTAGAAGTTCTCGAACGGAGAGGGGCCGATATCCTTGTTGTAGTATCCAAGGTAACCGAACGCTGCCTTGGCGTTGAGGATGAGCTTGTCATTTGACGACAGAGGGAAGTAATAATCGGCCTTGAACACCACCTTCCAGAATTCAATCCATTTGTATTTTTCCTCATCGGACAGGCCGGACATATCCCTGCCGCTGATGGATGAATATGGCGGAGTCATCTGCATTGACAGGGAGAATGTCGAACCGCTGCGCGGGAAGATTGTGTTGGGGCCGGCCGAGAAACGTGTCAGCCTGGCGGTGAGTGATGCCAGGTTCGAATTACCGTTGTCAAAGAGGAACTGGTAGTAGGTGTAGTTGTACATGCTGTACCTCTGGTAGCTACCCTCATAAAAGACTGAGAAATAGTCATCGGGCCATTCAAGTCTCTTGCCGAAGCCTACCGAGCCTCCGTCGATGATCATATGCTGCCTGTCGTCCTCGCCTTTCTTTGAACCGTTGGTCATGAGTGAGCGGAAGGCTGAAAGAGAGAGGGTGTTCGGCTTCTTGCCGCCGAGCCACGGCTCGATGAAAGAGACGTTGTAAGACTGGTAGACACGTCCGTTAGACTGGGCCCTTATCTGCAGCGACTGGCCGTCACCTGATGGGTAGGGCCGCCATTCCTTCCACTTGAAGAAGTTTCGCATAGCGAAGTTGTTGAACCTCACCCCCACTGTTCCCACGAGCATTCCTGCCCCCCATCCGCCGGATATCTCGAACTGGTCATTGGCCTTCTCTTCAAGGGCATAGAGGAGGTCAACGGTGCCGTTCACCTGGTCTGGGATAGGCTGCGGATTGATCTTTTCGGGGTCGAAGTGGCCCAGCACTGCCACCTGCCTCACCGAACGGATGATATTCTCCTTGCTGAAGAGGTCTCCGGGATTGGTATAGAGTTCACGCCGCGCCACATGCTCATTGGTACGGGTGTTACCTGAGATAATGACATTATTGAGGTTGGCAGGGTCCCCCTCGAAGATGCGCACTTCAAGGTCAATGGAATCGCCGTCAACATTCTTTTCAACTGGAGTGAGCCGTGAAAACAGGTAACCGTAATTGAGGTACAGTGAGTTGACGGCATCTTCGTCCTGTATGAGCCTCTTGTTGATCATTGTCTGGTTATAAATCTCACCGGAGGGGAAGTTGAATACCCTGTTGAGCTGATCCTTGCTATAGATGCTGTTGCCCACCCAGTCCACATTCCTCAGATAATACTGGTTACCTTCATTGATCTCAAGCACAAGTACTATCTTGCCGTCTTCAAGGTTGTATGTTGAATCTTTCAGGATGCGGAAATCGCGGAAGCCGTTCTCATTGTAGAAATCGACGAGGCTTATGCGGTCCTCTTCGAGCTTGCTTTCAATGTATTTTGAGCCCTTGAAGATGTTAAGGTCTTTCTGCTTGGTGTTCTTCATCACGCGCCGCAGTCTCTTGGCATCGAAGTATTCGTTGCCCTCGAACTGGATCTGCTCTATCTTGACCTTTTCGTTTTTGCCAATGATGATATTGAGCACCACGTTGTTTGGCATGTCAGGGTCATCTTTCTGAACGATATTCACCTCAGTGTTGAGGAAGCCCTTTTCGACATAGTGTTCCTTGATGGTTCGCTCGGCCCTGTTGAGCAGGTGAGCCGTCACCTGGGAGCCGTTTGGCAGGCTCAGCTTCTCATTGAGATCGGTCTCTTCCGACTTTTTTATCCCTTCGAATTTCAGTGAAGAGAGTCTGGGCCTCTCCTGAAGATAAATATCGAGCCATACATTTTCACCTTCCCTGCCTGTGACGGTTATCTTCACATCGGAGAAGAGACCCTGTTCCCACAGCTTTCTTACTGCCCCGGTTATCTGTTCGCCCGGTATCTCCACCTTCTGTCCGATGCGGAGTCCTGATATGCCTATGAGTGCATTCGGTTCAAGGAATCTGACCCCGGAGACGGTGATGCCTGCCACGGTATACTCTTCCGGGTAGAGGTAATTTACATATTTATCGTCGGTCTGGGCTGTGGCAACCAACCCTGTCATCAACAAAGCAAAAAGGGATATTTTCCGCATAAGTCTTTCTTTCATCATCTCATCTGTTTTCAGTGATCTGCTCACTGGTCTTTCCATATCTCCTTTCCCTTTTCTGGAAGTCTGCCACTGCTTTGTAAAAGTCCTCCTTACCAAAATCGGGCCAAAGTTTTTCAGTAAAATAAAGTTCAGTATATGCCATCTGCCACAGGAGGAAGTTGCTGATGCGCTTCTCTCCGCTGGTGCGTATCATAAGTTCGGGGTCAGGTATGTCCGATGTCTCGAGGTTGGCGCTGATGGTCGCTTCAGTAATTTCAGCGGCGCCCATAGTGCCCTCCTTCACTGCCAGGGCTATGCGGCGGCATGCCTCGGATATCTCCCATCTTGACGAATAGCTGAGGGCCACTATCAGTTTCATGCGTGTGCCTGCCGATGTTATACTCATTGTTTCAAAGAGTCTCTCCCGCACATTGTCCGAGAGTCGGTTCAGATCGCCTATCACCTTGAGGGATATCTCCTTTTCCAACAGGGTATGGGTTTCGTCATTGATTGATTCGACCATAAGGTCCATGAGTGCAGACACCTCCTCGTCGGGTCTGTTCCAGTTTTCAGTGGAAAAGGCGTAAAGTGTCAGATATCTGATGCCCAGTTCTGCAGCTGCCTCAACGGTTCTCCGCACGGCCTTCACGCCCTGGTGATGACCGAAGATCCGTTCCCTGCTCCTCCGGTAGGCCCACCGTCCGTTGCCGTCCATAATAACCGCAACATGCCCGGGCAGCCTGTTCCTGTTTATCTGATTCTTATAAGTCAATGTTATCTCTTTCTTTTTTTCTCTTTTCCCATTTCTGCAAAAGCCGGGCAGCCAGCCAGCTTGTTGTACATCTTCCAGGTGACCGAGATCCCCATGAAGCTGTACCAGTCATTGTTATGAATCCATGTTTGATCTACAGGCGCTGGTGAATCACCCGGAGTCATGATTTCATATTGGCCGTCAAATTTATCATAAAAAGTCTTACGAAAACCATATTCGAACTCAAGGCCAACCTGGTTAGCCACATTTACCTTGATTCCGGCAGAGAATGGTATAGAAAAGAAAGGGTGGAAGCTTTTGGTGCCGTCACTCAGATTAACCTGGTTGTATACTGCTGAGAAGGCTGCACCGGCAGCTATATATGGGGTATAGTCAACGTTCCTGCTTCTGAACGTAGAGTAGGGGAAGAAGTTGAATTCGTAGGTAGCTCCCAGTTCTCCCAGGGGTGCTCCAAGGGGGGTAAGGTATCCTGCCATGAGATTGGCTCTGACAGCCTGCCTTGGATTGAAGTTGTACCTGTAGAAGAATTGTGCAGCAGGTCCGGGCTTATAAAATACATTCAGAGGATTACCTTCGCCGAGATAAGTGACCATCCCCACGGAGGCTCCGTAGTCGGCACTACGCTGGCTGACAGCCGGCAGCGCCACGAAGGTCAGGAATATCAGTATTGTTGTTTTTCTCATCCCATGCGGTCATTTGAGTATCACCTGAACGAAGGCAGTCCATTCCGTGCCGTTTTGATGCGGTAGTTGAAGGTGACACTGAAGGTGTGGTAGACATCGTTTCGCTCAGACCACTGGGAGGTGTATCCGTCAAGGAAGTCAGAGAATGCATATCTTCCGGTGAGTTCCACGCCGAAGAGTATGTTTGGATCGAAGGTTAACTTTGCACCCACCCCCAGGGGTATCACAGCCGCGAAACCTCTGTTCCGGAGTTCCGAACCGGGGGCGTTCCATCTCTCTTCCAGCCTGTCATTGCCGTGTACACGGAATCCTGCTCCTCCCACACCGGTGAGTGCATAAACATCGATGCTACGGAAGAAGTCTCTCACCCTGTTTCTCGATCTTCCCCTGTAGGTCTGGAAGAGGAAGCTGTTCCGCTCACGGTTTCTGACGAAGTAGTATTCACCCAGCAGCGAGGGTTCAAAGAGTGATGTGGTAGACTCGTACCCCGCTGTCCTGGTTGTTGCCCCTCTCATCGGTTGCATGAAGCATCAGGTATGAAAGGGAGAGCCTGGTGGCAATTTCGTCGGTGATGAAATATCTGAATGAGCCGTTGACAGTGAAACGTGTCTGTTTGAATGTTATATCCCTGAATCCCAATGCGTTCTCTCCTATTGTGTATCCTCCCACATCACCATAGAACTGTGATGTGCCCACTCCGGCCGCCGCCTCGTACCTTTTCATCTTCCACAGCTGTGCTGAGACGAAAGGCGCAGAGACGAGCACCACCATACACACCAGTATCAGACGTTTAATCATCAGTTGCTTTGCAGTTCAGGCTACAAATATAAAGAATGTATAATATTAAAAACTTAAATATTCCTTAATTATTGTCAGTTACGGGGGTCGGCGCCCCACATGAGCTTATTCCTCAGGGTGCTGAAAAAATCAATTACCGGCGGGTGTCACAGTCTTCAGCCTCGAGGCTGCCTGGCGCACCTCGGCTACGGTGCCGATTGGTATTCTCATGGCCCTGGAATCACATGTCACCAGGCACTCGCTGCTTCTACCTCCTGTGGCGAGTGTGATGGTGCTGCTCCCTGTGACGATGATGGGTCTTACTGTCAGGTTATGAGGAGACATCGGGGCAATGATAATGCTCTCATCGGTGGGTGAGAGTATCGGCCCGCCGACACTGAGATTGTATGCCGTTGAGCCTGTGGCCGAAGAGATGATCAGCCCGTCAGCGCGATATGTATTGAGGAAGATGCCGTTTACCTTCACGGTGATGGTGATCATGCTCTGATCAACCTTCTGGACGGTTATCTCGTTGAGGGCCATGGCTCCGTCAGGGCCTGTGAGTAATTCGGGAGAGATAATCTCAAGCATCGTGCGGCTGATGACCTCATACTTGCCTGAGCAGAGGAGGTCTATCGCACTGCCAATGTCATCGTCGGGGATATTGGCAAGGAAGCCCAGGCGGCCTGTGTTGATGCCGGCGACGGGGATGCCCGTGGAACGGACCCTCATGGCTGTTTCAAGGAAAGTGCCATCGCCGCCCACGCTCATTATCATATAGGTGTCAGCAGGCAGTTCGGAGGCGTCACGGAAAAGAATAACCCTGTGGTCATCGCGGAAATGGTTTCCGTTGGGTTCCATAATATTGAGGTAAATGATTGCCCCGCGCCCGTGAAGCGCATCAATGAGCCGCAGCAGTCCGGCCATGGTCTTTTCGGTGAGACCCTTGCTGTATAAGGCGATAGTTCTGACCATCAGGAAACGCAGTTACATATTGAGGTATTTCATCAGCAGGTTGTACCTGTCAGTATAGAAACGGTCGAGCTCATCGTTGTCAGTCACCCAGGTGGTGACCTCATATGAGTATCTTTCGAAGGTTTTGATGATGGAGGTGAGATCCGTGGTGTTGACCTTCAGGGTTATCTCCAGACTTGTTGAGTCAGCGTCGGATGTTATATGCATACTAAGTATCCTGGCGTCATTGCCTTCGACGATCTGCGAGATGCGGCTCATGGAATAATCTCGCGAGAGGACTTGCAGCATAATCATCCCGCCGGGCTGATCAATTGAAGAGAATGAGGCTATTCCCCTGATAATCTCATTATTTGTTATCACGCCCCTGAAATGGTTTTCATCATCAACAACAGGCACCACTGTCAGCTTGTGCCTGGCAGCCAGGCTGATGACATCAAAGATATGCTGGTGTCCCCTGACCGAAGGACGCGGCAGAGACAGTGAATGGTTGCCTATCGGCTCTTCAGGCTGGTTCAGGTCATATATGTCACTGTCAGAGATCAGCCCCAGGTAATCGGTCTCATTCACAATGGGCAGATGTGAGACCCTGAATATCTCCATCCAGTTCAGGGCAGTCTGCGCAGTATCAGATGTTTTCAGCGCCGGGACCACGTCGGATATCATCTCTTTGGCTAGCATTCAGTCACTCAATTAACGATTTAAAAGTACAAAAAACTACGGATCGTTATAACTTTGCACCTATAAACAACAGATGAAGCCATGACAAGATTAAGTGTAAACATCAATAAAATTGCCACTCTCCGTAACGCCCGCGGAGGCAATGTGCCTGATGTAAGAATGGCTGCCATAAAATGTCAGAGCTTCGGTGCCGAGGGTATCACAGTCCATCCGAGGCCTGACGAAAGGCACATCAGGTACAGTGATGTGCCGGTGATCAAGGAGGTTATCACAACCGAATTCAACATAGAGGGCAACCCGGAGGAGCAGTTCATCAGGCTGGTGCATGACACCAGGCCTGACCAGGTGACACTGGTTCCGGATGCTCATGATGCCGTCACCTCCAATGCCGGGTGGGACACAAAAGCCAACCTTTCTTTCCTGACAGATGTCATCGCCGGTTTTCATGAGAAGGGAATACGCACCTCAATCTTCACCGGGACTGATCCGGGGATGATCGAATATGCCGCACGCACGGGCACCGACCGCATCGAGCTCTACACCGAGCCATACGCTTCAATGTTCAGTGCCGGCAGGGAGGCGGCTGTGGCTCCTTTTGTCATGGCTGCCGAGGTGGCAAGGGCGGCAGGGCTGGGCATCAATGCCGGCCACGATCTTGATCTCAGCAACCTGGCATGGCTGCATGCCAATATACCATGGCTGATGGAGGTCTCAATAGGGCATGCTCTCATCGCTGATGCACTTTATTACGGGCTGGAAAACACTATACAGATGTACCTGCGCGAGCTGCGGCAAAGCTGATGTGCCGGCTGGTGCACCGGCTGAAACACAGAGGAGTCAAAGCTGCTGCCCGCCTTACCTCAGGTGCTTCTCCACTATCGTTCTGAGCACTTCGATACCTACAAGGTTCTCCCCTCCCCCGGGGATAATTATATCGGCATATCTCTTTGAGGGTTCGATGAACTGAAGGTGGGATGGCTTGACCGTCATGTTGTAGCGCTCAAGCACCGCGAGCACCGACCGTCCGCGCTCGACGATATCGCGCTGTATGACTCTGCCGAGACGGTCATCGGCATCGGCGTCAACAAAGACCTTGATGTCAAGCATCGACCTCAGACCGGGGTCAACCAGCACGAGGATCCCCTCGACGACCACCACCTCTGCAGGTCTGATGGGAATGGTCTCCCTTGACCTGAGGCAGGTAAGATAGGAGTAGATGGGCATCTCCACAGGACGCCCGGCCCTCAGCTCCGCCAGATGGGCCATCAGCAGAGGCCACTCAACCGAATCGGGGTGGTCAAAATTTATCTTTTGCCGTTCTTCTATGGAGATGTGACTGTTATCCTTGTAATAGCTGTCCTGGGGCAGTATCACAACCTCCCCCGGAGGGAGCATTTCAATGAGCTTTCGTACTACAGTTGTCTTTCCCGAACCTGTTCCTCCGGCAATCCCGACAGTAAGCATAAAATGATTATTTTTGTATCAAATGTAGCAAAATATCTATATGGTAAAACATATTGTGATCTTCAAGCTCACACCTCCCTGCACCCCTGAAGAGAAGGAAAAATCGGTAAGGAAACTGAAGGAGGTCTTCGGACCTGTCGGCAACAGGCTGAATTACATCATTGAGTACAGGACGGGCGTCAACATTCTTGAAGCCGACCATGCAGGCGACTTTGTCATCGATGCTACTTTTGCCTCAGTAGAAGACCTGAGGCGGTACCAGAACAGCGAACCTCACCGTGATGCTGTCTCAGGTGCATCGTCGGTAAAAAAAGCGAAAATCGTTATAGACTATACCTTCTGACAATGAATTCACTCTACCCCATACGGTTCAGGCCTGTTCTCAGGGAGACACTGTGGGGAGGAAGTGCCCTGAGGGAGCGCTTCGGCAAGAAGGTGAAGGCAGGAACAACTGTGGGTGAGAGCTGGGAGATAAGCGGCATGCCTGGATCAAGCTCCGTGGTTGCCAATGGCTTTCTCAGGGGGAACACGCTGGAGGAGATCATGGAGGTCTACATGGGTGACCTTGTCGGCGATGCAGTCTACGAGAAGTACGGGAACGAGTTTCCGCTGCTGATCAAGTTTATCGATGCCCGTGACACCCTGTCGATACAGGTCCACCCTGATGACAGGCTCTCATCTGAGAGACATCATGCCTGGGGCAAGACTGAGATGTGGTATGTCATTGATGCAACACCAGGTGCAGTCATTTATACAGGATTCCGGAGGAAGACCACCAGGGAGGAATACCTGGAACACCTCCATGGCAAAAAGCTGGCAGAGCTCATCAATGCGACGCCGGTAAGTCGTGGCGACGCATTTTTCATCCCGGCAGGCATGGTTCATGCCATCGGTGCCGGCGTTCTGCTGACAGAGATACAGCAGAACTCCGATGTCACATACCGCATCTACGACTGGGACCGTACAGACGCTACGGGCAAGCCTCGCGAGATGCACACCTCACTGGCACTTGACGCCATAAACTTCAGCCTCGACAGCACCAACCTGATAAAAAAACTGCCGGAGCTCAACCACCCGGTAGTGCTTGCAGAAAGCCCTTACTTTCATACCAGCCTCCTGCAGATTGACAGTCCGGTGATAAAGGATTTCAGCCTTACTGACTCATTCATAATTTACATCTGCACTGAGAGCCTGGCGGTGATCGAATGTTTCGGCCACAGCGAGGAGATCAGGGCGGGCGAGACCATTCTTATCCCTGCCACAGCAGACAGTGTCGCCCTGATCCCGCAGGGAAGGGCAACGCTTCTTGAAGTATCTGTACCACAAAAAAAGCATATGCAATGAAACAATTCACAGCCATCATCACCATCCTGTTAATGATATTTACAGCCTCATGCGGCAGCGGAACCGGTGATAAGGGAGGCGGCAGGAAAAAAGAAGGGCATGTACCTGATACAGGTTACACGGGTGTAAGGAGTTACATCAGGGATAATGTGAAGTTAAGGGAGGTAGAGTTCCGCAACGGCGTCAGGGAAGGCATCACCCGCACCTATTACAAGGGCGGGGTGCTTGAACAGGAGATACCCTATGTTGCTGACAAGAAGAACGGCGAGGCAAGATGGTACTACCCTGACAGCAAGCTTTTCAGGGTCACTCCCTACGTCAATGACACCATCCATGGGTCACAAATACAATACTACAAGAGCGGACGCGTGAAGGCAAAGCTCGATTACACAGAGGGCAAACGCCACCCCGGGATCGAGGAGTACTCGATGAACGGTGAGAAGGTGACCAGCTATCCGGAGATAAGATATCGTGTTAACGACAGGTACGAGGAGAGAGGGATGTACAAGATTTTCATCGAGATGACTGACATGGCCGAGAATGTAAAATATTACAGGGGCGATCTGGTTAACGGACTGGTGTATCTGGATTCCCTGAAACCGCTGCTGCAGACAGCCACCACCGGGTACCTCGATCTTCAGAAAACCAGGGATCACTCGGCAGATTCGGTGACGGTGGTGGCAGCCTACCTGACAGGATATGGCAACAGGCTCTACTACCGTCTGGCAATACCTCTGCCCTATAAAGATCTGAATTAGGGGAGATGATAATCAGGTCAGCAACATTCGTCACCAGCAGTGCAAAGTTCAGCCAGCTCCCTGCCCCTGACCTCCCGGAGTATGCATTCATAGGGCGCTCTAACGTTGGCAAGTCGTCGCTGTTAAATATGATTGTGTCAAGAAGAGGCCTTGCCAAGATATCCGGCAGTCCGGGGAAAACACAGACAATAAACCATTTTCTGATCAATGAGAGCTGGTATCTTGTAGATCTTCCGGGTTACGGTTATGCCCGCCGGTCACAGAAGATGAGGAGCGAATGGGAGAGGCTGTTCATCACATACGTGACCAAACGTGAAAATCTCATTTCCCTTTTTGTGCTCATTGATGCGCGTCATGAACCAATGGCATCTGACCTGACATTCATGGAGAGGCTGGCGACGGCCGGCGTGCCCTTCGCGCGGGTGTTCACAAAGAGTGACAAGGTCTCGGCAGCCGAGGCCGGAAAGAACAGGGCTCTTCATGACAGGGCTATGCTTGAGAGATGGGAGAGTCTGCCTCCCTCCTTCGTAACCTCCGCCGCAAAAGGCACCGGCAGAGAGGAGCTGCTCGAATATATCAGTGAAAACATGATATTTTTCAAAAGAGAAAATTGATTTAACCCATTAATATTAATTTTGAAGCATCATTCAGTGATAATCACCTTAAAACTCCATATATGATCGGCAGAGCTCCCTTTAAGATCTTTTCATGCACTTCATCATTAAGCATAGCTGAAAAAATTGCTGACCACCTGGGCATAACCCTTGGCAGGAGTTCTCTCCTGAGCTTCAGTGACGGCGAATTCCAGCCCTGTTTTGACGAGTCTGTCAGGGGGTGTCATGTATTCATAATACAATCGACCAATCCGCCTGCCGAGAACCTTATGGAGCTCCTCCTGATGATTGATGCCGCCAAAAGGGCATCGGCCTATAAGGTCAATGCCGTCATCCCCTATTACGGGTACGCGCGCCAGGACCGCAAGGACAGGCCGCGGGTGTCGCTGGGGGCCAAGCTGACGGCCGACCTGCTTACCAAGGCGGGTGTTGACCGCATCATCACCATTGATCTTCATGCCGACCAGATCCAGGGTTTCTTCGATGTGCCGGTTGACCACCTCTTTGGCTCTGCGCTGTTCGGACCCTATATCAGGAACCTCAACCTCCCCAACCTGTCAGTGTCAGCGCCTGACATGGGAGGCTCGAAGAGGGCCAATGCATATGCACGGTACCTGCAGTGCGAGCTGGTACTCTGCTACAAGCTGAGAAAGAAACCAAACGTGGTTGAGGAGATCTCTGTCATCGGTGAAGTGGAAGGACGGCACGTAGTCATTATTGATGATCTTGTTGACACGGCAGGCACCCTTAGTTTTGCCGCCACGGTGATGAAAGACCGGGGAGCCCTCAGCATAAGGGCCGTGGCAACACACCCCGTGCTATCGGGAGACGCCATAGAAAAAATAGACAGGTCGCCCATCGAGGAGCTGGTTGTGACAGACAGCATACCCATGACGGGGCATTCACCGAAAATCAAGATACTATCCGTTGGCGAGATCTTCGCCGAAGCAATAAAAGCGGTTTATACCAACAGCTCTATCAGCACAGGTTTTGTATTTTAACCTTTTTAGCTATATTTGCAGGCCAATTTTTTTGAAAATGTCAAACGTGTGATGGGAGGTTGCCGGGCAAGTAACCTTGAGTAACACAACAAATTAAAGACTAATGAAGAGTATTGAGATCAAAGCCGTCTCACGTGATCAGTTCGGGAAAAAGAGTTCCAACAGCCTGCGCGCAGAGACAATGTGCCCTGTGTCATGTACAGGGAGAAGGAAAATCTGCATTTTTATGCTCATGAGAATGCTTTTCGAGGGCTGGTTTACACCCCGGATGTATTTCTTGTTAACCTCATAGTTGACGGAAAGAACTATAATGCCGTCATGAAGGACCTTCAGTTCCACCCTGTCACTGACAGGCTCCAGCATATTGACTTCATGCAGGTTACTGAAGGCAAACCGGTAGTAATGGATATGCCGCTGCAGATCACGGGTGAGTCATCCGGCGTGAAGGCAGGCGGTAAGCTCAGGGTCAAACGCAGAACACTGAAGGTAAAGGGTCTCATTGAAGACCTCCCGGAGCATCTTTCCATTGATATAACCGATATCGGTATCGGCCAGTCTGTCAAGATAGGCGATCTCTCCTACGAAAAGCTCGAGATCATTGACAACAAGCGTGCAATGATTGTATCGGTTGAGGTATCGAGGGTTTCCATCAAGGAAGAGGAAGTTGCTGCTCCCGGCGCTGAAGCTGTAGCTGAGGCTCCTGCTGAAGAGTAGGAATAACCCGGCAAAAGTAGAGAATGAAATACCTTATCGCCGGTCTGGGCAACATAGGCGAGGAGTACAAAAACACACGGCATAATGTCGGATTCATGGTGCTGGATGCCGCTGCGGCTGCATCCGGCATCTCTTTTTCAGACCGCCGCTACGGCTTCGTGGCCGAAATGAGATACAAAAATGCCCGGCTGATCCTTCTCAAGCCATCCACCCTGATGAACAGAAGCGGCAATGCCGTTCGTTACTGGATGCAGAAAGAGAAGATAGATACCGAAAACCTCCTGGTGATAACAGATGATATTGCCATCCCCACCGGTAGTATCAGGCTCAGGGCAAAAGGCGGGGCCGGCGGACACAACGGACTCTCAAGCATAAGCGAGATCCTCGGGACAGATGATTATGCACGTCTCCGTATAGGGATAGGCAATGACTTTTCCAGGGGAGGCCAGGTAAATTATGTACTGGGCGAATGGTCACCTGACCAGCTGACAGTACTCGGGAAACGACTACCACTCGCGGTTGAGATGATCATGTCATTCGTGACAGCCGGGTGCGAGCTTACAATGACGGCATACAACAAGGCGGGAAAAAAACTCGGTGATGACAACTCAGAAGGGGGAAAGGATAGATAAGTTCCTCTGGTTCGTCAGGATCTTCAAATCGCGCAGCGCAGCCACAGAGGCATGCCGGATTGGAAGAGTCACCATCGACGGACAACCGGTCAAACCAGCTCATACCGTCACGCAGGGGACAACAGTGGCCGTCAGGAAACCGCCTGTCACATACACCTGGCTTATCACTGACCTGCCTAACAACAGGGTGGGCGCCAAACTGGTGACCGGTTACATTAGCGACCTGACGCCCGAAGAGGAGAAAAACAAGCTGGCAGCAAGCAAAACGGCATTCGGTTACAGGCCGCGGGGAAGCGGCCGCCCCACAAAGAGAGAAAGAAGAGACCTCGAAGATTTCATAGGGTAACCGCCCGGCCATGCCATATCGCATGGTGGTATAAATACCTAAAAAGCGGACTATCACTGTGAAGATTCAATAAATTTGAATCTCGGGGGGAACTTTTTCTAACTTAGTCATCGTGATAGCCTGTGGCTTTCATTTTGGGAATATGAGCTAAACCTGGTTGCGGAATGGGTAAGAACAATATTGAGAAGTATGATATTTTCTATCAGCTTCTGAAAAAATATGTTGACTTCTGGCACAACTATATTTTTTACCGTAAGGTCCTGGCATACGGAAAGGACAACATTGATTTCTCGGTACCGACAATCTTTGCGCCCAATCACCAGAATGCCCTCATGGATGCCATGGCGGTCATCGGGACGCTTGAAAGACAGCTGATATTCCTGGCCAGAGCGGATATTTTCAAAAACAAAATCGTTGCACGGATACTTTACACTTTTAAGATGCTGCCGGTGTACAGGATGAGGGACGGTTTTGAGAACCTTAAACAGAATGACGACACCTTCCGCGACACGCTCAGGGTCATGGAGCACCGCAACGGCATTGTGATCCTGCCTGAGGGCAATCACGCCTCCTACCGTAAACTGAGACAGCTGAAAAAGGGCATTTGCCGGATTGCATTTCAGACGGCAGAGGCTAAAGGATTCACCGGGGAGATAAACATTGTTCCCGTCGGACTTGAATACTCGCACTACTGGCGTTTCAGGCAGGTTCTCACCGTGGTCTACGGCCATCCCATAAACGTCTCTGAGTATTATGCCGCATATCAGGAGAATCCCAACAGGGCGATAGGGGAACTGCGCGACAGGCTCTCGGCGGAGATGAAGAAAGTGATGGTGCATATCGATGAAGAGCAGGACTATGAAGCCATCAACGAACTGCGGAGCATCATCAATGAAAAGTACAGTGACAGTATAAGGTATCCCAAGCTCTTCCGTGACCAGAGACTTGTCAGCAAGATCAATGAGCTGCATGCCTCTGACCCGGAGAGTTACTCTGAAATTTGCAGTGACAGCCTTACTGTCAGGGACCTGGCCACGAAACTGCGGCTCACCTACCGGCATCTGAGAAAAAAGAGACACCCCATAGGATGGCTGCTGCTCTCATCACTCTTCCTGCTCCTCACTCTTCCTGTGTTCCTGCCGGGGGCCATTCTGAACATACTCACCTTCCAGGTCTCATACCTTAAGTCAATCAAATCAAAAGACCCGGCCTTCATCAGCACGGCCAGGTATGGCTTCTTCCTTGGGCTGAGCTTTATCTTCGGCCCCCTCTACCTGGCACTTGCCCTCATTTTCATTAAGCCATGGTGGATTGCCATATTCGTCTTCCTGATGATACCGGTGGCAGGAATCATTTCCTGGAACTGGTTGCTGCTACTGCGCAGGACTGTCGGAGGGTTCAGGATATGGAACCTGAACCGTATCAACGACCCTGACTTCATAATCCTGCGTGACAAATACAACCGGCTCATCAATCGTGTAACAGCACTCTGACCATGAAGGATATATTCACCGGGAAGGTGGTATGGATCACCGGAGCCTCGTCGGGCATTGGTGAAGCACTGGTGAAGACTTTTGCACAGGGAGGGAGCAGGGTGATAGCATCGTCAAATGACAGCGCCAGGCTGGAAATGGTAGCTGAATCATGCTCCGCGATGAAAGGCAGCGTCACCACCGTGTCCTTTGACCTGGCCGAGATGGCAGGAATAGAGGAGCTTGTCGCCGGCGTGGTTGAAAGAGAAGGAAGAGTAGACATGCTGCTTAACATAGGCGGCATCAGCCAGAGGGCTCTTATCAGGGAGACGCCCCTGTGGCTTGATCGCAGGATCATGGAGATCAATTACTTTGGCACGATAGCTCTCACCAAGGCTCTCCTGCCATACATGATACGCAACGGTGGCGGGCACATAGCAGCCACAAGCTCAATCTCAGGACGTTTCGGTTTCCCCCTCCGTTCAGCCTATTCCGCTTCAAAACAGGCGCTGCACGGTTTCTTCGAGACATTGCTGCTTGAACACGGAAGAGATAACATCAGGGTCTCCGTGATCATCCCCGGGCGGGTGCAGACAATGATCTCACTCCATGCGCTGACAGCCACAGGCGCAGAACACGGAAAGATGGACGAGGGGCAGTCCGGCGGCGTGACTGCTGAGAAGGCGGCCAGGCAGATACTGAGTGGCCTGGCAAGAAACCGCCGGGAGATACTCGTCGGCAGCAGTGAGCTGCTGATGCTTAGAATAAGAAAATACATGCCTGCGCTGTTCTTCAGGATTGCAGGGAGGATCAAACCAATGTAACCGGGAAATGAAGATCAAGGGATACGTAGTAAGTGGCATTCAGCAGATGGGGGTCGGGGTCAGCGACCTCAGCGAAGCGTGGGACTGGTATATCAGGACCTTCGGGATGGACTGCCGCATATTTGAGGAAGAGAATGAGGCAAGGCTTATGCTTCCTTATACCGGAGGCAAAGCGCGGAGCAGGCATGCCGTGCTGGCCATGAACCTGCAAAGCGGAGGAGGCTTTGAGGTATGGCAGCATAAGGCGAGAGTACCCGAATACCGTGACCGCGAGACAAAACTCGGCGATCTGGGCATCTTCGCCTGCAAGATTAAAGTAAAGGACCTGGAAAAAGCATGGCGCTACTGGACAGATAACGGTGTGGAGGTGCTGGGCAGGCCGTCAGCTGACCCGTCAGGTAAGAAGAGCTTCTTTGTCAGGGACCCGTTCGGTAATATCTTTCATATTGTGGAAGCCACTGACTGGTTCATGAACCTCAGGAAGATCTCAGGCGGGTCTTACGGAGCAATCATATGCGTATCGGACGTTGAACAGGCCATGAGGCTCTATTCCGATATCCTGGGTTATGACCGGGTCATCTATGATGTCACGGGCACTTTTGACGATCTCGCTCCCGTACCCGGTGGCGACGGCCTCTTCAGGCGGGTGCTGCTGGCTCCCACGAGACCCTTCCACGGAGGGTTCAATCCCATCTACGGCCAGAGCGTGATGGAGCTCATCGAGGCCAGGGACCGCACCGTCGCGAGGATCTTTGAAGGAAGGCAGTGGGGCGACCCGGGCTTCATCCATTTATGCTATGACATCAGGGGCATGGATAACCTGCGCCGGTACTGCAGTGATGCCGGGTTCCCGTTCACCGTCGACAGCCAGCAGAGTCACCAGGGCAATAGCTTTGACATGGGTGAGGCAGCAGGCTTTTTTGCTTACATTGAGGACCCTGACGGCACGCTGATAGAGTTTGTAGAAACCCATAAGGTTCCGATAATTAAAAAGATAGGATGGTATCTTGACCTGCGCCGGCGTGACCCCAACAAGCCCCTGCCGTCATGGATGATCAGGTCACTGAGGTTCTCAAGAGTAAAACCAGGGGAAGGCAAGAGGCAATAGGCAGCAGGCAGCAGTGAAAAAAAATAGTCGGCAGTCAAAACGAGTTATAAGTCCACAGCCTTCAGTCAATCAGTGAGATGCGGCTATTGCCTATTGCCTGCTGCCTACTGCCTGATTCTCACGCATGACCCTCATGAAGTTGCCGCCCCATATTTTGGCTATCTCATCACGCCTGTATCCCCGCCTTAAAAGCGCCTTCGTAATATTCTTCATCATTGAGACATCGGTGCAGCCTTCAATGCCGCCTCCACCGTCGAAGTCTGACCCTATGCCTACATAATCAATGCCGATTACGTCAACCACATGCTGGATATGGTTTACGGCATCTTCCACCGTAGCCAGTTTGACATATTGTTTCTTCAGGCCGGAGAATTCATTCCAGCGCTGCTCCTGTTGAGCATCGGTCAGATCAGGCCCCATGGCTCTCCACTTCTCGCGGAGCTCTGCGACTCTGGCTTCAAACTCCGGGTTGGGTTCAGGCTGTTTCAGGTAATCACTCAGAATGCAGATCTGTATCACCCCGCCGTTCTTCTTAAGCGCCTGGAGCATCTCATCGTTAAGGTTGCGGGGGCTCTCGCACAGAGCCCTGCATGATGAATGTGATGCTATCACCGGAGCCTTTGAAATCCTCAGTACATCATAAAAGGATTCGTCAGAAATATGGGAGACGTCAACGATCATCCCCACACGGTTCATCTCATTAACCACCTCTTCGCCAAAGGCTGAGAGTCCGTTATACTCAGGGCCCGATTTATCGGTCGAAGAATCACAGATATCGTTGTTCGATGAATGGCACAGGGTGATATATCTCGCACCCAGATCATAATAATGACTGATCCTTGAAAGGTCGGTGCCGACAGGATAACCATTTTCAATGCCAAGGAAGATGGAGAGTTTGCCCTCAGATTTCAGCCTGTAGGCATCATCAGGACTGAGAGCTATCCCTGCCATCGCAGGGTATCGCTCCACATTGTGTTTCACCGAGTCAAAGGCAGCGAGGATTCTGTTGTGTTCCATTTCATAAGCCTCGGGGTTCCTGGGTCCCTGGCCAATGAATATGGCAAAGAACTCAGCATCAAGCCCTCCCTCCTTCATCCTGGGAAAATCAATTGATCCCTTTTCGTTAAGTACGCCCAGGTCAAAACCGCCCCTGTAAAGGCGCATGGGGGTATCACAATGGGTATCGACTGATAGCATGGCCTTATGCAGCTTGTCTGCCTTGCGGCTGATCTTCTCCTCGCCTGAAGTGCACCCAGCGGCAACGAATAAGAGGGCTATCAGAATAAATTTTGTTCGCATCACATCGGTTTTGTTGACCCTGCTAAGATAAGCATATCAGAAACTGAATGTCATCATGTCGGGCAGGCGGAAAACATAAAAAAGGTTAAATAGCAAGGTGCGGTGCTGGAGCCTCGCTGTGCCGGAGGATGGCCGCGCCGCGGGTGAGAGCCGGGCCGGGCTGGGCCGGGCTGGGCCGGGCTGGGCTGGGCCGGGCTGGGCTGGGCCGGGCTGGGTTGGGCCGTGGCAGAGCATGAGCCGGGCCGCCGGGGAGGGATTAAGGAAGACCGGGGACAAAAAAATGCCCCGCTAAAAAAGCGGGGCAGCCATGAAAAGAATGGAAAAATTGCTTTTGGACAGTAAAAAGCATCTTCAAAGTTTCACAACTTAATATCTGTTGAAACTTACTTCTTGATCAGTTATACGCAAATATAATAAAAAAGATTTCCTTTTAAAAATTTTCAGGGGAAAATCTATAATGTATGAAATGATCTGCAGTGATAAGCAACTTGTGTAAATTTGTTGCGTCATTCAAACAGAACAACCTGAAAATTGTCCACACCCGATTTGCACATACATGAAAATCTTGTGAACGAGTGCCGACGGGGAAGCCGGAAAGCGCAGTTCAGGCTGTATGAACTCTATTCCAAAGCCATGTTCAACACGGCATACCGCATAACAGGCAACAGGGAGGAGGCTGAAGACATGCTCCAGGAGGCTTTCACCGACTGCTTCAGGAACATAGGGTCATACAGGACGGAATCGACCTTCGGCGCCTGGCTGAAAACGATAGTGATAAACCGATGCATCAGCAGGATTCGCAAGAGAGAGACCGAACTGGTCTACATTGACGACTACAGCCGGCATGAGGTAAGTGAGGAAGAGCCACCTGAGACAACCTGGCCCGATCAGGCGGTGATAGCCAGGGCGGTGGAGAGACTCCCGGACGGGTACCGTGTTGTGTTTAGCCTGTACCTGCTTGAAGGATATGATCATGCTGAGATTGCCTCTATACTCGGAATTTCGGAGTCGACCTCCAAGACACAGTATTCACGGGCGAAGGAGAAACTAAAGAAAATACTATCATCAACGCACAAAGATGGATGAACTTGAGAAGCATATAAGAGATCACAGGGATAAGATGGATATTCATGATCCTGACCCCGCCCTGTGGAAGAGGATCGAAAAGGGGCTTCCGGCCGGAAAGAGCAATCTCAGACAGCTGCTTCCGGGTGGGCAGAGCCATAGCGGAAGATGGCTCCTCCGGGCTGCCGCAGCTGTCATAATTGCCGCCGCAGGTCTTGTAGCCATATTCAGCGGGCTGCGTAACCGGGAGAGCCTGAATGACCCCCGGGTGACAGCGGTGCAGGAGACATATTATTACTATGACAGCCAGATCAGGAGGCTTTACCAGGAGGCAGAGCCGCTGCTGACAGCCAATCCGGATATCAGCAGTGAACTGAAACTGGGAATGGGTGAACTTGACAGTCTCTCAGCGCAGATCATCAGGGACCTCCATGACAACATCGCCAGCCAGGAGGTGCTGGAAGCACTGGTAACCAATTACAGGCTGCGCATCGAGCTCCTGGAGGACATGCTTCAACTCATGCAGAAGAATGAAGAAGGAACGGAAAAAACGACAGGCAATGAATTATAGGTACTTTCTCATGGCACTGGCCCTGCTGACGGTGAGCTCAACCCTTGCAGGACAGCAGATCTCTGACAGCAAGACCCTCAGGAAATCGTTCAGGGTTGGCGGCGATGCCGTCCTCGAGGTGAACAACAAGTACGGTGACATACATCTAAGCCATTCTTATGGCGATTCGATCAACGTAAGGGTTGAGGTGACAGCCTCGTCGAACACCGGTGAGAAGCTTGATGCGATGATGTCTGATGTTGAAGTCAGCATGACGATGTCCGGCGAGACAGTCAGGGCACAGACCACATTCACCAAGGGCATCACCCCGCTATTCGAAAGCCTGAAGGGTCTCACGAGGAACCTGATCAACTTTGATTCCAGGCTTAAGATTGACTACTTCATTGAATGTCCCCCGCACACTGTCCTGAGAGTGACTAACAGTTACGGCGACATATATATCGGTGATGAAACGCCGGTTCTGACACTCAGGCTGTCAAACGGGACGCTTGATGCAGCCGCGGTGGGTAACGCCCAAATGATGGAACTCACTTTCAGCAAGGCAAATGTAAGAAGCATCAGGGAGGGCAAGGTGACACTGTCATTCAGCGAGTTGCGTACGAAGGATGCGGGGAAGATCAAGCTCACCTCCGTATCATCAAAGTCATGGATTGATATATGCGGGACGATTGACCTCGACTCTAAGCGCGATGACCTTCATTTAGGTTCCTGCGGGGTGATTACGGGGACAAGCTATTTCAGCGATATCATTGCAGACAGGCTGACCGGTGAGATCAATATGTCAGTCAAGTACGGGAACCTCTCATTCGAGAACATTGACCGCGGCTTCAGGCTGATTGACATAAGGTCATTGTATGCCGATCTTGACCTGGCACTGGAAGAGAGATCGGGCTACGACCTTGAGATCAGGCATACCAACGCCTTCGTCTCCCTGCCGGGATTCACACCCGTACCGGAGCGCACAGAGATCAGCGCACAGGACAAGATTTTTCTGACAAAGGCATCAGCAGGAAGCCAGCAGGGCCGCTCAGAGATCAGGATTGATGCAACGAGAGGTGAGGTACGCGTGCTCCAGAAATAATTTTTCTTGCTCCGTGCAACCTGAGAAGAAGTTTTTTGTCCTTTAATATAGAACAGTAAATTATATTAAAATGAAAACAGGGATTATTACGATACTGACGGGCATGGTCGCACTCGCATCATGCACCGTTCTGGTTGACTGCATTGAAGGCAACGGGGATCTGAAGTCCGAAGAGCGGACAGCATCATCCTTCACGGCTATTGCCAATGAGACCTCCTTCCATGTCATATATGTTCAGGGAAGCGAATATAACATCACCGTGGAAGCTGAGAGCAACATCCTGCCGTATATTACAACTGATATCCGCGGCGGGGCTCTGGAGATAAGCACGGTCAGAGGCATACACTGCCTCAGATGCACTACTCAGCCGGTCATTACGGTAACGGCTCCTTACATCAGTGAGCTGGTCAACGCAGGGTCAGGTGACATCGTGGCCGGTGATCTTGAGGGTGAGGATGTGAAACTGGTTGCCAGCGGCTCGGGCAACATCTTTGCCGGGGCTGTTTCCGGTGAAGATGTCTCAGTGGTGGTCTCGGGCTCCGGCAATATCCAGACTGGAGAGATTTCCTCAGCAACCTTTAAGGCAACACTATCGGGTTCCGGTGATCTGACGGTGTCAGGGACAACGGTGAACAGCAGACATGTCGTATCGGGTTCTGGATCGGTCTATTCCGCGAACCTGGTCACGAAAACAGCGGTAGTAACCATGTCAGGATCAGGATCAGTACACACAACTGTCGATGACCGCCTTGATGCAGTTATCAGCGGCAGCGGCAACATATACCTGACAGGCAGCCCTCAGGTCAGCCTCACCCGAACGGGGTCAGGACGGATCATTTATCTGTAGAGGATTATGGTATGAAAAAAGAGAGACCGGCCCTGCGGCCGGTCTCTCTTTTTTGTTGTCGCACCCAGAGTATTAATCGCAGGGTTATGTCAGGTCTATCTCATTTCCATCGCGGTCAAAGAACCCGTACTCGAGGAAATGGTATGACTGAATGGCCTGAACCTTTATGCTTACACCGTGCTTCTTGTTGATCTTGCCTACCGTTGAGAACAAACCCTCTCTCAGATATGCGGCTACGAAGGGGTGAGCGCGCAGCAGGAATTTGCGGGTCTTCACCTTTTCAAGTATTGATCCCAGTGTCCGTTCCATCTCATCGGTAAGAAGGATGGTCGAAGCGGTTTTACCCTCTCCCCTGCATACCGGGCACTTCTCGTCAGTGATGATTGACATCTCGGGTCTCACTCTCTGGCGTGTTATCTGCATCAGCCCGAATTTGCTCAGTGGGAGTATATTGTGCTTGGCCCGGTCATCACTCATCAGTTCCTTCATCCTGTCAAAGAGAGCCTGGCGGTTCTCATTCGACTGCATATCGATGAAGTCAATCACTATGATTCCACCCATATCCCTGAGCCTCAGCTGCCTTGCTATCTCCCTGGCTGCCTCAATGTTGACGGAGAGGGCGTTTGACTCCTGGTCAGAGCCTGATTTTGACCTGTTGCCGCTGTTGACGTCAACGACGTGCAGTGCTTCAGTATGCTCTATAATAAGGTAAGAGCCGCCCTTGAATGATATGGTGCGGCCAAAGAGCCCCTTGATCTGCCTGCTTACTCCAAACTGATCGAAGATCGGGTACTGCTCCTTGTATACCTTTACTATCTTTTCTTTCTCAGGGGCAATCTCCCTGATGTAGCTTCTTACTTCGCCGGCTATCATTTCATCATCTACGATGATGCTGCTGAAGTCGGTACTGAGTATATCCCTGAGGATTGTCGTGGTGCGGTTCAACTCGCCCAGCAGCAATCGTGGCTGCTTGGTGTCTTTGCGTATTGTACCGAACGCCGTCTCCCAACGGTTTAACAGCTCCCTGAGCTCTGCATCGAGGGCTGCAACTTTCTTCCCCTCGGCCACGGTACGTACAATGACACCGTAGTTTTTGGGTTTGATGCTCTGTATGAGCAGTTTGAGGCGATTGCGTTCATCGGGGTTCTCAATCTTCGATGAGACGGAGACCTTGTCTGCGAATGGCATCAGCACCAGGTTTCTCCCTGCAATGCTTACTTCCGATGCCAGTCTCGGTCCCTTGGTGGAGATGGGTTCCTTTGTAATCTGCACTATAACTGTCTGCCCTGAAGCCAGGACGTCGGATATCTTCCCCTCTTTATCGATGTCAGGTTCAGGCTTGAACTTGGCCATCGGTATCCTCTGCTTGCCCTGTGTGGCCTGGGCATAATAACGGTGAAGGGTCTTGAACTGGGCTCCCAGATCAAGATAGTGCAGGAAAGCATCTTTTTCGAAACCTACATTGATAAACGCTGCATTCAGTCCCGGCATTATCTTTTTTACCTTTCCAAGGTAGATGTCGCCGACAGAGAATTTTACATTCCGCTTTTCCTTATTTAACTCGACAAGTTGCTTATCCTCAAGAAGTGCTATGGATATCTCAGAATCGCTTGCGCTGATTATTAAATCCTTACTCACATTCCGGAATTTGTTGATTCGCTAATAGTCCTTTTCAAAATGCAACTAACCTAAAGATCAGGGGATCTTTAGGTTAGGGATTAAGTAACAGACTATGCATTATATGCTATTTCTTCTTCTTATGCCTGTCTTTCCGCAAGCGCTTTTTACGCTTGTGGGTAGCCATCTTATGCCTTTTTCTCTTCTTTCCGCTCGGCATTTTATTTACTTCTTAACGTGAGACTTGACTTTATTGATAAAGGTCTTGGCCGGTTTGAAAGCCGGGATGTTGTGTGCAGGAATGATAATAGTGGTATTCTTGGAGATGTTCCTGGCTGTTTTCTTTGCACGTTTTTTCACGATAAAACTGCCGAAGCCCCTGAGATAAACATTATTGCCGGCAACCATGGAGTCTTTCAATGATTCCATAAAAGCCTCTACGGTCTTCTGAACGGTCACTTTTTCAATTCCAGTGTTCTTGGCAATTTCGTTAACAATGTCTGCTTTTGTCATTTTGCAAGAATTTTAAATTCAACAAATTATTTTGGTGTCTGTTTTTTCAATGTGCAAATATAAAATATTATTTGTCAATTATAGATGATATAATTTTTTTTTCGCTCCGAATACTCTGATTTTTTGATACCTATAAAATATAAGCGCCAGCAGGGCCTCTTTTTGACCCGGCTGACAGGCGCCATTGCACGGCCTGATAACTCCCCCTGACCCTCTCAGCATTTTTTTTTGTAACTTTACATCCTTCATATAACCGAAATATATATTAAAGTTATGTCGTTCAATAAAGTAATCCTGGTAGGCAACGTCGGCAAGGATCCTGAGATCCGGCGTTTTGAAAACAACATCAAGGCATCGTTTTCCCTTGCCACAAGTGAGACCTATACTCCCAAGGGAGGCGACAAGGTAACGCAGACCGAATGGCACAATATTGTGGCATGGAGAAGGCTTGCCGAGCTCGCCGAGAATTACATCCACAAGGGCTCGCAGATACTTATTGAGGGCAAGCTGCGCTACCGTTCCTATGACGACCGTGACGGGAATAAGAGATATGTTGTTGAGGTTGAGGCTGACGTGATACAGCTTCTCGGACGTAAACCCGACGGTCAGAGTCAGCAGGGCCAGGGTACGCAGAACAACAACGGGAGCTATGCTCCTCCCTCTCAACCCTCATCAGATCAGGGCGGCAGCATAAGCGAAGACCTCACCACGCGTGACACTGCTGATGATCTGCCTTTCTAGCTAACCAAACCTTCCGATTTTGGAGACACTGATGTCAGGTTCCCTTTCAGGGTTTTTCACACTTGCGGCTATGGCAGGTACTCCGGTTGCCCTGTTGACGGAATTTATCATCCTTTTCTTTCTGATAGTGGCTTCGGCATCCATCTCGGGGTCAGAGGTGGCCTATTTTTCACTCACCCCCGGTGACATGGAACAACTGCAGAAGGGCAGGGCCGGGAATTCCGTTACGGTGCTCAGACTGCTGTCAAAGGCTGACCGCCTCCTGAGCACGATACTTGTCGCCAACAACACCATTAACATAGCCATCATCATCCTTGCGGCCTTCATCAGCTCAAGGCTGTTTGACCTGACCAATAATCCACTCTTGTCATTTATTATAGAAGTAGTGGCCATCACCTTCATCCTACTGCTCTTCTGCGAAGTGATGCCCAAGGTGCTGGCATCACGCTACCCGTTGAAGTTTGCACTCAGAATGGCTCCTGCACTGATGCTCACAACAAGGATATTCAAGCCGCTTGCATCACTCCTCTCATACTCGTCTTTCTTCGTTAAAAAGAGATCCGGGTCCAGGGACGGCGGTATAAGCATAGACGATCTCTCTGTCGCAATCGACCTTACCTCGTCGGAGATCAGGGATGACAAGGACCTGCTGAAGGGCGTAGTGAGGTTCGGGAACATCAATGTCAGCGCCATCATGTGCCCCAGGATGGATGTGACGGCACTGGATATCAAAAGAGGTTTCCATTCAATCATGCCTGAAGTGGTGGAATCGGGATTTTCAAGGATACCGGTATATACCGGCTCATTTGACGATGTCAGGGGCATACTGTTCGTCAAAGACCTTCTTCCGCACCTCGGCAAACCGGACACGTTCCGGTGGCAGTCGCTGATCAGGCCTCCGTACGTGGTTCCGGAGACAAAGAAGATAAGTGAGCTGCTGAAGGAGTTCCAGGCAAAAAAGATACACATGGCCATTGTCGTCGACGAATACGGGGGCACCAGCGGCCTGGTGACCCTCGAGGATGTCCTGGAGGAGATAGTGGGAGAGATCACCGATGAGACTGATGAGGATGTTCCTCTTTTCAGGAAGACCGGAGCGGGAAGCTGGGTCTTTGACGGGAAGATCCTTCTCAACGACTTCTACCGTATTACCGGTACTGACAAGGATCCCTTTGAAGATATCAGGGGTGACTCTGAGACCCTTGCAGGACTGTTGCTGGAGCTCCTTGAGGAGATTCCGTTAAAGGGAAGGGTGATCTCAACGGGGGGATTCACGTTCACCATTGAAAGTGTTGAGAACAGGCGGATAAGAGAGATAACCGTTGAAAAGAAAGGGGAAGGTCTATGAGACATCTGATGGCGCTGCTGCTGCTGACGGCAGCTCTTCTGCAGGCAGGCTGCAGGCAGCCGGCAGTGCCGAGGCCGGCAGGATATTTCAGGATAGAGCTGCCTGAAAAGAGTTATGTTCTATATGAGACTCCCTGCGCCTATTCGATTGAATACCCGGCATATGGCACGATCAACCTCAGGCCTGCAGTAGCCACCGACACATGCTGGATGGACATTGAATTTCCAGCCTTCAGAGCCAAGGTACACCTCACCTACTTTAATCTCGACGGTAACCTGGCATCGCTCACCGAGATGTCACGCGAGCTCGCCTATAAGCATACGATCAGGGCTGATGCAATAGATGAGAAGTTATGGGCAGACGACTTATCACGCGTCTACGGCATCCTGTACGACCTGAAGGGTAATACCGCTTCATCAGTGCAGTTCTTCGTGACTGACAGCACCAGCCATTACCTCCGTGGCTCGCTCTATTTCATGGCACAGCCCAATGAAGACTCCCTGATGCCGGTAATCAGTTTCCTCAGGGAAGACATCATTCACCTTATCGAGACCCTGAGCTGGAGATAAACCATGGCCTGCATAACAAAACACTATCTCAACAAGGATACGGTCATCGGCGTATGGAAGATCGAAGAGGAGCTGCCCACCCTCCTTGAGATGGTTGACATGAGCCCGGGGGACCTGAAGAGATATGAGATCTACCGCAGCACCTCGCGCAAAATGGAGTTCCTGAGCGTGAGAGCCCTGCTGGCCGAAATGATGGGCAGGGATGCAAGGATAGTATATAACAAGAATAACAAACCCTTTATTAAAGACGGATCACATTTCATCAGCATAACACATTCGAACAAGCTTACAGCCATTCTCATGAGCAGGAATGAGCGGGTAGGCATTGACCTGGAGTATATGCGCCTGAATATCAATGCCTTTGCATCAAAGTTCCTGAATAAAAAGGAGAAGATCACCCGCCGCTGGGCTGACCGCACATACCATCTCTATATCCACTGGTGCGCCAAGGAGGCGATCTACAAGATCTGCGACAAGGAGGGCATCAACATTGTCAATGATATCTCCATTGAGCCCTTTGAAGTGCGGGAGTCAGGAGAGATCAGGGGAAGCGTAAAGAATGAGAGGATAGATGACCAGTTCACTCTCTACTATTCAAAATACGATAACTACACCATTGTCTGGACCAAGAAGAAGCATGAGAGTTGATATACCCTGCAGGAAGAGGAAGGTAGTGGCGCAGCTCATTGACCCTGACAGGGCGGGAGATGAATCACTGGTTATGACAGCCCGGCATGCGGCTGAGGCGAAGGTCGACATGTTCCTTGCCGGCGGCAGCCTGACAAATGTGCCTGTTGAAGGGGTGATCAGGAGACTGAGAGAGCTCTCAGGCATACCCGTCATACTTTTCCCCGGCAACCTCCTGCAGCTTACCACTGAGGCCGATGCCCTCCTTATGCTTTCACTCATCAGTGGCCGAAACCCTGAACTGCTTATCGGCAACCATGTCATCGCCGCCCCTTTCCTGAAGCAGGTACGTGACAAAATCATACCCGTGGGCTATATCCTTGTTGATTGCGGGGGAAGCACCTCAGTGGAATATATGAGTCATACCTCACCCGTACCATACTCAAAGTATGATATCGCCGTGGCTACCGCCCTTGCCGGCGAGATGCTGGGCATGCATGCTATCTACCTAGAAGGTGGAAGCGGTGCTGCCAGGCCCGTTGACCCGGCAATGATCAGTGCGGTGAGAGAGGAGATAACAATACCCCTCATCACCGGAGGAGGACTCGATTCAGCTGACAAGATCGATGAAGCATTTGCTGCCGGAGCAGATATGGTAGTGATAGGAAACGGGAGCGAACAGAACCCGCTACTGATTGCTGAGGCCTGCCGCGTAAGGGACAACTACAACAGGAAACTGCTGAGCGCCTGAGAGCCGCTGAAAGGAAAAACTGTCCGGAAAATTTTACCGGAAGAGCTACCTGAAAAGCTCGTGCAGCGGATCGCCGCTGGCAGCATTAGGCAAGGGAATCCTGCACAGAACCGAGAGGGTAACGGCAATATCCCTGGTAGAGACACTGCGTGTTACGGAGGCCCTGCTGGCCGTCCACCCGAACCAGATCAGGGGTACATGGCTGTCATACTCATATGGCGAGTTATGACCAGTGACATTGTCAGTCTTCTCAACCCAACCGGGGTTAAGGGCTATCATCACATCACCCGACCTCTGCTGGCTGAAATTGTTGTTCATCTTGAGGAGCAGTCCGCCTGAAAAATTACTCATCTCGAAGGCTGAGGTGGGTACTGCGGAGGCTATGCCCGAGAACTGAACCATGAAGCGCGCCACCCTCTTCTGTATCTCTTCAAGGCTGATTTTAGCATCTTCGATAAGCCCCCTGTTCAGGAAGATCTGGTTGTCGAAGAACCCCTTCACCCAGTCGCCCTGGCCATAGATGGCGTTCAGGTAACTGCGGAGCAGCTGCAGCGACTGGTTAAGCTTGAAATAACCGGATGGCACCCTGCTCTTCTCAAGCAATGCAGGTATCTCCGATACTCCGTGGGCTGAGACAAAATAGATGAGGACATTTTTCTTGCCAAGTGATTTGTCAATTTTGTCAAGCAGCAGGCCGATGTTCCTGTCAAGCCTCACCAGGGCATCGGCAGCCTCCACTGAGGAGGGCCCGAAGCGATGCCCTATGTAATCGGTAGCTGAATAAGTAATTGCCAGGTAATCAGTTATATCATCCTGACCCATCTTCTCATTCTCTATCAGCCTGAGGGCCAGCTCGGTGGTGAAGTCGTCTGCAAACGGTGTCTCACGCAGCACCGAGTAATCCCTTGTTGTATTCAGGAGCTTGCCTTTGGTGGAGAGCTCCTTAAGGTCATAGGGAAACCATGTCTGTCCGTTAAAGCCTCTCTCGAAGGTACTTGAGTCAGGCTGGCATCCGGGGTAGAGCGAGGGGTCCTTAAGTGGCTGCCAGGGATGGTTCAGATACTGTCCGGGGAGGAGCATGGCGTTGAGGTCCATGAGCCATGGGGGCAGCGTCTGCATGTAGTAGTTGCTGCTCATCCATGTGCCAGTGCGGTCATCATACCAGAAGGAGCCGTCAGCAGCATGACCAGCCGTTATTATGGCTCCCATCTCCTTTATCCCGATGCCGTAAACCTTTGATCCGCCACAGGCAGCCATATGCAGCTCATCAGCAAATGTTGATGACAGCAGGTTTGCTGGAGAGTACAACCCGGTCTCGAAACTGCCTCCGATCGGGCTGGCACCGGGGTCCTGGACACAGAATATCATCTGGTCATTGAAAGGATGGAACCAGGTGTCTGAGGTGATGCCGTGGGCTGACGGAGAGGCCCCGGTGGAAATGGTGGCAAATCCCGGTGCAGCCTGTGTTGAGATGTAGTCAAGCGAGACATTTCGGTAATAGGTACCCTCAGTAACCATCCTTTTGAGACCGTTGTCAGGAAGGAGGCCCCAGATACTCTCGAGCTGGCTGTAACGGAGCTGTTCAACGATGATGCCAATGACCAGCTTCGGCTTATCCGGAGGGATGTAAGCCGTTTGGGCAATAGTAAGAGATGAAATGAGAAGGAGATATAATGATGAGAATAGATGTTTCATGATCTGAGTATATGTTGTAAGAACCAAGCCCCAAAAGTATCAGTTTTGGGCTTCTGTGCAAGGCGGTACGATAAAGATATCAACATGAGGCCACCCTATTTTAACCGGGTGATGATGGCTTTGCCTCTCAGCAGTGGTCCGTCGGGCTCTTTCCTGACAGATACAATGAGGAGCCCGGGGGGCAGATTGCTGCAGTCGCAGACCACAGGGATACCGGGATATGCCGTTTCCCGGCAACTTTTAAGTACAGATCCGGAAGTGGTGGTCATGGTGATTGTAACCTCTCCCGATATTGAGACCGGCAGCATGATACTCAAGGTTCCGCCGGATGGAACAGGCCAGATCAGAAGCCCCGTCTCCGGTGGTACAGGATAGATATCCCCGGGTTTATGCAACTGCACATCTTTGGCCACAAGGGAGTTCCACCCGTCAATCACTGCCTCAAATGAATATGATACATATCCGGGGCAAGAGAAGGTGATACTGTAAGTGCCGGGGGCAATGAACCTGTAGTACCCGCCCGTCAGGGTATCAGAGTAAATGTGCGATAAGTCAAAATCATGGTCCTGGATGAATATGTGCGCTTTCAGCGGTTCACCTGTTGTTGCGTCAGTGACGGTTCCCCTGACACCGTTGAGGGCTTCGGCCATATAGCGGATCAGTGACCTGTGGTTCCAGTTCCAGAGTGTCTCGAGGTTTGATCCCGGGGTCATCTTTATGTCATCAATCTCAATGGTCACCTCACGTCCGCCGAGGCCCCAGGTGACGAAATCCTGCCTCCCTCCCCTCACGGTATACCACTCCCATCCCCTGGTGACACCATTGTCAAGGAACGACATATAGCCCGGGTCGGAATAAATGTGTACAGTATCTGCATACCGTCTGCTGATATCATTGAACCATTCGTCATCGGCATGTAACCTGGTCCACTTGTCCCAGGGATAGTTTACCACCTCAGCCCCTGAATGGAGGTTCACCGAGAGGGCGAATCTCTTTTCCGCCAGGAATGCCATCATATCCGCTGTCTCCTTCTGCAGCGGAGGCGGGGTGACTACCTCGGGATCAGGAAAGTTACGGTTGAGGTCATAGCCGTTGCTGTTTGCCCTGACCGGGTAAGTCATCGTGTCACCGTCGCGGTACATCCCGTCAGGGTTCGCAAGCGGATTGATCCATATCTCGAGGCCTGAAACAAGATCCGAAGCCACTCCGCCGGCTGAGCTCTCCGAAGCAATGTACTCAGCCAGCCTCATCAGAAGTATAAAACCTGCAGGTTCATCACCGTGGATTGAGGAGCTGAGCATCACCGCAGGCTCCTGCTCGTCGGAAGCAGGATTGTCGGATATCTTCAGCGCAAGAACAGCCCTGCCAGAGACGCTGAAGCCTATTGTATCGAGAAGGCAGACATCGGACCAGTGGTCAGCGATCTTGTGCATGATGGTATCATAGTGCTTCCAGGTGGGGTATGACTGCCACAACATAGCCTCGGCAACGCTGGAGGCGGTGAAGAAGCCTTTGCGGGATTCGGGCATGACAGTCTTGTAATCCATTCCGGTGGCAATGAAATCCTCTGCATCAATGTGAGAAAGGCATAGGACCGCTTCCGTTCCGTTGGAGGATGCAACGGAGAAGCGTGCAGCGATCTGTGTCATTAGGTCGAAACCCGGGTAGCTGATGATCACCTCAGCCTGGCCGTATCTCCTAACCGCCTCCCTGATGTCATCACCCTGCCGGGGCGATTGCCCGTATCCGTACCGGGTTACTGACACGATCAGCAGAACAGCTATGACGGAGAACCATTTCACCGTTGGTCTTATATGTTAAATCTTATATGAAGAATGTCGCCGTCGTCGACGATGTAGTTCTTGCCTTCCACTGCCAGTTTGCCTGCTTCGCGGCAGGCGTGCTCTGATCCCAGGGCCATGAAGTCAATGTACTTCATCACCTCTGCCCTGATGAATCCTCTCTCGAGGTCTGAATGAATGACTCCGGCTGCCTGCGGGGCAGTCATGCCGGCGGTGATTGTCCAGGCCCTTATCTCCTTTGGACCTACGGTAAAGAATGTAAGCAGGTTGAGCATCTCATAGGCAGCCCTGACAAGCTTGTTGACGCCCGGTTCGGTCAGACCGGAGGCCTGGAGGAATTCCATCCGGTCAGCCTCTTCGGTGAGGTTGGCTATTTCAGCCTCCAGCGCGCCGGCAATTATCAGCGGCTCCGACCCCCTGGCTGACAGATACTCCCTGACAGCTTCCGTATGGCTGTTGCCGCTGACGGCAGAGGCCTCGTCAACGTTGCAGACGAAAAGAACGGGTTTCATTGTCAGCAGAAAAATGTCATCGACATATCTCTTGTCCTCCGGTTTAATCTCCAGCGATGAGGCATTCTGAAAGCCCTCGAGGTGGTCCTTGTAACGGTTGAGTATCTCTATCCCGTGCTTCGCATCCTTATCGCCCGTTTTTGCGGAACGCTCCAGCCTCTGAAATCTTCTTTTCCACTGATTCCACATCCTTGACCTGAAGTTCAAACTCAACGTTCTCAAGGTCCCTGACAGGGTTGACGGAGCCGTCAACGTGTGGCAGGTTGTAATTATCAAAGCAGCGCAGCACATGTATAAGCGCATCGGTGTTCCTTATCTCTCCCAGGAGCCTGGCTCCTGAACTGTCGCCCTGACCCCTGACCAGCCCCGGGATGTCAACGATCTCCACAGTGGTATGTACTATCCGCTCCGTCGGCTGGTGCTTCTCCAGTTCATAGAGCCGCCTGTCAGGTACCTGTATCACTCCCAGGTTCGCCTTGACACCCGTGCCAAAGGTGTTTGTCTCACCGCGTGTGTTGGATATGCAGTTGAAGATTGTGGTTTTCCCTGTGCTGGTGATCCCTATAATTCCGCATTTCAATGCCATGTCGCCTGTTTCTGTTGCCGCAAAGTTACCAAAAAGAGCCGATCAGGATCATGGTATGCCAGCACGGCACGCACTTTTTACTAATTTTGACCCTCAAATTAAACTATGGATGCCCAGGTGCATCTCACTCACAAATGCCTGCGCTGAAGGTGATGCCAAAAATCACTGAAGAGGAAATAATCAGTCTGATCAGTACGGACGCCGAAAAAGCGTTCCGACTGATCATTGACAAATACGGTTCAAGGCTGTACTGGCATATCCGGCGCATGGTCATCATTCATGATGATGCCGATGACGTTCTTCAGAACACCTTCATCAGCGCATGGAAAAACATTGCCGGCTTCAGGTATGACAGCTCGCTCCTTACATGGCTCTGGTCGATAGCCACCAACGAAGCCCTCACCCTTATCAGAAAGCGGGAGAGGCACAGTACAGTGTCTCTTGATGATCTTGACGGTATCTTTGCACAGGCAGTGGAAGGAAACTCGTACTTTGACGGTGATGAGGCTTCAGTTAAGCTCCAGAATGCCATCCTGAAACTGCCGGAGAAGCAGCGGTCAGTATTCAACATGAAGTACTTCGACGACATGAGCTACGAGGAGATGAGCGGGGTTACGGGGACTTCCGTGGGGGCCCTGAAGGCATCATACCATCATGCAGTGAAAAAAATTGAACAATATTTACAGGGCGATTAAACCATTGCCACCTCTTAACATCCAAGAATTGTCATGCAACTCAATGATGAAATAAAAAATCCCAATCCCTTCAAGGTTCCCGATGGATACTTTGATACTCTGACTGACAGGACAATGTCAGCCATCAGGCAGAGCATTGAGGAGGAGGAGACCGCCCGGGAGGCCATGCTGTCGGCAGAGGCAGAGGCCGCGAAAGAGGAGGCGGCCGGCACCGGGACAGGTAAGCCGGTGAGGCGGATCAGCCTCAGGCCTTATCTGGCGTTTGCTGCTGCCATTCTCGGCTTTGCCCTGCTGGCCACCGTGATGGTCAGGCTTGTGACAGGCGACAGGGCCTCAGCCGGGTACGAAACAGGTAACGGCCTGTATGCCGACCTGGCAGCAGAAGAACTGGATACATATTTTATAGAGCATGAGCTGTTGCAGACGGAACCGGGCGACATTACAGGAACGGAACAGACCATCTCATCCGATGTCATCATTGACTACCTGATGACGGAAGATATTGACCTTAATGATATATATGAACTCTTATAAAGCAAAATGTAACTTGCATGAGCAAAAACCCACAAATGGATTTGATTATTTAATTACATGCAAGTTCCATTCGACCAATAAAATAAATTTATTCTAAACGAATGAAAAAAGTATTTTACTCATTGATGGCGGTGATGCTTGCAGCCACGGCAGCATTGAACGCCCAGGGTCAGGGTCAGGGCATGGGAGACAATGAAAAGCTCACTGCCTACAAGATCGCCTTTTTCACACAGAGGCTTGATCTCACCCCGGCAGAGGCCGAAAAATTCTGGCCTTTGTACAACGACTTCTCCGCACGCAGGAACAAGCTGCTGGCTGACCGCCTGTCACTGATGCGCTATGCGGCTCAGAACGAAGCAAACATGAGCAATGACGAGCTCTCGTCAACGGCAGACAGGCTTGCGAAGAGCTTCTCCGACGAAGCCACGATGGTGGTAACGTTCAACACAGACCTGAAAAAGGTACTTCCACCGGCAAAAGTCATCAGGCTTTACCAGATTGAGAACCAGTACAAGCAGCAGTTGCTGAGGGAACTGAATCAGAGGAGGCAGGGACAGACTCAGGGAACGGGCTTCAGGGGCCGCACCGGACAGGTTCAGGACTGAAGGTCAGTCCACAGTCTTCAGTCAAGTTTTGACTGCCGATTGACTGACTGCCGATTGCTGACTGCCGACTGCCGACTGAGATCAGGAATTCTTTACTTCCCTTATATATGACGGGAGTGCCGACAACGGAACGGTTGTCTGCTCTCCCGTTTTCATGTTCTTAACGGTTGCCTCTCCGGATGCTATCTCATTGCTGCCGGCAATTATCACTGCCGCGATCTTCTGAGCATCGGCATAGGAGAACTGCTTCTTCAGCCTGACGGCGTCAGGATACAATTCGGAAGCTATTCCTGCATCACGCAGTGAGCGTACTATCTTCAGCAGTTCAGGCAGTTCTTCCCTGCCGAAATTGATGACCAGCGCTTCCGTGGCTGATCCTGTCTGTTCCGGGAAGAGGTCCAGCTGAAGCATCACGTCATAAATCCTGTCTGCGCCAAAGGAGACGCCTACGCCGGAGACACCCTGCAGGCCGAAGATACCCGTGAGATCATCATACCTTCCTCCCCCGCATATGCTTCCTATGGATGCATCGGCAGCCTTCACCTCAATGATGGCGCCGGTGTAGTAATTCAGTCCGCGAGCGAGTGAGAGATCCAGCTCCACCTCTGCCTGTGACGGCTCCATGGCAAGGTAACCGAAGAGCTCTTCCATCTCTGAGATTCCCTTCATACCTGCCGACGACGACGCAAGCACTCCTTTCAGTTCACCGAGCTTTGACTGCGGCGATCCGCTAAGGCTGAATACCGGCTCAAGCATTGAGATCACTCCGGTGGCAATGCCACGCTGCATCAGCTCCTGCCTGACACCCTCCAGCCCTATCTTGTCAAGCTTGTCAATGGCCACGGTAATGTCGGTGATCCTCTCCCCTGCCCCTGCCATCTCAGCGATGCCGGCGAGGATCTTACGATTGTTAATCTTAATAACAACCCTGATATTCAGGTCGCTGAAAACACGGTCAATGATCTTCACAAGTTCAAACTCGTTGAGTAGTGAATCACTGCCGATGACATCGACATCGCACTGGAAAAACTCCCTGTACCTTCCCTTCTGTGGTTTGTCTGCCCTCCAGACGGGCTGTATCTGGTATCTCCTGAAGGGGAAGGTGATCTGGTCACGATGCTGTACCACGTATCTTGCAAAGGGTACGGTAAGATCGTACCTGAGTCCCTTTTCACATATCCGTTGTGAGATTGCGGCGCTCTCTGCCTGCGAGAGTGCTGAAGCGGGTATGTCAGCCAGGAAGTTGCCCGAATTAAGGATCCTGAATACCAGCCTGTCGCCCTCCTCACCATATTTCCCAAGGAGCGTGGAGAGGTTCTCCATGGCCGGTGTCTCAAGCGGCAGGTAGCCGAAGAGGGAAAAAGTCTTACGGATGATATCGAATATATAATTACGGCGGAGCATCTCCACGGGAGAGAAGTCACGCGTGCCCCTGGGAATGGAAGGTTTCTGAGCCATACAGGTAAAATTTCCCGACAAAAATAGGAAAAAAAAGCGGGGCGGGCATTAAGTCCCGGATTGGTTTACCGCGATAGCGGTTATCAGTACAGCTGGGACTGTGCGTATTGTCCCGGCATCTTATGCCGGTATACTGGGGTGCCGTAAAACAGGATACTGTTGCCTTCTCCTCTGTTTTTTATTGTATGAACGGGATTGAGAGGGGGTATTTGAAAACTTCGCCCTTTGCTGACCTGACGCTTGCCACAATGATGCAGACAAACTCAAGTACGCCGAGTGCAATCAGCAGCGGTATGCCCACGATGATAAAACATAGCGGAATAAGCAGCACGGTGTAGAGGAGCATGGAAATCTGGAAATTAAGTGAAGCTTTTCCGTTGATGTTTACCCACTCCGACTCCTCCTTTCTGGATATCCAGCAGATCACCGGGCCGACTATGCCTCCGAAGGGAAAAAAGTATCCGGCGAAGGCCGACAGGTGGCAGAACATTGCCCAGTCGCGTTCCGATTGAGTGTATGTTTTAATCTCTTCCATTTGTTTTATTTTAAAGACGGTATGTCATGGCAAAATGCTGCATCATCAGAAACGTGCCAGCCTTTTCATGTCACTGATCAGCATTCCGTTTGCGTTCCTGCTGTCAACGAGGTGGCTGTCATAGTAATACATCACAGCATCATCGGTTCCGAGGAGCATCTTCATGCAGGTACCCGTCTGTTTGACGCCGTCAGGCCCTACCTTATGCACTATCAGGACATCCTTCTCCTTCTCGTCGATGGCCCTGATTATCTCGTCCTCGTCAACGATTTTGACCTTGTTGGGGTAGTGGGCCTTTATCCTTGCTTCGGTATTGATCTCAGGAGCCAGGTCCTCCGCCCTCACCAGTATCGTCTTGCCCCCGATGTCCGGAACATTCCTGTTATAGTATTTCAGATAGCGCAGCGCCGCATTGGTAGGGTTCTTAATGACCATGTCAGCATGATACTGCATGAACCTGATGATCAGTCCCAGCTTGTAGCTGTACTCCTCCTCAGGAGCCCCTGCGAAGCAGAGAGGTATGGCGCAGAACTCCGGAAGCTCATCAAGGTTCTCAACGTCAGCGCCCAGGAGGAGGTTGAGAAAATCGTAAGCCGAGCCTGACTTGTCATTGCTGAAGTTGGTTATGGTCAGCACAATAAACGACAGGGAAGGGTCCGTGCGATTGACATTGAACTCACTCTCGGTAATGAATTTTACAGGAGTCACCTTCCAGTATTTTTCCACGGCACTTTTAATCTCAGCGTTGTAGAAAGAAAACGGGTTCTCCTCCAGCACGACGCATGTTACAGAAGACCTGAACTTTTCAGCATGCTCAACGGTAGGGTAAGGCCTCTGCTGGGCTGTTGCCACGAGGGAGGAAAGGATTAGCAGGGAGGTCAGGGCAGTTCTCTTCATTCCCGGGTTAATTATCTGATGGTAAAAAGATTGGGTGCTTTTCATTGTACTTTCTCAGGTAGACGAACATCAGCTTCTTCTGGTTCTTGTTTCGCATAGAGACAAATTCCTCATAGAGCTCGGGATCCTTCATCAGCAGCGCCTCCAGGTTCTCGAGGTCATATTCGTATGATTTCCCTGTCTCAAAGTCGATCATGAACATCTGCAGGTCAGTCCGCGAGGCGTTGTTCCTGTAGGGATACCCCCCCATGTAATAGGGATCATAATACCTTGATGAATAGGGACTGTAATAATAGGGCGAATAGGATGACCTGTAGGGAGAGTAGTAAGGATCATAATATCCGTATTGATTATAACCCGGTGATGTGGTTGTTACATCGGCCACGAAATGGATGATTGAGCCGAAGAAAGTAATCCGGTTGAAAGCACCCTGCACCTTTATATAAAGGACTCCGTTACGCGCAAAGCCCCAGATGGCATCCTTCTCTATCTCCTGCCTGACGCCCATGTTGTCATAGAAGTATATCTTCTCTGATGAGATCACCTGGTCAAAGAAATCCTTGTCGTTATAATCGACTGAAGTAAACAGTTTGGCTTTCGGGATCGGGCTGTTTGCCTTCACCATGTCAAAGTTCAGGTAGATCCCATCCCTGAATTTGAAGTCAGGCGTATACTGAACAAGAGTATCCCTCTGCATGGCGCTGATCATGCCGGAGGCAATCACAAAGGCTATCAGTGTCACTACGGTCTTTTGCATCACACTCTTTTTCAAACTTTACCTCAAATATTGTACCGTTAGGCAAAAATAATCTTTTATGCAGACGGAAAGCACCCCTCCCTTCATCTTTATTTAAATTCATGTATCTTTGAGTCTCATTTTTCTACTGCTCTCACAATATGCCGAGAAGAACAAGAGCTGCCTCCATTCCGCATTCAGACCTGATGACCCGCAGGACCAGGGACCGGATACTTCTTCCGGTTGCTGTGGCTCTGCTCCTTGTAATTATTTCTCTCTCCACTGCCCTGGCGGGCATGGTTTACACGCCCCTGGTGACCGGTGGCCTGGCGCTCGTTCCCCTGGTGATGGCGGTTTATGAACTGCGAAGGCTGATAGCCGACAGCAGGGCAATCATCAGGGAGCTTGCCTCCATTGCCGAGAAGAATGAGGAAGTGATCAACTCCTTTTCCCACAAGATCAGGGAGCCTCTCAACAACCTGGTGCTTCTGGGCAACATGCTGAGCGAGACAACTACCTCACCAAAGCAGCAGGAGCTTGTCGAGACCTTCATAGCCTCCACCGGCTCGATGGTTGAGGTGGTCAATGAGCTGACCATGGAGACGGCAGGCAACATCACCTTTGAAAGAAGAGGCGAGATGCGATTCAGGCTCGGGCCCATTATAAAGGACACCATCGAGCTTATGAAGCTCAACCGGAGACATGAGCAGTGCCTTATCATCTATGATGACCGCGGTGAAGGTGAGACCGAATACATGGGTGATCCCATCATACTGAAACAGATTCTCATAGACCTGCTCAGCGCCGCCATCTCAGGCACGACGGGCAAGGTCACCATCAAGATACAGGCCCGGGAGGCCGGCGAGCGTGACGCGATGCAAAAGGTTGAATTCACCCTGTCATCAAACAACCCCGTGGTCTTCATCGGCGAGGGCAGACAGCCATGGCCTCTGTCCGGGAGGCTGATACACGACACCGGGGGTAACTGGCAGGAGACCAGCGCCGGCGCCGGTTCATACTTCGTGTTCTTTGTCAACATGCGGAAAGCCGGCAAGATCGATAGGCCTGCGGCAGCCAGCACACTGATCAGGGGAATGTCCGGTGAAAAAAGCAAAAAGGAGCTTAAAGACCTTTCAATACTCCTTGTTGAGGATAACCCTATCAACCAGCGCATCACACAGCTCATGCTTGAACCGCTGGTCAAGCGGTTCGAGGTTGCCCGTAACGGCAAAGAGGCTCTTGACATGTTCGGTACCTCACGGTATGACCTTATTCTCATGGATGTACAGATGCCCGTGATGAACGGACTGGTGGCAGCCGACAAGATAAGAGGTCTTGAGATGAGCACACAGGCACATGTGCCGATTATTGCCATCACGGCCAATGCCATGCTGGGAGACAGGGAGCAGTGCCTTGCCGTGGGTATGGATGATTATATAAGCAAACCTATTGAGCCTGACGTTCTCATAGAGAAGATCAGAGCCCTGATCTGACCTCAGAAGGGCTTCACGCCAAGAATCATCATGTCATCAATCTGATCATGGCCATCCATCCATGAGGTGATGGTCTCATCCAGTATCCTCTCCTGGTCAAGGAGCGGATACTTGCTGATAGTAAGCAGTATATGCCTCAGGCGCCGGTACATGAACTTCTTGTTCTCCGGCCCTCCGAACTGGTCAGCGTAACCGTCGGAGAAGAGGTAGAGGATATCGCCCTCACGGAGCCTGAAGGTGCTGCGGTTGAATGAGACCATGGCGAATGACTGCACCACATTCTTCTTGTCTCCCTTGATCTCAATCAGCTTGTCGTCACGCACTATATAAACAGGCAGGAAAGCTCCCGAGAACTCCATCTCCCTTGTTTTCTTGTCGATGATGCACATACTCATCTCTATGCCGTCACGTATCAGGGCCTTACCGCTCTCCTCCTTGAAGAAGGCCGATTCCAGCTCCCTGTTCATGGTGAGGAGCAGCTGGTCGCTGTCATCAACCTTCATCTCATTGATGATCTTCTGTATCAGCTCCAGCCCGATCATTGACATGAGGGCTCCGGGCACCCCGTGTCCGGTACAGTCAGCTGCCGCGATGAAATACTTGTCATCCCTCTCGCTGAACCAGTAAAAATCGCCGCTCACGATATGCTTCGGGCGGTAATAGATAAAATAGTCGTTGAATATCTTCCTGATATGATGTTCAGCCGGAAGGAGCGCCGCCTGTATCCTGCGGGCATAGTTCAGGCTGTCGGTAAGGTCCTTGTTGCGCAGCTGCAGCTCCGAGCGCTGGATGTCGATCTCATCATATGCGCTCTTCATCTCGGTCAGGTGCTTTCGGGTGCGCAGTAAAACCCAGAACTGAAGTATGGCAAGGTAAATGAGGGCTACTATGATAAATACGGCGATGGCATAGTTTATGACCGGGCTGTCTCTAAGGCCGGGAGCCATCGCCAGGAGTGCAGCCGGTGACAGGAGAGTGCTCACTTCACTGCGGCATTAGCTGTCTCCACGGAAGCCTCCCCGGGCTTAAGCAGGGGAAGCAGCTTCAGAGAGGGTGACTTCCGGAACTCACCTACTCCGTATTCAGGCCATCTGCGGTCTACCAGGCCTATCGTCTCTTCATCAGAGCATACAACATTGGGCCATTCTCTCGGGAATGTGGGAAGGGATCGTGTCTTGGAAGTGGCGTCGATGAAGATGGCTCCTCCTTCAAGGTGATAGAGGTCACGTGACGGGTCACTGTTTCCCGTCACCAGCCAGGTGATCATGGCAGGATCATCGGCGTCAGCCCCGTCATCGACGGCGACGATAACTGTGCCGGGCATGGAGAGCGGAGAAGGCAGCCTGGCTGTAAAACTATGCATGTCAAGTCCCTGCGACGGTTTCCTGAGGGTCAGCACCGCCACCGGCAGCGCATACTCTGCCATGGTCTTCATGCCGGTGATGACCTCGCCTGTCAGCACGGCATCAGTGATCAGCCTCATTGGCACCGAATTGTACTCAGCTATGCGCTCCTCGGATAGTTTTATCGTGGCATCGATACCCAGTTTACCACCCATGCTGAAACTGTCGGAGGAGTGGTCAAGCACATCAAGAGGACCACGGGTCAGGAGGAGGTCTGTATCGAACCTGGCATTGGCGAAGATGGCCTCTGCCACCATCTGGTAATCATGGACATTGACGGGGCTGCTGACCACGATGATATATTTGCTCAGCATCATCTGCCCTGCGCCGAAGAGTGCGCTGAGCACCTTCATACCCTGTCCGGGGTAGGTCTTGTGTATGCTGACTATCACCAGGTTATGAGCCACCCCCGCCACCGGCATGTGCAGCTCCCGTATCTCCGGAGCTATTGCCAGCTTAATAGGTGCAAAGAAGATCTTTTCCGTTGCCTTGCCTATCCAGGCATCCTCCATTGGGGGTACTCCCACGATGGTGGCCGGGAACACGGCATTTCTACGGTGAGTGATACAGGTAACGTGAAACACCGGGTACATATCTGATAGCGAATAGAAGCCGGTGTGGTCACCAAAGGGGCCTTCTGTCACCGGTGGCTCTGACGGGTCAACATATCCTTCAATGACAATATCTGAATCTGCAGGCACCCACAGGTCATTGGTAAGACATTTGACGAGCGTTACTCTTTTCCGGCGGAGAAAGGCAGCGAGGAGATACTCACTGATATCTTCAGGCAGTGGTGCCGTGGCGGAATAGGTGTATACCGGGTCGCCACCCAGGGTCACGGTGACAGGCATCCGTTTTCCCGTCTCTTTCCATGCCTCAAAATGGCGTGAGCCGGTCTTGTGGCGGTGCCAGTGCATACCGGTGATGTCACTGCCCATGATCTGCATCCGGTACATCCCCAGGTTGGGCCTGCCCGTAAGCGGGTGCCTGGTGTGCACCAGGGGCAGGGTGATGAACCTTCCTCCGTCATGAGGCCAGCACTTGAGCACGGGAAGTATGCCCAGATCAGCTACGGGTTCCACCACCTCCTGGCACTCACCCCTGCCTCTTTTCTTCCGTGTCACCAGCCTGAGCAGGCTGAACATCTGCGGAAGGCGTGACAGCTTGGAAAACAGTCCGCGAGACTGGCTCAGTGACTCAACAAGTGAGAATATCTCCGCTCCTGCGTCATCAAGGGTATCACGGCCTATTCCTGCTGCCATGCGGTCATCAGAGGCAAAGGCATTTATCAGAAGAGGGAAGGCGGTACCGGTATCCTCAAAGAGAAGGGCCTTGCCCCCGTTTTTGACCATACGGTCAGCAATCTCGGGGATCTCAAGCAGAGGATCAACGCGACATTTAACACGGGCCAGATCACCGCGTGATTTAAGAAAGCTTACAAAATGGGCCAGGCCGTTGAACGACATTGAGAAGCAGATTTATACAAATATAAAACAAAAAACTCCGCCTGCGCGGAGTTTTTCTGTGCAGTGACCGTTGCTGCGGCTATTCGCAGCCGTAGACGGCGTTGTTTTCAAGCTCCTCTTCAATGCGAAGGAGCTGATTGTATTTTGCAATACGGTCGGTGCGGCTGAGGGAGCCGGTCTTGATCTGGCCCGAGTTTACCGCCACGGCCACATCAGCGATGGTTGAATCTTCTGTCTCGCCCGAACGGTGCGAGATTACGGTTGTGTAGCCTGCCCTGTGAGCCATCTCAATGCAGTTGAGCGTCTCGGTCAGTGTCCCGATCTGGTTCAGCTTGATCAGGATGGAGTTGGCGCATCCTTCAGCAATACCCCTCTCGAGATACTTTACATTGGTCACGAAGAGGTCGTCACCCACTATCTGTATCCTTGATCCGAGCTGCTGTGTATGGAGCTTCCAGCCTTCCCAGTCACCCTCGCTCATTCCGTCCTCTATGGAGTCAATTATGGGGTACTTGTCAACCAGCGAGGTGAGATAGTCGGCCTGCTGTGCCGGGGTGAGTTTCTTTCCCTTTTCGCCTTCGAACTTGGTATAGTTGTAGACGCCGTTTTCAAAGAATTCACTTGCTGCGCAGTCGAGAGCGATAGTAACATCTGTCACGGGAGTGTATCCGGCATTGGTGATGGCTTTTATGATGCTGTCAAGGGCATCTTCCGTTCCCTTCAGTTTTGGTGCGAAGCCGCCCTCATCGCCTACGGCAGTGCTGAGGCCGCGCTCCTTGAGCACCTTCTTGAGAGAATGGAACACCTCAGCGCCCATCCGGAGTCCTTCTGCAAATGTGGTGGCACCTTTGGGACGTATCATGAACTCCTGGAATGCTATGGGAGCATCGGAATGCGAGCCCCCGTTAATGATGTTCATCATCGGGACGGGGAGCACGCGCGCATTGGTTCCGCCGATATACCTGTAAAGAGTCAGGCCGTGATATGCTGCTGCCGCTTTGGCACAGGCCAGTGAGACGCCCAGAATGGCATTGGCTCCGAGGGTGCTCTTTGTGGGCGTACCGTCAAGATCAATCATCTTCTGGTCTATGGCAACCTGGTTGGTTACATCCATGCCTGCTATATCTTCAGCAATGACACTGTTGACATTATAAACCGCCTTCAGGACACCCTTGCCAAGGTAGCGGGTTTTGTCGCCGTCTCTCAGCTCGATGGCCTCGTTCTCGCCTGTTGATGCTCCGGAAGGCACTGCTGCCCTGCCTGTTGCACCGCTTGCCGTTACAACTTCCACCTCAATGGTGGGATTTCCCCGTGAATTGAAGAATCTCTCTTGCGTGAACACTAATAATTTGACCCATTGTCTTTTGAATTTAATTATTGATAATCTGCAATATATAAAAAAACGGGATATGGCCTTGAAGACGATATCCCGCAGTATAAGAGCATAATCTTTTATTCCTTTGAATCGGCTTCAGGCGCGTTATCTTCCGGTGCGGTCTCTGGGGCAGCACTCTCCTTTGCATCCGGTGCTTTGTCAGCCGCAGCTTTTGCAGCCGCAGCTTTTGCAGCCGGAGCTTTTGCAGCCGGAGCTTCAGTTGCAGCAACGGCTTCGGCTTTTTTCTTCGGGCTGCGACGGCGGCGTGTTGTTTTGGCTTTTGCACCTTCACCTGCCAGCATGTTCTCATTGAAGTCGACGAGTTCGATGATGCACATCTCGGCGGAGTCACCCAGGCGGTTCCCCAGCTTCAGTATGCGTGTATATCCGCCCGGCCGGCTTGCGATGCGCGGAGCCACCTCCCTGAAGAGCTCGGAAACGGCAGTTTTATTTTCAAGATAACTGAATACAACCCTGCGTGAGTGTGTTGAATCATCCTTTGATTTTGTAATGAGTGGTTCAACGTATGTCCTCAGTGCACGTGCCTTGGCGTTGGTTGTGGTAATACGCTTGTGAAGAATGAGTGATGATGCCAGGTTGGCCATCATTGCTTTCCTGTCGGCGCTTTTTCTTCCAAGGTGATTTATAGAATTTAAATGTCGCATTTCTCTCTGTCCTTACCTGTTATTAATCTTTGTCGAGTTTATATTTTGCCACATCCATCCCGAATGAGAGGTTCATTGTCTCAAGAAGCTCGTCGAGTTCGGTAAGCGACTTCTTGCCGAAGTTGCGGAACTTAAGGAGGTCATTCTTATTGAACTTGACGAGGTCACCCAGCGACTCAACCTCGGCTGCCTTAAGGCAGTTGAGGGCTCTCACCGAGAGGTCAAGGTCAACGAGCTTGGTCTTAAGTAGCTGACGCATGTGGAGTATCTCCTCATCGAACTCCTCATTGGCCATTTTATCTTCATAGTCAATGGTGATCTTGTCTTCCGAGAAGAGCATGAAGTGGTATATCAGGATCTTTGCAGCCTCCTTGAGAGCATCTTTCGGATGTATAGATCCGTCAGTGGTGATCTCGAGGATAAGCTTCTCATAGTCAGTCTTCTGTTCGACCCTGTAGTTCTCGATGGAGTATTTTACATTCTTGATTGGGGTGAAGATTGAGTCTACGGCTATGACACCGAACTCTGCCTCGGCGGGCTGGTTTTCCTCTGCCGGGACATATCCCCTGCCCTTGTTGATATTCAGTTCGATCTGCAGTTTGACGTCCGGTTCCATACGGCATACCACCAGTTCGGGGTTAAGTACCTCAAAGCTGCTGAGAGAGTTATTGAGGTCACCGGCCTTGAAAACCTCCTGGCCGGACAGTTTGACCACTATCTTTTCATTGTCGACATCTTCCACCATCCTTTTGAAACGGATCTGTTTCAGGTTCAGGATAACTTCTGTGACATCTTCCATGACTCCGGTGATGGTTGAGAACTCATGGTCAACGCCCTCAACCTTGATGGTTGTGATGGCAAAACCTTCGAGTGATGAGAGAAGAATTCTTCTCAGTGCATTACCTACGGTTATGCCATAGCCGGGTTCAAGCGGGCGGAATTCGAATTTTCCGTACTGGTCGTCCGCTTCCAGTAATATTACTTTGTCAGGTTTCTGGAATGCTAATATGGCCATATGAATTGTATTACTTTATTACTTGGAATATAGTTCAACGATAAGCTGTTCCTTGAAATTTTCAGGGATTTCAGAACGTTCAGGGACACTCATGTATTTCCCGGCCATCTGTGTATCATCCCATTCGAGCCATGCCAGTTTTGAGCGGCGGTTTGAGCCTATGCATTCAATTATTGCCTCGAGCGATTTTGATTTTTCGCGTACTCCGATGATATCACCGGGGCGAAGGATGAATGAAGGTATGTTCACAACGTTTCCGTTGACTGTTATATGGCGGTGAGATACCAGCTGGCGTGCTGCCGGTCTTGAGGGAGCCACACCGAGGCGGTAGACCACGTTGTCAAGCCGTGACTCAAGCATCTGAAGCAGCACGAGGCTTGTGATTCCCGTTTGCGATGATGCCTTCTCAAAGAAATTGCGGAACTGGCGCTCAAGGAGGCCGTAGGTATATTTCACCTTCTGCTTCTCGCGGAGCTGTACACCGTATTCAGAGGTCTTTTTCCTCTTCTTGTTCATCCCATGCTGCCCGGGCGGGAAATTCTTCCTGTCGAGGTATTTGTCAGGGCCGAAAATAGGTTCTCCGAATTTCCTGGCGATTTTTGATCTGGGTCCTGTATATCTTGCCATTGAATTGTAATGTTAATCGTTTTCTATTAATGAATAAGAGGCTTTTAAACCCTTCTGCGGGAAGGCGGACGGCATCCGTTATGAGGCATTGGAGTGACATCAATGATCTCAGTCACCTCCACACCGCTGTTGGATATAGCGCGTATGGCTGATTCACGGCCTGATCCGGGTCCTTTGACATAAACCTTAACCTTGCGGAGGCCGAGTTCATAAGCAACCTTTGTGCACTCTTCCGAGGCCATCTGTGCGGCATAGGGAGTGTTCTTCTTGGAACCCTTGAAGCCCATTTTACCGGCTGAAGCCCATGATATCACCTGTCCGGTGCTGTTTGTAAGGCTGATGATTATATTATTGAATGATGAATGAACGTGAGCCTGCCCCACTGGTTCAACTTTTACGACCTTCTTCTTTTGCGTCCCAGTCTTCTTTGCCATATGTTAATTATTTAGTAGCTTTTTTCTTGTTAGCGACGGTCTTCTTGCGGCCCTTGCGGGTACGGGCATTGTTCTTGGTGCTCTGTCCCCTCACCGGAAGTCCTATTCTGTGACGGATACCGCGATAACATCCGATATCCATCAGTCGTTTGATATTAAGCTGCGTTTCGGAGCGAAGTTCACCTTCGAGCTTATAGTTTTCGGAGAGGATCTGACGGATAGCGTTAATGTTATCGTCATTCCACTCTTCAACTTTCTTGTCGCGGTCAACGCCAGCCCTGTCAAGCACTTTCTGTGCCGTGCTCCGTCCGACGCCATAGATATAAGTAAGAGCCACTTCGCCCTGCTTATTCCTTGGTAGGTCTACCCCATTAATACGTGCCATATACCTCTTTTAATTTGAAGTGCAAAGTTAATCAATTTTATCCCTGCCTCTGCTTGAACTTGGGATTTTTCTTATTTATCACATACAGGCGCCCATTCCTCCTTACAATCTTGCAGTCGGCTGAGCGCTTTTTTATTGATGCTCTTACTTTCATCGCAGTGTTTATTTCTATTTAAATCTGAATGTTATTCTTCCTTTGGTAAGGTCATAGGGCGACATTTCAACCTTCACTTTGTCACCCGGCAGGATTTTTATGTAATGCATTCTCATCTTGCCGGAGATGTGGGCGGTGATGATATGTCCGTTTTCGAGCCTGACTCTGAACATCGCGTTTGAGAGCGCCTCGATGATCGTTCCGTCAATCTCTATTGATGGTTGTTTGGCCATATTCTTACCTGTTTTTTAATACTTCTTCTATAAACTCAAATGTTGAGAGCAGGTCGGCTTTATCGTCCCTGACCGCAACAGCGTATTCAAAATGTGCCGACGGTTTGCCGTCACCTGTTCTGACAGTCCACCCGTCACTCTGGACGCGTGTGTTTTTGGTACCCATATTGATCATCGGTTCTATGCATATGACCAGGTTCCTATCAAGTCTCGTGCCAGAGCCGCGATGTCCGAAATTGGGCACTTCGGGTCCTTCGTGCAGGTGTTTTCCGAGGCCGTGTCCGACCAGTGTGCGGACCACGGAGTAGCCCCCGCTCTCAGCCCTGGTCTGCACGGCATGAGAGATATCTCCCACGCGGTTGCCTGCCACGGCTTCCCTTACTCCTGCCTCAAGTGAAGCCCGGGTATATTCGAGAAGGCGCAGGATCTCCGGTTCAACCTCGCCCACCGCAAAAGTGTAGGCGCTGTCGCCGTAGTAATCGTTCAGTACAACCCCGCAGTCGACTGATATTATGTCGCCCTCCTTCAGGGTGTAGTCTGACGGTATCCCGTGTACCACCTCGTCATTAACAGATGTGCAGAGCGTATTGGGAAAACCGGCATAACCCTTGAACCCGGGCAGCGCGCCGTGAGCCCGAATGAAGGTCTCGGCAATGCTGTCAAGCTCGAGGGTTGTGACCCCCGGCCTGATGTGTCCGGCTACTTCCGCAAGAGTCCGTGAGACCAGCAAATTGCTCTCCCTCAGTAACTCTACTTCCGCATCCGTCTTAATATATATCATCAAAGAACGTAAACAATTACATAGCCGACACGGCTCCGGTCCTGCCCTTAACGCGGCCTGACTTCATGAGGCCGTCATAGTGGCGCATAAGCAGATGGCTTTCAATCTGCTGAAGAGTGTCAAGCACAACGCCCACGAGAATGAGGAGCGACGTGCCGCCGAAGAACTGTGCAAACTCACCGCTGACGCCAAAGTTGACGGCGAAGGCGGGGAGGATGGCTATTATAGCCAGGAATATGGAACCGGGCAGCGTAATGCGAGACATGATGCTGTCAATGAACTCGACGGTCTTGCGGCCTGGTTTGATCCCCGGGATGAACCCTCCGTTCTTCTTCATGTCTTCTGCCATCTGCACCGGGTTAATTGTCACCGCGGTATAGAAATAGGTAAAGAGGACTATGAGAATTGCGGTCACCAGGTTGTACCAGAAACCGTACATGTTGGTAAAGGCCACCACGAACCCTGATCCGCTTTCGCTGAAACCGGCCAGGATAATGGGCAGCATCATGATCGCCTGGGCGAAGATGATGGGCATTACACCCGCAGCGTTCACCTTGAGAGGTATATACTGTCTCACACCGCCGTATTGCTTGTTGCCCACGATGCGTCTGGCATACTGGACCGGAATGCGGCGTGTGCCCTGCACCAGCAGTACTGACCCTACTATCACAGCAAAGAGGAAGACCAGCTCTATCAGGAGTGCCACGAGGCCTCCCGAGCCGTTGATGCGTGTTCCTGCCTCAAATATGAATGAGACCGGGAAGCGGGCAATGATACCCACCATTATAATAAGTGAGATACCGTTTCCTATTCCCTTGTCAGTGATCCTTTCACCGAGCCACATGACAAATATCGTTCCTGCCGTCAGTATGATCACCGAGGAGACCTTGAAGAAGAACCCCTGGAGCACAAAGGCCTCAGGAGGCAGTATTGCGTGCAGGTTGGCAAGGTATGTCGGGGCCTGAAGTATGAGAATGGCTACCGTAAGATACCTTGTATACTGGTTCATCTTGCGCCTGCCGCTCTCACCCTCCTTCTGCAGTTTCTGAAAATAGGGGAAGACTATGCCGAGAAGCTGTATGACGATAGATGCGGAGATGTAGGGCATGATACCCAGGGCAAAGATGGAAGCCTGCGAAAAAGCACCTCCTGAGAACATATCGAGCAGCCCCATGATACCACTTGAGGTCTGACTCTGCAGGGCCTGGAGCATCGAGGGGTCAACACCGGGAAGAGTGACATATTTACCCAGACGGTAGAGTGCAACTATAGCAAGTGTGTAGAAGATCCTGGCTCTCAGATCTTCTATCTTGAATATATTCTTTATAGTCTGTATAAATTTCATGCCTTACAGTTTAACTGCGGTTCCCTTATTAGCTTCAATTGCTGCCTGAGCTGACTTGCTGAAAGCGTGGGCATGAACCTCGAGCTTCCTTGTGAGCGTACCCTTACCGAGGATCTTTACCAGTGCGTTCTTGTTGATCAGCCCTGCCGACATCAGTGTCTGGAAGTCGATGAGGTCAGTCTTCAGCTTACCGGCAAGGCTTTCGATGGTACTGAGGTTAATGCCTTTGTACTCAACGCGGTTGATATTTTTGAAGCCCGACTTCGGTACTCTTCTCTGGAGGGGCATCTGGCCGCCTTCAAAGCCTATTTTCTTGCTGTAGCCCGAGCGTGACTTGGCCCCCTTGTGGCCGCGTGTCGATGTGCCGCCGTGACCTGAACCCTCGCCGCGTCCGATGCGCTTTTCTCTTTTCACCGATCCGGGGGCCGGTTTTAAATTGCTTAAATCCATTGTGAAATATCTAATGCTGTTAATACCTTATAGTTTCTCCACCTTCACCAGGTGTTTCAGCTTATTGACCATACCCATTACCTGGGGCGAATCATCGTGCTCAACTGTCTGGTGCATCTTCTTTATACCCAGTGCCGCGAGCATTCTCTTCTGATTCTCGGGCTGGCCTATCTTGCTTTTGAACTGGGTTATTCTGATTCTTGCCATTATAATCAATATTACTAACCGTTAAACACTTTTTCCAATGTCACTCCCCTGTGGTCAGCCACTGTGCTGGCATCGCGCAGCTCAAGCAGAGCGGCTATGGTAGCCTTGACCAGGTTGTGAGGGTTTGACGAGCCCTTTGACTTCGCAAGCACGTTCTTCACTCCCACGCTCTCCAGGACGGCACGCATGGCGCCTCCGGCCTTGATACCGGTACCTTCGGTGGCGGGTTTGATGAAGACGTAGGCACCGCCGAACTTGCCGTACTGCTCATGAGGTATGGTGCCCTTGTGCACCGGTACCTTGATGAGGTTTTTCTTGGCATCCTCAATTCCTTTTGCTATGGCGGTGGTGACTTCACTTGCCTTACCCAGGCCATGGCCCACTATTCCCTTCTCATCGCCAACGACGACGATGGCCGAGAAGCTGAAGGTACGGCCTCCTTTGGTTACTTTGGTTACTCTATTGATGCTTACCAGCCTGTCGGTAAGTTCAAGATCGCTGTTCTTTACTCTCTTTGTTACGTATGCCATACTGATTAGAATTTTAAGCCGCCTTCGCGTGCTCCGTCAGCTAATGATTTCACTCTGCCATGATACTGGTACCCGCTTCTGTCAAAGACGACGGTCTCAATGCCCTTCTCCTTGCATACTGCGGCCAGGCGCTTGCCTACCATGACTGCCAGCTCGCTCTTCTTCGCAGCGACGGAGGCTAACTCCTTCTCCCTTGATGAGGCTGATGCCAGCGTCAAACCGTTGACATCGTCAATAGCCTGAGCGTATATCTGTTTGTTGCTGCGGTATACCGAAATCCTGGGTTTTCCGGGGGTTCCCTTTATCCGCTTGCGGATCCTCAGTTTAATCTTTTCTCTCTTTTCTGTCTTTGTTATAGCCATGACTTCATTCTTTAATCATGTTAAACACCAGCCGATTTGCCGGCCTTTCTTCTGAGTTGTTCGCCCACGAATTTGATGCCCTTGCCTTTGTACGGTTCAGGCGGACGCAGTGACCTGATCTTGGCTGCGACGTGACCGATGAGCTGCTTGTCAATGCTTGTGAGGGTGATAACGGGGTTACTCCTCTTTTCGGTCTTGGTTTGAACCGTGATCTCCTGCGGCAGTTCCATGATAATATCATGCGAATAACCGAGGCTCATCTCAAGCTGCTGGCCCTTTGCCTCAGCGCGGTAGCCGACACCCACCAGTTCAAGATCCTTCCGGTAGCCTTTTGAGACACCCACAACCATGTTGTCTATGAGAGCCCTGTAGAGGCCGTGAAGTGATTTGAGACGCTTCTCGTCGTTAGGCCTTGAAAGCGTGATTACATTATCCTCAACATCCACCCTGATGTCACTGTCAACCTTCTGTGAGAGTGTTCCCAGGGGGCCTTTAACACTGACCATGTTGGCGTCGTCAACGCTGATCGTGACGCCTGATGGCAGGTTTACAGGTAATTTTCCTATTCTTGACATTTAACCTCCTCCTGTTTAATAGACATAACATATAACTTCACCCCCGACATTCTCTTTTGCTGCCTCCTTCTCGGTCATAAGGCCGTGTGAGGTTGAAAGAATGGCTATTCCCAGTCCGTTCAGGACTCTCGGGAGTTCATCTACACCAGCATAACGTCTGAGGCCGGGACGGCTCACCCTCTGTATCGACTTGATAGCCGGCTGCTTGGTCTTGGGATGGTACTTGAGGGCTATCTTGATCTTGCCCTGGAGCTCATCGTCAATGAACTTATAGCTGAGGATATATCCCTTGTCATAGAGTATCCTGGTGATATCCTTTGTCAGACCGGAAGCCGGTGTCTCAACCACCTTATGTCCGGCTTTCATGGCATTCCTTACCCTGGTAAGAAAATCTGCTATTGGATCTGTCATCTTATATTATAATTTATTGTTTATATCTCGTCGGGTTGTTACCAGCTTGCTTTTCTTACACCCGGGATGAGGCCTTGTGATGCCATCTCCCTGAAGGTGATCCTGCTGATGCCAAACTGTCTCATGTAGCCTCTGGGTCTTCCGGTGAGCTTGCACCTGTTGCGCTGCCTGATAGGGCTTGAGTTGCGCGGCAGCTGACTCAGTGCAACATAGTTGCCTTCAGCTTTGAGCACTGCCCTTTTAGCGGCGTACTTTTCAGCAAGTTTAACGCGTTTGACCTCGCGGGCTTTCATTGATTCCTTAGCCATATTCCGATCTGTTTACTTGTTTTTAAAGGGTATTCCGAATTCTTTGAGAAGGGCAAAGGCCTCTTCGTCGCTCTTTGCGGTGGTGACGAACGTAATCTGCAGCCCCATGATCTTGGCGATCTTATCGATGTCAATCTCCGGGAATATGATCTGTTCCGTAATACCGAGGGTGTAGTTTCCGCGTCCGTCGAGTTTCGCCCCAACGCCCTTGAAGTCGCGTATACGCGGCAGGGCCACTGAGATGAGTCTCTCAAGGAACTCATACATGCGTTCCTGGCGGAGGGTCACCATGACACCGATGGGCATTGCTTTCCTGAGCTTGAAGTTTGATATGTCCTTCTTGGAGACTGTCTGCACCGACTTCTGTCCGGCGATGTCAGAGACCTCCTTCTGGCCCATCTCAAGCAGTTTCTTGTCGGCAATTGCCTGGCCTAGTCCCTGGTTGATTACTATCTTTTCAAGCCGGGGCACCTGCATCACAGTCGTGTAGTTGAACTGTTTCATCAGTGCCGGCGTGATCTCACTCTTGTATCTGGTCTTTAAAGCAGGCGTATACATTACTTGATCTCCTCTCCTGATTTTTTGGCGTAACGCACAAGTTTGTTCTTATCATTCAGACGGCGGCCGATGCGTGTCGGCTTGCCGTTGGCCGGGTCAACGGCCATGAGGTTGGAAAGATGCACGGGGGCCTCTTTCTTGATGATTCCTCCCTGCGGTGCCTTGGCGTTGGGTTTGGTATGCTTTGATACCAGGTTCACCCCTTCCACCAGGGCTTTGTTCTTATCCCTGTCTACCTCGAGGACACGACCTTTCTGTCCTTTGGATTCACCGGCAATGACAGCCACTGTGTCTCCTTTCTTGATGTGTAATTTCTTCTGCATCGGGTGTCAGTTTAAATATTATAACACTTCAGGTGCAAGTGAGACGATCTTCATGTATTTGTCTCTCAGTTCCCTGGCTACAGGGCCGAAGATACGCGTGCCGCGGACCTCGTCTGTGTTGGTCAACAGAACCACGGCGTTGTCGTCAAAGCGGATATAGGAACCGTCAGCGCGGCGTATCTCCTTCTTCGTTCTTACCACCACGGCCTTGCTCACTGTGCCTTTCTTTGCTTCACCTGAGGGAAGAGCGCTTTTAACGGAGACGACAATCTTGTCGCCGACGCTTGCATACCTCTTCTTGCTTCCGCCGAGCACCCTGATGCAAAGGACCTCCTTGGCACCTGTGTTATCGGCTACAGTTAACCTGCTTTCCTGCTGTATCATAATTACTTAGCTCTTTCAATTATTTCCACCAATCTCCAGGACTTGTTCTTGCTGAGAGGCCTGGTCTCCATTATGCGTACCGTATCACCGATGTTACAGGTGTTCTCCTCATCGTGAGCCATGAGCTTCTTCGTTTTGTTGACGAACTTGCCATAGATAGGGTGTTTTACCTTTCTGCGGATGGCAACGACAATAGATTTGTCCATCAGGTTGCTGACGACAACACCTGTACGCTCTTTTCTAAGATTCCTTTCTTCCATGCTGATAGCGGCTATTTTGTTTTATCATTCATCTCTCTCCTGCGCTTCTCTGTTATGAGCCTGGCAATTGTCTTCCTGCTCTCCTTGATCTTCTGTGGGTTATCAAGAGGGGAAATTGCGTGGTTAAGTTTCATGCGCACGAGACTGGTCTTCTCGTTGTCAATATGTTCGAGAAGCTCCTGGTTGCTTAATTCTCTTATCTCTGAACTTTTCATCACTCTTATTCTTTATTACTCTACAAAATCACGGCGCACAATGAACTTGGTTGCCACAGGCAGTTTCTGCGCTGCAAGGCGGAGTGCCTCCTTGGCCACGTCAAAGGGCACGCCATCTGCTTCAATGATGATCCGTCCGGGGGTTACCGGGACGACAAAGCCTTCAGGTGCACCTTTGCCTTTACCCATACGTACCTCTGCAGGTTTCTTGGTTATGGGTTTGTCAGGGAAGACGCGTATCCATATCTGACCCTCACGTTTCATGTGACGGGTGACAGCCTGGCGTGCAGCCTCAAGCTGGCGGCCGGTGATCCATGCCTCCTCAAGGGTTTTGATGCCAAATGATCCGAATGCCAGCTGATTGCCTCTCTGGGCATTGCCTTTCATCCTGCCCTTCTGGCTCCTTCTGAACTTGGTCTTCTTCGGTTGTAACATCGCTATATTGTATTAAATATTAATTACCTGTCGCGGTTATCTCTCTTGTTTCCGCTTTTCTTTCTGAAACCGCCGGCCGGGGCCTTGCTTCCCTTGGCGCTTTTGGCGGCGATGTTGGGGCTCAGGTCACGTTTGCCGTACACTTCGCCGTTGCAGACCCACACCTTGATGCCTATAAGGCCAACTTTGGTGAGAGCTTCTGCGAGGGCGTAGTCGATATCGGCGCGGAAGGTATGAAGCGGGATCCTGCCGTCCTTGTAGCTCTCGCTACGGGCCATTTCGGCGCCGCCGAGCCTGCCTGAGATAACCACCTTGATGCCTTCGGCACCCATACGCATGGTTGAGGCGATGGCCATCTTGATGGCACGGCGGTAAGATATCTTGCCCTCCACCTGGCGTGCAATGTTGCCGGCAACAATGGCTGCATCAAGCTCCGGACGCTTCACCTCGAAGATATTTATCTGAACCTCTTTCTTGGTGATCTTCTTAAGCTCCTCCTTCAGTTTGTCAACCTCCTGGCCGCCTTTCCCGATGATTATACCGGGGCGTGCCGTATTGACGGTGACGGTGATGAGCTTAAGGGTGCGTTCAATAACGATCTTTGAAAGACTGGCCTTGGCAAGCCTGGCATTCAGGTATTCCCTGATCCTGGTGTCCTCAACGAGCTTGCTTGAGAAGTCGCTGCCACCATACCAGTTTGAGTCCCATCCCTTGATGATACCTACTCTGTTGCCTATCGGATTAACTTTTTGTCCCATTGTCTACTTTGAAATGTTTTCAACTTCCTGTTTCCTGCTACCCAGTTCAAGGGTTATATGGTTTGATCTCTTGCGTATGCGGTAAGCCCTTCCCTGGGGGGCAGGCCGGATACGGCGGAGTATGCGGCCGTTGTCAACCTGTACCTCCTTGACATAGAGATTACTCTCTTCAAGGCGTACGCCCTCATTCTTTGCCTGCCAGTTGGCAATGGCTGAGAGAAGGAGTTTCTCGACCCTGCGTGAAGCTTCCTGCTTGGAGAACTTCAGGATATCAAGGGCCTTGTTGATCTCCTGACCCCTGATCAGGTCTGTCACCAGCCTCATCTTGCGCGGTGAGGTGGGGACATTGCGAAGAACGGCCCCCGTTCTCTCTTTTGCGGCTTCCTTCCTGGCGCCGGCGCTTATTCTTTTTCTTGCACCCATTTCTGATTTTTTTCAGTTGTTACGATACATTACCCTATTTCTGTTTTCCACCATGACCGCGGAAGGTGCGGGTAGGGGCAAACTCACCCAGCTTGTGACCAACCATGTTCTCGGTAATGTAAACAGGTATGAATTTGTTTCCGTTATGCACTGCCATAGTATGTCCCACAAAGTCGGGAGAAATAACTGATCTTCTTGACCAGGTCTTGATCACAGTTTTCTTTCCGCTGTCATTCATTTTATCCACCTTTTTGCCCAGGTGGAGATCGATGAAGGGGCCTTTTTTAATAGATCTGCTCATCGTATCAATTATTTTTTCCTTCTTTCAATAATATGCTTGTTCGAATACTTTGTACGGCTCCTTGTCTTGAAGCCCTTGGCAGGCATGCCGCTGCGTGAGCGCGGATGGCCTCCCGAGGCTCTTCCTTCACCGCCGCCCATGGGGTGGTCAACAGGGTTCATTGCAACACCTCTGGTCCTTGGCCTGCGGCCGAGCCAGCGCTTGCGTCCTGCCTTGCCCGATCTCTCCTGGTTGTGGTCGGTGTTTGAAACGGTACCTATGGTTGCGCGGCATGCGGTAAGCACCATCCTGGTCTCACCCGAGGGGAGCTTGATGATGGCATACTTGCCGTCACGGGCAGCCAGCTGCGCAAAAGTACCTGCACTGCGGGCCATTGCTGCACCCTTGCCGGGCTTGAGCTCAATGGCGTGAATAATAGTACCGAGAGGTATGTCCTCAAGGAACAGGGTGTTGCCAATCTCCGGCGTCGCCGTCTTGCCTGACATCACCTCCTGCCCGGCCTTCAGTCCTGTGGGAGCAATGATATACCTCTTCTCTCCGTCTGCATAGGTGAGAAGGGCGATCCTTGCCGACCGGTTGGGATCATATTCCACGGAGGTCACGGTGGCTGCTACGCCATCCTTGTTCCTCTGGAAATCGATCACACGGTACATCCTCTTGTGGCCGCCGCCGATGTACCTCATGGTCCGTCTGCCGTCAACGTTCCTTCCTCCTGTCTTTTTCAGCGGCGCGAGCAAGGATTTCTCCGGCGTGCCACGGGTCACCTCCTCAAAGGAACTCATGACTTTATGTCTCTGGCCTGGTGTTACAGGCTTGATCTTTCTGACTGCCATATTATTTTAAATGTTGCTGTAAAAATCAATTGTCTCCCCTTTTGAGAGAGTCACAACAGCCTTTTTGGTAGCTGATGTACGACCCTTCATCATACCTGACTTGGTATACCGGCTCTTGGTCTTACCGCCGTAGTTGATGGTGTTCACAGCCTCAACGTTAACGCCGTAGAGCTCCTCAACTGCCTTTTTTATCTGCAGCTTGTTGGCCTTACGCGACACCAGAAAACCATACCGGTTGAACTTCTCGCCCTGACTGGTCATTTTCTCTGTCACTATGGGTTTAAGTAATATTTCCATCTCAGTTCCTGGTTTTAAAATGTTGACTGCAAAACATCAACTGCGCTCTCCGTAAGCACAAGAGTTGAAGCTTTCATAATGTTGTAAGTATTTAAATCACTGATGGTTACAACTTCAACTCCCTGCAAATTTCGAGATGACAAATATATGTTTTTATTTTGTTCCGATAAAACAAACAGTGATTTTTTATTCATGATGTTGAGGTTTGAGCTCATCCCGGCCATTTTTGTTGTTTTGGGAGCCTCGAATGAAAAATCCTCAAGAACGATGATTTTGTTCTCTTTTGCCTTATAGGAGAGGGCTGACTTTCTGGCCAGCTGTTTCACCTTTTTATTGAGTTTGAACCCGTAGAATCTGGGCCTGGGGCCGAAGATACGGCCTCCGCCGCGAAACTCGGGGTTCTTGATGCTTCCGAAACGGGCTGTCCCGGTGCCTTTCTGTTTCTTGAGCTTGCGTGTGCTTCCCGTGATCTCGGCGCGTTCCTTTGCTTTGTGCGTACCCTGTCTCTGGCTGGCCAGATACTGTTTGGTATCGAGGTAGATAGCGTGATCATTGGGTTCAATGCCGAAGATGGTCTCATTGAGATTGACCTTTCTTCCGGTCTCTTTGCCTTCTATGTTAAATACTGCTACTTCCATTACTTTGTTATTATTACGTAACCACCTTTGGGGCCTGGCACGGCACCTTTAACGAGGAGCAGGTTTGATTCGGGGAGTATCTTAACTACTCTCAGTTCAGTCTCCTGCATTTTTCCGCCTGTTCGTCCTGCCATGCGCATCCCGGGCATGACCCTTGAAGGCCATGATGAGGCGCCCACTGAACCGGGAGCCCTGAGCCTGTCATGCTGTCCGTGGGTTGTACCGCCGACACCGCTGAAACCGTGGCGCTTGACAACACCCTGGAAGCCCTTGCCCTTGGTCCATCCTCTTACATCAAGAAATACATCATTATTGAAGAGATCGACGGTGATGACATCGCCTGCCTTGTATTTGCCGTCCTCAAATCCCGAGAACTCGGCAATCTTTCTCTTGGGGCCGGTTCCGGCCTGCTTGAAATGTCCTATCTCAGCCTTGTTGCTCGATTTTTCCCTTTTATCACCAAAGCTCAGCTGAAGTGCTGCATAACCGTCCTTATCCACAGTCTTGACCTGTGATACGACACACGGGCCCACTTCCAGCACTGTGCATGGAATGTTCTTTCCGTTATCATCGAAGACGGAGGTCATTCCAACCTTTTTTCCTATTAATCCCTGCATAATTCAGTATTTTACCGGTTTCACACTTTTATTTCCACTTCAACCCCGCTCGGAAGCTCCAGCTTCATCAGAGCATCAATGGTTTTGGGTGTTGAGCTGTATATGTCAAGCAGGCGCTTGTACGATGACAGTTCGAACTGCTCTCTTGATTTCTTGTTCACGAACGGTGAACGAAGCACCGTATAGATTCTCTTGTGGGTGGGCAGCGGTATAGGGCCGCTGACTACTGCACCCGTCGATTTGACTGTCTTGACAATCTTTTCAGCCGACTTGTCGACCAGGTTATGATCGTAAGACTTCAGTTTGATGCGGATTTTCTGACTCATCTTTTTTAAAGAATTTTTCCTGTTGTTACTTCAATAATTTTCTTCGCCAATTCTGCAGGCACCTCTTCAAAATGTGAGAACTCCATTGTGGATGTTGCTCTTCCCGAGGTAAGGGTCCGAAGTACTGTAACGTATCCGAAGTTTTCTGCCAGAGGTACTTTTGCCCTGATAACCCTTGCACCTGCTTTCGATTCCATACCTTCCACCTTGCCCCTTCGCTTGTTGAAGTCGCCCACTACGTCGCCCACGTATTCTTCGGGGGTAACGACTTCGGCGGTCATCACGGGTTCGAGGAGCACCGGGTGGCATTTGCCTGCCGCGTGGCGGAAGGCCTGCCTGGCCGCTATCTCGAACGAGAGCGAGTCAGAGTCAACGGGATGGTACGAACCGTCTTTGAGAATAACCTTTAGGCTGTCAAGCGGGAAGCCGGCCAGCGGGCCGTTGAGCATAGCCTCGCGGAAACCCTTCTCAACGGAAGGTATGTATTCCCTGGGCACATTTCCTCCCCTGACCTCATTCACAAAGGTCAGCCCCGGAACATCATCATCGGCAGGCATGATCTCCACGGATATATCCGCGAACTTGCCCCTGCCTCCGGTCTGTTTTTTGAAGAGCTCCCTGTGTGAGTAAGATGCTGTGATTGCCTCCTTGTATGCAACCTGGGGTCTGCCCTGGTTACATTCAACATTGAATTCTCTCTTAAGACGGTCAGTAAGAATTTCAAGGTGAAGCTCTCCCATGCCGCTTATCACAGTCTGTCCGCTGTCAGGGTCAGTTTTCACCCTGAAGGTCGGATCCTCTTCGGCAAGTTTGCCGAGGGCATTGCCCAGCCTGTCGATGTCAGCCTGCGTCTTCGGTTCAATGGCAATCCATATTACCGGTTCCGGGAACTCCATCGACTCAAGCACCACAGGCTTGTTGATGGCACAGAGAGTATCACCTGTCTTAAGGTCCTTGAACCCCACGCCGGCGCATATATCTCCTGCGGAGACGCTTGGAATGGGATTCTGTTTGTTTGCATGCATCTGGAAGAGGCGGTTGATCCTCTCCCTCTTGCCGCTTCTCACGTTCAGTACGGTGTCGCCGGCATTGAGGGTGCCTGAATAGACCCTCATGAAGACGAGCCGTCCGACATACGGATCGGTGGCTATCTTGAAGGCGAGAGCTGCAAATGGCTCATCGGCTTCAGGTTTGCGTTCAACATCCTTGTCGTCACGCGGGTCTTTGCCTTTGACGGCCCCCACGTCAACGGGCGAAGGCAGGTATGCCACCACGCCGTTAAGGAGTCTCTGTACACCCTTGTTCTTGAAGGCGGCACCGCAGAAGACGGGGACTATCACTCCCTCTACCGTTTCACGGCGCAGCACTGTCATCAGCTCGTCAGACGTAATGCTTTCATGATCTTCGAGGTACCGTTCAAGGATTGTGTCATCCATCTCGGCGCAGGCCTCAACGAGCTTCATCCTCCATTCGTCAGCCTCTTCTGACATGTAATCCGGTATGGGCTGAACGGTGAAATTTGTCAGGGGGTCCTCTCCGTCCTCGAAGATGATTGCCTTCATCTCAAGGAGGTCTATGAGCCCTATAAATTTATCCTCAGCCCCGATTGGAATCTGAACGGGTACCGGATGCGCTCCGAGCTTGTCAATCATCTGCTGGACAACGCCATGGAAGTCGGCACCCGAGCGGTCCATCTTGTTGATGAAAGCGATGCGGGGCACATTATATTTGTTTGCCTGCCTCCAGACGGTCTCCGACTGCGGTTCAACACCTCCTACAGCACAGAAGACTGCAACAGCCCCGTCGAGTACCCTGAGTGACCGCTCCACCTCCATGGTGAAGTCGACGTGACCCGGGGTGTCAATGAGATTGATCTTGCAGAGCTGGTCCCCGTATTTCCAGAATGTGGTTGTAGCTGCAGATGTTATAGTGATCCCTCTCTCCTGTTCCTGTACCATCCAGTCCATAGTGGCATTGCCGTCATCGACCTCGCCGATGCGGTGTACACGGCCCGTGTAATAAAGGATGCGCTCGGAAGTGGTTGTCTTCCCGGCATCGATATGGGCCATAATGCCAATATTCCTGGTATATCTGAGATCGGTTATCATCTGTAGCTGGTTGTTTGCCACGTCTCTGTCAGACTAGAACCTGAAGTGGGCGAAGGCTTTATTGGCTTCGGCCATACGGTGTGTATCCTCTTTCCTTTTATATGCGCCGCCCTCGTTGTTGTAGGCAGCCATCACCTCAGCGGCAAGTTTCTCTGCCATGGAGTGTCCGGTGCGCTTGCGGGCGAAGAGTATAAGGTTCTTCATGCTTATGCTCACCTTGCGGTCAGGCCTTATCTCGAGGGGCACCTGGAAGGTAGCGCCACCTACCCTGCGGCTCTTCACCTCCACATGCGGGGTGATGTTGTCAAGAGCCTGCTTCCATATATCAAGCGGAGGCTTCTCAGCGCTCTTCATCTTGTCACCCACTATCTCAAGTGAGTCGTAGAAAATCCTGAAGGCAACGGTCTTTTTACCATCGTACATCAGGTTGTTGATGAAACGGGTAACGTACGGATCGTTGAATTTCGGGTCCGGTAAGAGGATCCTCTTCTTTGGTTTTGACTTTCTCATATTGTGAATCCTTTAACTGTTACTTCTTTGGTCTTTTTGCTCCGTATTTTGACCTTCTCTGCTTGCGGCCATCCACACCGGAGGTGTCAAGTGCGCCACGGACGAGGTGATAACGGACGCCGGGAAGGTCCTTGACCCTGCCGCCCCTGATAAGCACTATCGAGTGCTCCTGGAGGTTATGTCCTTCACCCGGTATGTAGGCGTTGACCTCCTTCTGGTTGGTCAGCCTTACCCTGGCAACTTTTCTCATGGCTGAGTTAGGTTTCTTTGGCGTGGTAGTATATACACGGACACATACTCCCCTGCGCTGCGGGCATGAGTCAAGAGCAGGTGCCTTGCTCTTGTCCACCAGCTTCTTGCGGCCTTTTCTAACTAACTGCTGAATTGTTGGCATAATTCTCTTTTAATTAATTTTCCTTTTTTTTTATGGTCTGCAAAAATATTCTTCACTCTTCTCTGCGCCTCGCGCCTTGTCTTCATTAACTCTTCTCTGCGCTTAGCGCCTTGTCTTCGTTGACTCTTCTCTGCGCCTCGCGCCTTGTCTTCATTAACTCTTCTCTGCGCTTCGCGCCTTGTCTTGTCATTATACATATGCACCATCGTCATTGCAGCGGCATCAAGCCGTCACAGTGCCCCCGGGCAAAGTTTTCTGAAGATGTAACTTATTGGTTTGTAAGTTATTTGCAGGATTTTCTTCCCGATCTTTCCTGTCGACTTCTTTTGTAAACTTACATTCTGAAGGACAGACCGGTACTCCTGTTTCTCAAAAAACCGGTGCAAAGAAAAGAAATATTTTCCAATCCACCACAACTTTTATGTACTCTTTTGAAAATTTGCTATTTTTGCGCTCCCAAAGAGACGATATACACTATAATAATATAATACAAGCCCAAGATGAAGACATACTCAACAGACCACGTAAGGAACATTGCGCTGCTGGGGAACTCTGGCTCAGGTAAGACCACCCTCGCGGAAGCAATGCTTTTCAACGGCGGTGTGATCGAGAGACGGGGAACCGTGGAAGCAAGGAACACCGTCTCTGACTACAAGCCGATTGAGCAGGAGAACCGCAACTCTATCTTTTCCACGGTGCTTTACACCGAGTTCAGGGATAAAAAGATAAATATCCTTGACACCCCCGGTCTGGATGATTTTTCGGGCGGAGTCATTTCATCGATGTATGCTGCTGACACGGTGATGCTGGTAATCAATGTCCAGAACGGCGTGGAGGTCGGAACGGAGATACAGTTCAGGCATGCCGACAAGTTCAACAAGCCTCTCATTATTGTGGTGAACGGTCTTGACCATGAGAAGGCCAACTTTGAAAAAGCCGTTGAGATGCTTCACGAGCGTTTCGGCAGCAACGTTACCCTGGCCCAGTTCCCTGTGAACGAGGGTGCTGGCTTCAGTACCATCATTGACGTCATCAGCATGAAGATGCTTCGTTACGGCAAGGACGGAGGCAAGGCCGAGGTGCTTGACATACCGGCAGAGCATGCCGACAGGGCACAGGAGCTGCATGCCGCCCTGACTGAAAAGGTGGCTGAGAGTGATGAGGCGCTCATGGAGCTCTTCTTCGCCAATGACAAGCTCACCGAGGAAGAGATAGGCCGCGGTCTGCGCGAAGGACTGCTCAAGAGGGGTATTTTTCCCGTCTTCTGCGTATCGTCAAAGGGTAACATCGGCGTCGACAGGCTGCTAGATTTCGTGGCTGTTTCCGCCCCCGCTCCTGCCGACATGCCCGCCACTAAGAACTCAAAGGGCAACGAGGTCAAATGCAATCCTGCCGGACCGGCATCAGTTTTCGTCTTCAAGACAACCCTCGAGGAGCATATAGGTGAGATCAACTACTTCAGGGTGATGTCAGGAAAGATAGGTGAGAACCTTGATGTCATCAACACCAGCAACGGCACGAAGGAACGTCTCTCGCAGATCTTCGTCTGCGCAGGCAAGAACCGTTCACGCGTCCCTGAGATACATGCAGGTGACATCGGCGGCTTTGTAAAACTGAAGAATACCAAGACAAACCATACTCTCAATGCTCCGGGCAACGACTGGACATTTGAGAACATGCATTTCCCCGCGCCCAAGTACCGCACTGCCATCAAGCCTCTCAGTGAGAGCGACGAGGAGAAGATGGGCGAGTCGCTGAACCGTCTGCATCAGGAAGACCCGACGATCATCATCGAGTATTCCAAGGAGTTGAAGCAGATCATCATTCACGGCCAGGGCGAATACCATCTCAATATCCTTAAATGGCATCTTGACAATATCTTCAAGATCGAGACACAGTTTCTTGCACCGAAGATCCCTTACCGCGAGACCATCACCAAGTCAGCGCAGGCCGACTACCGTCATAAGAAACAGTCGGGTGGCGCGGGCCAGTTCGGCGAGGTGCATATGATCATCGAGCCGTTTGAGGAGGGTTCGGAAGCCAAGTCGATGATGAAGATCGCCGGCAAGGAGATCAAGATGGCCAACCGTGACAAGGAAGAGATAGACCTCCCGTGGGGTGGCAAGCTCATTTACATGAACTGTATCGTGGGCGGTTCCATTGATGCACGCTTCATGCCGGCAATCCTCAAGGGGCTCATGGAAAAGATGGAGGTAGGACCTCTCACGGGCTCTTATGCACGTGACATCAGGGTCTATGTCTATGACGGCAAGATGCACCCGGTTGACTCCAACGAAATCTCATTCCGCCTGGCGGGCCGTAACGCCTTCAGCACGGCCTTCAAGAACGCCGGTCCGAAGATCCTCGAGCCGGTCTATGACGTAGAGATCATGGTTCCGTCAGACCGTATGGGCGATGTCATCAGCGACCTGCAGGGGCGCCGCGGCATGGTTCTCGGCATGGCAAGCGAGAAGGGTTTTGAGGTGATCAAGGCGAGGGTTCCCCTGGCGGAGATGAACAAATACTCGACGGCTCTCAGTTCGCTCACCGGCGGCCGCGCCATGTACACCATGAAATTCTCCGAATACTCGCAGGTTCCCGGTGACGTCCAGGATGCCGTCATCAAGGCCTACGCCGGAGAAGAGGAAGAGGAATAGGAAATATAGATGCAGTAATCTGCATAACAGGTATGTTGCGGCAGGTCTGAGACCTGCCGCTTCTGCATAATCTCTATTGTAATCTCGCTATTGTACGGATAGCCTCCATGCAAACCGGCTCTGGAAACCGGTCTCTGTCCCAGCCCAGCCTCTGTATGTTTCCTACAACCCCTTCACTGTAGTTGTGCCCGGCTCCGGGAAGCGGAACGGATTTGCGACTCTGCCTGTGCGGCCGTCGGAATAATGAATCGTCAGTGTGTCGGCATTCACATAGCCAAAAATGTTTTCAGGCGTGGTCAGCGTATCCACATACAACACCGTGGCAACCTCCTCCCCGTCCTCGTCAAGGGATGTCTCAAAGCCTACCACGCCCTCATCATTGGAGAGGTGGCTGATCAGGTAACTGTACATGCCGCTGGTTTCCCTGTTTACCCCTAAGGGAAGTACATATCCGTTCAGCACATCACCACTAAAATCAGAATACCCGTTGAAGTATGAAGTCACAGGTGTGAACATCTGGCGGGCATACTCCTGACCTGATATTGTCAGGGCGGGTTCATCAAACGTAATCACCCTGTACGGAAGTTTTACATTGAATTCATTGTCATTGGCCGTGAATGTAAGCCTCTTGGATTCAATGGCGCTGACAAGCTCCTCCCTCCCGGGTTCCTTTCCGGCAGGGAAATAGATCCGCACTATAACCGGGCAGGCGAAATCGCTCTGGTAACCTATGGCTGTCGTCTTCTGGTCAAGAAGGTGCTGAAGATATATGGCATCCAGCGGATCGAAGAACTGATCGATGGTCAGGGAGCAGAAGGTCACAGAGTCGACATCACTGCCCGCAGGTTCAATAACCCGCTTCACGGGCACGAAGAGGAGATTCTGCAGCTTCTCTTCGTTGAACCGTGTTGTATCATAAAGAATATGGACGGAATGACTTGCAACATAGGTAGAGACACCGTAGATGCCCTCGACTCTCCGCATCTGGTTGGCAAATGCCGTTGAGCTGCCGAAGCATTTGATATTCTTCAGTCCTGACATCTCAAAGAGGCCTGCGCTCCCGATCTGCTCCGGGGTTCCCCACTTCTGATCTATTGTTGGCAGTTCAAACAGGGTGCCGGCGGTGATACCCAGTGCGATAAGGGCTCCCAGCACTGCAGCCGGAAGCCACCTCATATTCCTCCTGTTGATCTGCAGGGTGTCCTTTTCAGGGCATGCATAGAGGCAGTCGCCGCACAGGTTGCAGTCGGTATGTGTGACCTTTCCCATTGAGGCAACATCAATACCCTGGGGACAGCTTTCGGAACAGAGTCCGCATGAGGTACAGGTATCCGTATTGCGGGTAATATGCACCGGGTCAGGCCGTACCCTGTCCATCTGTGCCACCTCGAGGATATAGCCTCCTGCAGTAATTACTATCAGAGGATAAAGGTAAGGGATATCAAGGCCGATAAGAAGCAATATCACATAGAGGAGCATCACTCCAAGGAACCACCATGAGAACTTGAATATTGCCGAGAGAGCTCCGAGAGGACAGAGATAGCGGCACCAGAAGAGCCTGAAGAAGACGGAGCCGAGCACCAGGGCACCTATGGCTATCAGGGCCCACCAAAGTACCACGTCGGAGTCAAATCCGGAAACGGCGGCATAATATGGGTCAAACTTTTTACAAAACAGTTCGCTCGATTTAAGAGTGAAGTAGAATGTTATGAAGAGAAGGGCATACTTGAGAAGGCGAAGAGCATAATCAACAAATCCTTTCGGTGTGATCCTGACCTTAAGTCTGTCCCCAAGTTTTCCAAGCCATTCACTGATTGTGCCAAGAGGGCATATATATCCGCAGAATAGCCTCGAGAACAGGACAATGCCTATGAACAGCACCACTCCCATCATAATCTGAGTGCTGGTCATCGAGCACGAAAGCGAATCCAAAGTCATATAGCTTCCCAGGGCCTGGAGGCCGCCGAAGGGGCAGTAAGCTTCAAAATCGGGGGCATAGGCTTTGTCAAGGATCAGGCGGAATACCATGAATACAAGTATGCCTATTATGGCAAACTGATAGAAAAGCTTGTACCAGTTTTGCTTCTTCATAGATCAGGGTTGTTTGTGGCATCCAAATATATCATTTCTGGAGAAATCCCCAAATGAGATATGGCAGGCCCATCATGAGCCGGGGGACTCCCCTGCAGCCGGACCGGAGACTGCCGAAGCATTGACCGCCGGATAGCGGGAGTCTGATCGGAGGCCGCATAAAAAGCAACGACGTCCTTGCAGGGCGTCGTTGCAAAGTATCAATCAGATGCTGTCTCTCTCAGACCGCCTGCTCTATGTTCCAGACAAAGGCCCTGATGCCTACCTCTTTATTGATGGCATCAATGCGTTTAACCGCCTCAAGAAGCATTGGAACCTTTTCCTCGTCCACGAATGTCAGTGTGACGCCGTTGATCTCGGGCCAGGTGTGTGTCCCGAGGTGAGGGACACCTGTTATTGAACCGGTTCCTTCCACATTGTCCCACTGGGTGTAACCCCTGATGCCCAGGCGTTCGAGAGTATACTCGATCTTTTCAGTCAGGGCAAGGTTATATATTATCATTACTGCTTTCATTCGTATATAATTTATTTATTTCATCGGTCGAATGGAACCCACATGTAAGAAGACCACTGCCCTCCTGCCTGTGTTTGTACAACATGTGGGTTTCATGATATTCCGTTTTCATGGTTTGCCTTTATGTCATCAAGGAACTTCATGTCCCTGAATGCCACTTTATGTTTTTTATCTCTCTCGCCGCTGCGTGCAATGAGCACATAGCCCACGGGGACCAGCACCATTGTGACGATAGTCGAGAAGACCAGTCCTCCGATTACTGCAATACCCATCGGCTGCCATAACTCGGAGCCTTCACCTGGATTAACGGCCAGCGGGAGCATTGCAAAGATGGTGGTCATCGAGGTCATCAGCACCGGTCTCAGCCTTGAACGGCCCGAGTCAAGCACAGCCTGGTAGAGCTCTACTCCCCTGTCGCGGGTGAGGTTGATGAAGTCGACCAGCACAATGGCATTCTTCACCACGATACCGATCAGCATTATGGCGCCGATGCCGGCGATAAGGCTGAGCTTGGTGCCGGTCAGGAAGAGCGCCATAGCGACCCCCGAGAAGGCAAACGGTATCGAGAGCATGATGATGACAGGCATCTTGAGCGACTCAAACTGCGATGCCATGACCAGGTAGACCAGTATCAGCGAGACGACCATCAGCAAACCAATGTCCATGAAAGATTCGGACATGTCCTCGAAGGCTCCTGATATCTCAACCATCACTCCGGAGGGGATAGTCAGAGTGTCGAGCTCCTTCTGGATGTCAGCCACTATTAGGTTCAACGCCCTCTTGTAGGGGGTCACGGATACGGTTACGATGCGTTCCTTGCGTTTTCTCTCAATGTTGGGCGGCGACCAGTACTCCTTAACCTGAGCAATCTCACCCAGCCTTATTACCTGCCCTGAAGGAAGCGCCACTCCAATGTTCTCTACCTCGGTGATAGAGTTGCGTGCCGACTCCTTATACCTTACGATGACGTCATACTCGTCGCCGTACTGGCGGAGGCGGGTGGCAGTAAGGCCGTCGACACGGTTCCTTATCATCAATGAAACCTGTGCTGTCGTCAGTCCGTACCTCAGTAGTTTATCCTGGTCAATGATGATCTGAAGCTCCGGTTTGGACCTGTCTCGGCTGATATCCACGTTGGCAGCACCGGGGATCTTTCTGACCCTCTCAGCCAGTTGTTCAGCAAGCATGTTCGTCTGGGTTATGTCGAAACCGTATATCTCGATATCAACGGTGTTCCCGCCTCCCATGGCGCCCATGCCGCCAGCCTCTGCCAGCACCGAGAAGTTGATCACCTCAGGCATCGGGGCAATGATGCGGCGTATCTCTTCGGCCACCTCCTCAGACGACTTGTTTCTGTCTTCCACATCAAGAAGAGCGAAGGTGAATGTAACCACATGAGTCCCGCCCTGGCTGAACAGAGCGGTGAATCCTCCGCTGTCATCTGTACCTGCGGACATCGAAATAAGTTTTACCTCCGGTACCTGTTTCCTTACAATTGAATCGATCCTGTCGGCTACCTTTTCCGTTTCCATTACCCTTGTTCCGGTCTGAAGTTCGACGGTGGCAGAGACTCTCGACTCGTCAGCGGCAGGCATGAATTCAGTGCCGATGAATTTGAACAGGAACATTGACCCGGCGAAAACGAGAATGGCAGCAGCAATCACGAATTTCTTGTGATGAAGCACCCATGAGAGCGTATTAACATAAAATCCGTCAAGCCACTTCAGGAACTTATGAATCGAACCGTCCCATGTCCAGAGCGGGGCATTCTCCCTTATGGGCCTTACCCTGAGCAGCAGTGCGCTGAGTGTCGGGGTCAGGGTGATCGCGGCCACGGTTGACATGATGATAGTTATTGACACAATCCATCCCAGCTGTGAGAACAGTACGCCCGTCAGTCCCTTTACGAAGGTCAGGGGCAGGAAGACCGCCACAACTGTCAGAGTGGTTATGATTACTGCCAGCCAGACCTCGTTTGTGGCGTAAATAGCTGCCTCGCGCGGACGACTGCCTCGTTCGATATGCTTCGTGATGTTCTCGAGCACCACAATCGCGTCGTCCACCACCATACCTATGGCAATTGAGAGTGACGAAAGAGAGATGATGTTGATTGAGCTTCCCGTAAGGAAGATATAAATGAAGGCCACCAGCAGCGATATGGGTATTGTCAGGATAACGATGAGCGTCGCGCGCCATCTGCCGAGGAAGAACAGCACCACCAGCACCACGAAGATTGCTGCATACATAAGCGTCTCCGTCAGGTTGTTGATTGATCCCTGGATGAACTCCGAGGTATCCATAATCTTTTCGATACGGATATCCGGGGGCAGATCCTTCTGAAGCTTATTAATCTCCATGTCCACCTCGCGGCATATCTGAACACTGTTCGCGCCTGACATCTTCTGCACGAAGAGGGTCATGCCCTGCATGCCGTCGATTTTTGACACCAGTTTGGTCTCTCTGATTGTGTCATTGACTGTGGCGACGTCTTTCAGGAAGACATTGTTGCCGTTATAGTTACCGACAATTACATCTGCAATCATGTAACTTTCGGCAAACTCGCCCTGTATCCTGATCGGGTAGTCCATCTTGCCCATCTCAAGGTATCCAGCGGGCATGTTCAGGTTCTCAGCCCGGAGCACATTGCCTATCTGCTCGATTGTGAGATTGTAGGCCTCCATCCGCCGCGGGTCAACCTCAACATAGATCTCTCTTCCCGGCACCCCTGATAGTCCGACGTTACCGACACCATCGATGCGGTTCAAAGGGTTGACAATCTTCTCATCGAGAATCTTTTCCAGTCCCATGTAGCTCTCTTCCGCAGTGATGGCATAGAAGATTATGGGCATCATGCTGGAGTTGAACTTGAAGATTGTAGCGTCCTCGGCATCTTCGGGAAGGAAGCTCTGGATGAAGGAAAGGGAGCTCCTTACATCGTTCGATGCCTCATCAAGGTTAGTTTCGTATTCAAATTCCATGAAAATGACCGATACATTATCGCTCGACCGGGAAGTTATCTCCTTCAGTCCTGTGACTGAGTTGAGGGCGTCCTCCAGGGGACGGGTTATATTCGTTTCAATATCCGCCGCACTGGCTCCCGGGTAACTCGTGTAAACCGAGAGGAAAGGGAGCTCGATCTCAGGGTAGAGGTCGATTGGCAGCTGCGTCAGGGAATAAAGCCCGATGACCATCGTGATGACGAAGATCAGAATCGTGGTTACGGGCTTCTTTACTGCACTGGCATATATACTCATAATCTAAAAGTGTCTCTTGTTAGTTATCATCTGGATACTTCCACCGTCTGGCCGTTGTTAAGGCGTGCCTGGCCGTCAATGACGAGGCTGTCGCCCTCCTTCAGTTCGCCTCCGGCAATCTCGAAGCGGTCATCGAACCTCTGTCCCAGGATTACCGGTTTTCTCACAGCGACGCCATTCTCAACCACAAAAATGAACCTCTCATTGGTGCCTTCCTGCATCATGACGGCGTTGGCCGGGACCACGAAGGCCTCCTCACTGCCCATGTCAATGAAAGAGCGGGCGAACATCCCCGGACGAAGCAGCTCGCTGCTGTTGCTGATACGCACCTCGGCACGGAATGAACGCGACATGGCATCAATGGTCGGATGAACCCTGAAGATGGTTCCCTCGAACTTTTTGTCCGGGTAAACGTCAGCTACCACCCGCACTTTCATCCCGTTCCTGATGAGGGGGAAATACTGTTCGGAGATACTGACCATGATCTTCACGGGATTGATCTGCATGAGGGTGACCACGGCAGCCTTGCCTGACATACCGGGAGCGCCTGAATAGAGCTCTCCGTCCTCAAGGTATTTGCCGGTGATAATACCGCTGAACGGAGCCTCAAGAAGTGTATTCTCCTCCATGAAATCGACATTTGTCTTCATCACCTCATATTGGGCCTTGGTCTGGTCATAAGTCTGCTCCTTGATACTACCTACTTTGAGAAGGGTATCGAGACGGGAGAGGTCCTTTTCGAGGTTTGCAAGCTGTATTTTGTTCGCGTAGTACTGCGTGCGGTCCATCAGGAAGAGCTGCTGCCCTTTCTGAACCCTGTCGCCTACTTCGACATATATCCTGTCAACACGGCCGGGTGTTGAGGGAGCCATGCTGACCTCCTCATAAGCCTGTATGGTACCGGTATAATCAATAGTACGGGATATGGTTGTTCTTGTGACGGGCATGACCCTCACGGGTATTGCTGATGCTGCTGCCGTGGAATCGTTTGCCGTCGTACCGGCAGGTTTCCCCTTCTGTCCGCAGGATGCCAGCAACATGCTGCCGGCGAGAATCATAGGAAGTAAATTACGGTTCATTGTGTGCGTATTTGTATTGTTATTGTTTCTATAGTTTGTTCATTAGTTTGTCAAATGCCACTTTGGTTTGGAGCAGGTTCATCAAAGCGGAGATATAGTTGTTCTGTGCCGTCAGGTAGTTGTTGTTCGCCTGGGTGAGGTCAAGGCTTGAAGCCATCCCCTGGTTGTACTTGTTCTCAAAGCTCTTAAGAACACGCCCTGCAATCTCAATATTGGCCTTCTGGCTTTTGAACTGCTCATTGGCGCTGAGGAGGTTGTACCTGAGCTGCCGCTCCTGCATCAGAAGTTGTTCGGAGACCATCGATTTTGAATTGCCGGCCTTTTCAAGGTTGATCCTTGCCTTTTTGATCTTCGCATCCCTCAGTCCCGATGCAAAAATCGGTATCTGGAGCTGCACAGCCACAGCGGAAGAGGGGAAATACTGCATATGCAGCAGCTCGTCTCCCATTCCGTTGCGGTTGTAGTAAATAGATCCTGCGAGGCTGGGCAGAGTTGATGCCTTTGCACTCTTCAGCGCCAGTTCTGACATTGCCACCTGGCTCTCAATGAGCTGGTAGGTAATATTGTCCTCCATCCTGAACTCATCTGTGATCAGAGCATCAACGTCGATCTTCCCGGTGATATCATCAAGTGTCTCGGTGAGGTCGATGGCGGTTTCACCAGGAACGCCGAGCAGGAACCTGAGCATGTTGTAGTTCACCTCCATTGAACGAAGCATTGACGATCTTGAGTTTTCAAGTACGCTGACGGTCGACTGCATCTGGTCGACGTCGGTTGCCTCGGCCATACCCACGCTGTACATTGCTTTGGTTGATGTGAGGATGGCATTCAGGTTCTCAAGGTTTGCGTCCACTACGTTGAGGCTCTCCTTCAGCGTGAGGATCAGGAAGTATACGTTTTTGACGCTCTCCTTGGTCTCGAGCGTTGTCTGTGTCAGTCCCTGACGGGCCAGAGTTGTTGCCATCTTTGCCGTCTGCACGCCCACAAGCCACGGGGCGTTGAAAATGACCGTTGATACGGATGCGCCTAACGCAGCGTCATATATGGTACCGAACTTGAAAGGTGTGGGTGTTCCCCCGAAGTCGATGATCCTTGTCATGATGGCAAGATTGTAGCTTAACGAGGCTGTTGCGTCTATCGACGGAAGTCCTGCAGCCATAGCTTCCCACTCGCCCTTCTCTGATGCAAGCAGATCATACCTTGCCGATGCCACACTCCGGTTATTGTCAAGGGCATAATCCACTGCCTGGTCAACGGTCAGCGACAACGCTGCCGGTGCATCCTGCGCCCCCAGGTTAAGTGCGGAGGCTGCCAGGAGAGGTAAAACAAAAGCAATAATTCTTCTTTTCATTCGTGTATAGATTTTTTATTTTATTGGTCGAATGGAACTTGCATGAAATATTATTATCAAATCATTTTGTGAGGTCTTACTCATGCAAGTTTCATATAATTCAAATTAACTGTTGATCATTCATTACTTAATAACCGGGCTCCATCTCCTGAATAAGACTGTTCCCCTTTGCTGTTGAGATACCCCGCAGATAGTTGATCATGATATTCCTGATCACGTCACGTTGCGGAAATTGCTCAGGCGGGAAAATTTTCGTGTCGCCTGTCAGGTTACCAATCCCCGAAACTGCCCTGCTGATGATTTCAATATCAATGTCATCTCTGAATATTCCCTGATCAGTTCCGGCCTTCAGAAGTTTCCTGGCTCCCTCATAATCGGGATTGTCGCATATAGCCTTAATACGCTGCAGCACCGCATCATGATACTTTCGAAGATCGGAACCTATCAGCGGGTTCATTGATGCCATATGTTCGCGGCTTATCCTCAGCATGGTAAATATCGCTTCCATTACATTGGATGATGAATCCAGAATATTCTCAACCATCTCCTTCTGTTTGCTGATCATTTCATTCATCACGGCAAAGAGAAGTTCATCCTTGTCATGGAACCTTTCATAAATGGTCCTCTTCGATATACCCAGGTGAGCGGCAATTGTATCCATTGTGACAGCCTTTATCCCGTATATCCGAAACAGTTCGGCGGCACCGGCCACTATCCTGGCATCATATTCTTCGGTCTGATTCATGTGGTTCATGTAAATCGGGTGCAATAATCAGAAAACTTTTTCAGTTTTGCAAGTTTTTTCTGTCAAATAATTGTTAAATACAGACAGTTTGCGGGAAAATACCGGTGATTAGAGAATTAGGGAGTAGGCAGTAGAGGGCCGAGCGTTAAGAAATGATCCGGTGGATCATTTCAGCGATGGAGCCGGATTGCAGGGGAGGCAATAGGCAATAGTGAAGAATTAAGAATTAAGAATTGATAGTCAGTCTCTTAGACTGAAGACTGAAGGCTGTCGACTGGACTATTGCCTATTGCCTGACTGCCTGATAAGACTGCCGACTGAGAAACTACCTGTACAGGTAAAGGGTGCCCCGGTATTCCCTGCCGGCATAGCTGACATCATCATAACCGACGGCCCTGAGCACATAATAATATGCTCCCGGACCTGCGTGCCGTTCAGAATTATTGATCTTACCGTCCCATCCCTGCCAGCTCTGCAGGTCGTCACCGTCACCCTGGTAATAATAGATCCTGTGGCCGCTCTTGGCAAAGATCTGCAGGTTGAGGAACTTCAGTGATTTCTTGTCGGGGATGAAAAAGTCGTTTATGCCGTCGTCATTTGGGGTAAAGACATTCGGGATCTGCAGCATTGAAGGCACGACCTTTATCTTCACGGTAGCTGAGTCAATGCAGGTGAGCTCGCTCTCTATGACCAGCGTCACCGTGTATTCACCTGGTATATAATAGTTATGTGTTCCGGGGTCAGGTAATACCGATACCGAATCGTCCCCGAACTTCCAGGTATACGTTGTACCCTTTACAGAGTTGTCAGTAAAAATGACCTCCAGCGGAGCCTCTCCCTCGGTGGGGTCAGCCGTAAAGTCAGCCTTGACATGTATAGACTCATAGTCGAATGAAGAGATCGTTGAGCAGCCGAAGCTGTCGGTGACCTCCAGCATGTACCTGACATCTTCAAGCGGAGGGGAGAATGTAATAGGGTCTATTTCAAGGTCAGGATAGGGAATTGCCGATGCCGGTGTTGATGACCAGAGGTGTCTCACCCCGTTAGGCAGACGCCGTGAGGCATTGGTTGCGGGGTCATAATAGGTGAAGTGGTCCGGAGCGGCAGTGCCGTCAAGTGCCACATAGTCGCAGGTGTAGTGCAGCAGTGCGGCGACTGCAACCGGGCTGTCAATGTTGACCCAGGCGAACAGTTCCGTGCTGTACCCGCCCCCGTCGGTGATGGATACCCTGTAGCCGCCCTCGATAAGGCCGCTTGCCGTTGAGGTCACTCCTGATTCTGTCTTCACGGGTACCGACCAGCCTCCCCCTGCCTGGTCATACCTGGTCCAGGTAAAGGTGTAAGGGGCTGTCCCACCGGGACTGGCTGCCACAAGTGTACCAGTGGTTGAGGGGCCGGTGGCACAGAAGATGAAGACAGGGTCATGCCTGACCGTGGACGGGTAATCTGTCATACGCATGGCACGGCTGTCAGGGGCGGTTATCTGCGCCTGCAGTGCCAGCGGTAAGATGATGATTATGAAGGCAAGGTATCTTGACACACCTGATAAACGGATTTACTCACTGAAATGATATGCAAACCTAATAAAAAAATGCCGTTCTTTGGAGCATTAAAATCTGCATTCTCTTTAATGTTTCGCGACTATCTGAAAGAGCTTAACGAGGCACAGCAGGATGCCGTCGTCAACACCGAGGGTCCGGCACTGGTGATCGCCGGTGCAGGATCAGGGAAGACCCGCGTACTGACCTACCGCGTGGCCCACCTCCTGGCAAAGGGTGTATCCGCTCACCGCATCCTGGCCCTGACGTTCACGAACAAGGCGGCAGGCGAGATGAAGGAGAGAATCAACAGGATGGTCGGTGCCGAGACGTCACGCAGCCTGTGGATGGGCACATTCCACTCCATCTTTGCCCGCTTCCTGAGGCATGACGGACACTACCTCGGTTACAAGAGCAACTTCACCATCTATGACCAGGACAACACCAGGAGCCTGATCCGAACCATCATCAGGGAGATGAACCTTGATGATTCATTGTATAAACCTGCATCCATAGCCGGCAGGATCTCGCATGCCAAGAACAACCTCATAACTGCGCAGCAGTATGGCTCTGTGTCACAGATAACAGAGTCGGACAAGGCATCAAGGGTGCCCGAGGCTGCTGCAATCTACAGGAATTATTCAGCCAGGTGTTTCAAGGCCAATGCCATGGATTTTGATGATCTGCTGATGAACATCAACATCCTCTTCCGCGATTTCCCCGCAGTGCTCGAGGAGTATCGCAACCGCTTCGACTACGTGCTGGTGGATGAATACCAGGATACCAACTATTCCCAGTACATCATCGTTCACAAACTCTCGGAAAAGCACCGCAACCTGTGCGTTGTGGGCGATGACGCTCAAAGTATCTACTCCTTCCGGGGGGCACGCATTGAAAACATTCTCAACTTCAAAAACGACTACCCCGACTACCGTCTCTTCAAGCTTGAGCAGAACTACCGCTCCACACAGACCATTGTCAATGCCGCCAACAGCATAATTGAAAAAAACGTGGGGCAGATAAAAAAAACGGTATACTCAAAGAACGATGAGGGTGAGAAGATAAGGGTGGTACAGACGACCATCGACAGTGAGGAGGGTATTGTCACCGCCTCTGACATTCTCGATACCCGCATGCGCGAAAGGCTTGAGTGGAAGGACTTTGCCATCCTCTACCGCACCAATGCACAGTCGCGCATCTTTGAGGAGATGCTGCGTAAACGGAACATTCCCTACAAAGTCTTCGGCGGGCAATCATTTTATGAACGCAAGGAGATCCGTGACCTGATAGCCTACCTCAGGCTTGTGGTCAATCCTGACGACGAGGAGGCCCTGCGGCGTGTCATCAACTACCCGAAGCGGGGCATAGGTGACACCACCGTGCAGAAGCTCATGGAGCTGGCGAGGAGCATTGATGCCAGCATCTGGTCAATAATCTCTTCACCCAATCTGAGTACCCAGTATCTTGCGCCCTCTCTGCGTGCCAAGGTCAGTCTCTTCACCGGGCTTATGCTGCCTGTCATGGCTGTGGCAGAGACCGCCACGGCATATGATGTGGCCAGCGGCATGGCCTCGGCAAGCGGGATCATCACCGAGCTTAAACAGGGGCAGGTGCCTGAGGAGATAGACAGGCTTGAGAACGTGCAGGAACTGCTGAACGGCATCAAGGAGTTCACCGAGGCGGCCCTGACCAACGAAGAGCCGGCGGACATTGCCACCTGGCTGCAGTCGGTCTCGCTGCTCACCGACCAGGACCGGGAGAAGCCGGAGGACAGGGACAAGGTCACGCTGATGACCATTCATTCGGCAAAGGGACTGGAGTTCAAGTATGTATATATTGTTGGGCTTGAGGAGAACCTCTTCCCCTCAGCCATGAACCTTTACAATCCACGTGAACTGGAGGAGGAGCGCCGCCTGTTTTATGTAGCCCTGACAAGGGCCTGCAGGCGTGTCACCCTCAGTTATGCTCTTAACAGGTACAAATGGGGTACCCTTGAGAGGAGCGCTCCCAGCCGTTTCATCGGAGAGATCGAAAGTGAGTATCTCTGGTATCCGCAGACGGGCGGCAGGCCCTTCGGCCAGAGGGCGGGTTCTGACTTCCAGCCGGTACGCGACAGGGGTGAAACATTCAGCCCGGCCTCCCAGCCTTCACCAGGAAAGATGACAAGGGTCCGTGACGTTCATACGCCCGCAATACCTCAGATCAATACAGTACTGGAGCCGGGTGACAGGGTTACCCATGAACGCTTCGGTGAGGGTGAGGTGATGGCAGTAGAGGGAGAAGCTCCAAATACCACTGCGGTAATCGAATTCAAGACCGCAGGAACGAAGAAGCTGCTGCTGCGGTTTGCCAAGCTGACGAGAATCTGAAGAAGGCTAACAAGGAGGCCGTCCTGACCGAGGGTGCGGACCGTCAAATATTCCTATTTCTTTTTCTGTCCCCGCTTGCCCATATCCATCTGTATGAGTGACACCCCTTCGACAGATATTGAGTGTGCAGCATTCAGGTCAACTTTGGTCACCTCCGATTTTGTGGTCAGTGTACCCTTCTCATATGTCTCCGAAGCCAGGATTGCTCCTTTGATCTTACCCTGGCCATAGCTACGGGGCATTCCCTGCTGATTGCCCATTAATTTCCTGTTTCCGGGGAGCTTCAGGTCATCGGATGCCCACACGTTTGATACCAATTTGCCATCTTCTTCCGTCACTTCATATTCCTCACAACGGTATCCGCATATGCTCCTTGAGCCTCCTGTTTTGCGGATCTTAACCGCATCTTCAGTCTCCGCTACCTCCTCCCCTGTCTCCGCTGCGAGAGAATCAGGTATAGGCATGATCACGCCCGTCTTCCCTCCTTCCATGACGGCCCAGGTTATCATAACCTTGTTTTTAGAATCAATGATTACGACAGCGCTAATCGACTGCCCATCCTCATCTGTCACTGTCTGACTCTCCATCCCCATGTTGTCATTGCCTTCAGCAAGCCACAGATCAGATTCCATAGTACCTTCGTGTTTGCCCTTATCGTAAATTTCGGTCTTCATCCGCATCATTCCCCTGAAATCATAGTTTTCGTCATAACTGGCAGTTACCTTACCAATCCCGAGTTTTGACAAATCCATCTGCCTGCCTTCCTGCTCTGCAAGGCTGTCCTGTCCGGTCACCTCCTCTGCAACCTCCTTTTCAAGAGCCTTACCCACAGTCTCTTCAAGCTTCTTCTTCAGTTTGCTTCCCAGTTGTGCCTCAGCGTTTAGCGGCAGCAGGAATGCTGCAGCCAGGAAAAGAATGAATCCTTTGGTCTTCATGATGTCTGTTTTTTTTTACAAAATAAAAATACAAAAAAGGGGGCGCATAAACACTATTTTCAATGATGGTTTTTCAGCAAGGCCGTCCCGACGGGTCCGGTTGCTTTTATCCAATGCAATGAATGCATGAGGTTGGCCGCAACGTCGCAATGATCAGGGTGGTCCTGCATTCATTCAATATAGTCGCCGGCACACGGATGCAGAAAATTTACCTCAAAGCGGCCAGGAAGCCCCGGAGAGCCTGCCCGGCTTGTCGGGGGTCGACCTGACAAAACAATGGGAGGGCCGGCACAAACCTGCCGGCCCTCCGCAAAGATTTTGAAGTTCAAATATTTAAGGTGCAATAATTTACTGGTTTTCGGTTCCGGATGCATCAACAGGAGAAGCATCTGTTACGGGAACAGGCTCAGCCTGGTAAAGGCCCTTTTCTATGAGTACCGACTGATAGAGGGTTGCATAGGCACTCTTGACCCACATGTCTGAGACAAGTACCCCTATGAAGAAGCAGATGAACCCTGCAATGTAGATAAAGAAGGCCACGAATCCCATCAGGAAGATTTTCCAGCCATGGCCGCGGGTCAGCCTCCAGCTCTCCTCTGCGGCTCTGATTGGGTCAAGATCCCTGTCCATCACCAGGTAAGCCGTGAAGGCAAGCCGGCAACCGATAATAATACCTGGAATAAAGAGACAGACCAACCCTATTCCTACAAGCGCAGTGACAAGGAGGTTGGCAAGCACGATGTTCAGGTAGTTCTTGCGGAACCCCTGGATAAGCATCTCAAAGTCGGGTGTGATCTGACGGGCTGCCTGAACGAACATCATCTTGGCCCCGTACTTGAAGACAGGCCTCAGCAGAAGGGCATACATCAGGGCAAGCAATCCCAGGAAGACGGCTGCAATGCCAATGGCACCGATCTTGAAGAAGGCATCCATATCAAACGGTATGCGGTTAAAATCGAGAGCATCGACCTTCCAATTACTGTGTCCGAAGAATGACATCGGGCCTGAGACAATGCCAAGGACAATGACAACCAGCAATAACCTGAGGAAATTGTCAGTCATCACCTTCCATCCGGTTCCGTATGAGCCGCTGAAGGAAGGAACATAGCGGTAAATTCTTTTCGTTTCCATTTTTATTTGCTTTTTACTGTTCAGAAAAATTTTGTTTGTTGAAGCAAATCTATTACAGGATGCTGAGACGGATTTCATACCTTAGTAGTGATTTTAAAAAATACTACTTAAGTATGCCCTGCACTACTTTGGTAGTGACTGTTTGTCAGATCATTACAAATTTCAAAGCATGGAGCTGGTAAGCCTTGTCATTTTTATTTTCTGTGCAGCGATGGCTGCCGGGAGCATTCTGCTGCTCACAAGGCTGCTCGAAGAACACCCTGCACCCTTTGTCAGATCACTGTTTTATCACAATATTTTCATATCTGCTTTCGGTTTTTACGCGATATGGGGACAGTTTATCATTGTAGCCTTTGCAGGCAGCAGGCTTTCACCGGATATCTTCTCAACGGTGTCGGTCATATCTCTTCTTCTCGGGCTGCCGTTCCTTGTCTTCGGATGGATGATGATCCTCAGGTTCAGCGCTGAGGCTGCCGGGTTACGGTTCAGGGATTATCACACCCTTTTATTCCTTCTTGTCAATTTCGGAATCATCATAGGTCTGGGTTTCGCATTAAGGGATATGGACTTCAGTGAAGCCATACCCCTGTTCAAATACTTTTATGCCAGTGCGGCAGTGTTTTATTCATTTACGGCGGCACTGCTTCTCATCAGAGGCAGGCAGGAGTCACCCGGACAGCGTGACCGGTTATACCTTGCTGTGTTGATCGCGGCAGGTGCCCTGTCGCAGGCTGCCGTGCTTCTGCTCCTGCCCTATTCGGTATGGATGGCCCTTATCTTCGTCTTCCTGCTTTTTGCCGAGATGACACTGCTTCCTTTTTACCTTACATACCAGGCAGACCTCCGGCCCTGCCTCCCTCCTGATCCGTTGCATCTGCAGCGAGGCATTGAGGATTTTATCAGGAGACATGAGATCTCGCCGCGCGAGGCCGAGATCATCGCTGAGATATGCAACGGACTAAGCAACCAGGAGATAGCTGATAAACTGTTCATCAGCCTGCAGACGGTAAAGGACCACACCTCGCGGATCTACTCCAAGACAAATGTGAGGAACAGGATGCAGCTCATGACCCTGGTCAGGGATATGGACCCCGTACGGTAACCCCGGTACTGTTACCTGAAGGTTATGCCCAGATGGTCCTCCAGCTTTTTCCCGGGGGCAAACAGCCGATAGGCTACGGGCCAGACCTTCATGAGGTACCCATCCTGCCTGTCTCTGATCACAATTGCCAGTTCGTCTGCCACATCACTGTTCCCGGCGGAACCGTACCTGTAGCCGGTCATGGTCATGATCTGCGCCAGGTCATTGCAGCGGCCCAGGTTCTGTGTCATGGCGTCAAGCTTCTTTTCAATCGATTTCAACGCCGGAGGGTTCAGGTGCCGGAAATAGAGAAGCTGGTACATGAATGTCTTGGATTTCTTCCTGAACTCATGGAGGAGGTTTGGTCTGGGATTATTCCGGCATTTAAGGTATGCTCCGGCGGTAGCCACGTAGCTCCTCTCAAGCTCTTCGAGCAGCATCCTGTAATCAGGCTCCTTAAGGCTGATGAACCGCAGCCGGTGGTTCGTCCTGTTCAGCTGTTCTCTCACCTCACTGACGGCCCTGGCCTGCACGCCGGCCTCCTCCCAAGATGAATAACGCTTTCGCAGAAGGCCCTGTATCTGTTCATTGTCCCACAGTTTAAGGAAGAGTACGGGATTATCCTTTCTCAGTGCCCTGGCCGTCTTGCGCAGTACCGCCGTCTCGCGCCATGAAGAGAGGATCCGGCCCGTCTCCCTCCCGGCAAGGTACTCCCTGTTATAGACGGCCTCATCAAGAAGCGGCCTGGCCAGCCTGAGGGTGGCCCGGTGCTTCTTCATCATCACCCTGATATCATGGATGGCATCATCATCGGGCAGGGGCTGCTGAGCAAGCAGCATGAGCGAATCTGTAATGTAACCCGTCATCGACGGCTTGATCTCCTTTGCCTGTTTTGGTTCCTTTGCCGGCATGTATCAGAATTTTGCAAATCATAAAGTTACATAATTGTAACCATTCCCCGGCTCAGACCAGGCAGTTACCGGTTAATTTTGCAGCAGTTGGCAGGCAGGCATCGGTTAATTTTGTAACGACATGTCGTGTTGCAGGTGCTTAACCTTCACCTCTGTTTTTTTCATACATTTGATAAAGGATAAACTGAAACCATAATGGCCAAATCAAATAACAAGAACAGCAGACCCCAGCGGATAGGCATACTTACGGCGGGAGGCGACTGTCCCGGGATCAACGCAGCGATCAGGGGTGTCGGCAAAACCGCCATCGTCAAGTACGGAATGACGGTCATTGGCATCAGTGACGGTTTCGCGGGACTTATTAACAAAGAGTACTTCGAGCTGACCGAGAACCACCTCTCCGGCATTCTTACCCTTGGCGGAACCATCCTCGGCACCTCCCGTGAAAAACCTTTCAAGGGCACCGGCAAGAAGAAGGACGAGTTCCGTAAACCGATGCTCATCAAGGAACATTATGAGCAGATAGGGCTCGACTGTCTCGTATGCATAGGCGGGAACGGGACGATGAAGACGGCATACATGCTTTCAGAGGAGGGCCTTAACGTGGTGGGCATACCCAAGACAATAGACAACGACATCTGGGGTACGGATATGACCTTCGGGTTTGACTCGGCGGTAAACATTGCTACTGAGGCCATTGACAGGTTGCACTCAACGGCCAACTCGCACAAGAGGATAATGGTGATTGAACTCATGGGGCACAATGCCGGGTGGCTCTCACTCTACTCAGGCATGGCAGGCGGGGGTGATGTCATACTTATCCCTGAGATACCGCACGACGAAAATGTAATAATGGATTACCTGCAAAAGAGGGCAGACAACAATAAGCCCTATTCAATTGTTGTGGTTGCAGAGGGAATCAAAGTACCTGACGGAGAAACTTCTCCGGGGAGATATCTTGCCAGGAGGATCCAGGAGGTCACCGGGCTGGAAACAAGAGAGACAGTTCTTGGTTATATACAGAGAGGAGGATCACCTTCACCCATGGACAGGGTGCTGGCTTCGAGATTCGGAGCTGCCGGCGCCAACCTGATAGCCAGGGGAGAATTTGGCAGGATGGTGGCGCACCGCAATGGTGAGATAACCTCTGTGAAACTGTCTGAAGTGGCAGGAAAGACCAAACTGGTAAGCTCTGATGACCCGATGGTTAAACAGGCCAGGGAGATGGGAACCAGCTTCGGTGATCGCTGATTAAAAAATATATAAATGAAGAATCAGGGGAACAGTGATAAAAGGAAAAGAAGGCTGATTTTCATAAGGCATGGGAAGGCTGAAGATCAGGTTCCTGAGATAACCGACTTCGAACGCTCACTGACAACCAAAGGAAAACGGGATTCAATGCTCATGGCCCGGATCCTTAAATCGAAGGAGAAAGACCCGGGAACGGTAATAAGCAGTCCGGCCTTCAGGGCTATTGAGACAGCAATAATCTTCTGCAGGGAATTTGAAGTCAGTCCCGATAATATGGAGATACTTTCTGACCTCTACTTCGGCCTGGAGCCGGAAGGGTTCGTCCCATTCATTGCAAGGCAGAACGACGATGTATATACCATTACATTATTCGGACATAACCCGTTGATCACCGAAATGGCAGCCTTCTTCGCCGCCGATGAGCCAGATACACTGCCCAAAACAGGCATCTTCTGTGTTTCTTTCAATGCTCAACGCTGGTCTGACATTGGACCGGAGAGTGGCAAGACAGAATATTTTCTGATTCCAAAATCACTCCTATGAACAAGGCCTATATCCCCAAGGAGATAAGCTGGCTTTCGTTCAACGAGAGGGTTCTGCAGGAGGCTGAGAACAGGGAGGTGCCGCTGCTTGAGAGGTTCAATTTCCTCGGAATCTATTCCAATAACCTTGATGAATACTTCAGGGTGAGGGTTGCTACTCTGAAGAGGCTCTCGCTCTTCGGCAGCAAGTCAAAGAGCATCCTTGGCTACAGCCCTAAAGCAACACTGAGAAGGATCCAGGAGATCGTCATCGAGCAGAATGAAAGGTTCGAAAAGACCTATTCCGACCTCCTCAAAGAGCTCATGAAGCATAAGATCCATTTCGTCAATGAAGAGCAGCTCACTCCCGGGCAGGCGGAATTTGCAGAACGGTTCTTTCACAAAGAGGTTCGAACCAGGCTTATGCCTCTCATTCTGATGAAGGAAAACAAACTCCCCAACCTCACTGATGATGCCATCTATTTTGCCATCCTTCTCAGGAACACCGTAACGGACAAGAAAAGGTATGCCCTCCTTGAGATACCTCCGGCAAATATCCTTCCCAGGTTCATCCGGCTTCCTGACAGCAACGGAATCAAGTATGTGATCTTCCTTGATGATATTATCAGGCTCGGGTTGAAAGAGATCTTTTATATCCTTCAGTTCGATGAGCTGACGGCATACACCATCAAGCTCACCAAGGATGCCGAGCTTGATATCGCCGACGATATTTCCGAGAGCTATATCGACAAGCTTTCGAAGAGTCTCCAGCAGCGCCGCAAGGGGACCCCGGTCAGGTTCGTTTATGACAGGAACATGCCTCCCGAGCTGCTGAAAATACTCACGAAGAAGCTGAATCTCGGTTTGCATGACGTGCAGATACCGGGAGACAGGTATCACAATTTCAAGGATTTCATGAAGTTCATTGAGATTGAGAGTGAAGGACTTAGTTACCAGAAGCTTCCCCCTATAAGGCATCGTGACATTCACTACGGCAAGAGCATCCTCTCTGTGATAAAGAAAAAGGATATCCTGTTCTACTTCCCATATAACCCCTTCGATCATTTCATAGACCTTTTGCGCGAGGCCTCGATTGACCCCTACGTAACCTCGATTCAGATAACTCTTTACAGGCTGGCAAGGAACTCCAGCGTGATCAATGCCCTGATGAATGCGGCAAGGAATGGCAAGAGCGTCACCACGGTGGTCGAACTGCAGGCGCGGTTCGACGAGGAGGCCAATATCCTGTGGGGCAACAAGCTGCTCGACGAAGGGGTGAAGGTTATTTACGGCGTCCCCGGGCTGAAGGTACACTCAAAACTCTGCCTTATAACCCGGGTGAAGGGTGAGGTCACCCAGAGGTACGCTGCCCTCGGCACCGGCAACTTCAATGAGGATACTGCAAGGGTATATACCGATCATCTCCTTCTGACCTCAGACAAGAAGATCACCAACGAGGTGCTGAAGGCCTTTAATTTCTTCATAGCCAACTACCGCAAGGATAAGTTCTACCACCTGCTGATCTCTCCCTTCGGACTTCGCAACAAGCTTGTAATGCTGATAGAGAACGAGATGAAAAACGCTAAAGCCGGACTGGAGGCGTACATTTATATCAAGATCAACAATCTGACAGATGAGGAGATCATATCCAACCTGTACAAGGCAGGAAATGCGGGTGTAAAGATCAGGCTGATTGTCAGGGGTATGCTCTCGCTGGTGCCGGGGGTCAAGGGTATCAGTGAGAACATCAGGGCAATCGGGATCGTTGACAGGTTCCTGGAACATTCAAGGTTCATGATCTTCTGCAACGGAGGTAATGAACTGGTATATATTACCTCGGCCGACTTCATGCCTCGTAACCTCGACCGCAGGATAGAGGTTACCTGCCCGATCTGGGATCCCAACCTTAAAAAGGAGATCACTGATCTGTTTGACATACAGTGGAATGACAACGTAAAAGCCCGGGTTTACGATGAGGAGCAGTCAAACCGGTTGGTCAAGCCCGGCAGTAAGACCCTCCATTCACAGATTGAGATCCACGGTTATATTTCAGAACTTAACGGCCAGTCTCAGGAGGCCACACGGGAATAAACTCAGGGGTCCTGCGGTGCTTCGTACCCGTCTCGTAGGCGTACGCTATTTCAATCAGGAGCGGTTCGCTCCATGCCCTTCCGAAGTATGATATTCCCACGGGAAGTCCCTCAACGAAACCCATTGGCACGGTGATGTTCGGGTAGCCTGATACGGCTGCCGGTGATGAGCTGCTGACAGTGTATGAGTCGCCGTTGATAAGGTCGGTCTTCCAGGCGGGTGATCCGGTTGGTGCGATAAAGGCGTCAAGCCTGTTCTCCTTCATCACGCGGTCGATGCCCTCCTCCCTGACGAGGCGGTTCATTTTTTCGACTATATCGAGGAACTCCTTTGACTCTACGCTGCCTTTCTTCTGTGCCTCCAGCAGCAGCTCCTGATCATAGTACAGGAGCTCAATGCTGTCATTTTTATTGAATTCTATGAGTTCCTCAACGCTTTTAACCGGAGCATTTTCGCCCAGTGAGGCAAAGTATTTGTTCAGTCCGTCCCTGAATTCCCAGAGTAGAACCTGGAATGAGAGTGATCCGGCCTCGCTGTCGTAAATCCTCTCTATCTCTATCACCTCTGCCCCCTGGCTTTTCATGTAGTCAACGGCTTTCTGCATCAGGGTATCAACCTTGTAATGCTGTCCTCTTGCAGATGTGTACCATCCGAGGCGTTTGCCCCTGAGGCCGTCTTCCTTCAGGAAAGGCGTATAATCTGTAAGATATTTGCCCTCCGACGCAGCCGTCTTGCTGTCAGCCGGGTCTGGTCCGGTGAGTGCTCCGAGGGCTATTGCTGCATCGCGTACGGTGCGTGCCATCGGGCCGGGGGTATCCTGGGTGAACGAGATGGGCACGATGCCGCTGCGGCTCAGGAGGCCGACGGTTGGTTTGATGCCCACGATGCCGTTGGCGGTTGATGGGCACACTATTGAGCCGTTCGTCTCCGTACCGATGGCTATCATGCAGAGGTTGGCAGATACGGCCACCCCTGATCCCGAGCTTGAGCCGCACGGATTACGGTCGAGGATGTAGGGGTTCTTTGTCTGTCCGCCCACTCCGCTCCAGCCACTTGATGAGAGGTTTCCGCGGAAGTTGGCCCATTCGCTCAGGTTGGCTTTGCCAATGATCACGGCGCCGGATTCGCGGAGCTTCTGTGCGACAAAACTGTCTTTAAGGGGATGTGATCCCCTCAGAGCCCGCGACCCTGCAGTGGTTTCCATTCCGTCATGAGTGTCAATATTATCCTTAAGCAGCACCGGGACACCGTGCATCGGTCCCCGTTTCTTTCCTTCCTTCAGCTCTGTATCAAGCTGTGCGGCAATATCCATGGCGTCAGGATTGATCTGTATGACTGCGTTGAGCATGGGACCGGCATCATCAATAGCGTCGATGCGGTCAAGATAGGCCTGCACAACATCAGTGACGGTAAAATCACCGTTGGCATAGCCCTGCTGCAATTGCTCAATAGTGAACTCTTCAAAACGGAAATGATCGGTGAGGAGTGCGCTACTTCCTGTTTGCTGCCTGCATGAGGCAACGGCCAGAATGATAATGACAGTAACAAGGAAGGGGAGTTTAGTTTTCATAGGGATATGTTTTTCTGAACTGTGTCTGCCAAATTTACATGATATTCCATAAAAACAATCACCCTCCCGTTTACAAATTCAAGCCTGAACTCCCGATCGGTTGCCTCATTCAGAGTTCCTCTCCACCAGCTGTTAAGTGTGAGATTGTTCAGCGGGTAGCGCAGGCCGGAGGAGGTTACTGTCAGCGTCGGGTCAATGCTGAAGATCGACACCTGCTGCCCCGGGTGCGAGCCTATGGTCACACTGCGGTCATAAACCCTGAATGTGCCGGTATTGGTCAGCATCAATGCATCTATTCTCTCGCAGTACCCCGACAGGAGGGATATATTGCCAAGGGTGTGATCCTCCCGGATGCCGGTCGCCCCCAGTATCACCACCTCTTCTATACCCTGTTCAACACACCAGTTTACAGCCTTGGTGAGGTCGTTGCTCTCCTGGTCAGCGTCAGCGACAAGGATTTTTTCATATCTCTTCTTCAGGGCTGGCGACACCGAGTCGAGGTCGCCGATGATGATTCCCGGTTCAAGGCCGTGAGCCACCAGTTTTTCCGCCGCGCCGTCACAGCAAACTACCAGTTCGGCCTCACGGAGATGTTTCAGCGGCACCTTGTGGGAAGGGTAGGTGCCGTTGGCGAGAATGACGGTTTTCGGGTGGGTTGGGGTGGAATTATTATTTATCATGTTCATCTACAATCTGCAATACTTTAACGCATACGGCATGAGGTTTTGTTTTTCGATATCTACAGTACTTAAATGTCTACGGCATAAATATTCGTTGCCACTACTGCCTGCTGCCCTCCCTGCTACCTGGCTCCTTCTCCGCCAGCTGGCGGATCGGCCCTCGATTGCCTACTGCCTCATTAGACTGCCGATTGCCGGCTGGGGACTGCCGACTGCCGGCTCCATGCCCGCACGCCAATAATTGCCATCACGAAATATACAAAAAAGAGCACGGTGGTGGGGTACATTCCCATAGCCAAATATACGACAACTGCGAGTGCGTTGGCCACTATCCAGACATACCACTGCTCAAGGTATTTCCTTGTAAGCATCCACGTGGCCACTACCGACATGGATGTTATCAACCCATCCCATAACGGAACAGGTGAGTCAGTCCACCTGTCAAGCACAAACCAGAGCAATCCCCAGATCACTATTGTTGCAACGAGGCATATAATGGCTGTCTTCCTTCCAATCCGTATAACATCCGTTCCTGATTCCGGGTCCTTTGCTCTGAGCTCTTCGCCCTCCTGCTTTCGCGGTACTGTGTCACTTTGCTCCCTGTGTGCCCTGCTCCAGGCATACCATCCGTAGATGCTGATCACAAGGTAATAACCCTGCAACCCCATGTTGGCATAAAAGCCGTTGTGCCCGAACACATATATGTATACCGCCGAGGTAATAATACCCAGGGGCCACAGCAGTATATTGCGTTTTATCTCCAGGATGACGTAGGCAATACCCGCGGCAGCCCCGAAGATCTCAACGATGTTTTCAGCTATCCAGTCGGTTACCATTCCGTCAGAAAGATAGTGACATGCCTGCAGTATAGTTTATTCCCGCCTGCGGGAAGAAGTATGCCCATGTCTTCTCAACACTGTCCTCGGTCCACATGCCACCGTAGGCATTGTTCTCATACATGGTGCTGAAGAGGTTGTTGACCATAAAACGCAGTGTCAGCTCACCCGCCTTCTTTACATCAAACCTGTAACCGGCAGAGATGTTGCTGACGGCGTATGGGCTGATTATCCTCTCCTCGCTCATTGTATTGTCAAAGTACTGTTTACCCACATATTTACCTGTCAGTCTGAATGAAAGGCGTTCCACCGGATTGACCTCCAGTTCGGCAGAGCCTGTGACGCGGGGCGAGTAGGCAATGTCAACAGTTCCAAGGTCACTGAAGAGATATTCTTCGCTCCAGTCCGTCGTATTATAATTGAAGTAATAGTTGCGGAAGTCCTTTATGCTGCTACGGCTCAGGGTCAAATTCATTCTCAGTGCCGCCACCGGTGAGGGTCTGTAGCTTCCGGAGATCTCCATCCCTGTCCTGTAGCTGACCGGCACGTTGGTCATTACCGGATAGCCGGTGTTGCTGATCTTCCCGGTAGGGACGAGCTGGTCATGATAGTACATGTAATAGAGATTGACGCTCAGCGCAGCCCTCGAGGTCATGTATGCGTATCCTCCCTCAAGGTCGGTAAGGCGCTCCTGACGGGGTGTTGCCCCGGGATCGCCGGCAGCATCCTTGTAGTCCGTCCTGGTGGGTTCGCGGTGGGCTACCGCAGCTGAGACAAAGGCCTCGCTGCCGCTGCCATTGCTCCAGAAGAGGCCGGTCTTGGGATTGAAAAAGGTAAAACTGTAAGTGCCGGTGAGGTCCTTCATGTCGCTGTCAGGGCCTGTGAAGCGGTAGTTTATACGTCTCACCTGAAGATCGAGGAAGGCATTCAGCCGGCCTGACACCCTCGCGTTCACCTTCCCGTAGATGTTGAACTCGTCCTTCACCCCGCTGTTCCTGTACCACTCATAGCCGGGGAGCACCTCACCCGGAAACTCCATCCACCGGATCCTCCCGAAATGATCACCTTCATAGCGGTTCAGGGCTCCTCCGAGAGTCCATTCCGCATTCCTCCCCTCCTTTATCAGTGACCATACCGCACCATAGAAAAAGTTATCGAGCCACTTCCTCTGCACGATATCAGTGGATGTCACCTCCGGCACTCCGGTCATCATGCCTTCGAGTCCGTATTCAGCAGGATCAAGGTCACTCTTCTGCTCCTCGTAGTAGCCCTTACCCGTTGTGAGGTGCAGCCCGGTATTGAGGCTGACATGTCCGGGGAAGAGGTGTGTGTAAAAAAGATGGTAATGGTTTTGTGAGTAGACATCTGTCTCATCCTCATAATAACGGATCACTCCGCCGTTGTCTTCATATTCGCCTGCCGGGTTATAACGCCTGTTCACAGGTAAGATATCGGCGGGCACTCCCCACCAGCTTATTCCGGTCGTCTCGCTGCCCGTGATCAGGTTGAACCTTATCCTGTCTGCAGGTGCTGACCACAGGCCGGTAACCATGGCCGATTTAAGGTTGGAAGCGCTGTGGTCAATATAACCGTCGCTGCTTATTGATGATGCCCTGACCATCATGCTGAACCTGTCGTCAACCGTTCCTGACCATGCCCTGGCCGAGGTGCGCATGGTGTTGAAGGAGCCGTATGAGAGCTCTGTGGCGGCGCCGGGGTCTGACGGCGGAGTGATGCTGCTAATGTTAACCGAGGCGCCGAAGGCGCCGGCACCGTTGGTGGAGGTGCCTACCCCGCGCTGCACCTGGATGCTCCCTGCCGAGGAGGCCAGGTCCGGCAGATCGACCCAGAACACCTGCTGTGATTCGGCATCATTGAGAGGGATGCCGTCAATGGTAATGTTTATCCTGCTGGCGTCGGTGCCGCGTATCCTCAGGGAGGTGTAACCGATACCGTTGCCTGCATCGGAGGTCTCAACAACTGAAGGTGTAAATGATAAAAGATATGGCATGTCCCTTGTAAGGTCACGCTCTCTCAGCTCCGAGGCCTGCACTGTTGTATGCGCCATGGGTGTGCGGTTGCCCGCCCTACTCGCCCTGACAATGACCTCCTCAGCCAGGAACAGTCCCTCCCTGAGCGATGCATCGGCTACGGTGGTGCCCCTGATAACCACAACAGTGTCAAGGGGTTCGTAACCTGTAAAACTTATGCGCAGGGAATAGGTGCCGTCACGCAGTCCACGCAGGGCATACCTGCCGTCATTATCCGCAGCAACCCCTGCCCTGAGACTCTCAATGACAACTGAAGCCCCTGCCATTGGCGCTCCGGCCTCGTCAGTAATCCTGCCTGTGATCATTCCGCTGAAGCGCTGGCCTGTCATTGGTCCGGCTGCAGTCAGCATCAGTATAATGAAAAACAAAATTTTCCTCACCATCTCTCTAACAATTCAACAATTCATTATCAGAAACGGAGGTGTTTCAACAAGCCGGAAATGATTACTCTCTTTCCCTACGCCGGCATTACCCGGATCAGGTTGTAAGGGTATGATCTCAGCCTGTTAAGTAAGGCACCCCGTAATTTGACATTACAAATATACAACAGAATAGCCTGAAATGCGAATAAATGACAGTAAAGCTCAGTTAGCCCTATATTTGTATATTTGTAGGCTGGAAAGAGGGAAGAAAATGGATGATATCCTGAAGAAACTTAAATATGGCGAACAGAACCGTATTGCAGTTCTGAATGCGCCTGAAGGGTTTCGGAACCGCATAGACGGGCTTTTACCCGGAGTGCAGATTGATACTGAGATCAATGCCCGGTATCTTTATGATTTCATGATCGCATTTACCCCCGGCTCGTCTGAGGTTAAGAGGATTGGCCCGGCATGCATTCACAACCTTAGTGAAGACGGAAAGCTATGGATGGCATACCCCAAGGGCACATCGAAGAGATATGTCAGTGACATCAACCGTGACCGCGGCTGGAATATCGTGGAGGATACCGGCTTCAGGCGCGTAGGCCAGGTTGCCATTGATGAAGACTGGTCAGCCCTGCGCTTCAGGAATGCCAGGTACGTCAGATCCGATAAATAACCAGCCTGATGAAAAGGATCCTGCTTGCGGTAAGTTGCTTTTTAGTGTTGATCTCCTGTAACAGGGAAGATGCATCTGAGTACTTCACCGGCAGGGTGAAATTTCCTGTCAAGCCCAATCTTGGTGCAAAGGAGGCGATTGCGGCAAGGGTAGTGCCCTATCCACGACAGTTTGAATGGCAGAAGCTGGAGATGACGGCCTTCATTCACTTCGGCATAAACACCTTCACTGACAGGGAGTGGGGCAACGGCAACGAATCGCCGGAGCTGTTCAATCCAGTCTCTCTTGACGCGGACCAATGGGTAAAAGTGCTCGGTGAGGCAGGGATGAAGATGGTCATCATCACAGCCAAGCACCATGACGGCTTCTGCCTGTGGCCGACGAAGACGACCGGCCACTCGGTGGCATCAAGCCCCTGGAAGGCGGGCAAGGGCGATGTGATCAGGGAGCTGAAGGATGCGTGCGACAGGCACGGCATGAAGTTCGGGGTCTATCTTTCACCATGGGACCGTAATGCGAATTGTTACGGTGACTCCCCGGCTTACAACAGGTTTTATATGGATCAGCTTACCGAGCTGCTGACATGGTACGGCAAGGTGGATGAGGTGTGGTTCGACGGCGCCAACGGCGAAGGCCCCGACGGGCGCAGGCAGGAATATGACTGGCAGGCATATTATGACCTCATCAGGAAGCTGCAGCCCGACGCTGTCACTGCCATCATGGGTGAGGATGTGAGATGGGTAGGCACAGAGACAGGCTACGGTCGCGAGACGGAGTGGAGCGTCACTGCCCTGGCGCCCGGAGGAACACCTGCCAGCCGGGCCATCAATGAGGCGCTTGGGCTGACTCCCATGTCTGATGACCTGGGCGGCAGCACCCTGCTGAGCAAGGCAGGAGGTGTCTACTGGTACCCCGCTGAGGTCGATGTGTCAATACGGCCGGGATGGTTCTGGCACGCTTCGGAAGACAGCCTGGTAAAGGATGTCGGTAAGCTTGCTGATATATACCTCAGCTCTGTGGGCCGCAACGCGGTGCTTCTGCTCAACGTGCCCCCCGATAACAGGGGCCTGATAACCGATCATGACATAAGAAGCCTGCAAGCTTTCAGGACATGGATTGACGGCCTGTATGACACTAACCTTCTCGACGGCGCCAGGCCTTACGGCCAGGGCGCCTCAGACGCCATCGACGGCGACAATGAAACCTCCTGGAGCCCGCGCAGCAATAATGTTGCCTCATTTGTTCCCGCCATTGCCGCCACTTTCAACGTCGCAATGCTGCAGGAGGAGATCAGCAGAGGCCAGAGGGTCGAGAAGTTCGTCATTGAAGCACTGGCGGACGCAGAATGGGACACAATAGCCACCGGAACAACCATCGGGTATAAGCGCCTTATCCGGTTCCCCGAAGTAAGAGCCGACGAAATCAGGCTGACAATTGTCTCCTCCAGGGCGACCCCACACATCAGTACCTTCGCCCTCTACCACGTTGAATAGATTGGTACGGTTCTTGTACTTTCCCTGGTGTAATTAAAACGAAAAACAATGAAAAAGATAGCAGTATCAGTCATTGTTCTGCTATTCACTATAGCAGTAACAGGACAGGGACAGGTTTCTCTTTCAAAGGAGGAGAAAAAGGCACTTAAACTCGAGCAGAAGAAGCAGAAGGAGACAGCACTTTCCATGACCACTGCGGAGGCACTCAGTTCAGGCACCTTCGTTCTCAAGGCTGACCGGATACGGGGACGGGGAGGATATATTATGAACGTCGACCCTACCATCAACTTTGTTGCCGTGGAAGGCAAAGATGCATATGTACAGGTATCACCATCATCAGGTTATGGTTTGAACGGCCTGGGTGGCGTGACATTGAGGGGCAAGATCACCTCGCTCAACATTGAACAGGGAAAGAAACACGGCTCCTATATCATAGTGGTGAATACAATCGGCCTCGCCGGCAACATCACTATTTTGATGAATGTGAACAAAACAGGAGAGATGGCATCTGCAACAGTTAATTCAAACTGGGGGAACCGGATTGAATTGAACGGCTACCTGGTGCCATGGACCGGTGCCGGTACCAAAATACATAAAGGCAGGGAGACCTTCTGAAACAGTGGAAGCCATGCCCGGAAAGTGATCTATTTTCCATTTCTCTTCAGAGGATGGGTCAGCCAGTTGTGCTGACGCTCCTCCTCCGAACGGTGAAATATCTCCTTGTTGACATATTTGATCGACTCCACAGTATAGAGAGCACGGGGATTGAAGCTGTTGATTTCATCAAGGATTGTCTTAATCATACTCCTGCGAGCTATGATGAAAATTACCGCCACATCACCGTCAATCCCCTGGGCCTTGACGGAGGTGACGCCGTAACCCTTCGCCCTGAGCTCCCCGATGAGGTTCGTGGCATCCTTGCGGGTGATGACCCTGATCATCTCGTGTCCTATGGCGAGCTTTTCCTCGAGGAACATACCTACAAAATTGCCGGTGGCAAACCCTGCAGCATAAGCGAAATAACAGGCCCAGTTGTCAAGGTCCTGCATGATGCGGCTGATGGCCAGCAGCCATATCAGAACCTCAAAAAACCCGACAAAGGGAGCTACACGCCTCATCCCCTTGGTGACAAAAATTATCCTGAGCGTACCGAGTGAGACATCTATGATACGTGCCACAAAGATGAAAAGCGGCAGCAGGACATATGTAACCAGATCGGAATTAAGTACTTCCATGATGCTTGCAAAAATTTTAGAACTTGCAAAGTTATGACTATTTTTGAAACCGATAGCCCCCAAAGTGCGTATCATGAAAATCTTTAAATCCTGCATTCTGATTATCTGTCTGATGCTTCCGGTAATGGCCGGGGCTCAGGATCCGGATACGGTTCTGATATCCGGGCACCGGCATGACTCGGCACAGTTTGAAGGGCACCGGCATGACTCGGCACTCATATCCGGCCACCATCGTGATTCAGCCCTCGCTGCCGGGCAGGTGTCTGACTCCGTTCTCACCCTGCTCTTCGCGGGAGACATCATGGGTCATGACGGACAGATCGCGGCCGCCCTCAATGATTCCACAGGCAAATATGAATATGACAGTGTCTTCAAATACATCTCACCGGTAATTTCTGCAGCTGATATTGCAATAGGCAACCTGGAAGTCACCCTCGGCGGTACACCCTACAAAGGTTACCCGGCCTTCAGCTCGCCCGACGCCCTGGCCGTGGCATGCCGTAATGCGGGTTTTGACATCCTGGTTACTGCCAACAATCATGCTGCTGACCGTGGCACAAAAGGCCTTGTGCGAACCATCAGGGTGCTTGACAGCCTTGGCATTGCGCATACCGGTACATGGGTCAGCGGCGAAGCAAGAGACAGCCTGTCACCGCTGATTATATGCCATGACAGCATGCGGCTCGCACTGCTGGCATACACCTATGGCACCAACGGCATAATTGTGCCTCCCCCGGCAACGGTCTCCTATATTGACACCGTCAGGGCAGCCGCTGATATTAGTAAATCGTTTGAATCAGACGCTGACCGTACCATCATATTCATTCACTGGGGAACTGAATATGACACCCTCCCTGACCCTAACCAGAAGAAAACTGCAGCTGCACTGCTGAGAAGCGGCGCTGACATTGTAATCGGCTCGCACCCTCATGTACTGCAGCCAATGACAGCGGAATCCGATTCCTGCGCAATTGGAAATCCCGTTGTATGGTCAATGGGCAACTTCGTCTCAAACCAGCGTACAAGAAGAAGGGACGGGGGAGCAATGATAAGGCTTGACCTTGCCTCACGGGGAGACACCACGGTCATCACTGACGCTGGCTATATACTTACATGGGTTTACACCCCCACCGAGGAGGGGAAACGAAGGTTCTACGTACTGCCATGCGCGGCCTTTGAGAACAGGCCGGAATTCTTCCAGTCTTCGTCACATTATGATACCATGATGATTTTCGTCAGGGATGCCAGAAGGCTTCTTGACAGCCTGAACACGGGATTCCATGAGATGACCTGGTCTGAAGGAAACTGGATCAGGGTGGAACGGTCACCTGTATCGCTTAATTAGTATCTTTGCACTGTTTTTCATACCGGATATGGAGGGATCAACATTAGTTCTTGCAGGAACTGCGGTAACCATCGGGTTCATTCACACACTGATCGGGCCTGACCACTACCTGCCGTTCATCGTTATGGGAGAGGCACGTGCCTGGAGCATCAGGAAGACTATGTTCATAACCTTTCTGTGCGGAGTGGGGCATGTGCTCAGCTCAGTGGTAATTGGATCCATAGGCATAGCTGCAGGACTGTCACTTTCAAAACTGGAGTTTTTTGAATCATTCAGGGGGAACATTGCAGCATGGCTGCTCATAGCTTTCGGCCTCATTTACATGCTCATCAGCCTGCGACGTCTCTACAGGAAGAAGAGGCATTTGCATCAGCATCACCATACCTACGGCATGACACATGAGCATGAGCATGATCATTTCAGTGGCCATTCACATATTCATATCGGTGACAGGAAGAACATGACACCGTGGATACTCTTCCTGATATTCGTCCTCGGTCCGTGCGAACCCCTTATCCCGATCCTGATGTATCCCGCCGCCGCAAACAACATCAGCGGCGTTATCCTCGTATCACTGCTCTTCTCCGTAGTCACGATAGCCACCATGATGACCGTTGTGCTTGCCTTCAGGCTCGGCCTGAGCCGCATAAACCTGAAGCCGCTGGAACAGTATGTCAATGTGATTGCCGGAGCCACTATCGCGGTATCAGGACTTGCCATTCAGGTTCTTGGCCTGTGAGACCAATATTATTATTAGTTTTGCCAAAATTTACCAGATGAGTTTCGACTACAACACACAGAGAAAAAAAATGTCCCTGCCGGAATATGGAAGGAATGTTCTGAAGATGATAGAACATATCAAGACCATAAAGGATCCCGAGGAGAGGAATCAGGCGGCCAAAACCGTGATACAGATCATGGGCAACCTCAACCCGAACCTCGGGGGAGTGACCGACTACAGGCACAAGCTGTGGGATCATTTGATGATAATCGCCGATTTCGATCTCGCTGTTGACTCTCCCTATCCGGCACCAGACCGTTCCAAGCTCGATGCCAAGCCCAACAAGGTGCCCTATCATAACGGTGATATCAGGTATGCACATTATGGTCGCATAGTGCCGGCTCTGATAGAAGCCGCCTCTGTAATGGAAGACGGTGAGGAGAAAGATTATCTGACATCTCTCATTCTCAACCAGATGAAGAAGGATTATCTTACCTGGAACAAGGCCCAGGTGGCCGATGACCTCATCATAAGGGACCTGATGGATATGTCTGGCAACAGGCTGAAGGTTCCTGAGAACTTCAAAATGCCGGATATCAAAGAGCTTCTTGCTCCGCCGAAGAGCAAGACGCAGAGCAGGTACCAGGGAAGGTCTCAGGATAAATACCAGGGAAGGTCAAACAAGCAGGGGAAGAAAAAACACAAGAACGGGTATTAACAATGTCATACTGAAAGGTCATGAGCATCACCAGTGTAAAGACATATGAGGCTCCGCTGCCCGGAGGCCATTACTCCCAGGCCGTTGTCTCGGGGAATGTGATCTTCGTTTCCGGCCAGCTGCCTTTTGTTCCGCTGACGGGTGATAAAACAACCGGAGGCATCAGCGAACAGACCCTGCAGGCGCTGAAAAACGTACTCAGCATTGTCAGGGCGGCAGGAGGAGATATCACGACCATTGCACGGACAACAATTTATACTACGGATGTAAAATCCTGGGAGGAGGTCAACAGGGTGTATGCTGACTTCTTCGGCCCCGTGCAACCAGCCAGATCAATCATTACGGTGGCAGCCCTCCATCATGGGTGCCTGGTAGAGATTGAGGCAGTGGCCTTCACCCTCTGATTTGCCACTTTGTCATGTTTATCATTATGGCCGGCATTTTGCTTAGAGGCCGGTAGCAAAGATTTTTTATCATGGTGAAAAAGAGAAGTCACGAAGAGAGGCATGATGAACCCATGCCAGCAAATGAAACACAAGAAAATCAGGTCACTGCAGAGTCTGATGAGTCAGGCCCCACAACAACCCCCGACGGAAAGTTGGCTGACATTAGCAGTGATACCGAAGAAGAGATGCTCGAAAAACTGACAGAAATGCAGGACAGGTACCTCCGTTTATCAGCTGAGTTTGACAATTACAGAAAAAGAACCCTCCGCGAGAAGATCGAGCTGGCACATACAGGCGGGGAATCGGTAATCAGAAACCTGCTTCCCATCATTGACGACTTTGACAGGGCCATGATTTCGATGCGGGCAACGGACGACTGCAGTGCCGTGAAGGCAGGGCTGGAACTTATCTATGTGAAGATATATGACTTCCTCAGACAGAACGGTGTTAAGGAGATAGAGGCAGTAAACGAACCGTTCAACAGCGACCTTCATGATGCCATGACCAGCATGGCTGTTGACGATGACGCCCTGAAGGGAAGGATAATAGAGATTACACAGAAGGGATATACCCTCAATGAAAAAGTGATCCGCCACCCCAAGGTGGTAGTGGGTGAATAACAGTTTGGTTCTGCACTGAAACATGTCGAAAAGAGACTATTACGAAATCCTGGGCGTCAGCAAGGGGGCCTCGAAGGATGAGATTAAAAAGGCCTACCGCAAACAGGCCCTCAAGTACCATCCTGACAAGAACCCCGGCGACAAGGATGCCGAGGAGAAATTCAAGGAGGCGGCCGAGGCCTACGAAGTCCTCAGTAGTGATGACAAGAAGGCCCGCTACGACCAGTTCGGGCATGCCGGCATGGGTAACAACATGGGCGGCGGCTTTGGCGGCGGCATGACCATGGAAGACATCTTCTCATCATTCGGTGATATCTTCGGTGATGCCTTCGGTGGTGCCTTCGGATCTCGCAGAGGCGGAGGGCGGTCACGCAGCGTCAACAGGGGGACCAACCTGAGGTTGAAGGTAAAGCTCACCCTTGAGGAGTTTGCACACGGAGCCGAGAAAAAAATCAGAGTCACCAAATATGTCACCTGCAACACCTGTCACGGCAGCGGCGCCGCGTCTGAAAGTGACGTGACAACATGTACGGCATGCAAGGGCACCGGTCATACCACCAGGGTGATGAACACCATCCTCGGGCAGATGCAGACCACCGCTGCCTGCAATGTGTGCGGCGGCGAAGGCAAGGTGATAACAAAAAAATGCCATAAGTGCTATGGCGAAGGGATAACGCAGGCAGAAGAGGTGATACCGCTCTCTATACCTGCAGGACTGGCTCCCGGCATGCAGCTTTCCGTGACGGGCAAGGGTAACGCCGCACGTCGCGGCGGCATCAACGGAGACCTTATTGTGGTGATAGATGAGGAGCCCCACGACGAACTGGTGCGCGAGGGCAATGACCTGATCTATAACCTCTTCATAAGCATCCCCGACGCCATCCTGGGCGCCAACGTGGAGGTACCTACCATCGACGGCAAAGTGAGAATTAAGATCGACCCCGGGACACAGGGCGGCAAGATCCTCCGGCTCCGGGGAAAGGGGCTGCCCGACGTAAACGGGTATGGCAAGGGTGACCTGCTCGTCAATGTAAACGTATGGATTCCCAGGAACCTCACGAAGGAGGAGATGAAGAGCATAGAGCAGTACCGCACCTCCCCCACTTTCACCCCCATGCCCGATGCTGATGACAAGGGCTTCTTCGACAGGGTCAAGAATTACTTTTCATAAAGACTTTAATACTGCAGATAAAGGTTGATCCGCTACCCGAGGCGCGTATCAACCTTTTTTATATCTTTGAATTTCCCGGACTACCGATTTAATTGTGGAAAGAAAATGATATTATTCGAAGCACAAAATGTGACCAAACGCTTCAGGACCCAGACTGCGCTTGAAGGGGTCAGCATAAGCGTTCCGGAGCAGAGCATTTATGGCCTGCTCGGACCCAACGGCGCAGGCAAAACAACCCTGATAAGGATCATCAACCAGATCACGGCTCCCGACAGCGGTGCAATCCTCCTCAACGGGCGCCCGGTAAAGCCTGAAGATGTGCACAACATCGGATACCTGCCTGAAGAGCGTGGTCTCTACAAGAAAATGAAGGTTGGAGAACAGTCCCTCTACCTGGCCCAGCTTAAAGGCCTCAGCCACTCTGAAGCCATGCGCCGCCTGAAATACTGGTTCAAAAAACTGGAGATAACCGGATGGTGGGACAAGAAGGTTGAGGAGCTGTCAAAAGGAATGCAGCAAAAGGTGCAGTTCGTGACCACGGTGCTGCATGAGCCGAAGCTGCTGATCTTCGATGAACCTTTTACCGGGTTTGATCCGATCAACGTCAAGCAGATAAAGGATGAGATCCTCTTCCTCAGGGAAAGGGGGGCAACAATCATCTTCTCAACTCATAACATGAGCTCGGTGGAAGAGTTGTGCGACAATATTACCCTGATTAACAAAGCCCATACGATACTCGAGGGGAGCGTTGAAAAAATACGCCGTGACTGGGCGGCAAGTGAATATGACATTGTCTTCGACGGTAACGTGACACCCTCAGGCAACGGTCATTTCTCAATTCTCAGCTCCGCCTTTGAGGGAGGGAAAAGCGCGGTGCGAATCAGGGCCGCAGAGACAGGCGACACAAACGAAATTATACGGGCAATGACATCGGCAGGCAAGGTGGTGTCATTTAATCCGGCCCTCCCCTCCATGAATGAAATATTCATCAGGGTAGTGGAAGCTAAAAACAAGGAAGCTGCAACAAACTGAGCCATGAACAAAATATCCTTAATAATCCGCAGGGAGTACATTACCCGGGTACGCAAGAAGTCATTCATCATAATGACCCTGCTGACACCTTTCCTCTTTGCCCTTATCTTCGTCATTCCGGCATTGGTCATGTCAAGCGATGACAAGGATTTCAAGAAGATTGCCGTCATCGAAGACGGCTCCGATCTCTTCACAGATGTCATTCCTGACACAAAGGACACTGATTTCGAATACCTTACGGGAGTAAGACTGGATGACATAAAGAATAATTTCTCTGACCTGGGCTATTACGGCGTTCTCTACATCTCTCCCCAGATCATCACCACACCCAACGCCATTCAGCTGATATCCCAGAAAACAGCCTCCAATGGGCCTTCTTGACCATATCTCCGGATCACTCGAGAAGGAGATAGAGAAACAGAAACTCCTGGCATACAACATCGAAAACCTTGATGAGATACTCAAGACCATTAACACCAGCGTCAAAGTCCAGACCATTAAGATCGATGAATCGGGCGGAGTGACGCAGACCAGCACCGGCATATCGATGGCACTGGCTTACATAAGCGGGTTCCTGATGTATATGCTTGTTTTCATGTTCGGATCGATGGTCATGCGCGGTGTGATAGAGGAGAAGACCAGCCGCATCGTGGAGGTTATCATATCATCTGTCAAGCCCGTACAGCTGATGCTTGGCAAGATCATCGGCGTGGCCCTCGTCGGCCTCACGCAGTTCGGCCTCTGGATTATCCTCACCCTCGCCATAGTGATGATTGTCAAGGCAAACGTGCTTCCGGAAGGTACGATGGAACAGATACAGCAGCTCCCGCAGAGTCTTGCCGAGGCTGACCAGTCGGTGGCAGGCGACCGCAGCCACAACCATATCAGCGGAACAGCTCACCGAGTTCCAGTCGATGTTTGCCGGTGCGCTGAACCAGCCATGGGGGCTGATCATTTTCAGTTTCATCTTCTATTTCATCACCGGATACCTGCTCTATGCCTCGCTCTTTGCGGCTATCGGATCGGCCGTTGACAACGAAACGGAGACTCAGCAGTTCATGCTGCCGGTCACCATACCGATAATACTCGGCCTGATCGTCGCCATGGGCACAATGCAAACCCCGAGAGCTCACTCTCATTCTGGTTCTCAATGATACCGCTCACCTCTCCCATTGTGATGGTGGCCCGCATTCCCTTTGACGTACCTGCCTGGGAGATAGCGCTGTCGATGGGCCTGATGCTGCTGACGATCATAGGGGCAGTCTGGATGGCAGCGAAGATTTACCGGACCGGCATTCTCATGTACGGGAAGAAGAGCTCCTACAAGGAACTGTGGAAGTGGCTGACATATAAAGGATAAACAGAACCTGGCATGCCGAAGATACTGGTCATCGATGATGAGAAGTCCATCAGGAACACCCTGAAGGATGTACTTGAATACGAAAAATATGAGGTCGATCTTGCGGAGGAGGACGAGTGTCAGGAAAATAAGCTCTTTACACAGGGTTCTTATGATGTCGTTCTCTGTG
>CAVOLF010000008.1:0-47249 GCA_963696805.1 uncultured Rikenellaceae bacterium
ATCGCTGTCTCTCACCGACCGCGAAAAGGAGCTTATCAAAAAGGCGCTCGACAAAAACAACGGGAAAAGAAAGCTTGCTGCAGCCGAGCTTGGTATCTCGGAGAGGACACTCTACAGGAAAATTAAGGAATACGGTCTTGATGGATAAAATGTTGCGGATAGTGTTGCCACTGGCGTTGCTTCTCATGGCAGGGGGTTGCGGAGTAAAGATGAAGTACTCCTTTACCGGGGCCTCCATTTCCATTGAGGCCAAGACAATAAGTGTGGCTACCTTCCAGAACAGGGCCAGCCTTGTGCAGCCCGGACTGACCCAGGCGGTGACCGACGCGCTAGATAGATATCTGCAGGGCACAGACCAACCTTAACATTGTTTCTTCCGGAGGAGATCTGGGCTTCGAGGGAGACATAACCGACTACAAGACACAACCACTGACTGTCAGCGGTGATGAGCAGGCCGCCATGAACCGGTTCTCCATCACCGTCAGGGTTAAATACGTGAACATTTTCAATGAGGAAAACAGTTTTGATCAGTCGTTCACAAGATACCAGGACTATAACAGTGCGCTCGATCTCAGCGCTGTGGAGGCGAGCCTGACGGAGGAGATCGTGAAGATGCTTATTGAGGATGTTTTTAACAGGGCTTTTGTCAACTGGTAAGAGTTACTCATGAACAGGAATGAATTCAACCGGTTTGTTGCCGGAATTGACCTTCCCGGCCCCGGTGATCTTGAGGGGTTGCGCGAGCTGACTGCCTTATTCCCCTGGTTCCATTCTGCTCACCTGGTATTGCTCAAGGGGCTCAGGGCAAATTCAGATATAAGGTTTAATTCGCAGCTTAAGGCATCGGCTCTCTCGGTGAGTGACAGGGAGGTACTGTATCACTATCTTTTCTTATCGCCGGCTGAAACCGCTCCGGTGCCGGAGAATCCTGCCAGGGAAGAGTTGGCCGCGCCGGTGGCAGAAGTTAGTGCCCCGGAGGAAGAAGTGGTTTCCCCCGTTGTCGAGGTGGTCCAGGATGAACCTGATGAGATCCGGGACACTGTGGAGATTCCTGCGGAAGATGAGGTAGTCTTGATGCCGGAGGAGAAGGAAGTCAGGGATGCGGGTCAGGCTGAGGAGTTGCCCGGACCGGAATTACATGAAGCAGAGGCAGAGGCAAGTACCGGACTTCGCACCAGGGAGGAACTTGTTGCCGAGATAGAGGCGCGGCTGAAGGAGCTGGAGTCATACCGGCAGGTGACCGTTGAGGAACAAAAACCGGGACTCGTTGATGAAATGGTGGCTGCAGTTGACCCGGCGCCTGAATATGTACCGTCACCCGAACCTGCTGAGCTGCTTGAACTGATCCCCGACACCGTCGCAGAGGTTGAGGCGCCGGAGGAAAAACTGTCACCGGCAGACCTTATCGACCGGTTCATCATGGTCAGCCCGACCATCGAGAGGATGTCACCAAAGGAGTATCAGCCGGTGCGGGATATCACGGAACAGGGCTCCGATGAACCGGGCAAATTCATAACGGAAACGCTGGCAAAGATTTACGTCACGCAGGGATATTACACCAGGGCAATTGATATTTATGAAAAATTAGCTTTGCAAGTTTCCGGAAAAAAGTGTTACTTTGCGGCTCGAATTGAAAAGATAAAGAGTATTTATAAAAAGTAAAGAGATGGGAATCTATATTTTTGTTTCAATCCTTAGTAATTCTTGCATGCATTCTCCAGGTATCATGATAGTGCTTGTTCAGAACTCAAAAGGTGGCGGATTGGCTGCAAATTTTACCTCAACAGGTCAGTCGATGGGTATCCGTAAGACTGCTGATTTCCTGGAGAAATCGACCTGGACTCTCGCAGGTTGCAATACTTATCCTTTGTGTGGTCAGCTACAGCCACAATACCCCGGCAGCGACTTCAGGCCGGTCAAGGAATCGAGTCGCAGATCAAGATGCAGTCGACCCAATGCGATTCCAACATTGCCAACAGCTGTTCCCCAACGCCATCCCCACGCTGCCAGGACACCAGTTTTACAATCCCAAATCGAAATTCAGCCAAAGCGTCAGCTGTCACATGCTGGCACTTTTTTTATTCTACCAGTAATATGATGACATTTAGTAGTTTACAGATTATTAAAGTGTCAGTTTGTCATGAACTGACAGCTGTCAAGCTCTAAATGACCATAAATAAAGCAATATGGCATTTTTTCAGATTGGCATGGAATATGCATAATAGCAGGAAAAATGATGTTTAACTTTAAAACTAATAAAATGGCACAATTCAAAGGAAAAATTTTAGCAGGTAAGGTTCTTATCAAGACCTAATGAGGCTGAAGAAAAAACTGCCAGCGGAATAATCATCCCTGATTCTGCAAAGGAAAAACCTCGTCAGGGCAAAGTTATTCTTGTCGGAGCTGCAAAGAAAGATGAAGAGATGGAACTCAAAAAGGGCGATGTTGTTCTTTACGGAAAATACTCCGGTCAGGAACTTGACAATTGATGGTGAAGATTATCTTCTTCTTTCACAGTCAGATGTTCTTTTTATAGCTTAATTTTTCGCAATAACATTAAATAAGAATAGATATGGCAAAAGAGATTAAATTCAACATCGATGCACGCGACCTTCTTAAGGAAGGTGTTGACCAGTCTTGCTGATGCAGTAAAGGTAACCCTGGGTCCGAAGGGACGCAATGTGGTTCTTGAAAAAAAATTCGGTGCACCACAGATCACAAAGGATGGTGTGACAGTTGCAAAGGATATTGAACTCTCTGATCCTTATCAGAATATGGGCGCACAAATGGTAAAAGAGGTTGCATCCAAGACCGGTGACATTGCAGGTGACGGTACTACTACAGCAACTGTTCTTGCACAGTCATCATCAATGTAGGACTAAAAAACGTTACTGCCGGTGCAAACCCGATGGATCTTAAGAGAGGAATAGACAAGGCAGTTGCAAAGGTTGTTGAAAGCCTGAAGAGCCAGTCGCAGAGCGTTGGTGACGACCTGAAGAAGATTGAGCAGGTTGCCCGCATCTCTGCCAACAACGATGAAGAAATAGGTAAGCTCATTGCCACGGCGATGGACAAGGTGAAGAAGGAAGGCGTCATCACGGTTGAAGAAGCAAAAGGCACAGAGACAAAGGTTGAAGTTGTTGAAGGAATGCAGTTCGACCGCGGGTATATCTCCGCATATTTTGTCACCAATCCTGACAAAATGGAAGCGGAGCTCGAAAATCCCTACATCCTTATCCATGACAAGAAGATCTCAACAATGAAGGATATTCTTCCTATTCTGGAAGAGACAGCCCGCAGCGGCCGCGGTCTTATGATTATTGCAGAAGATGTTGAAGGTGAAGCTCTCGCCACCCTCGTTGTAAACCGTCTGCGAGGCTCACTGAAAGTATGTGCTGTTAAAGCTCCGGGATTTGGTGACAGGAGTAAGGAGATGCTTGAAGACATAGCCATTCTGACAGGCGGAACCGTAATCTCCGAGGAGAGGGGCATGAAGCTCGAGAATGCAACCATGGCCGATCTTGGCTTAGCTGACAAAGTGACCGTCAACAAGGAGAACACCACCATTGTCAACGGCGCAGGTGAAAAGTCAATGATCCAGGCCCGTGTCAGCCAGATAAAGCAGCAGATATCAACCACCACCTCAGATTACGACAGGGAGAAACTCCAGGAGAGGCTTGCCAAGCTGGCAGGCGGTGTGGCAGTCCTCTATATCGGTGCTGCATCAGAGGTTGAGATGAAGGAGAAGAAAGACCGCGTTGATGACGCTCTCCATGCAACACGTGCTGCAATTGAAGAGGGTATCATCCCCGGCGGCGGTGTGGCTTACATCAGGGCAATTCCCCTGCTTGACAAGCTCAGAGGCGATAACGACGACCAGAACACGGGTATTGAGATAGTGAAGAGAGCCATAGAAGAGCCACTTCGTCAGATAGTTATAAACGCAGGACTGGAAGGCGCCGTAATAGTGCAGAAAGTGCGCGAAGGCAAGGGTGACTTTGGCTACAATGCCCAGACTGATAAGTTTGAGCATCTCCTGAAGTCAGGTGTCATCGATCCTGCCAAGGTTGCAAGGATAGCCCTCGAGAACGCCGCTTCCGTAGCAGGCATGCTCCTGACCACCGAAGCAGTGGTTGTTGAAGAGAAGGAAGAAAACCCGATGCCGAACCCGGGAATGGGTGGCGGCGGAATGCCTGGCATGATGTAATTGCTAATTGATTTAAAAAAAAAGCTGCTCCGATTCCCGGAGCAGCTTTTTTTGAGTCAGCAATCGGCAATTCTCAGTCTTCAGTCCTCATCAATGAATACAGACTCTGCCCGACTGTGGACTGCTGACTTTCACTTGAATTATTGAAAACTCAATAATTCATATCATCTTTGCGGCATCGATTGAATATATGGCTGATCCGAGGCAGGTACACGACCTTGAGCACGAGAAGATAGGGAAGCTGATGTGGAAGTACTTCCTTCCCGCCTTTGCCAGCATGATGGCAAGCGCCCTCTATAACATCGTTGACCGCATCTATATAGGTCAGGGGGTTGATGCACTCGCACTATCCGGACTGAGTGTGATCTTTCCCCTTATGATCATCATGATGGCCTTCGGAATGCTGGTCGGCATCGGATCCGGGGTGCGCATCTCACTGAGCCTTGGTGAGAAGGATTACGGCAGGGCAAACAAGATACTTGGCAATGCACTGTTCCTTGCAGTTACCACGGGAATGGTCCTTATGATCACCGGTTTTATTGTGAAAGACAAGGTGTTGCTGATCTTTGGTGCCGGCCCGGAAACGCTGAAGTATGCCTCGGACTATTTCGATATCATACTTGCAGGAGTACCATTTGCCATAACAGGATACGCCCTGAACAACATCATCAGGGCGGAAGGGAACCCCCGCATCGCCATGTATTCCATGTTCATCAGCGCCGGATTGAATATTGTCCTTGACCCTATTTTCATATTCGGCCTCGACATGGGTGTGAAGGGTGCCGCACTTGCAACCATCATATCGCAGTTCGTACTGATGGTATGGGTACTGTCGCACTTCCGCAGCACCAGAAGCGTTACCAGGCTCTCAATGGCGAATTTTTACCCCGACCTGTATATTATAAAGTATATCGTCTCCATTGGCTTTGCGCCGTTTGCCATGAACATGGCTGCCAGCGTTATTATGGCCGTAATGAACACCCAGTTCATCAAATACGGAGGTGATATATCCGTTGGCGCCCTGGGTATTGTCAACAGCGCCACCATGATGCTGGTTATTACCATTATATCGATAAACATGGCTACCCAGCCCATCATTGGATTCAACTACGGAGCAGGGCTCTATTGCCGTGTTAAGGAGGCAGTACTGAAGGCCATAAAATATGCAACCCTGGTGGCAACGGCAGGATGGCTGGTATGCATGCTGATGCCCGGTGTGGTAATAAGCATGTTCAACTCTGACAACATGGAACTTCGGGCAGCCGGAGTGCTGGGGCTTCGCATATATACGGCAGTGCTGCCTGTGGTCGGCTTCCAGATAATAGCCTCAAGCTACTTTCAGGCTATCGGCAAGGCGAAGCTGGCGACATTCCTCTCATTGCTCAGACAGATGATCGTTCTGCTGCCCCTGATTCTTATTCTTCCACACTTCTGGGGAGTGGCAGGAGTCTGGATTGCCAATCCGATTTCGGACCTTGTGTCAGCCGTCGTCTCGTTTATCTTCTTCCGCCGGGAGATGGATAAGCTGCAATGTGACGTGCCTGTGACAGACCGTATCCAGGCAGGAGTTCATCCGGCCGGGGAGAGCTACTGACCCTGTTTCCTTTTCTTCCTGAGCACCACAAGGAACATTGCCAGGGATATCATTGATTCACCTTTGGCAAATCTGCTATTCCATCTTAAATGAGGCAGAGTGGCCCCGGTAAAATAACAGCAAAAAAGAAAGGGTCAAATTGTATATATTTGCAGCTGAATTGAACCGGTCCCCACTGATGGACAACATACGAAATTTCTGTATCATAGCACACATAGACCACGGCAAGAGCACGCTTGCCGACAGGCTTCTTGAGATGACCAATACCGTTGATGCGCGGGAGTTTCAGAACCAGGTTCTCGATGACATGGACCTTGAGCGGGAGAGGGGCATCACCATTAAGAGTCATGCCATTCAGATGGATTATGAGCATGAGGGCAAAAAATACTATCTCAACCTCATTGATACACCCGGACATGTCGATTTCTCCTATGAGGTGTCACGCTCCATCGCCGCCTGTGAGGGGGCGCTGCTTGTCGTAGATGCTACCCAGGGCATTCAGGCGCAGACCATTTCCAACCTTTACATGGCCATAGAGCACGGCCTTGAGATAATACCGGTGCTGAACAAGATGGATTCGCTGAGCGCTATGCCTGAGGAGGTGAAGGACCAGATAGTGGACCTTATCGGATGCAGCCGTGATGATATCATTGAGGCAAGTGCCCGCACAGGGATGGGCATTGACAGGATCATGGATGAGATTATCTCAAAGATACCTCCTCCGAAGGGAGACCCTGATGCCCCGCTGCAGGCCCTGATCTTTGACTCGGTATTCAACTCATTCAGGGGTATTATAGCCTACTTCAAGATTTCCAACGGCACTGTCAGAACCCATGACATGGTGAAATTTGTCAATACCGGCAGCGAATATGATGCCGACGAAATCGGCGTTCTGAAGATCAAGCGTGAGCCCCGCACTGTCCTGAGCGCCGGCGATGTCGGGTACATCATTTCCGGCATCAAGAATTCCAGCGAGGTTAAGGTGGGTGACACCATCACCCATGTAGCCCGTCCGTGCGAGATAGCCATATCAGGATTTGCCGACGTGAAGCCGATGGTCTTTGCGGGGATCTATCCCGTTGATGCCGATGACTACGAGGATCTTCGGGCGTCAATAGAGAAGCTGCAACTCAATGATGCCTCCCTGACGTTTATACCGGAATCATCTGCCGCCCTCGGTTTTGGTTTCAGGTGCGGCTTCCTCGGGCTGCTTCACATGGAGATCATCCAGGAGCGCCTTGACAGGGAGTTCGATATGGATGTCATAACCACGGTGCCCAACGTCTCATTCCGGGTCCTTACCACCAAAGGCGATGTGATTGACGTCCATAACCCTTCGGGGATGCCTCCCTCCACAACCATTGATGAGATAGAAGAGCCGTATATCTACGCGCAGATTATTTCCAAATCGGAGTACCTCGGCCCGATACTCAAGCTCTGCATAGACAAGCGGGGCACTATGAAGAACCAGGTCTACCTCACAAGTGACAGGGTGGAGGTGACTTTCGACATGCCCCTGGCAGAGATCGTCTTTGACTTCTATGACAAGCTGAAGAGCATTTCAAAGGGATATGCCTCTTTTGACTATCACATTACTGAATATAAGAAAGCCGACCTTGTCAGGCTTGACATACTCCTCAACGGCGAGATGGTTGATGCTCTCTCAACGCTCATTCACCGGGGCCATGCCTATGACTTTGGCCGCAGGATGTGCGAGAAGCTGCGTGAGCTGATTCCGAGGCAGCAGTTTGACATTGCCATACAGGCAGCCATTGGGGCAAAGATCATCGCCCGTGAGACAGTAAAGGCTGTGCGCAAGGATGTCACCGCCAAATGCTACGGCGGAGATATCACGCGAAAGAGAAAACTGCTTGAGAAACAGAAGAAGGGCAAGAAGAGAATGCGTCAGATAGGCAACGTGGAGGTGCCGCAGCAGGCGTTCCTGGCGGTGCTGAAGCTCGACTAACGTTAAAAAAAAGGGCCGGAGTGTTGGAGATAAGAAAAATACTATAACTTAGCGCTTCATTGGGCCTTGACGGGAAGAATTGATACTGATCATAAGACCCTGAAACTAACCTGAACTCATACCCCGCGCGGAATTTTCCGGGCGGGGTATATTTTTCAGCATAAAAGCTTGTATCCCTTCCCGTGGATATTGAGGATCTCTACCTTCTCATCACCGCTCAGGTACTTGCGGAGTTTTGTTATGTAGACGTCCATGCTCCTCGCATTGAAGTAGTTATCATCTATCCATATCGACTTGAGGGCAAAATTGCGTTCAAGCACCTCATTGCGGTGACGGCAGAGCAGCTCAAGAAGTTCTGATTCCTTGGTGGTGAGCTTGCGTGACTGATCCTCGTAGTTGAGGAGCTGCTTCGTCACATCAAAGGTAAATTTGCCTATTTTATACTTCTCTGCCGGAGCGTCGGTGGTTTGCTTGGATGACCTCCTGAGTATCGCCTCTATACGGTAGATCAGCTCCTCCATTGAGAAGGGCTTGGTGAGATAATCGTCGGCCCCGGATTTAAAGCCTTCAATGATATCTTCCTTAAGGTTTTTTGCCGTCAGGAAAATGACGGGAATATGCGGGTCAATGGCCCTGATCTCCCTTGCCAGGGTGAAGCCGTCAATTTCAGGCATCATCACGTCAAGCAGGCAGAGGTGGAATTTTTCTTTCCTGAAACCCTTCATGGCCTGCGCTCCGTCAGTGACCAGGGTTACTTCGTACTCCTTGGCTGTGAGGTAATTTTTTAATAGCAGACCCAGGTTGGGGTCATCCTCTGCGAGCAGGATGCTTACTTTTTTCATTTGTCTACAAATATTAATTTCATTGTTCGAATGAAACCCGCTTGAAATTTAATATTCAAGTCTTTTTTTGAGATATTGCTCATGCAAGTTTCATTTTGGCTGTACTTTTGGAAGGTGAATGATAATCCTTGTGCCCTTGCCGGCATGGCTCTCCGCCCTGACGGTACCGTGATGCTCCTCAACAATCTTTTTCACATAGCTCAGCCCGAGGCCGAATCCTTTTATATTGTGAGTATTTCCCGCCGGCACTCTGTAAAATTTCTCAAAAATATGGCCCAGATGTTCCCTGGGTATTCCCATGCCGTTATCTGAGACGGTGATTACAACTCCCTTGTGATAGGCTGCAGTGGTCACAGTGATCTCAGGAGTGCGGGTGGTATATTTCAGAGCGTTGTCAATGAGGTTAAGGAGCACATTGAAGAAGTTAGGTTCGTCGACCGTAACTATTGAGTCGGGAGCATCGAGGAAGGTTGATATGATCCCTCCGCGGCCATTGACCTGGAGTTTGAAAGCCTCAACAGCCCTGAGAATTATGGCATGGATGTCAGTCTTCTGTTTATCAAGCTCAATCTTGGCTTTCTCGAAGATAGCTGTATGTAAAACCTTATCAACAAGTACCTTCAGCCTTGTGCTCTCCTCGCTGATTACGGTGGCGAGGCCCTGAGTATTGCGTGATCCAGCGGGGATGGTCTCATCTGCAAGCATCTGCGAGGCAAGTGATATTGTGGCAATGGGTGTCTTCAGTTCATGCGTCATGTTATTGATGAAGTCACTCCTTATCTCTGAGAATCTCTTCTGGCGGAAGATGACGATGAATGTGCCTGTTGAGAGAATTATCAGAAGAAGCACGATCAGCATTGAAGAGCTGGCCATGAAGGCTATCTGGCTGGACTTATACTTCTCTTCTTCGGGGAAATAGATTGAGAGGATATTGTTTCCGGGCACCGGGTCATTGGGAAAAAGCTGCCGCAGGTATTTGTTTGCCCCGGAGCTCTCGCTGTAATCCGGTGTACGGTATATAATGCCGCCATAGTCACCGCGCACTGCACACTCGTAATTAAGATGGATGCCAACAGCATCGAGTGACTTTCTTATCATGGAGTTGATCTCATCCGGGGAAAAACGGTCTCTCAGCGGAGGAGTCTCATGCAGGATGCGGCTTACGATATTTTCAATGGAGACTATTTTGTTGGTCATGCGTCGTGTTGCACCGGCGGTGAGGCTCTGCTCCTCAGGCTCCGTGTTCTCAAAATAGGTTTGCGGCTCGAGGTTACCGGAATTGATCAGGTATGTGCGCCCGGCCCTGTTGATTATGACTGACCTGACATTTGGCTCGAAGCCATATTTCTCAAGAAGCCTTGATTCGGCCGACTGCGGGGAGGCATCACCCGGCTGATCAACAGGGGCTGTGATGCCAGGCTGAGGATTGATCTCCCCGATGATGCGGTTGTAGGTCTCGACCCTCTCAAGCTCTGAGACAACCTCCTTCAGCGCTTCGTTGACCCTGAACCTGAACTGTTGGTCCTCGGCTCTGACAACGTTGTTGATCCACCTGACCTGGATGATCACCAGCGCTGAGATGGCCAGGAAGAAAAAAACGGCCAGCAGAACTATGTACGCACGCTTCATATTTTAACAAAAGTACTCCGTAAAGTCCTTAATATATAGGATTAACTTATTTTAACAAAAATTCAGGAGAAATGAGGGTTAAAAGAAATTAAAAAAATGTTAAATATCAATAAATTAACATATCCTTAAGAGATAGGCCCGGAAATATTTCTGATATTTGCATCAGTTATGGCACGAAAATTGTGATAACGTAATTGGAGTTTTTTTCATAGGTTAGGTTAGTTTTAGGGTTAACACTGAAGAGGAGGCAAGAGATTGTCTCCTCTTTCTCTTTTACAGTGCCGGCAGGAGAAGGTTTCTGTAGGTGGGTTTTCTCTAAAGTGACAGCAGGAGAAGGTTTCTGTTGGTGGGTTTTCTCTAAAGTGACAGCAGGAGAAGGTTCCTGTCGGTGATCTTCCTGCTGTCAAGCACAAACACGGCAGTGATTTCAGGAATCTCTCTCAGGGTTGCAGCAAGTTCTTCCGTCTTTTGCCTTTCTGTTTGTCTGCAGAAAAGGAGGAAGAAATCGATGTTTTTCAATTTACGCAACAGTATGTATCCTTCACTGCGGTTTGAGACCAGTGATAATTCAGGCGGAACGGTAGTGAACCTCGAGAAGGAGGGTGTTGCGGAATCAGTCTGAACTGTAATTTCATCATCGCACTTGCGGAGGTCAGTGCCGAGGTGTCTGTTGATCAGGACCGAAAGACGGTAATCAGGTTCGGCAGAGACAACGCCAAGGAAGAGAAATTCCTCTGTCTCCTCACCTGGTATGGTATGCCGGGTTATTTTTCCTCCGTTGCTCATTTTTTTATCTTGCGGACCTTGTTCCAGGCTATCATTGAAGCCTCCTGTTCAGCCTCTTTCTTTGTGGCACCTTCGCCCTGCGCAACAACCTCATTGTTGATCTCAAGGGTAATTGTAAAATGGGGGTGTACGCCGTTGCTGCCTCCCTTTTCCTGTGATGTGAAGTTAATCTTTTGTCTGTTTTTCTGGCAAAGTTCCATTATGAGGCTCTTGTAATCAGTCTCGGCTGTCAGCACGGATTCAAGATCGAGGTGTTTTTTCAGTCCTCTTTCAATGAAAAAGTGGCGGGTGCGTTCATATCCCTTGTCGATGAAGAGAGCCCCTGCCAGTGCCTCCATGGCGTTGCCGTACAGGTTACGTGGCGAATCTGATGCCGACAGATTGGATACTATCAGCTTATCAAGTCCCATGGACAGGCCCAGTTGGTTCAGCGTCTCCCTGTTGACTATGCGTGCCCTGACCTTTGTCAGGAAGCCCTCGGAAGCTTCGGGGTACTGGTGGAAAAGATAATCTGACAGGATGCTGTCTATGATGGCGTCACCAAGATATTCGAGCCGTTCGTTATTGATTTTTGTCCCGTCAGGAAGGGTATATGATGCCGAACGGTGAATGAAGGCTTTTTCGTAGAGCCTCAGGTTCACCGGACGGAACCCCAGAAGACGTTTAAGGCGGGAGCGAAACTCCCGCCTGTTGTGTATGAGTGTATTATTCTTTTTCCTGTTGAGCAGGAACACTATTCTTCGAATTTCCTGATCAATACTGAGGCATTGTGCCCTCCGAACCCGAAGTTGTTGGTCAGAGCAACCCTTACAGGCCTGTATTGTGTCTTGTTCAGGGTAAGGTTGAGATTGGGATCAATGGCAGGGTCAGGGTTCCTGAAGTTGATTGTTGGCGTCACTGTATCATGCACCACAGCCATAACGGTTGCAATAGCTTCCACAGCTCCGGCGGCTCCGAGAAGGTGACCTGTCATCGACTTTGTGGCGCTGATATTGAGCTTGTAGGCATGATCGCCGAAGAGTGACAGGATAGCCTTTGTCTCTGCTATATCGCCTAACGGGGTGGCAGTTCCGTGAACATTGATGTAGTCAACATCGGCGGGTGTCAGTCCGGCCTCGGTAATAGCCTGTTTCATCACGTTGATGGCTCCTATTCCGTCGGGGTGGGGTGCCGTGATATGATAGGCGTCAGCAGTGAGGCCTGTACCTACGATTTCCCCATAGATCTTTGCTCCCCGGGCCCTGGCATGACCCAGCTCCTCCAGTATGAGTGCGCCGGCACCCTCGCCTATGACAAACCCGTCGCGGGTGACATCAAAAGGACGCGAGGCGGTGGCATACTCCTCATTGTTGGTTGACATGGCCTGCATGGAATTGAAGCCGCCGATGCCGGGGGGATTTATTGATGCTTCCGACCCTCCGCAAATGAAAAGGTCAGCCTTGCCAAGAAGGATGTAATAATAAGCATCAATAATTGCATTGGTCGATGAGGAACATGCAGAGACCGTTGCGAAATTAGGGCCGCGGAAGCCGTACTTGATTGAAAGCATCCCGGCAGCAATGTCGCTGATCATCTTGGGAATAAAGAAAGGGCTGAAACGGGGAGTCCCGTCGCCCAATACAAACCCTTTAACCTCTTCCAGGATAGTCTCTATCCCGCCTATACCTGAGGCCCATATGACACCGGAAAGGTCCTTGTCTGTCGCCTCCGGATCAAGCCCTGCGTCTTTTACCGCTTCATCAGCCGCAATATGTGCGTACTGAGTATAACGGTCCATTTTACGCGACTCTTTCCTGTCAAAATAGTTGGCAGGATCATAGTTCTTGATCTCACAGGCAAACTTGGTCTTGAACTTCGTGGTATCAAAATGGGTTATAAGCCCTGCCCCGCTGACACCATCAACAAGACCTTTCCAGTAATCCTGCAGATTGTTGCCGATAGGGGTTAGTGCCCCCATTCCGGTAACTACTACACGCCTCATATCAGGTTATCGGCGAAAACTACTTTGCGTTTTCCTCAATATACTTAATGGCTTCGCCTACTGTGCTTATGCTTTCTGCCTGATCATCAGGAATTCCGATATTGAATTCCTTCTCGAATTCCATGATCAGCTCAACAGTGTCAAGAGAATCAGCACCAAGGTCATTGGTGAAATGTGCTTCGGGGGTAACCTCAGCCTCATCAACGCCAAGCTTCTCAACGATGATCTTCTTTACTCTTGTAGAAATGTCAGACATACCAATCAGATTTATGTTAATACTCGTTTTAAAAACTACGCAAAGAAATATATTTGTACCATATTTTTCAAACAATTTACCGTAAATTTATATCCCTGCGAGTATAAATAAAAGCAAATCAGTCTTTTAAGACTCTTTCTCCAACACCGGGGCCCGGTGTGGATGAGTGGTTTAAGTATCAGAAAATGAAGTATATATCCATTCTTGCCTCAGGAGCCGGGACGAACGCGGAAAACATAATAAGATACTTTTCGACCGATAAAAAAGCGAAAGTAACCCTTGTTTTGTCAAACAAGCCTCAGGCCAAGGTTTTGGAAAGGGCTGCGGCACTTGGGGTCGGCTCATTTTTTTTCGACCGCACCCAGTTTTATGAGACAGGGGAGGTGTTGATGATGCTTCAGAGGAATATGACTGACCTGCTGGTGCTGGCGGGGTTCCTGTGGTTTGTGCCGGAAGGTGTGACAATGGCTTTCAGAGGACGGATAGTCAATATTCATCCGGCCCTGCTGCCGGATTTCGGAGGTAAGGGGATGTACGGCGACAGGGTGCACAGGGCTGTGCTTGATGCCGGCCGCAGTGAGAGCGGGATCACCATCCATTACGTGAATGAGCATTATGATGCGGGAGACATCATCTTCCAGGCACGGTGTCCGGTGCTTCCGGGTGATGATGTCAACAGCCTGGCTGCCAGGGTTCATGAGCTGGAATACCGTCACTATCCGGAGATCATCAGCCGGCTTATCGACGGGCTTGCGTAGTGGAGTCGTCAGGTCCTCAGTTTAAAATCGAAAATTTGAGCCTGCAACGAAGAGGCAGGATCAATCCCGCACACGCAGTGTCGGGACGCACATCGCACATTTCAATAATTGATTGTTGAAAGCAGATTAATGTATCCCTCTGCCACCTTTCTGAACTCCTCCAGAGCCTCAGGCGCTACCGGGTTCACCGGCGGTGCCTCAACCTTGAGAGGATCGATGGCAGAACCGTTCCGGTAGAACCGGAAGTCGAGATGCGGCCCTGTAGAGAGACCGGAGCTGCCGACATAACCTATCACCTGCCCTTGTTTGACATATACTCCGGGTGCTATGCCCGGACCGTAGCGAGACAGGTGGAGATAAGCGGTAGAATATACGCTGTTGTGTGTTATGCGCACCATCCTTCCTGCACCTCCCTCATAAGCAGTGCTGGTGACCCTGCCGTCACCTATGGATACAACAGGAGTTCCTATAGGGGCTGCATAGTCAATGCCGTGGTGAGGACGGACGATCTTGAGTATCGGATGAAGCCTGCCTCCCGAAAAGCGGGAACTGATACGCGAATAACGCAGCGGCGCCTTCAGGAATGCCTTCCTCAGGCTGGCCCCGGTGGTGTCATAGAATGACATAGTACTGTCCTGGATGAATGGGATAGCATAGATGGGATTGCCGGCATGCTCGAAGAGAGCGGCATGAATCCTCCTGATGCCCACCGACTCTTCCCCGATGAACTCCTCCTCATAGATCACCTTGAACCTGTCGCCCTTCTGTAGTCCGAAGAAGTCAATGGTCCATGCATATATCTCCGACAACTCGGCTGAGATGTTCGGATTAAGGTTATTTTCAACGGCCGCGTCCCAGAGTGATGTGTTGATCGTGCCGGAGGAGTACCTCAGCATCCGCTTTATCTCAGCATCATGTCTGTAGATGGCCAGTGTATCCTTCAGCGAGAAGAGGTATGATACCTTCTGGGTCATGCTGGTAAATGAAATAATCAGCCCTGCTGAGAGTGTCTTTTGTCAGCAGTGCCGACCAGGAGCTTCCGGTACGCACCTTCCTTGGGTCAAAGGTCTCCCTGTTCTCCCGGAGCAGCTGCTCGATATCATTCCATTCCACACCCTGTGATGAGAGAATGGAGGAGATAAACTGGTTACGCTTAACTTTACCCGTGACTATATTGTATGAATCCAGGGGGATGCCGAAGAGTGTTCCTGCACTGCCTGATTCTTCAGGGGCACCCGCTGCACTGTCTGCGATTGATACCGGGGAGTTTACGGAGCTGTCGGAGGCAGAGGTGCCTGCTAAAGCGATGCCTTCGGCGGAGCTGTCTGAGACAGAGGCGATTGCCTCAGGGCTTCCTGCGGGGGAACTGTCGGAGGCAGAAGTGCCTGTTACAGCGTTGCCTGTGGCGGACTTTGCAGCTGCCACCTGTGGTGATTTGGGTTCTGCCGTGGAGGGTGTTGTGCAGGATGATACGGAAATTATTAAAGCCGCCAGGAAGGCTAGTCCGGTAACCGGGAATCTCATACAACTATATTTACAATGCGGTTAGGGACTATTATTATTTTCGGGGTGGCTGTGCCGATCCATTTCTGGGCCCGCTCATCGGCAAGAATTATCTCTCTGACTTCATCCTGAGGCAGATTAACCGGCAGCTCAATCTTGAACCTCATCTTGCCGTTGACTGACACAGGGCACTCGAAGGTTTCCTCCGCAAGGTACTTATCCACGGCCACAGGCCAGGGCTCGTATGCAACTGTGTCACGGTGGCCGGTCAGTTCCCAGAGCTCCTCACCAAGATGGGGGGCAAAAGGGGAGAGAAGTTTAATGAAAACGGAGGCCGTGTCACGGGTAAGCTTCTCCTTTTTCAGGGCTGTATTGAGGAAGATCATCATAGCCGAGATGGCCGTGTTGAAGCGCAGGTTCTCAATGTCCTCAGAAACCTTTTTTATTGTCTTATGGAGCACCCTGAGAACCTCAGGATCCTCTTCGCCTTCCGTAATATTCTCACTGTTTGCAATAAGGCGGTAGGCTCTTGCCAGGAAGTTGTGAGGACCCTTTATGCCCTTCTCATCCCAGGGTTTCGTAGCCTCCAGCGGACCGAGGAACATCTCGAAGAGCCGGAGTGTGTCAGCGCCGTAATTTTTGACAACATCATCCGGATTGATGACATTCTTGAGGCTCTTTGACATCTTGGCGACGATCTGCCTGACCTCCTCGTCTGTTCCTGTGATATAGAAGCGGCCATCCTTTTCAGTGACCTGGTCCGATGACACCTTGCCGCCTGTCCCGGTCTCATAGGCAAAGGCCAGTATCATGCCCTGGTTGAAGAGCTTCATGAAGGGCTCATCTGTTGAGACGATGCCAAGATCAAAGAGCACCTTGTGCCAGAAGCGGGCATAGAGGAGGTGCAGCACGGCATGCTCGGCCCCGCCAATATAGAGGTCTACAGGCATCCAGTATTTTTCCTTTGCCTTGTCGAATATCTCAAGTTCGTTTTTCGGGTCGATGAACCTGAGGTAGTACCAGCATGACCCTGCCCACTGCGGCATGGTGTTGGTCTCCCTCTTGCCGCGGCGGCCTTCGCTGTCTGTCACCCATAGCCAGTCAGTGGCGTTTGACAGGGGTGATTCGCCGTTGTCTCCCGGCTCAAATACTTCAAGCTCGGGAAGCGTCAGTGGCAGATCCTTCTCGTCGAGGAGTGTGATGCGTCCGTCTTCCCAGTGTATTACGGGGAAAGGTTCGCCCCAGTAACGCTGGCGGCTGAAGAGCCAGTCGCGCAGCTTGTAGTTAACCCGGTGGATCCCTATGTTCCTGTTCTCGATCCATCTGGTGATGGTTGCTATCCCCTCCTCAACGTTCAGCCCGTCAAGTGTTATTTCGAGTTCGCTGTTTGAGGAATTGATATAGATGCCGTCGCCGCTCCAGCACTCCCTGCCGGAGATGATCCGCTTCTTCTGTTCAGGGTCTGCCACGGCAGGGGAGAGGATGCAGACGATATCGATCCCGAACTTCTGTGCAAACTCGAAGTCGCGCTCATCATGTGCCGGTACGGCCATTATGGCCCCGGTGCCGTATCCCATCAACACATAATCAGCCACCCATACGGGTATCTTCTTGTTGTTGACAGGGTTGATGGCGTAAGTGCCGGTGAAGACGCCGGTCTTGTCCTTTGCCAGGTCGGTACGGTCAAGGTCAGACTTCATGGAGGCGGCGCCGACATACTCTTCAACCTGTTTCAGCTTGTCGGGACTGGTTATTTTGCTGACCAGCGGGTTTTCCGGTGACAACACCATGTAGGTTGCGCCGAAGAGAGTATCCGGACGGGTGGTGTATACGGTGATGATCTCGCTGTGCCCGTCGATTTTGAAATCGACCTCTGCACCGGTGGAGCGGCCGATCCAGTTGCGCTGCATCTCCTTGAGTCCCTCTGACCAGTCGAGCCTGTCAAGCCCGAGGAGGAGACGTTCTGCGTATTGGGGTATGCGCAGCATCCACTGCTTGAGGTTTCTCCGCACCACCCTGTTGCCGCACTTCTCGTGTGATCCGTCGGTGAGCACCTCCTCGTTGGCGCAGACGATGCGGCATGAGGGGCAGTACCATATCTGGGCGTCGTCATAGTAGGCGAGCCTTTTGGAGTCGATGTATTTCTTCCTGGCCTCATCACCTGCCTTGATGACATCAAGGGGAATGGGGAGTTCGTTTATATCACGGCCGCGGTCTGATTGGTGGTCGTACCAGGTGTTATAGAGCCTGATGAAGATCCACTGTGTCCACTTGAAGTAGCCCGGGTCGGTGGTGTTTATCTCGCGGTCCCAGTCGTAGCTCAGTCCCAGCTCTTTTATCTGGCGCCGGAAGGTGTCGCAGTTTTTGTTTGTGGTAACTGCCGGGTGTGTGCCGGTCTGGATGGCATACTGTTCTGCCGGCAGTCCGAAGGCGTCCCATCCCATGGGGTGCAGGACGTTAAAGCCCTTCATGCGTTTGTGGCGGGCCACTATGTCGGTGGCGGTGTAGCCCTCGGGGTGGCCCACGTGGAGGCCGGCGCCGGAAGGATAGGGGAACATGTCAAGGACGTAGAATTTGTTCGGGTTGGAGAAATCGTCTGAGGTTTTGAAGGTTTTGTTCTTCTCCCAGTACTCCTGCCATTTCTTTTCTATCCCGCTGAAATTATACTCCTTCATGTTCGCTTTTTTATTTTGCGCTTATGGGTTGCGAAATTAGGAAAACTTTGGCAAAAACCTTGCCCGGAGCCAGATGAGTGACGTTTATTTGCAGCTAAAATGCCGGAAAGCGACATTCCGGGTTGACCGATTGGAGTTGAATTTATGAAAATAGGGTCCTCCGGGTCTCTGATTTATGGAAGAAGTTTTGAAAATCGGCTGCGGCGCAGTACTTTTGCACCCTGATTGGTCCCGTAGTTCAATGGATAGAATGACAGATTCCGGTTCTGTTGGTTGGGCGTTCGAGTCGCCCCGGGATCACCGATACAACGCTAATAGCACTGATTAATCAGTGCTATTATGCTTAATGGGGGACTTATTGGGGGGCGACAATGTGAACAAGAATTTAATTCAAACAATGGAGACTTACTACCCCGGACACATTGATTTGAGCACTACCTCATGATCAATATTTATACCTGAATGGCCTTGTATGCCTCTGTGGACTCATAATGGAAATAATTGCCTTGAGAAAAAATTATTGAGCTAATCCCGGAGGACTCTAAGATTTTGCACCACCTTTAGCTTCCTGGTTTAAACTCACAGCACAAAGAATAAAACAGTTACAGCAATTGAGAAAGACACTAATGCAATACTTCCAAGTACAGAGGTAGTCTTTTTCTCATTTTTGAAAGGTTCAATGAGCTTCAGATACTTTTTCTTATGATATGTAAGAAAATAATAGAATATTGTGTTTATCGCAAAAATTAATAAATACCATATTCCCTGGTTAGAAATTAGGATTTTGTTAGACCCGAAAATTACAGAAAGAATGTCAATAAAAAACAGGCTCGATATAGTTGAGCAGAAGAACCATGCGGATGCTGCATTAGAATCCTCCCTTTCATCATTTAAAGAAAACAGTAAGCGAAATACTCTATTATAAACAAAGCCAAAGACTTTTTCATTTTCATATTTTTTAAGATAATGCTTTCTAATGAGTCCAGGATCTAATAAACACGGGATTATTATAATGCCCATAAAGTTTGATAGCCTCCATAAATCCTAATGCATAATTCTCTGTCCCAATAGTATAATTAATGCTGGAGGAACTCAATCTTTCCTGCAAGTTTCAAAAAATAATCATTTGACCAGATATCCAAGGTCTTCCGGTCTTTTAAGAAGGGATCCACATCCCGTTTGACCTTTTCAATATTTGTCGTTGAGAAGCGTTCCTCCAGCAAAGTGTAAAAATCTTCCCGGTTGACCGTCAATCCACTGAGCTGTTTTATTCTTTCCTGCAGATGAGTGAAATTGAGGGGAACGCCGCTGCGTACATACCATTCAAAATCGTACCAATCCCGGCCCTTTACCCTCGTCTTCCAATTACGAAAAAGCAATGCATGCATTTTGCCCGCAAACATGTCAGGAAGAGTGAAACATCTTGTCATAAATGAAAAGGGTTGAAGCAAGAGTTTCTGTTCAGTCATGAAATCCATAGGAGGATCGGTATCAACTTCAATCTTGATCTTCACATTCTTTTCTGTGTTGAACCTGATATTATAGATCTCCGGGTTGTCTTTAAGGAAGGCTGACTCGATCTTTGTATTTCCTGTTTTAGTTTTCCTCGTTATTTCTACCAGCCGGCCTGATGCATTAAATTCGGAAACTACCGAAGGGAAGTAGTCTTCAAGGTTGAATGGTATATTTACTGAAACGAGCGAGAAGTCCATGTCCTCAGAAAACCGTGGCATTGAATGAAAAATCCTGAGGCAGGTACCCCCGTAAAAAGCTGCCTTGTCAAAAAAACCGCCGCGATATAGTCCTGCCAGTGTAATTTCCTGCATAACCTCGCGAATTGCATTTTGCCTCTCATCTTCAGTCTTAATCACATAACGGTTCAGCATTTGGTCAAACAGGCTCATCTCTTAAGTAGTTTAATGATGTTGTTCAGATCATTCTTTTTCTTACCTGTCTCTGCGCATTGGCTGAAAATCCCGGCATTCATCTCATAGAAAGCATTCATATCAAGTCTGAGATCCTCTTCAAGATAAGTCTTCATTGATTTAACAAACCGCGGTCTGATCATCGGTGTGTATGCAATAAGATCGCATAGTGCCTTTTCCGCTGAAGCGACGAGGAATGTGTGATCCTTTTTCGCTACCTGGTTAATTCCAACTGCATAATATGATTCATCACAGTTGATATATTGAAACAGGCCAACAGAGTTTTCAAAGTGTCTTGATCTTTTTATTGTCATTGACCTGACAATATGTACGCTCTCAGGGATAACACCATGAAACCTCAGGGCACTCTCCATTGAAACATAAGAAGGCCCGTATATATGATTAGCGATCAACTCTTTTGACAGAAGCGTACCTGATATGTCAGGAGAGACTACAAATACTCCACGCTTCAACCTGATCAAAGCTCCCGTTTTTTCAAGACTGGCTATCTTATTCCGAGGATAGCGGTATTCGCTGAACAAAGTCTTCAGAACGGAATATCCTACAGGTATATTACCCAGTTGCTTCAGTCGTTCCATTTTTAGTCTCTTCTCGTTGCAAAGATAGTCATTATTTGCATAGATATTCTTATATAATTCAACTAACTAGGTAAATATTTACGGATTTTATCTCCCGGCTCCGATGGCAAGGGCAGTCATTTTTACAATTATTTCCAATATACAGGCTGCTTCATTAACTGACAGACTCCCCATTTGTCGGTGGCTGACTTGCCTGCAGCCGCGCAGAGCCTGCCATGATTTGTCCGTATGGGGGGCCTTTTATGTCGGCTCTTTCAGCCCACCCTGACTTTAGGCCGTCTGAGCCTGCCTCAACCTGTCGGTGGGTGCTATGACTTTAAGCCGTCTGAGCCTGCCACGACACGTTGGGGGCAGGTCTGTAAAAAGGAACAGTGAATGAAGAGGTTCCTATTGTATTCTGATAACCTTGCGGAATGATACCGGATCACCGTCTTCGGTGACTCCCTGCAGGTTAATCTCATAGTCGCCGGCGACGTCGGACGACCAGAACTCAACCCGGTATTTGCCATCCGCAGAGGGGGTGACGGAGGGCTCCCAGAAGAGGGTGTTACGGAAATCAGGCGTGCGGTCACGCCTTCTCTCCTCAGCAGTGTAGTCGGGCGAGTAAAACTTTTTCACAGGATCGGCAACACGGTATGGTAGCCTTGCGGCCTGACCAGGTAGTGAGACCTGGCTAAAATCTCCGTCATAAGTAATGACATTCACCAGGCCAAAGAAGAGATAATCACCAACGACATAGCGGTCCCAGATCACGTCAATCCTTTCAACAAGCTCAGGGTCAAGTCCTGCAATGACTGCAGGGTCACTGACAACCACACCGTCAATGAAGGTAACCGGAGGCTGGTCATAGATAACATTATAATAGGGATCAGCGACAGCCATCTCATATCCCGATCTTTTCTCCCTCAGTTTTACGCCCGGCACAAGCTCATAAAATACCTCCTGCATGACCGGCAGCCTGATATAGTCATCCAGTTCAAGAGTGAAATCAGGGATCCCGTAAAAGCTCTTTGGCGGTTTTCCGGGTAGCTGAGGAACAGGTTGCAGAAGAGTAGTTTGGGTCTCATATATCCTGTTAACCTGGTAATTGACCTTCAGATTGGAAACGTATCCCGGAGGGTTCTTGCCAGTCGCATCGCCATCAGCATAAGAAACCGGAAAAACCTCCGAAAATGATGATTCAATCCTTACGATGTTATCGTTGCTGATACCCTCCGGCTGTATGATCAGTTCCCTGGCCACCTCGTCAATGGGCACGCTGAATCGGAACAGGCCTTCACTGTCTGTTCGCGAATAGTTAAAAATGGCGTTTTTCCCAGGTATGGACAGGAAAAGGTACTTGCCGCTATCGGGCATCTGCGTGTTCCTGCTGAGGAGATGACCCTGAATAAAGTGGAATTCATTCTCAATATTGTTTCTGAGCGTAATACCCTGCAGAGTCTCAATAACAGGTGCTTTATTCACGGAGGATGTAATGTCATGACCGCTTTTCCCGGTGAACGGGGCTACGGAGATACTCATCTGTGCCGTAATCGGAGATTCCGATGAGTTGTCCCTGATCCTGAATTCAAGAGTGATCCGTTCGCGTGTGCCACAACTGTCGGGGCAGATCATTTCGACATGCACTTTCGTCGCAGCGGGTGTGCTGCTGTTCCCCCGGGATATGGCATTAACTGTGACGGCCTGGTCAACGGCCGGCGACTCTTCCTTCCTCCGGGGATTAAGATCAGTTTCCGGGCTGAGCGCATTGTAAATATTGATCCTTTTCATGAAACAGCCATCGGGCAGGAAATCCTTCATTGCCCAGGTGTATGCCCTCAGCAGGTAGCTGCCAGAGCTCAGTGTGTCAGGCAGGATCGCCTCTCCGGGACCCGTACCGCCGGTAAGCCTGATACGTTTCTGCATGACGGGGCGGTTTTCATGGTTCAGTATCTCAACATATGCCAGGTTGCTTGAAGATGTCAGCCGCTGGCTGCGTGCGTCGAGCAGGTAGATCGTGAACCAGATGTTTTCGCCGGCAATATAATCTTCCCTGTCGGTATGTAAATAGATCATCTCATTGCCCCGGCCGGATAACGAACTGTTTAACCTGCTGCTGTGATGGTCGGATAAGCCTGGCTGGCCCTCTGCCGGGTGCGTCTGCATGATGATGCATAGCAATATGATAAGAAAAGGCTGTTTATATGTTTTATTCAGTGGTTTCACTCTGCTGATCTATTGGTCATCGTCCCAGAAATAAGGTCTTATGTTCGTTCCCCGCATGGTGCAGTCGGCGCATTGCTTGCTTTCCGTCAGGACTATGTAATGAGGTTCAGGTACCGGGGGAGCCTTAACGATAATGACCCAAACATTAATACCGAGGCCATCAACGGTTGCATCAATGGGCACCGTGTCCGTCGCACAGTGGGCATAGAGATCAGGCAAGCCCTCAAAACCATCAGCGATGAACACTCTTCTTGAAGATTTGGCAGATACGCTGAAATAACCCAGGACCTTCTGTCCGGCGTCCTCCACGCAGGATACATTTCCTGTTATCGATGTAGGTATCAGATCATATAGCCCGCCCACATCTTCAGAGATATTCTGCAATCTCTTCCAGTAGCCGAATTCATCTTCACTGACCGAGTACTGATTTACCAGCATGCTGTACTTTATCTTCAGCCTGTCGGTTGCGTTAGTCACAAAATTGATGGGATACTTTTCCACCCTGTTTTCTGTCAGGGCTGAAGTGCTCTTTATATTTATGGCCTTCGAGTTTCCGGTGACCCAGCACCTGTTATTGGGTACATCATAGGGCAAAAGGATTTCCCATGTTTCCGAGAAATCCCACCTGTAATACTTGCATAAGCCCTCTTGATCGAGTGTGTTCAGATAAACCTGGCATCCCTGCTGGAGGCGTGAGCTGCCTGAAGTCCCCGGCATTACACGTTTCTCATAATAAATCGTGTCTATTGGTGGCACAGGGATCATCTTCATGGGCGAAGACATATAGGTATAACGGTTCTCAAATGCATTGCCGGCATCAATATGCAGGGTGTATGTCCTTCCCACCACACCCTGGAACTCCCAGGGGTATGTTGAATAGGTTCCCGGAAGGGTTTCGTGCATCATAAAAGTGTTCCCGAGATCATCAAGGATTCTTACCACGCATTCCACCACAGGCTCATAGGCGTCAGAGCTGCCAAGGGGTTTGGATCTTGAAAGTCTGACCGTATTATTTACCTCCGGTTCATTCGTTATCAGCCCTTCAACCACCAGCAACTCTTCGGTCTCATCCGTGTCGGGGATGAACTTCGTGATGCAGCCGGCTGTCAGGGCGAACAGAGACAATATGACCATGCAGTTTCTTATTCTCATCTTACTTAAAATCAAAGCTGAATGTCACAGAAGGTATTGCCCTCCCGAAAACGGAGAGTTTATAACCCGTGATAATATTGTTTTGGTGCCTGAAATATACCGAGTACACATTCTCCCTTCCAAGAAGGTTGTACACTGAGAAGGTCAGGTAGGGATGAGCTATCTTGCGTGACCTGAGGTTCCCGCTTATCCTTAGTGAGAGGTCAAGCCTCATGTAGTCGGGGATCCTGTACTTGTTCCTGTCAGAATAGTGAATGAGCGACAGATTACCAAGGTTGTAGCTGGCTATGGGGAAGGTGATTGGCCTTCCCGTGCTGTAAACGAAGTTCGACGAGAAGCTGATTCGGCGTGAGGCGAGGTAATTGAAGGAAAGAGATAGATCATGGGGCTTATCGTAGTTTGCAGGGAACCATTCACCCCTGTTGATGATCTCATCGCTGTAAGCCCCGGTGGTCTGGAGGAAAGTGCGGGCAAAGGTATAACCCAGGCTCCATAGCACCCGCCCCGTTTCTTTCCTTATCATGAATTCTGCTCCGTAAGCTTTCCCCCTCGCATCCACGAGGTACTGTTCAATATTCTCCTCCATGACGATACGGGTGCCTCCCTTAAACTCGATGGCATTCCTTATCTTTTTGTAATAGACCTCAACGGAGGTCTCAAGCCTGCCGCTGAACATCAGCTGATAGTATCCGGCGGCAAACTGATCGCATACCTGCGGTTTAAGATGATAGTCGCTCAGCTTCCAGATGTCAGTGGGCGAGATGGAGGCAGTGCTGGAGAGAAGGTGCAGATATTGCCGGGTCCTGTTGTAGTTGAGCTTGAATGAGCTTGAGCCTGACGGCCTGTAATTAAACGAGAGTCGGTACTCAGGTCCGCCCATAACCCTGATGACCTGCCCGGGACTATAGGTGACTGTGTCAATGATTGTTGACATGCCTTTGGAGTAGGTGGGATCATAGAGGAAAATAGTCCGTGGGCCGAAGGCGAAGAATGACGAAAACCTGAGTCCGGCATTGACCGAAAGGTTTTCATTCAGTTTGAAATTATCCTCAATATATATGGAAGGCTCCAAAGCCTTTTCCTTCGGGATGGTCATGGGGGCGATGCGGGACGAATCACCGGCGGGCATGTAATCACCCGGGGTGACGGAGTAGATAACGGCATCAAGCCCGAAATTGATCTCATGGCGGCCTTTGTAACCATTAAAGTCAGCTTTCAGTCCTGTGCTGTTGATTGTGTGAGACAACCTGAACGCTTCAGTGACGAGGCTCTCGCTTGAAATATCGTAGTTGTAGCGGCTGTTGTTCACACTTAATACCGAGAAGAACCTGCTGTTGAAGAAGTGGCGCCACCTGAATGCAACGATGTTGTTATTGTAAAGATAGGTCGTGTCAGAGTTGAACCTGAAAAGGTCACGGCTGAAATAGGATGAGAGGTCTATCTTGTTGTTCCTGTCAATGTCATAGGTCAGTCTTCCGTTCAGGTCATAGAATGACGCACTGCTTTTATTGAGAAAGGCATTGTCAAAGAGCTTGAAGATCCAGTTGGAATAGGTTGTTCTTCCTGTGAGGATATAAAAGAGAGTATCTTTTATAATGGGTCCCTCGAGCATGAGGTGGGTTGTCACCGGGCTGATACCGGCGTTACCGGCAAACGCCTTTCTTGCTCCGTCCCTGGCCCCGATATCAAGCACTGATGAGGTCCTTCCGCCGTATTTTGCCGGTATGCCTCCCTTGTAGAGGGTGGCGTCCTTTATAATGTCGGAGTTGACCGCAGAGAAGAAACCGAAGAAATGCGAGGAGTTATAAAGGGGCGCATCGTACAGCAGTATCAGGTTCTGGTCAGCAGATCCTCCCCTGACATTGAATCCTGCCGAGCCCTCACCTACTGACTGCACCCCGGGCATCAGAAGGAAACTGTTAACAATGTTGGCTTCGCCCATGTTCGCAGGGGTGAGCTTGAGTGTTGCAATGGTCATCTTCTCCATTCCCACCTCCGGCCTCCGGAGGGTCACGCTCCTGTCTGCTGAAACAACAGCCTCCTTAAGGGGAATAAGTGTGCTGTTCATCTCGATGTCCATCTCACCCTCTCCGTAGAGGTTCAGGTCGACAATGATCTCCTTCATACCGACAAATGAAAACCGGACAGAATGAATACCTCTCGGCAGCGTGAGGGAATAAAAGCCATACTGGTTGGAGAGTGTGCCAGCGGAGAGTTGCCTGACATATGCCGTGGCTCCTGCCACCGGCTCCTTTGTGTCCTTGTCGGTGATATAGCCGGAGACAACCACAGTGCCCGGCCTGTTCTTCTCTGCCGGGTTTCCCACCTCCCGGAACAGGTTCCCGGAGAATAGCATTTTGTCAGGGGTCTCATAATAAACTGACGGAGGGATGAGACTCCCGCTGTCGGATACCTGTCCGCCGGGGATCCTGACGGTAAAATTCTTTGTTATGACAATGTTTCCCGAGTTATCCCTGAAAAAATAAAGTGCCTTTTCGTAGAAGAGACGGTCAAGCAGACCTGCAAGGGGAATACTGTCACCGTAATTGCCCAGCTTAAGGTCCTTAACCCACCCATCCTGATAAAAGAACCTGAAGAGATGGAGGCTTTCGGTTTTCTGCACGAATTCCCCGAATGTTGTACCTTCATAATCCCAGTCGATGATAACATCATCCTGGGCAAAAAGGCCCTGTAAGTTGAGGAGGGAGGCTATCAATATCAGCAGGGCATATCTCACGGAAGCTGGTGTTTCATTTCAGACTGTCATAATATGCCAGTACGGGAGCGAAGCTTTCAGGACGGTTTCTGGAAATTCGGATCCTGTTTGTCCTGATGAAATCCCGGACCTGCTCTTTGTGGTCACCCAGTAGTGTGACAAGTTTTTTCCTGTTATTCACCTGAAAGGCCTTTCCCTCTTTCATGAGGTATATCTTCTGTGACTGGGTGAAGGTATCCTTGTCTCCCTGGGCATCTCTCAGGTGTATCTCCTTTTTATACTTGACATACAATGCTGTCTTCCCATCATATATGACGTTCACGTAACCGCTCAGTTCGTTCAGGCTGTCGGCTTCCAGGTTTATAAACTGCAACAGTCTGTTATCATATTCGAGGGTAAATTGTTCAACCATCTGTTCGTTAAGCCGGAGAGTGGCACTCTTGTCAGACAGCAGAAGCAGTTCATCATTGATGAGGTCAAGTTTGAGTTTAATGCCGGTGTTGTTGAATTTTCTCCCGTTCATGATCACAGACCCGGGCAGGAAATCGGCTGAGAAGAGGAACTGTGTCCCGTCGATATGCTGGTAGAGGTTCCTCCACACCCTGCCGTTATAGAGTATCTGTTTGCCGAGGCTGTCCTGTGGGGAATCGCAGGGGAACATCGTTAGAGCCGGGGCGGAGTATCCGGCAGCGGTGACGGCGTATGCCGGAGGAAGCATGGCAAAAAAGAAAATCAGGAAGAGGTATCTCTTCATACAGGCAACAATAACGGGTTACATCCCGGATGAGAAATATCCGGCGGTTGGTCTCCCGCCGGTTTACTGAAGTACAATCCTGTCAACGTTTGTGTTGGCGTACATTATCTTCAGTGCGCTGGCTCGCCGTAGCGCCTGTTTCACGTCGGTGACCACACCCATCTTGGTATCGCGGTCGATCTTGAGCACAACGAGCATCTTGGTTTTATCAGCCTCATTGAGCTGCTCGCGCTCCTGTGCAATGAAATCCTGTATGTCATTGATCTCCCTGAAGGTATCATTGAGCTGTATCTTGGGCTCGGTGCCGTACAGTGCCTGAAAGGCCTCGAGGGGTTCGCCGATGTAGATGAAACTGGCGAGAGATTTTTTCTCAAGCACCTTGCCTTCGGTGGCATCGGGGATACGGACGGTGACCATGACATCTGTCTCGCGCATGGTAGTCACTGCCATGAAGAAGAACAGTATCATGAAGACGATATCAGGCAGAGATGAGGTGTTCAGTGCCTTGATCGTTTTTCCTCCTGTCTTTACAAACCTTGCCATATTACTTGTCTCCTCCTATCCTTTTAGGTTCAGCCTCCGAGATTGGCACCTTGAAAAAGTCGTCGATGGCTCCCTTGCGCTCCTCATCAAGTCTATCGTAAGGTATACCAAACTCTTGCGTGGCAAGGTTTTCACGCAGTTGTGTCCTTGCCGCTATAAGCTCATTCTGCACAGCGATATAGACTCCGTATTTTGTGCCGATGTCATTCTGCAGTGAGATTACTGCCTTTGTAACTGCCACATCCCCGAAATAGGGGAGGCTGACAACCTCTTTCTCTGGCATGTTAGGCGAATCATCGGGATTAAGAATGAAGTCATGGGCAATCTCCCTCAGCTGATTGAATTCAGTAAGCTGTCCCTCAACCAGCAACAGATTGTCTTTGTTGACCTTCACCTCGAGGATGTTTCTGTCATTGATCTTATTAATATCCTGCGGGACGTTGGGGTCGGGGATTGCAGGCAACTGACGCATCAGTCCCGTATCCGAGTCCATCGTGGTGGCAGCCAGGAAGAAAATAAGAAGGAGGAATGCAATGTCCGCCATTGAGCCTGTATTTATTTCCGGTACTTGCCTTCTTGCCATTTGGTGAATATTTATCTCCGTTTTCAGGCGGAATGTTCAGCTACTTTTTAAAATACTTTGAAATCTCTGAATAGAGTATGGCGATGACAGCCAGGCCGGCAAGGAAGTATGCTACAAAAAGCCCGATGTCAGTCCACAACAGGGTCCTTGGTACGTTGCCTTTACCCTTGTAGTGAGGCAGGTTGAGCACTGTGTCATCAGCCAGCAGAGCAGCTATGACCACAAGCACAACGCCAACCCCAAGGGCAATCAATGTCATTCTTAGGCCCTTTGGATTAAAAATGAGATTCCTGATACTGAAGAAGAGTGTAAGGAGCAGGGTAATGCCTATAAGTAAATATGTATAAAAGATGAAAGAGTTTGTCACCTTCGGCTCTTCGTATCTGGTTCCGGCGGTACCTTCAACCACTCCTCCCATATAGAAGAGAATGGCGAAGATAATCGTGAGTGCCATCAGCGCCCACGAAAGGTATATAGTGAGCTTTTTGGATCTTTCTGACATGGCAGATTATTTTTGATTGTATTTGGCCAGCATATCTATGAGTGCTATTGATGAATCTTCCATCTGGTTAGAGATACCATCAATTTTTGAGAGCAGGTAGTTATAGAATATCTGGAGTATGATAGCGACAATAAGACCGGTTACAGTTGTGATAAGTGCCACCTTGATACCGCCGGCGACGATCGTTGCTGACACTGTCCCTGCCATTTCAATGGCGTCGAAGGCAGCGATCATCCCGATGACTGTTCCGAGGAACCCGAGCATGGGGGCGATGGCGATGAAGAGGGAGATCCAGGAGAGGTTTTTCTCGAGAAGACCCATCTGTACGCCGCCGTAGGCAACGACTGATTTCTCGGCCATCTCAACGCCTTCGTGGGCTCGATCGAGGCCCTGGTAGAAGATGCTTGCTACCGGTCCGCGTGTGTTGCGGCAGATCTCCTTGGCTGAATCGATACCCTCTTCCTTAAGTGCCTTTTCGACCTTCTCAAGCAGCTTTTCGCTGTTGGTGGTAGCCATGTTGAGGTAGATAATTCTCTCAATGGCTATTGCCAGGCCGAGGATGAGGCAGAGGAGGATAGTTCCCATAAAGCCTGCGCCGCCCTCGATGAAGAGACGCTTGATCTCTTTGTGGAGGACCTTTTCTGTTTCAACCGGAGTTGTTCCGACTGTCTGTTCTGAAAGTTGCTGTGTTGTTGCTGCAGGCTGATCTGTCTGTGCCTGTGAAGTCTGTGCTGTGCCGATAAGAAGCAGAGCTGCAAATGCCATAAATACAAGAACTCTTTTCATCATGTTAGATTATTAATGGAATGTTCTGACAAAAATAAAAAAAAATGGAAAGCATACAACGGATGGTGAATTTTAAAAATAAGTGGGAGGAAGGGGATTACCTTCGGAGATCCCCCTTTTTGAGGGGCTGCAGACCATATCATTCCTCATGTGCATTGCAGAAGGGGATTACCGGCTTCACCGGAGATCCCCTGAGGGGGAACCATTCCAGGCATGAATGCATGCGTCTAATGTGAGAGGGGATTACCGGCTTCACCGGAGATCCCCTGAGGGGGGACCGGCAGGCCATTTCACCCTCACGAGCAATGCATAAGGGGATTACCGGCTTCACCGGAGATCCCCTGAGGGGGGACCATTCCAGGCATGAATGCATGCGTCTAATGTGAGAGGGGATTACCGGCTTCACCGGAGATCCCCTGAGGGGGGACCGGCAACTCATGACTGACCTTTCAGGTCTTATTCATTTTACCTACTCCGCTTATGAAAGCGGGCTTTCAACGCGAAGTCGGCAAAATAAATAATCCCGCCTTCAGCGGGATCAGTCATGAGTTGCGGAGAGAGGGGGATTCGAACCCCCGGTACCCTTTTGAGGTACACACGCTTTCCAGGCGTGCCAATTAAACCACTCTTGCATCTCTCCAAAAACGGCGCAATTTACAAAAATTTTTATCCCGGCAGCCGCTTAAGCTTATTTCCCCCAAATTGGTCTGGCCGGTGCAACGCCGATCTTTCCGGCAAATTCAGCTCATTTCCCCGCAAAGAGGCCTGACAGTGCGGAGCTGATCATCTCGGCAACCTCAGCTCATTTCCCCGCAAAGGGGCCTGGACAGTGCGGAGCTGATCCTGTCAGCCGGCAACCCGCTTCCAAGAAGTATCATCATCTTCGTCACGGCAGCCTCGGTGGTGATGTCCCTGCCGCTGATGACACCTGCGTTCCTCAGTCCTGCAGAGGTCTCGTACAACCCCATCTCGACGCTGCCGGCCAGGCACTGTGTCACATTCAGGACTATACCGCCATTCTCCATAAAAGCTCGCAATTCATCAAGGAACCAGTCGAGGGTTGGAGCATTGCCCGTACCGTAGGTCTCAAGAATGAGCCCCCGCAGTCCGTCCGTGTGAAGCAGAGATCGTACCGTCTCCCTCCTGATGCCGGGAAAGAGGCTCAGTATGGCCACCCTGGTATCGAATTTTCCGGAGATCTCCAGCGGCCGCCTGACCGTCGGATACCTTATAATATTCCGGTTGTAGCGGATTTGCAGTCCCGCCTCAGCCAGCGGCGGCAGGTTGGGCGAGGCGAAGGCGTTGAAGTGCTCGGCACTGTACTTGATGGTCCGGTTGCCGCGCATCAGCCTGTTCTCAAAATAAATGCACACCTCGGGAACAACCGGCAGGCCGTTCTCACGCGCCGCGGCTATCTCTATTGCGGTGATCAGATTCTCCTTCCCGTCAGTACGCAGAACGCCAATGGGCAGCTGGGCCCCGGTGAAGATCACAGGCTTCTCAAGACCCGGCAGCATAAAACTGAGCGCCGAAGCAGAGTAAGCCATGGTGTCAGTGCCGTGCAGCACCACGAAACCGTCATAACGGTCGTAACCCGCGGCAATGGTCTCTGCTATGCTGACCCAGGTATCGGGACTGACATCGGAGGAGTCGATGACAGGATCAAAGGTGACAGACTCAAGGGTGAATCCGAACCGGCGGAGCTCAGGCACCTGGTCTGAGATATGCCTGAAGTCTATGGGTACAAGCGATCCCGTTACCGGGTCATTTACCATGCCAATGGTGCCGCCGGTATATATTATCAGTATCGATATGCTCTTTTCCATTCTCTACAGTTTAAAGAGTCTTTTTGCGTTAGTGGTGGTCCGGTCAGCCACCTCGGCCGGCGATATTGCCAGCACCTCTGACAGCTTCTCTATGATCAGCGGAATGTAGCTGCTCTCATTTCGTTTACCGCGATGGGGGACTGGAGCCAGGTAGGGGGCATCAGTCTCGAGCACGATGTTGTTTATCCCAACCTCGATGGCAGCCTCATACTGTCGTCCGTTACGGAATGTGACCACACCGCCGATGCCGATCATGAAGCCCAGTTCCGTCGCTCTCCGCGCATCGGCGGCGCTGCCGGGAAAGGCATGAAAGATGCCGGTGACACGGCCGGTGCCGAAGGCTTCGATCTCGGAAAAAATGACCTCAAGCGACTCCCTTGAATGAATGACGACAGGCAACCCGTAATCTTCGGCAAGCTCAAGGTGGCGTCTGAATGATACTATCTGTTCCCTGATGAAGGTCTTGTCCCAGTAGAGGTCTATGCCGGTCTCGCCTACACCATAATATTTATGTTCCCTGAGACTGGCCTCAAAAAGATCCAGCTCATCACGGTAATTTGCCTTCACCGAGGTTGGATGAAGTCCCATCATCGGGAGGCAGATACCCGGGTACTGCTCTTCGGCGGCGAGCATCGGAACGACGGAGGTTGAATCTATGTTCGGCATCATGACCGTCCGCACTCCTGCAGCAATTGATCTCTGCACCACCTCATCTCGGTCCGCGTCAAACTCCGGCAGGTATATGTGATTATGGGTGTCAATGATATGCATGGCACAAAATTAGCTTTTTTTAAGGCAGTAGAGGGGCGAGCCTCTGAAAATGACCCGCCAGCCGGCGGGTCATTTTGGCGAGCAGCCAGGTTGAAGGGGAGGCAGTAGGCAATAGTAGGATTTTACGACCGGGCACTTAGTACCCAAACATCATAAATTTTTCACTACTGCCTACTGCCTATTGCCTATTGCATATTTCCTCATTCTTCGTACCTTTAATGTGTCTCGCTAACATTATTTCAAAATGTCATCAACGCAACTTGTGCACAAGCTCGCCCTTGGCATGATTCCGGGTGTGGGCGATATCACGGCCCGAAGGCTTGTCTCGTACGCGGGCAGCCCGGAGGCTGTCTTCAGCGAATCATACCGGAACCTGACAAAGATCCCGGGCATAGGAGAGGCTCTTGCAAGGGCTGTGTCAGGCCGGGAATACCTCGAAGCAGCCGCAAGGGAGGTGGATTTTGTAGAGAAGCACGGCATCAGGGTCTTCTTCTACCAGGATGACGACTATCCTGTCCGCCTCCGCCAGTGCGAGGATTCGCCTGTCACCTTCTACTTCAGGGGCAACGCCGACCTGAACGCACCGATGATTCTTAGCATTGTCGGCACCCGCCACGCCACCCAGAACGGCCGCGAGCTCTGCCAGAAGATCGTGGCAGAGCTCGCGCATAACTTCCCGGGGCTGCTGATCGTGAGCGGACTGGCATACGGGATAGACATCACCGCGCATAAGGCGGCCATGACTGCAGGACTGCCGACGGTCGGGATCCTGGGACACGGACTGAAGACCATCTACCCCGGCGTTCATGCCGGCACTGCCCGGGCTATGATGCCAAACGGCGGCCTGCTGACAGATTTTTCGTCATCGACGCTGCCGGAACGCAATAACTTCATCAGGCGCAACCGGATCATCGCCGGCATCTCCGACGCCACACTCATTGTGGAGTCGGGGATAAAGGGGGGAGCATTGATCACGGCTGACATTGCAGCATCATACAACCGCGACGTGATGGCCATCCCCGGACGTCCGGGCGACGAATGGTCGGCAGGGTGCAATGCACTGATAAGATGCAACAAGGCAGCCCTGGTGGAGAAGTGCGAGGATATTGAATACCTTCTGGGGTGGAAGCCTGCTGCACTTGCGGCGCCGGTACAGACGGTCCTCTTCACTGCAATGACAGATAATGAAAGAAAAATATGGGAAGCGCTCAGGAGTGAGGGCGACCTCACGATGGACGTCCTGGCAAGGATGCTTGAGATCCCGGTCTACAAGCTGTCGCCGTTGCTGCTCCAGATGGAGCTTGCAGGCATGATCACACCATGCCCGGGAAGCGTCTACCGGCTCCGCGGTTAATAATCCACTAGCGGGCTTCATATACAGTAAAGACAGGTCTCGGACCTGTCTCCACGGTAATACTTATATAGAGTAAAGACTGGTCTGAGACCAGTCTCGTGTAAGTTATACCACACCCTGGTCAAGCATCGCGTTGGCAACCTTCAGGAAGCCCGCAATGTTTGCACCCCTGACATAGTCGACATAACCTTCCTTGTCCATGCCATGCCTGACACATGCATCGTGTATGTTGACCATAATCGAGTGGAGTTTCTGATCTACCTCCTCGCGGCTCCAGTTGAGCTTCATCGAGTTCTGAGTCATCTCGAGGCCTGATGTTGCCACACCGCCGGCGTTGGCAGCCTTGCCCGGTGCGAAGAGCAGCTTCGCCTTCTGGATGACCTCGACGGCTTCGGGTGTGCAGGGCATGTTGGCTCCTTCACACACGCAGATGGCTCCGTTGGCAACAAGGTGTTCGGCATCTTCCTTGTTAAGCTCGTTCTGTGTTGCGCACGGGAGGGCGATGTCAACCTTGACCTCCCACGGCCTCTTGTCGGCATGGAATGTTGCATCCTTGAACTCGGCAGCGTATGGCTCAACTATATCCTGGTTGGATGCGCGCAGCTTCAGAAGGAAGTTGATCTTTTCGCCGCTTATACCATTCGGATCAAAGATATAACCGTCGGGACCGGAGATGGTCACCACTGTGGCGCCAAGCTCTGTTGCCTTGATAGCGGCGCCCCATGCCACATTGCCGAAGCCGGAGACAGCCACCTTCTTGCCCAGGAACGATTCGTTGCGGGTCTTGAGCATCTCATTGGCAAAATATACGCATCCGAAGCCTGTTGCTTCCGGACGAACCAGCGAGCCGCCCCAGTTGAGGCCCTTGCCTGTCAGCACCCCTGTGTGCTCCTGTGCAAGCTTCTTGTACATCCCGTAAAGGAAGCCTATCTCACGTCCGCCAACACCTATGTCGCCAGCGGGCACATCAGTCTCAGGACCAATAATTCTCCACAGTTCAAGCATAAACGACTGGCAGAAGCGCATCACCTCGTTGTCTGACTTACCCTTGGGGTCGAAGTCGGAGCCGCCCTTGCCACCTCCCATGGGAAGAGAGGTGAGGGAGTTCTTGAAAATCTGCTCGAACCCCAGGAACTTCAGGATTGAGAGGTTGACCGTCGGGTGGAATCGGAGACCGCCTTTATAAGGGCCTATTGCATTGTTATACTGTACCCTGTACCCGAGGTTGACCTGCACGTTTCCCTGGTCATCCATCCATGGCACCTTAAATGTCAATATACGGTCAGGCTCAATGATCCTCTGCAGGATACCGCCCTTGGCAAACCTTGGATTATCATTGTAAACTTCTTCAATTGATTCAAGGACTTCTTTGACAGCCTGGTGATACTCGACTTCACCCGGGTGTTTATTCTCGAGCTCAGCCAGAATCGATTTTACTTTCATTTCAGTTATTATTTGTGGTTATGAATTAATTAAGAATCAAATCATTTCCAAAGGTCATCTAACCTTCAGTCATGAAAAATGACTTTGCTCATGTTTTGCCGGATAAGGACTAAACGGCTGATTTATAAATATTAAGAGCCTCGGCGATGCGGGCTCTCTGCTTCTTTGAAAGAGCCGTGATGCTGACCGGATTGTATGCCGCCTTCTTTCCCTGTATATGCTGGAAGAGGGTAAGGTAATGATGCAGTCCCATCGCTTTGCTCGTTATCTCAAAGCCCGCAAAATTGCCGGCGGGGATCTCAATGCTGCTACTCGCCCCGGGAACCAGTCCCGTTTTGTACCACCTGAGTGTAATGTGCCGTTCGTCTGAAGAGAAGTAAATGTACCTGTACTTCATGAGAGCCGGCCATAACAGCGTGACGAGGTATGCAACCGTAACAACGACGGTCATGATATTGACACTGGCCTCGTTCATCGAATGCCTGAAGACTTTTTCGAAATATGCCAGGAAGATATACAGTACATATACCAGCGTCGAGATAAACCCTATAAGCCTCAGGAACACTATTTTTTTGCCGTTGTCGAGTGTCATGACGGTACTATTTTAAACAAACCTAAGAATTTTTTTTCATTCGTATAAAAAAATCTATTTCATTGGTCGAATGGAACTTGCATGAAATTTATTAATCAAGTCCTCTTGTGAGATATTGCCCATGCAAGTTACATTTGGCTCTCAGGAAATAAAGGGTGTCACTCCCTCTTTTTCCTGAAGAACTTTTTCATCAGTTCAGAGCACTCGCCGGAGAGAACTCCGCTGCGCACCTCCGTTTTAGGATGGAGTATTGCGGCCCCGGTAGTGGTATAGCCTTTTTTGGGGTCCGGGGCGCCGTATACCAGGGTTGATATCTGGCTCCAGGCCAGTGCTGCGGCACACATGATGCATGGTTCCACGGTCACATATATTGTACAGTCAGTCAGGTATTTGCCTCCAAGGTACGATGTGGCTGCGGTGATGGCCTGCATCTCGGCGTGAGCCGTGGGGTCGTTGAGGGTCTCCATGAGGTTGTGGGTACGGGCGATAATGCTTTTCCCGGCCACAATGACGGCGCCAACCGGCACCTCATCACGCTCGGCGGCCCTGGCTGCTTCTGCCAGCGCTATCCGCATGTAGTATTCGTCAGTTCCGGGTTCCATTATTTCGATTTTGATAATTCCTGGTCTGGGAGATCACTTACATTTCAGGATTCCCCGAGACCCTGACAACGAAGAAGGCAACGACAGCCGCGCTGTCTTCGTTATGAGCACGGTTGAGTTACTCTCCTTTTTGAGAACCGTTGGCATGCTGTCTGAGGGGCCTTTGATTTTCTGCAATTTTAGGAAAAAGGTACGAAAAGACGGAGGAAAGTTATTACCGTTTATTACCGGGAATAATCTTATTTTTGTCTCCTTAAGGGAATCGAAATGTACAGGACACACACATGCGGAGAGCTGTCGCTAAGCAATAAGGGAGAAAGAGTTACACTGTCAGGATGGGTTCAGCGATCGAGGGATTTCGGCGGGATGACCTTCATCGACCTGCGCGACCGCTACGGCATCACCCAGCTGGTCTTCAATATGGAGACGGATGCTTCGCTCTGCGGGAAAGCACGCAAGCTCGGACGCGAGTTCGTTGTTCAGGTCAAAGGAGCCGTGGCCGAGCGAAGCAACAAGAACCCGAAGATGCCCACCGGTGACATTGAGATTATCGCTGAGAGCGTAGAGATTCTGAACGTCTCCGACATTCCTCCATTCACCATTGAGGAGAACACTGACGGTGGCGATGAGCTTCGCATGAAGTACCGTTACCTCGATCTGCGCCGACAGAATGTGCGCTCCAACATCATTCTCAGACACAGGATGGCGCAGGAGACGAGGCGTTACCTCGACGGAGCGGGTTTCATTGAGGTGGAGACGCCGGTGCTCATCAAATCGACTCCCGAGGGGGCGCGCGACTTCGTTGTTCCGTCGAGGCTGCACCACGGCGAGTTTTACGCCCTGCCGCAGAGCCCGCAGACATTCAAGCAACTGCTGATGGTGGCGGGGTTCGACAGATACTTCCAGATAGTGAAGTGCTTCCGTGATGAGGATCTGCGTGCAGACCGCCAGCCTGAGTTCACGCAGATCGACTGTGAGATGTCGTTCGTCCACCAGGATGACATCCTGGATACCTTTGAGGGACTGGCGCGACACCTCTTCCGCGAGATAAAGGGAGTGGAGTTCGGGGAGAAGTTCCCGCGCATACCCTATGAGGAGGCAATGAGCCGCTACGGCTCCGACAAGCCTGACATAAGGTTCGGCATGTGCATAGAGGAGGTCACAGAGGCTGTCAAAGGAAGGAATTTTCCTCCTTTCGAGCTTGTCCCGTATGTCGGGGCCATCTCCGCTCCGGGCTGCGCCGGATGGTCGCGCAAGCAGCTTGATGAGATCACGGAGTATGTGAAACGTCCGCAGATAGGGGCGAAGGGACTCGTCTGGGCCAGGGTTGAGGCCGACGGCACCGTCAGATCATCGGCTGATAAGTTTTACAGTCCTGATGACCTCGCTAACCTCGCCCTGATGACGGGGTCTGATGCGGGAGATCTTATTCTAATGATGGCAGGGCCGAGGGAGAAAACCCTTCTGGCTCTGGGTGAGCTGCGCCTTGAGATAGGCAGGCGCCTGGGACTGCGTGATACCTCGGTCTATGCCCCGCTGTGGGTGGTCGATTTCCCGCTGCTTGAGTGGGATGAGGAGACCGGTCGCTTCTATGCCAAGCACCATCCCTTCACTGCACCGAAGCCGGAGGACCTTCAGTACATGGAGAGCGACCCGGGCAGGGTACACGCAAATGCCTACGACCTGGTGATCAACGGCACCGAGATAGGAGGCGGATCAATACGTATCCATGATTCGCAGACGCAGTCGCTGATGTTTCGAACCCTTGGCTTTACGGAGGAAGAGGCGCAGAAGCAGTTCGGCTTCCTGCTCAGTGCATTCCGTTACGGTGCACCGCCGCACGGGGGGATAGCATTCGGGTTTGACAGGTGGACCGCCATTATGGGCGGATCGGATACCATCCGTGACTACATCGCCTTCCCGAAAAACAACCAGGCGCGTGACGTGATGATCGACACTCCTTCAACCATCAGGAAGGAGCAGCTTGATGAGCTGGGATTGGAGATAAGGGAGGAAGGGAACTAATTTTTACCAGCGAAAGGGTGTTGTGCCCTGAAGTATAACCTATGGCCTTTTCGTGGATTTACTCCTTGCCTTTCGGCGAGGTTTGTTTTGTGGATTTACCCTTTGCCTTCAGGTGAATTATTTTCGTGGATTTACTCCTTGCCTTTCGGCGAGGTCTTTTTTGTGGCGGCCTTTAATTCCCTGGATTTAAGGCAGGGGATCGAGAAACAGAAGAGCGATCCCTCTCCGGGTGTTGATCTGAGCCATATCGTTCCTCCAAGGAGTTCGGCGTAAGCTTTCGATATTGACAATCCGAGCCCTGTTCCGCTGTACTGCTTCGAGCTGGGACCTTCCACCTGGAAGAACCTCTCGAAGACCTTCTGCTGGTGCTCGGGAGCAATGCCGATGCCGGTGTCCGAGACGAAGAACTCCACCGTTTCGCCCCTGACAACATACCCCAGTTCGATTCTTCCCTTGCGGGTGAACCGCAAAGCATTGTTAAGCAGGTTGGAGAATATCTGTATGATCTTGGTCTCGTCGGTGAGCACCACTGCCTCCTTGTCGTCGAGGTGGGTTGTGAAATTGAGCAGTAGTCCCTGTTGCTGCGCCCTCACTCTGTACTGGTCGTGGAGGTGCCTGATCATTGTGTTCAGGTTGACACTGGCCCTGCTGACCTTAACCTGACCCGTTTCAATGTTTGAGATATCGACGATGTCTGTTATGATGGAGAGGAGCTGGTTGCTCGACTGGTAGATTATATCAATATACTGGCGGCGGCTCTCATCGGTAATGTCAGATGCGTCGAGCAGGGTCGTGAAGCCGACGATAGCGTTCATCGGCGTGCGGATCTCGTGTGAGATGTTATGCAGGAAGGCGGTCTTGAGCCTGTCGCTCTGCTCAGCCTTGTCCCTTGCCCTGATCAGCTCCTCCTCGATCTTCTTTCGCTCTGTGATGTCGGATATGAATCCTTCGAGGGCCACAAGTTTGTCGGTCTCGTAATAGCCTCGTCCCCTCTCCCAGACCCACTTTTTGTTTCCAGATGAGGTGATGATGCGATACTCTATTGTATAAAGGTATCCTGTCTCAAGTGCGGTGTGTATTGTTTTCCAGACCATCTGGACATCCTCAGGATCGATTATCGACTTAAATGACCGTATCTTATTGCCTATGAACTCATTGGGAAGGTATCCTGCCAGCTCGTAGATGCCATCGCTTATATACTGCATCGTCCAGTCAGCGTCGTTGTTACAGCGGAAGACCACCCCGCGAAGGTTATTGATGATGGTGCTCAGTTTCCTGTTGCTCTCCTTCATCTCCTCTTCGGTGCGTTTGCGTTCCGATATGTCGCGGCCGATACTCTGGTAGAATCTCACGCCCTCGACCTCCACGGTGTAGGCACTGATCTCAATGGGAAATGTTGTGCCGTCGCTGCGTTCATGGATAGTCTCGATATATGACGAACCCTTCTCATTCAGTTGCTCGACGTGCTTTTCCAGTTGGGGCAATTCGTATGGTGTGCGTACCTCGGCAATATTCATCCCGATGAGTTTCTCGCGGGGATAACCGTAAGTTTCAATGGCTCGCTCGTTCGCCTCGACTATAATCAGGTTACTGTCCAGAAGCAGGATGATGTCATTCCCGTGTTTCATCACGAAGTCGAAGTGCTTCATGATTGCCTGCCTGTTCAGCTCCTCATTCTGTCTTTCGCGGATGTATCGTGCCCGTGTCGATTTGATTATCAGGTAAGCGATGCTTGCCAGTGCCAGGTAAACGAGGCCCATGATACCCCAGAGCATGGATATCTCGCGCATGAACCTCTCAAGTATCTCTTCGGTCTCTTTCTTGGCGATGAGGTACCACTCTGTTCCCGGCACCTTATTGACTGATGCAACCACATCTGTGCCGGTGTAATCGATGTATGTCAGGGCTGCTTTCTCTCGGGCGGGTGGATGTATTGCGCTGAGCTCGATATCTCCGGCGGCCAGGGTGACAGGGCTGTCAAATCCCGCCAACCGTGAGCCATTGAGGTAAATGACTGAATCACCTTCGAACCTGAACAGGATGCATTCGGCTGTTCTTCCCGGGGTGGGCCAGGTGGAGAGCATGGGAAAGAGCTCTTTTTCGGGATCTATTCTTATCACCAGCACGCCTGCCAGAACAGTGTCGCCGTCGTGTGGCATCCGCATGGGGATCAGCATGTCAAGGTGGAGGTACGAGACCACTGATGCCGTGTGGAATTCGGTCATAAAGATGACAGGGTTGGAGATCGATGCAGTGATATTGTTCCTGAGGAATTCACCTGCCGCCGACTCTGACTCGGGCACGGCGAGTCCGGGGTTTCCTCCGGCATCCACCAGCACGACACCGCCGAAGTCGTAGTTTTCAATCAGTGTTTCCAGGAATTGTTCCAGTCTGGCCTTCTCCCACTGGGGTCTCTCTTTGATGAACATGGCATCGATATGTTCGACCAGGGTGACATTCTCATGGATAAGGCGGGCGTCATTGAGTTTCTCGCTTCTCCATTTGGCGACCTGGTCAGCCTTGAGGCGGGCAACGGCCTCCATCTCCGTGGCGGCATCGCGTAGTATTCTCTCTTTTTGTCCTGATGAATAGAGCAGGATCACGGCCGTGAGCACTGCAGCAGTGAATAGCAGCACACTGACGGAGGTCCATGGGAAGGGCGACTTCTTGCTCTTGTTTTTCATCTGGTACGGCAGTTTCTTTTACGGCCGAGGCATGAAGATAATAAAATGACAAAGATACAACCGGGTGAGGCTGCATAATATTGTGTGACGGGAGGAAATTAGATGGCAATTCTTAACCCTGGCTGAAGGATGGCGGATATAGTTGTCAACCGGGGGTGAGGGGTTGGTCAGGTTGTTTAGAGCGATAACAGCCCGACAGAAGGACAGTTTTCCATCATAGCTGGTACATACGCAACCCCGTGAGTGGATGGCTGGTCAGACCGACTGGTCCAATAGCACCCCGGAGGTTGAGTAGTCAGTTATAAATAACACCTCCCCGGATATGGTCAAGGATTGATCCTGATAAAGAGACTGGTATATGTATCCGGGAGAGATCCGGGTGGAGGTATTTTACTTTGCGCTTTTCTTTTCCTTCTTCTCCTTGCGTTTCTCCTTCAGGCTCTTAGTCGGCTCTTTCTTCTGGCTTTTCTTTGTAACAAGTCCCTTTGTCATGACTTTAATATTATGATTATCAATAAATTCCTTTTGCGGTTATCAGGCCGCCATAATTAACTCAAAATTAAGTTCAAAGATTTGAAAATGCAATCGTTGTTAATTAAAAACTGATAAGATTCACGGGCAGTTTTGCGGTGAGGGGGCAGCCGGAAGGCAGTCTGGCGGGAGTCCTGAGGCTTTGTCGCAGTGAGGGTACATTTTACGGATTATAATCACGGTTTGGTCAAATAAAATCTATTATATGTTTCAATTAGTTTAAATTTAGAGTCGATTTTAATATTAAGGCTGAGCATATTTTATTCTTGATAACCTGCTGCCCTTTATGCGGCGGTTCAAATCTGTCACGATTATGAATATTGTGTGCCCAGCTCTTCACCGGGATTTTCACCGGGAGCCTGGCACTCTTTTTTTAAGGCTCATTCCAGGAAAAGGGTCAGTGTGACTGACGGAACGAAGGTGTATTTAAATACAATCAGCAGAAGCGAGTAACAAGCAGTAGAACAGTGCGTTAACGTTTTTGAATACTTACAAAACGGGGGCACTACTGTACGGTTTTCGCTGGTTTGATTGAGACAAGGGTTTGAATATATTATCATACTGAAATTGGTTATGAAAAGTCTGATCAATTTGCGTGCAGGGGCAATGATGCTGATGCTGATTCTCCTGTCGGGCACCTCTGCCTGGGCGGATGTTGACGATTACGTTCTCTCCGTCAGGTATGTGACGCATACGACGAACACTATTGATTTTGATCTGTACCTTCTGGATGCGGATGCTGGCCAGACCTTTGAGTTTGCAGCACTGCAGATGGGGTTGCTGCTGAACTCCTCCATTTACGGGACAGGAGTGCTGACAGTAAGTTACAGCAATACCGGATCAGGGCTTGACGGTGACCAGCAGTTTGTCATTGCATCCCGATGTGGTTGGTCCGCTTCCGGGTTATGACGGGAAAGACACTGATCAGGCTTATGGCCAACAGTATTCCTCCTGTGCCTCCCGGGGCAGGGTCAGGGACGGTGATTTCATCTGCTGGCGACGGTACGCTGCTTGCTCATTTTACAATATCAAGTTCGGTCAGTTTCACCCCGAACACGCGGGCCGGAGCTGGAATTCTGTGCCGGGAAGCTGTTTCGCCTCTCTATCCCACGGTGGTTTATTCATATATCGACGGCAACAGCACCGCTCTGGGTGCCAGACTCCGGGTCGTTGACGCCATTGTCGACGGTGACCCGCTGCTTAACCCGACCCTTCCCGCACTCTTCAATGTAACCGGGACAGGCGACTACTGCGAGGGAGGTGCCGGCTTGCCCGGTAGGCCTGAGCGGTTCCGAGTTGAATACCACCTATGCTCTTTTCAAGGATGGTGATGCAGTGACGACCATTCCCGGCACGGGGCAGTACAATAACCTTCGGTAACCAGACCGAGGGCAGGGCCTTACACGGTGTTTGCCACAAATGCCGCTGGCACCCTTCAGATGACCGGACAGGCTGTGATCACTCAAAACTCCGAACAATACGATAACGCTTACCTCCAGTGCAGGTACAAACAGCCAGTCTGTATGTATCAACACGGCAATAACAGATATTACCTACTCTACCACCGGAGCCACTGGAATAGGAATACCCGTCGAACTACCGGCAGGCGTTACGGCTGAGTGGGCCGCGAATACTATCACTATTAGCGGCACACCAACTGAATCGGGCACATTTAACTATAACATACCCTTGACCGGTGGGTGCGGAACGGTTAATGGAACAGGAACGATTACGGTAAATGCTTTGCCTACAGTAAGCATTACGGGCAGCAACTCAATCTGCGTAGGAGGTACGACGACCTTATCACCGACAACGGGAGGTACCTGGGAGAGCAGTAACACCTCAGTGGCAACAGTATCCGGATCAGGAGTTGTGACCGGAGTTGGATCAGGTGCAGCCACATTTACCTTCACCTCAGGTACAACGAACTGCAGCAGCACTACCGCGGCGGTAACGGTAAATGCAAATGTTACGCCGACCTTCACACAGCTAGGGCCATACTGCGTGGGATCTGTGCCGGGAGCACTTCTGACCACTTCAATAAATGGTATCGAAGGAACCTGGTCACCGGCGGCAATCATCACATCATCATCAGGGACTACACCTTATACGTTTACGCCAACAGCAGGTCAATGTGCCACGACAGCGACGATGAATATTTTGGTTAATTCTTTACCGGTAGTAAATGCGGGTCTTGATGCGAGCATACCTTACGGAACGACAACCCCTCTTAGTGCAACGGTTACAGGGGACGGTCCGTTTACTTATAGCTGGGTTCCTGCGTCATCCCTTTCAAATGCCGCAGTTGAGGATCCGGTGACGTTGAACCTGACAGCAAATACCACCTTTACTCTGACAGCCACCTCACAGGCGACAGGTTGTTTTGCGAGCGATGCTGTTACGATAACGGTAACGGGAGGTGCGTTGAGCGTATCAGCGTCATCCACACCCAATACGATCTGCGTCGGAAGCAGCGCACAGCTTAATGCTTCAGCCAGTGGTGGTTCCGAAAGCTACGACTATGACTGGACATCTGTCCCATCAGGATTTACGTCTTCACTTGTTAATCCACTTGTAAGTCCGACAGTTACTACAACATATTACGTGGTTGTTGATGACGGTTTTAATACTGCCAACGGTCAGGTAACCGTAACGGTAAATGCTTTGCCTACAGTAAGCATTACGGGCAGCAACTCAATCTGCGTAGGAGGTACGACGACCTTATCACCGACAACGGGAGGTACCTGGGAGAGCAGTAACACCTCAGTGGCAACAGTATCCGGATCAGGAGTTGTGACCGGAGTTGGATCAGGTGCAGCCACATTTACCTTCACCTCAGGTACAACGAACTGCAGCAGCACTACCGCGGCGGTAACGGTAAATGCAAATGTTACGCCGACCTTCACACAGCTAGGGCCATACTGCGTGGGATCTGTGCCGGGAGCACTTCTGACCACTTCAATAAATGGTATCGAAGGAACCTGGTCACCGGCGGCAATCATCACATCATCATCAGGGACTACACCTTATACGTTTACGCCAACAGCAGGTCAATGTGCCACGACAGCGACGATGAATATTTTGGTTAATTCTTTACCGGTAGTAAATGCGGGTCTTGATGCGAGCATACCTTACGGAACGACAACCCCTCTTAGTGCAACGGTTACAGGGGACGGTCCGGTTTACTTATAGCTGGGTTCCTGCGTCATCCCTTTCAAATGCCGCAGTTGAGGATCCGGTGACGTTGAACCTGACAGCAAATACCACCTTTACTCTGACAGCCACCTCACAGGCGACAGGTTGTTTTGCGAGCGATGCTGTTACGATAACGGTAACGGGAGGTGCGTTGAGCGTATCAGCGTCATCCACACCCAATACGATCTGCGTCGGAAGCAGCGCACAGCTTAATGCTTCAGCCAGTGGTGGTTCCGAAAGCTACGACTATGACTGGACATCTGTCCCATCAGGATTTACGTCTTCACTTGTTAATCCACTTGTAAGTCCGACAGTTACTACAACATATTACGTGGTTGTTGATGACGGTTTTAATACTGCCAACGGTCAGGTAACCGTAACGGTAAATGCTTTGCCTACAGTAAGCATTACGGGCAGCAACTCAATCTGCGTAGGAGGTACGACGACCTTATCACCGACAACGGGAGGTACCTGGGAGAGCAGTAACACCTCAGTGGCAACAGTATCCGGATCAGGAGTTGTGACCGGAGTTGGATCAGGTGCAGCCACATTTACCTTCACCTCAGGTACAACGAACTGCAGCAGCACTACCGCGGCGGTAACGGTAAATTTATGTCTGAGAAGTCTGACCCTATCTTCCGTTTTCCTGGAAGGATTATATGAGATCAAACGGTACCATGAGGCAGGCAATGGATGATTTCAGGGGCCCACTGGCCTGAGGGCATTGCAGACCATATCTCGGTTGAACTGCATAACTCCTCGAACTATTCCAGCATAGAATTTGCGATAAATGATATTGAACTAACAACCTCAGGAACGGCATCAGTTACAGTACCTGCGGCATATTCAGGCCTATATTATATTACAATAAAACACCGGAACCATATAGAAACAACAACGGCATTGCCTGTCTCATTCGTTAACACCACGATTGTCTATGCTTTCGATTCACCGTCAAAAGCATATGGCAATAACATGAAAGAGGTCGATGAAGCATTTGGCTACTATGCAATATTTGGAGGTGACGTGACGCAGGATGGATACGTTGATTTGGGGCGACTATCCTGATGTCGTGAACGATAATTTTAATTACAGGACAGGATATCTGGTAACGGATATAAACGGCGACAGTTGGGTAGATTCAGGCGATTATCCGATTCTGGTCAATAACAACTTTAATTATGTATCTGCTTACCTGCCATCTGGAGGTAAATAGGCAAAGAAAAGGTCAATCAGGGGTAACTTAACAATATTTCAAACATCAAGTCTGGTCATGAAAAATCAATTAGGTAATTGGACAAAGGCATTGGTTCTGACATTAATGGTACTTGCAAGTAATGTTGCCAATGCTGCAGTGGAGGATTTTCAATTGTCAGTCAGGAATTTGCAGCAGACTGCACAAAACAGGCTCGAATTTGACGTCTATCTGTTAGATACTGATGCAGGCCAACCATTCGAACTCGCAAGTGTCCAGCTTGCTTTTCTTATAAATTCACAGATCACCACTGGTGCTTTGTCAGTTACAATTAGTAATTCCGGGTCTGGTTTGCTTTCTTATCAGCAATTCGTTGCGGCACCGGCTGTTGTTACCCCATTGACAGGCTACCCGGGTCAGACACTGATAAGGCTGGCGGCTGGTATGCCTGTAACCTCTGGATTAGGAACTATTATATCCACTTCCGGCAACGGGACACTCCTGACGCACTTCATTGTTACCAGCACTACAAATTTTGTGGCGAGTTCGCAACCCAATCTAATTTTTACTTCCAATACAGCTTCCTCTCCATTATATCCAACCCGAGTTGCAGAGTTCATTGCAACAGTCAGTATACAGCTGGCAGTTATTCCCCTGACCAATGCCATAGTTGACGGAAATCCTGTTCTTAACCCTCCCCTCCTGTTCAATACGATGTTACAGGAGGCGGCTCATACTGCAGTGGAGGAACAGGAGTTGAAGTAGGATTGTCAGACTCGGAAGCTGGAGTCACATAATGTTGATTTTGGATGGGCTCGATCTCGCAACTACGGTTCCGGGAACCGGCAATGCCATTTCATTCGGACTTCAGACCGATGCGGGTATATATACAGTTAGAGGCACGAACGCTGGGGGTTCAACTCCAATGTCTGGTAGCGTGACCGTCACCATATTGCCATTGCCGGTTGCACCCGTCGCCCTGGCTGGCTCAGGAGCTGACTGCTCCCAGATTACTGCTAACTGGGATGCCTCAACAGGAACAACCGCATATTTCCTGGATGCTTCAGAC
>CAVOLF010000009.1:0-145540 GCA_963696805.1 uncultured Rikenellaceae bacterium
ATGATGAGGGTCTTTTCCTGGAGAAGAATGCAGGATTGGGCTTCGTGCGTCTGAGCATTATAGATCTCAGCAGCGCCGGACATCAGCCGATGAGTTCACCGGACGGGCGTTATGTCATGGTTTTCAACGGGGAGATATTCAACTATATTGAGCTCAGGAATGAATTAAAGGCCCTTGGACACAGTTTTGTTTCGGACTCTGATACGGAAGTGCTCCTTGCAGCCTATGTTCAGTGGGGAGAAGAGTCCCTTCACAGGCTCAACGGAATGTGGGCATTTGCAATATATGACAGGCATAGCGGAAGAGTTTTTGCGGCAAGGGACAGGTACGGGATAAAGCCGTTTTACTATGCAACAGACGGCAATTGCCTGATGTTTGCCTCTGAGATACCTCCGCTGATTTCCGTTTTTCCAGGGGGAACCAGCCCGAATGACCAGGCCGTATACGATTTCCTGGTTTTCAATCGGACCGAACATACCGGGGAAACTTTCTTCAGGAATATAATGAAACTCAGGCACGGACATCTTATGGAGATCACGCCGGGCGCATCATCCTGTGATTATTCGGTCTCCGTCCGCAGGTGGTATGATCTCAGACGGGAAGCAGCCCGGGCGGAGCCCATTACGGATGCTGTAGAATTTGCCAGCCTGCTTTCTGCCTCCGTGGGCCTGCGGCTGCGCAGTGATGTGCCTGTGGGCGTATGCCTCAGCGGGGGACTGGACTCATCGAGTATCGTGTCACTGGTGCTCGAGAGACACGGGATAAATCTGAGCACATTTTCAGCCGTTTACGCAAAAGGCCAGTATGGGGATGAGTCGGAATTCATAAATGAATATTCCAGTAGTGTAAGCAAGATGTTTTTTACGACCCCTGATGCCCGTACACTTTCACTGGACCTGAAAAATTTTGTCAGGATGCATGCAGAGCCAGTCCCGGCCACAGGGGTTTATGCACAGTACAAGGTCATGGAACTGGCCAGGGGCAATGTGGTTGTTACTCTTGACGGACAGGGAGCAGATGAGATACTGGCCGGATATCATTACTTTTTCGGTTTTTTCTTCAAGGACCTTCTGCGAAGGCTGAAGCTCGGCAGGCTGTCGCGGGAGATATATTGTTATCTCAGGAATCACAAAAGTATATATGGTCTCCAAAGCCTGGCATATTTTCTCTTCCTGCCCGGGGCGCTGCGAAGAAGGGCCATGGTTAAGTCCAGAGGATACCTTTCAGATGCTTTCATTCGTGACCACAGGAGTCGGAGATCGGTGGCGAGAAAACCTGTATGACCCGGACAGCATGCAGGATGCACTTTTCAGCCATTTTGAATATAAGCTCGAGCATCTCCTGAAATGGGAAGACAGGAATTCGATGTACTTTTCACTTGAAGCAAGGGTACCGTTCCTTGACCATAACCTGGTGGAGAGGTGCCTGGCGACGGACGGACTAGGAAGGATTAAAGACGGAATGACCAAGGCTATTCTCCGTGAAGGAATGAAGGGAATCGTCCCGGAAAAGATCAGGCTCCGGAAAGACAAACTTGGGTTCGGCACTTCCCGAGGACGAATGGTTACGCGAACCGTATTTCAGGGACCTTATGAAAGATATCCTTGGAAGAGATAGCCTTATCGGGGGTAAGTATGTGAACACAGAAAAAGCTGCAGCAATCTATGGCGACCATCTTCAAGGCAGGGTAAACAATTCAAAGGAGATATGGAAGATGATCAACCTTGAATTGTGGATGAGGGAGTTCTTCGTCTGATTTGTCTGTAGTGTAACTATGTTAAGAAACTTCGACATACCTGAAGATAAATGGCAGGCTCTCCTAAGGGCAAGCATGCATTCAACCCCTTTCCAGACCCCGGAGTTTTTCAGGCTGATTGACAGTACTCCGGGATTGGAGGCTCATGCATGTGCCGTGGAATCCGGAGGTATCCTGACAGCACTTGCGGTAACAGTTGAATTCGCGGGCCGGGGGCTGACCGGCTTCTTTTCCAGACGGGGCATTATTTTTGGTGGTCCCCTGGTGCTGCCGGGGAAGAGCGATGCCCTCGATTCCCTGCTGGGTATGGTTTCCAATGAACTGTCAGGGCGGACCATTTACCTCGAGACCCGCAACTACTCTGATTACGGGTTATTCAAAAACGTTTTCGGGAGGGACGAGGCTGGAGTTATGTCCCTTATCTTGATATACGGATACACACCGGTGACCGCGAGACAATGGGTTCGGCTATCAGCTCTTCACGTCGTCGGCAGGTCAGGAAGGCTGCCGGCAACGGGGCGGAGATAAGGGAGGCTGGCTCAATAACTGATGTCGAGGCATTTTATATAATCCTGAAAAATCATTACAGGAAAAAGGTCCGGAAGCCATTAATGCCCTGGGAGTTCTTCAGCGGTGCCTTTCACCAGAAATTCGGCAGGTTTTTGCTGGTCTGGTTTGACGGCAGGGTTATCGGTGGAATATACTGCCCGGTACTGGAGCGCAGGAGCATATTTGAGTTTTATATCTGCGGCCTCGACCGTGAGTACAGGGATCAGTATCCAAGCGTAATGGCAACGTGGGCCGCAATGGACTATGCCAGCAGTAACGGCATTCCATGTTTTGACCTGATGGGTGCAGGAGTGTCAGGCAAGGATTACGGTGTCAGGGAGTTTAAGGCCAGGTTCGGGGGGCGCCAGGAGGAGTATGGCAGGTTCCTTAAAATAAATAATAGATTTCTCTACATGGCAGGTAAGGCCGGGATAAAAGTAATGAGTAAACTCTATGTCAATGAGAATTCTGGTCATTGATATAGGGCATCCCGCGCATGTTCACCTTTTTCGCAACCTGGCGCTGGAGCTGATGAGGGAGGGTTCTGAAGTCCTCTTTACCTGCCGTGAAAAGGAGTTCGAGACTGACCTTCTGAAGCACTATGGCTTGCCTTACAGGTCGCTGGGAATGAAATATTCCGGCACGGCAGGAAAGATCTTCGGGATTGCCAGGTTCGGAATCAAAGAGTATCTGCAAGGGATTCGGTTCAAACCGGATCTGCTGTTGAGTCACGGATCCTATATCGCAGCTCATGCCGCTGCCCTGCTGGGCAGGCCTCACATTGCACTCGAAGACACCTTCAATTTCGAACAAATATGGCTCTATAAGCCCTTTACCAGGGTTATCATAACGGGCGACTTTAGCCATCCGCTAGATCACCCAAGGTAATAAAATACTCCGGTTGCCACGAGCTTGCTTATCTGCATCCCTGCAGGTTTATTCCGGATGAGTCTGTTCTTGGTGAACTGGGAGTCGGCAGGGATGAGAAGTATGTTATAATGCGGTTTGTCTCATGGAAGGCAAGCCATGATCTTGGACACAGGGGGATCAGCTTTCAGAACAAGATAGCTGCAGTGAAGCGTTTCTCGGAGCTCGCTAAAGTATTTATATCCTCGGAGGGAGATCTTCCTCCCGAACTTGATAGGTTCAGGATCAAAACAGCCCCTTACAGGATACATGATGTACTCGCCTTTGCCGCTTTGCTGTGGACTGACAGCTTTACAATGCCTTCCGAATGTTCTGTCCTGGGGACCCCATCATTGGTCATACACAACTCCCGGAGCTTTCCCCTCGAGGAACAGCGCGATAAGTTCGGGCTGTGCTTCACATTCTCAGAATTGGACGAAGACCAGGTGAGGGCAATTGAAAAGGGAGAGTCACTGCTGAAAACTGAAGGGCTGAAGGCAGAGTGGATTACCCGGAGGAACAGGATGATAGCCGAAAAGATAGATCTGACAGCATTCCTCCTTTGGTTTGTAAAGAACTGGCCGGAAAGCCTCACAATCGTGAAAAAAAATCCTGACTACCAGAAGCTGTTTATCAAGGGGCGTCATTGAAACCGAAACAAATACCGGTGTTGTTCGTTTTAAGAGAAGAAAAGTAAATGGATAATAATATGTTCAAGACAATACTAAGGGCCAGTCTGATATTACTGATGCTCCTCCCCGGAATAGCCCTCTCAGCTCAACCGGGAAGGGACCATATGCTGGTTGCAGAACCGGTTCTCCGTACAGAGATGGTTTACGAATATTCATGGGATGCTCCTGGTGAAGCATGGGTTCTGAAGAACACGGTAAAATACGATTACACTTATGGGAACGGAGAGACACAGATAATAACCACTTCTGATTACCTCACAGGGGTTCCATCAAACAGAGTTATTTACCTGTATACTGCCAGCAAGGTGTTAAAGGAAGCCCTCTACCAGGACTATTTTGATGGCAGTTGGGCTGATAACAGGAGGGATACCTGGATACAAAACAGGGATGGCTTTAATATTGAAACGGTCATCCAGTATTTTCTTAGCGGGGTCTGGAAAAATATCAGCAGGTATACGGACTACCAGTATGAAGGTGGCCGTTTAAAGCAGTATACCTTTCAGTCGTGGAGCGGGACGGAGTGGGTAGACTCTTTCTATGATTCGTGGCATTACGATGAGAACGGACAGCTTGTCCTCAGAACCCAGATTCGATTGAATGACACACCGGTGAACAAATTTGTTTACGAAATCGGGGAGCATAATTTGCGCGAACGCATGACCATCTTCAGCTGGTCAAGCAATGAATGGGCAGGGTTTACGAGACGTAACTATGAATACAACCGGTGCGGTAAAACCTCCGCTGTAGACTACCAGGATTTCAGGAATGGGGAATGGGTTAACACAATGAGACATGAGTACGTATATGGAATGCATCCTCTTGAATATGCCCGCCGGCAAAAGGTTCCGGTATGTCACAGAGGACATACCATTTATGTGCCTGTGGTTGCTGTTGACGCTCACCTTGCTCACGGAGACTGTCTGGGCAAGTGCCTGGTTGAGGAGAGGGGACCATTCGCAGAATCCGCTTCCGGCCAGGTAAACAGAGTGACGCATCCTTTCACCGCCTTTCCCATTCCTGCTCTTGAAAGCATAACCGTCAGGATGAATCCGGACTCACAACAGATTTTCGAAAGGATAGAACTCACGGATTTTAACGGTAATGTCGTTCGGACAATCAGGGTGAGTGATGAATATGAGATAGTGATCCAAAGGGGGAATCTCTTGCCGGGATTTTATAACATCCGGTTGCATGGACAAGAGAGTTTCAGCCAGGTTATAGTATTCAAATAGAAGTCTGTATCCAAGGTATAGGTACCTGCCCTTCTTAGGACCTTATAGCCCTGATGATTATACTTTTAACGGCGTTCTTGCCATTTTGAAGGACCAGTTCAGTGATCCATGGCATCAACCTGCTGTTCCATCGCTGGGGATGGATGGTTATCATCATCACGGAAGGCATCAGGTTGTTTTTAAGGGCAGTAATTATATCGAAGGTGCTATGCATGGATTTTTCAACTGCCTTAAAGTAACATTTATCCTGCGGTACCTTTTCGCGGCCGGACAACATCAGCCCCGGCTTCACCTTATCCCTCAGGCTAAACCTGTCTCCGTCCCACCTCCTCCCGGTATCAGTCAAATAATGAACCTCTGCGAAGTTGATGTCAAGGTAAGGTTCTCCCATGATGCCGAAATTCCTGTAATCATATTTTTCCCATAGCTTCCTGTTGTCATATTTTGACAGCGGGCTGCCATGCATGCATATCGTTTCAATGGGAGCGAGCCGGCGGAGCTTTGCGAGGTTTTGTTCAAACAGGCATGATTGCCTTCTCATAGTCTCCGCGTGCTGAAGCGAGCTCTTCATAATGATAGCCGATTTCATGGCCCAGTCTGTGAATTTCCCGGATAACGGCCTCATCATAGCTCTTTGGTTAATACGGAAGTAATATGTTCCGCTTAATCCCAATTTGTTCTCCAGCCGGGCACATTTCAGGGAATTCATCGGCCTGGCATCAACATCATGCCTCAGGATCACACATTGAAGTGCCAGCGGGATTCTGGATAAAACCGGCCACGGTGTTTAGTCGTGTAACCATCTGATTTAACCGAAGGACGATAATAATTGATGCAGAGTATCGGTGGTGAAGTCGCGCATGACCATTTGTCACTGCCTCAAATATAAAAATTTACCGATGTTAACGGGTGACATGTCGCCTGTAAAACAGGGCTCAGAAGAAGAAAATTGCCATTATTAAATGTGAAAATGTACCCAAATACTAAATAAATCGTTAAACAATTAGTTTATGTATATAGCTAGTTCGATGCTGTGCAACCATATGACCGACCTTGTAGTCATAGGTATCAGACTTACACGGCAATTATTTTTTGGACGTATATAACAGAACCTGATATGAAGAGCTCCACCGATTTGAAAATTCGTAGCAGGCAGGGTGCGGATTTGCCTTAAAGCACTGGTGATCTCGGTAATTTTTATGTTTATTGCCGGTCACTGTCGCTGAACTCGCAGCCGGTATGGGTGCCGCACAACCCCATCAATTGGAGCTCCGGGACCGATGTCAATTCCCATCAACTATGGGATTGACAGGGCGGGTACTGTTTATATAATTGTTCTGAATTACAATAATCCCAGCCTGCAGACTCCAGGAACCATAAGAAGCCAGGCAATCAATCCAACTGCTCCTGGTATTGTATTCAACGCAGTAATTCCGATTGCAGGGGCTGATATCAATGCCATTCTTCAGGTTATTGCAGGTTCACTGGCTCCGAGTACTTACCATACTATTTATCTTGTGGCGGCCGATGCTGCCAATGTTCTGATGGCTACTTCCGTCAGGCTGAATGCAACGACCCTGCCCTGTCCGAAGATTCAGCTCTTCAACTTCTTCGGGAACCTGGGTGAGTGCGTTAACCTGGGTGCGCAGGGGATGTTCCAGGTGGCCCCTCTCGGAGTGCTGCCCACAGGGATACTGGCGGGCAGTACCTGGACCGTTGACTGGGGTGACGGGTCGCCCATATGGACATACACTTCCACCGCAAATGATGACCTGCCCCCGGTACAGCTGCATAGCTTCGCGACTACGATCAACTGTGCGTATGTAGGCACATGGACGGTAAAGAACCCCTGCAACGAGTTTTACGCCGCCCAGGGTGTTTTCGTGATTCACGGCCGCGACATACCTCTTGACGGTGACGGTCTGCTGCAGATGCAGGAGACAACCACCGGGGATGTAGATATAGTCTATGTGTGCGAAGGCAGCGAACACAATATTGTGCTCAGGGATATAAGCATCTGGAACTGCCAGAACCCGATTGTTCCGCCGCCGCTCAACCCCAACGACTACGACAATGAGTCGCCCAGAACAATTCAATTTGTTTACGGCGAGACTCCTGCCGGTGCGGTCATGAATACGATCACCGGAAACGTGCTGGTTGGCGGTTCCAACATTGCCAACGGCGCCAACGGTTACGTCGGGCCTGTTCAGGGTCCTCTCTCTCCGCCCAACCCCAACACACTCACTGATGTCATCACCATACCCGCCACATGCCAGGCAGGTGAGCGTTTTTATGTCTATCTGAAGGACTGGAACAAGTGCAATCCTTACCTTGACGAAAACCTTGACTATGTCTTTGAGGACTTTATAATTGAAGTTATTGATGCGCCGCCGGCTCCGGCGGTGGTGACACCGCAGGTATACTGCTTCGGCGGCGTGGCACCCACCCTCACCGCAACCATCAGTCTTGCGGGCAATACCCTTAACTGGTATGATGATGCGGCACTGACCACCCTTCTCTTTACCGGCAACCCGTTCACCCACGGGATTACCGCCTCGGGTACCTACGACTTCTATGTCACTGAGACCAGCGGTGTCAACGGCTGCGAGGGGCCTCCTTCGCTCATTGACCTCATCATAAGGGAAGAGCTTTCCATGCCCGGCGTCATCACCGGTCCGGCCGAGGTGTGCCTGAACGCCACCGGACAGGTCTTTTCCGTTGCAGCAAATCCGCCTACCATGCCTATCGGCGGAACGACGGAATATATCTGGACTGTCCCTGCCGGGTGGAATATTACATCAGGGCAGGGGACAAGGCAGATCACCGCTGACATCGGGGGAACTGCCGGAACACGAACTGTCAGCGTAATTAACCGGTACACCACCGATCCGAGGTGTCCTTCTCCTTCAAGGACATTTGACGTTACGGTCAGTCCGCTTTCAGTAGGGGGTACGGTTTCCGGAACCACACCGATATGTATCGGTTCAAGCACCACACTTACCCTTGCAGGACGTACCGGGTCAGTGGTACGATGGGAGCGAAGGCTGCTTCCCGCTGCCGTCTGGACCAACGTTGCCAACACAACTGCAACTTATACCTATACACCCGGTTCTGTCGGAACATGGGAATTCAGAGCCCTTGTCCAGAGCGGATCATGCAGCCAGGTGTACTCCTCGGTATTCCAGGTAGTGGTTGATCCGACCTCAGTGGGCGGAACAACAGCCGGAGGAAACAGCCCGATTTGCATCAACACCCCGACGGGTAACATCACCCTTTCAGGCCATACGGGCAACGTGGTCAGGTGGCAATGGAGACGCAACGGTGGTAGCTGGAACAATATTGCAAATACGACCACCACTCTTAACTATACCCCGACCAATTCCGGGACCTACGATTTCAGGGCTGAGATAAAGAGCGGTTCCTGTCCGTCAGTTTACTCCACCCTGACAACTATTATCGTCAATCCCGCTTCAGTAGGCGGATCCGTTACCGGAGGCAACACACCGATCTGTTTCGGCTCAGCGACCGGGACAATGACTCTCGGCAGTTACACCGGCACCATTGTAAGATGGCAGAAGACGCCTTGATGCAGGAGCATGGGTTGATATTGCCAATACCAATGCCACTTATTCGGAGACACCGCCAGTCGCCGGCACGTGGCAATACCGTGCGGAGGTGCAGAGCGGGGCCTGCCCGCTCGGTTTACTCGGCGGCGCAGTCGATCGTCGTTGTACCGCCCTCCGTCGGGGGAACCATCAATGGCGGAACGACTCCGCTATGCCCGGGGGTGACCACGGGTGTGATGACGCTTTCCGGACATACCGGGTCGATTGTCAGATGGGAGAAGCGTGTCGACGGCGGATCATGGTCAAACATAGCCAATACCAATGCAACATATTCGGAGATACCTTCATCATCAGGCACATGGGATTACCGGGCCTATGTACAGAACTCCCCGTGTTCAGGTGTATATTCATCAACAAGGACGATAGTTGTCAGGCCTCAGTACACTGCACAGCTTCATGACGATATAAGCATCTGCAATAATGCGGCAGCCAACTTTAACATAGTACTTTCAGCGGGTGCTTCGCCATATACCATTAATTATACTCGCAACGGCAATCCGCAGCCTCAGCTAAACAACTATGTCAGCGGCACCAATGTCTCAACCGGTATCCTTACCACCGGCACCTATGTCTATACACTGACATCGGTGGTTGACGCCAACGGCTGTAATGCACAGTCGCTGGGCAGCTCCATCACCGTGACTGTCGGGGCGGCCCTTACCGGTGCTACCATCTCCGGCAGCGGCAACGACTGTGACGGGGCTTCCAGCTGGTTCGACCTCAACGTTACCGGTGGCGCACCGCCATATGTGGTTACCTATACCTTTGACGGCGGAGCCAATACCGTCGTCGCTGGCTATGTCAATGGCACCCACATCAACCTGGGCAGTCCGGCAGTAGCCAACCACACGGTACATATAGTATCGATACGCGATGCGTGTCTTGATCTTGTTCCTGCGCTTCCTGCTGATTACACATTCAGTATCAATGCGGTACCCAACGCGGGTGCAACGGTTAACAACACCCCGACACTCTGCAGCGGCGGAACTACTGATATCGTTCTCCAGTCGACTGTTCCTTCAACGGACTTCACCTGGACCGTCTCAAATGCGCCTGCAGTCACATGGACCAATGCCCCGGCAGGAGGCACCATTGTCAACGGGAATAATATCTCCATTGCACAGGTCCTGACACATACCGCAACTTTCCCGACTACGGTAACCTATACTATCACTCCAAGGGGACCGTTGCCAACATCATGTCCCGGGTCCGCAGATAACCCGGACCGTTATTGTTAACCCCAGGGGTCAGGTCAATGATCCGGCCGATCAGGTCACTCTGTGCCGGTGCTGCCACAGCGGCAGTTAACTTCGCAACAAACAGGACCGGAGGCACCACCACCTATTCATGGACCAACAACAACACCAGTATCGGGCTGGCTGCCAGCGGCAGCGGGAACATTCCTTCGTTCACTGCCCTGAACGCAGGCGGCTCGCCTGTTACGGCAACTATCACCGTCACACCTTCTTTGAGGGATGTGCCGGCACGCCCCAGACCTTCACCATCACCGTCAATCCAGCCGGCCAGGTCAATGACCCTGCCGACCAGGTCCGGTGTAACGGAGCAGCCACTGCAGCCGTCAATTTCAGTACCACCAGGAGCGGCGGCACCACCACCTATGCATGGTCGAACAGCAACACCACAATCGGTCTCGGCGCCAACGGAACCGGTAACATACCGTCCTTTACCGCCACCAACAGCGGGACTTCCGCCGGTGACGGCCACTATCACCGTCACCCGCCTTCGATTGGAGAGGCTGTGCCGGCACACCCGAGACCTTCACCATTACGGTCAATCCTTCCGGACAGGTCAATGACCCTGCCGATCAGGTGAGGTGCAATGGTGCTGCCACGGCAGCTGTCTAACTTTGCCACCAACCGGAGCGGTGGCACCACCATCTATTCATGGACCAACAACAATACGAGCATAGGGCTGGCGCCAGCGGCAGCGGCAATATGCGTCGTTTACCGCCACCAATACGGCACTGCCCCCGTAACTGCCACTGTCACGGTCACCCCGACCTTCAGCAACGGAGGGCTTGTGCGGGAACGCCTCAGACATTCACTATCACGGTCAATCCGTCAGGTCAGGTCAATGACCCGGCCGACCAGGTGAGGTGCAACGGGGCTGCCACTGCGGCAGTCAATTTTACCACCAACCGGAGCGGCGGCACTACAACCTATTCCTGGAGCAACAACAATACTTCGCATAGGTCTGATCGCCAGTGGCAGCGGAACATTGCCGTCGTTTACGGCCACTAACGCACGGCACATCGCCTGTGACGGCAACGTTACGGTCACCACCTTCGTTCGGAGGTGAGACTTGTGCCGGCACGCCACAGACCTTTACGATAACGGTTAACCCGAGCGGCCAGGTCAATGACCCGGCCGACCAGGTCAGGTGCAATGGCGCTGCCACGGCAGCCGTGAACTTTACCACCAACCGCAGCGGCGGCACTACCACCTATGCATGGAGCAACAACAATACTTCGATAGGTCTTAGCGCCAGCGGCACGGGTAACATAGCCGTCGTTTACCGCCACCAACGGCCGGCAACGCCTGTCACCGCTACTGTCACGGTCACCCCGACCTTCAGTTGGAGGGAGCTGTGTCGGGGCACGCCACAGACCTTTACGATAACAGTCAATCCGACACCAGCACTGAGCAGCACCCTCACTCCTGCGGCTCTCTGCAGCAACACGGCATTTACATACACGCCGACATCACTCACCGCAGGGACCACGTTCAGCTGGACGAGGCTTGCCGTTGCAGGTATCACTCCCGCCGGGCCTGCTCTTCAGGCATTGATGGCGTAAGTGAGACCCTCAGGAACTTCACCTCTGCAACTATCCCGGTTACCTATGAATATACTCTGACAGCCAACGGCTGCAGCAACGTGCAGAATGTTGTCGTCAACATCAAGCCTGAGCCGGTGATCTCCGATCAGTCGACTGGTGTTTGTTCCGGTGAGACACTCCTTTATCGTATCCTGCTTGACAATTTTGTCAATCCCGGCGATAATGTAACCTTCACCTGGCCTGCTCCGGTGCTTTCCGGTGGACTTACAGGGCGGAACCGCCAGAAGTCGGTACCTTCGTCAGCTGACATGACCGATATATTTGTCAATACCTCCGGGCTGGCTGAGACGGCAACCTACACCGTCACGCCGGTTTACAACGGATGTGTTGGTGAGCCAAGGGATATCGTCGTCACCGTAGGCTCACAGCCTGTCCTTGGGCAGACCTTGACATGTTTGCTGCAGCGCTGTTCCGACAGGGCTCGTTCTTGCGGTGGATGCCACCTCATCGCCTGCCGCCACTTATGACATAGCTCTCGATAACCGTTCAGGCAGGGCTTGTTGCTGCCGCAGGCAACGCTGTTGCCGCCAACGGTATAGCAGATCCCAATTACCTGGCGAATGACAGGTTCACCAATGAGACAGGTGTTAACAGGACAGTCACCTACCGTGTCAGGCCGGTATTCGGCGCCACCTGTATAGGCGACTGGGTTAACGTGGTTGTCACCGTCAGGCCGCAGCCGGTTATACTTCCCGGCCAGGCTCAGACAGTCTGCTCAAACACTGCATCCGCGCTTGAGATACGTCTTGTACCGGTCAACACCCCTGCGGGCAGCACCTTCAGCTGGCCCTTGCCGGTGATGTCTGACGGATCATGTACAGGGTACAACCGGAACCAACGTGCCTGCTGACCCTGCAGGAACAACTCACATAACTGATACATTTGAAAATTACGGTGCTGCACCGATCACGGCAACATACACGGTTACCCCATACAGCTCGTTCAGCTGCGCCGGTACGCCGAGTGGATGTGGTCATTACGTCAATCCAGAGCCTGCTGCACCAGTGATCACGGGTGATGATCTGCTTTGTACAAATCAGACCGGTGTTGTCTATATGGTGCGCTCCATCCGGGATCGTCATACACCTGGATTGTGCCGGCATCAGTGGGGATCAAAGACCTTTGACGCCAACTCCAATGCAATAATCATCACCGCCGCAGCAGCAGCCGGCAGCGGAACGATAACCGTTACCGAGACCAACAGTTACGGTTGCACAGGTCATTGCCGGGACCTTTGACGTTGATGTCACTGGCGCCGTCTCCTGTGTCAACCATTACCGGCGATGATGTTGTATGCGCCCTTGAGACTGCGGTTTATTCCGTTCCGAACAATGCCGGATCAGTCTATACATGGACCCTCCCGACAGGAGCTGCACTTATTGGTGATCCCTCGGCAGCATCGATAACGGTGACCTTCGGTACCATCAGCGGAAGCATATCCGTGCGCGAGGTCAATGCCGCAGGATGTATCACCAACCATACACCGCTGCCGGTTACCGTAAGGCCTCTGCCCACGGCAATCATAAGTAACAGCGGTACTATCTGCGTTGAAGACACTCATCCTGTAAACATCACACTGACAGGAACGGCTCCGTGGAGTGTTGTCTATGCCATCAACGGCGCGGATCAACCTGCCCTGAACATTGCTGCCAGTCCATATACTCTCAATGCGAACTCAGCCGGCAACTATACCATCACCAGTGTTACCGATGCTAACGGTTGTACCAATACAGGTATCGGAAATGCAACAGTAGTCATATTATCCCCGTTCCCACAGCAACTATCAGCGGTACGACGGAAATGTGTTCCGGAGGATCTGCAGTCATCACCATTACTCTAACCGGTGCATGCCCGTATGACTTTCATATACTGACGGCATCAACACCAGTGACAGTTACAAATCATCCAGCAATGGTTTATACTGCGACGGTCACACCGGCAGTGACCGACCACTTATACCGTTACGTCTATGAATGACAACAACGGTTGTCTGGGAACATTGCTTGGACGGCCGTTGTTACAATCAATCCCAGACCGGTTCTTACTCTTGCCGGAACAAATCTCTCGTGCTTCGGTGACAACAGCGGGGCGATTGATCTTTCTGTCGCTGCCGGAACGGCTCCGTTCAGCTATGCATGGACCGGTCCTGGTGGCTTCACCGCCGGAACAGAAGATATATCCGGACTGCAGGCAGGTTATTATGCGGTCACCGTGACTGACAGCAAGGGCTGTACTGCTCACGGCAACATAACGCTTACGCAACCAACGGTGCTTACTCTCTCGAAATCGGGAGATATTGCGCTGCAATGCAACGGAGCAACCAATGGCGCCGGAAGTTTCACCGCTGCCGGAGGCACGCTGCCTTATACGTTCACGGAAGTGTTTAATAGCTCTTTGGCCACACTGACCAATGGGCCGGCTTCCGTCTCGGTAACCAATGCCGGTGCAGGAACCATAACGGTCAGGGTAACGGATGCCAACGGCTGCACTGCAGAATCGACAATCTTTGTCACGCAGCCACCTGCTCTGAATCTCTCTGCCACCACCACCAACATTCTTTGTTTCGGTGGCAACAACGGTATGATCATAACCACCGTCACCGGAGGCACGCCGCCCTATCTCTATGCATGGACCGCTTCTGGCGGCGGCAGCGGGCTGACGGCAGGTGCTCAGAACCAGAGCGGACTTACGGCAGGCACCTATGACGTCACCGTCACCGACGCCAACGGCTGCCAGACAACAGGCTCATGGACACTTACCCAGCCGACAGCGCTGGTGGTTACCGCGACGGCTGATGACAACCTCATCGGCACCTGCTCAAGCGCCCAGCTTAACACTACCGTATCGGGCGGGGTTGTACCCGCCGGCGGGTATATCTACAGCTGGTCGCCTTCAGCAGGCCTCAGTGCAGCCAATATTGCCAATCCGGTTGCCACACCTGCCTCAACAACAACCTATACCGTCACCGTCACTGACGCCAACGGATGTATCAAAACGAGCTCTGTCACCATCAATGTGGCTCCCGTTCTCACGGCGGTGGCATTTGCCGATGACAATCTTATCGGCACCTGTCCGTCTTCAGTGGCACAGCTTAACGTCAACGTCAACGGCGGCGAGGCTCCCTACAGCTTCAGCTGGCTGCCCGTTGCCGGACTGACGCCTGCGAACATCCAGAATCCCGTTGCCAAACCGGCAGCCACAACCATCTACACCGTGACTGTCACCGACGCCAACGGATGTACCGCAACCGCAAATGTGACAATCAATGTGGCTCCGGCTCTTGATGTGACCGCAACGGTTGATGACAATCTGATCGGACTCTGTCCGTCGTCTGTTGCGCACCTCAGCGCCACGGCCACCGGCGGTGAAGGAGGGTATACATACCTGTGGGACAATGCGGCTACGCTTGATGATCCCGCGAGGGCCAACCCGACAGCCAAGCCGGGTGTCACCACCACCTACACTGTCACCGTCACCGATGCCAACGGCTGCACCGACCAGGCAACCATTGTTGTCAACGTCGCTCCTGCCCTCACTGTCACTGCCAGTGCTGATGACCTGTTCATCGGCACCTGCCCGTCTTCTGTCTCGCACCTTGATGCGACAGTCATTGGCGGCGAGGCCGGTTACACCTACAAGTGGACACCGCTGACAGGGCTTGATGACAGCAACATCCAGACGCCGACAGCCAAGCCGGCCGTCACTACCACCTATACCGTCACCGTGACTGACGTCAACGGATGTCAGGCTACTGATGTCATCACCATCACCGTCAGGCCTGCCCTGACGCTCACGCTGGCTGTTGATGACAGCTCGATAGGCACATGCCCGACCTCGGAGGCACATATCACCTCCACTGCCGGCGGCGGAGAACCGGGGTACACCTACCTCTGGACACCCGCAGCAGGCCTCAGCAGTGACATTGATCCCAACCCGACGGCCAAGCCGGCTGCCACGACGACCTATACTCTTACCGTGACTGACCAGAACGGCTGTACAATATCAAGGGATATCACCATCACGGTTGTCCCCGCGCTTACTGTCACCGCTTCGGCCACTGACCTGCTGATAGGCACCTGTCCTACCTCTACGAGCACGCTCAATGCCGTTGCCCTCGGAGGCGAACCGGGATACACCTACAGCTGGCTGCCGGCAGCAGGACTTGACAATCCCGCCCTGCAGTCGCCCCTGGCCAAGCCACTGGTCACCACCACCTACACCGTCACGGTAACAGACAACAACGGCTGTACTGCCACGGCTGCCGTGACCATCACCGTGGCTCCGGACCTTACTGCAGCAGCTACGGCTGATGACCTGACGATAGGCACCTGTCCGACCTCGGTGTCACATCTCAATGTGACTGCCAACGGTGGTGAGCCGGGGTACACATACCTCTGGTCGCCCGTCACCGGGCTGAGTGATCCTAACAGCAAGACCCCGACAGCCAAACCGGCAGCCACCACAACCTATACAGTCACCGTGACTGACGCCAATGGCTGTCAGACCACTGCTGCTGTAACGATTGTTGTTGCCCCGGTGCTGAATGTCACCGTCTCGGCTGACGATTACAATATAGGCACCTGCCCGTCGTCCGACGCACAGCTCACAGCTGTTGCCGGCGGAGGTGAACCGGGATATACTTACCTGTGGTCACCCGCCACCGGACTGTCAGATGCCGGCATTGCAAATCCTGTAGCCAAGCCTGCAGTGACCACCTCCTACACGGTGCTTGTCACCGATGTCAACGGATGTACAGCCACGGCCTCACTGACAATAACAGTTGCACCGGCTCTTGCAGCCACTGCGTCAGCCAGTGACCCGAACATCGGCACCTGCCCGACTTCAACGAGCACCCTCGATGTGATCGTCACGGGAGGCGAGCCAGGTTACACCTACAGCTGGGCACCTGCAGCAAGCCTTACCGGCGCTGCAACCAAGAATCCCGTTGCCAAGCCGGCCGTCACAACCACCTATACTGTGACGGTGACTGACAACAACGGATGCACCACAACGGCGACTGTCACGGTTAATGTTCTTCCCGCCCTTGTTGCCACGGCCACTGCTGATGATCTTATAATAGGCACCTGCCCGACATCAAGATCGAATCTGGGTGTTACGGTCACCGGCGGCGAACCTGGTTATACCTATAGCTGGTCACCCGTGCTGGGTCTAAATAATCCTAATGTCAGCAATCCTGTTGCCAAGCCGGCTGTGACGACGACTTACACAGTCACCGTCACTGACGCCAACGGCTGCCAGGCAACAGATGCCATAACCATAACCGTCCAGCCTGACCTGGCTGTCTCGGCCGTTGCCGATGACAACATTCTCAGCACCTGTCCGACCTCCGTGGCGCAGCTTACTGCCACGGCCCTCGGTGGTGAGGAGATTGCCGGCGGCGGTTATCTCTGGAGCTGGGCTCCTTCGGCCGGGCTTAGTGCAACCAATATTCCCAACCCGATTGCCAAGCCGGCATCAACGACGACCTATACAGTCACCGTAACTGATGCCAACGGATGTACGGCCACCAATACTGTCGCCGTTGAGGTTCGTCCTCCTCTTGCTGCCATTGCTACGGCTACCGACTACCTGATTGGAGACTGTCCGGCCTCCACCACCACCCTTGACGTGACTGTCACAGGGGGTGAGATGCCGTATGTTTACAGCTGGGCTCCCGCAGCATCGCTCAATGATCCCGCAATCAAGAGTCCGGTTGCCAAACCGCTTGTTAATACGACATACACGGTAACCGTCACCGATGCCAACGGCTGTACCGTCACGGCAAACGTGACCATCAACATTGCACCCCCGCTTGTGGCCACTGCAACAGTAGATGATGACCCGATTGGGGCCTGTCCGACTTCGGTGGCTCATCTGAGCACCACCGTCAGCGGCGGCGAAGGCGGGTACACATACCTGTGGGATAATGCCGGCACGCTTAATGATGCAACCATGGCCAATCCGACGGCCAAACCGGCAGTCTCAACGCTATATACCGTTCTTGTGACCGATTCCAACGGCTGTACCACCACCGCACAGGTGCTGGTCAACGTGGCTCCGCCGCTGACGGTGACAGCCAGCGCTGATGACTACATCATCGGTGCCTGCCCGGCTTCGGTGGCCCACCTAACAGCCATCGGCGCCGGTGGTGAGTTACCTGTCTCAGGAGACTATATCTACAACTGGTCGCCTGCCGCAGGTCTCAACTACACCAATGTGGCAAGTCCGACGGCGAAGCCTGCAGCGACGACAACCTACACGGTGACTATCACCGACAGGAACGGCTGTACCGCTTCTGACCAGGTGACCATCACGGTCAATCCGCCGATAGTGCTCACCACCACTCCCGTCGTTTATGCCGGTGGTTACAACATAACCTGCAACGGTGCCACCGACGGGGCCATTGACCTTGGTGTCAGCGGAGGTGAGCTTCCCTATGCGTACGTATGGACCGGTCCTTCAGGATACACCTCCGCAGTTCAGGATATAAGCGGCCTGGCAGCAGGGACATACAATGTCACGGTCACCGACGCCAACAACTGCACGTCAGTCACCACCGTTGTTCTTCTTGAGCCGGCCGTGCTGACGCTTGGCAGGACTCCGGATGTGGTTCTTGCATGTTATGGTGACGCAACCGCCACCGGTTCATTCACAGTCTCGGGGGGCACTTCGCCTTATATTCTGAGTGTTGTGAGTGACAACACCGGTGCTGCCGTGACCATCACCGGAACACAGCTGTCGTTCACCGGCGCTGCTGCCGGCACTATCACGGCAGGAGTCATTGATGACAACGGCTGCAGCACGCAGGCATCCATCATCATCACTCAGCCTCCGCAGCTCACCCCCGGTACCATTGCCGGTGACCAGGAGGTCTGTTACCTCGGCAATCCGACGCCGCTCAATGAGGTGACGGCGCCTGCCGGCGGCCCGGCCGTGATACTGATCCAGTGGGAGCGCAGCCTTGACGGCGGCGGCACCTGGAGCAATGTTTCCGGGGCAACAACAGCCTCATATGATCCTCCTGCCGGTATACTGCAGACGACACACTTCCGTCGGCGCGTCAACTCGGCAGCATGTGATCCCGCATACAGTGATACGGTCATCGTGACAGTCAATCCTCTGCCTGTGGCTTCTATATCCGGTGCAGGATTTGTCTGCCCGGGCGATGCTGCAACGCTGACGGTAACTGTCACCACGGGAGAATCGCCCTTCACGGTTGTGCTGAGCGACGGAACGACTGTTGCGAATTACCTGAGCGGCAGTCCGATTACCGTTAACCCGTTTGCCACAACAACATATACTATATCATCGGTTACGGACAACAACGGATGCGTTGTCTCTGCTCCGCATGCTGACCTTACCGGTTCTGCCACCATTGATGTCAAGGTTGTTCCGGAGATAGTCCTTGAGCCGGTCAATGTGGCCGTCTGCGAGGATGATGTTGCAACCTTTGTCACCGATGCAGGCATGACCACCAATCCGCTTTACCAGTGGTATGTCGACACAGGATCAGGCATGACCCTGATGCCCGGTGAGACAGCGGCAACGCTTATCCTCACGGCGGTATCCGCAATGAACGGGAACAGTTACCAGGCTATTATTTCAGGCGACTGCCCGGTTCCGGTCACATCGTCAACCGTGACCCTTACCGTCAGGGAGAAGCCTGAGATCATCACCCAGCCTTCAGCCGTGACACTATGTTCCGGCGAGGATGCAATCTTCACCGTTGACGCCGGTGTCACAACCAATCCTTTGTATCAGTGGTATGTCAATTCCGGCAGCGGATGGACCCCGGCGACCGGGGCGCGCTACCAGGGAGCCAACACTGCCACACTGACGGTAGTGAGCGTGCTGGAGATGATGTCTGGTTACCAGTATTTGGTAAGGGTATCGGGTAGCTGTATACCTTATATAGAATCGATACCTGTAACACTTACTGTCACCCGCCAGGCTGAGATCACCCAGCATCCGGCAAGCCTCACTCTCTGCGAGGGTCAGCCGGCAGTCTTTACCGTGAATGCCGGGCTCACAACCAATCCTTCATACCAGTGGGAGATCAGCAGTGACGGAGGAATGACATGGGCGCCTCTTGCCGGTGCCACTGCCGCAACCTACACCATTGCAACGGCTGCCACTGCAGACAACAACACGGCTTACCGTGCCATTGTCAGCAGCACCTGCGGATCAGTCATAACATCGCTGCCGGCCTTCCTGACAGTCAATGAGCTGCCGGAGATAACTGACCAGCCTGATGATGTTACCATCTGTGAGTATGCCATAGCCGACTTCATTGTTGATGCAGGCGTCACCACCGGTGCAGCATACAGGTGGCAGCGCAGCATTAACGGAGGGACCACCTGGAACAACCTGACGGAGACAGCCACCTACTTCGGTGTCTCAACGATGAACCTCAAGGTGAACGGCACTCAACGGACCATGAGCGGGGATATGTTCAGGGTTATAGTATCCGGGACATGCCTGCCGCCTGACACTTCTTCTGCTGCTCTCCTGACGGTCAACACCGCCCCGGAGATCCTTGCACAGCCGGTTGCCTCTTCGATATGTGAGAACACCAACACATCATTCACGGTTGCCGCACAGGGCACAGCCATCACGTACCAGTGGTTCGTCGATACCGGCTCCGGGTTCAGCGCAGTGAGCAACGGCGGTGTCTATGCCGGCGCCACCTCGAACACGCTGACGCTGACGAATGTTCCAAGGACCTACGATAATTACCGTTACCGCGTCGAGGTTACAGGAACATGTGTTCCGAAGGCCATTTCACAGACGGTGCAGCTTGATGTCTCGATTGAGACCATCATCAACACGCAGCCTGCCGGTATGGCCATCTGCGAGTTCATGACGGCCAGCTTCACCGCTCTTGCCGACGGTGCCAACCTGGGTTACCAGTGGCAGACCTTTGACGGAACGAACTGGATCAACATGACTAATACCGGCCTTTACCTTGGTGTACAGACACCTACTCTGATGGTGTTCGGTCCGCCGAGAACCATGGACGGCACCCGTTACAGGGTAGTCATTAGTGGCGACTGTTCGGCTGACCTCATCTCAAACGAGGCTGTTCTGACAGTTTACACAGCTCCGGAAATTTCCGATCATCCCGATGAGTTCAGGGGTTGTCCGGCAGGAAGCGCAACGTTCAGCGTTGTTGCCGCGGGCACCAGCCTTACCTACCAGTGGCAGGTAAACAGCGGTGCGGGGTTCGTCAATGTGACGGACAACGCTACCTATTCAGGTACCGCCACACCCAACCTTACAATCAATAACCTTAATCTCTCGATGAACGGTTACCTGGTTAGGGTGGTTGTGTCAGGCACCTGTCTGCCGCCTGTCATGAGTTCGTTCGTACCTCTCAGGGTCTACATGGAGCCTTCGATCATCACCCAGCCGGCTGATGCCGAGGTTTGTGCCCAGACCGGCACCGCCTTCTTCTCGCAGGTGTTCAATACCGGAGCAGGAGAGACCACGGTATGGCAGGTAAATGAAGGCTCGGGCTGGAACAGTCTGAGTGACGGAGCTCTCTACCAGGGCACCCAGACGCCGCAGCTGGTGTTGATGAACACCACCACCGCGATGAACGGGTGGCACTACAGGCTCGAGATCACCGGTCCGTGCGGGCTCTACTACACCCGCGAGGCACTGTTGACGGTCAACGCATGGCCTACGGCACAGATTGCGCCTGTCGATACGCTCCTCGTCTGCGGCGGCGTGCCCACACAACTGCACGGTAATCCTGCAGGAGGCTCACTGGTATACACGAACCACAGATGGTTCGGAGATATCGGGCCGCTGAGCCAGTTCAACATCGAGAATCCCGTGTTCAACACCTCCATGGCCGGCTATTACAGGCTGACCTACCAGGTGACCGACAGCAAGGGATGCATGGGGATTGACACGCTGGTGGTTGAGGTTGAAAAACCGGTTGCCATGTTCACGGTAGATAATCCATCGGGTTGTCAGCCGCTGACAGTCAACTTCACCAACGGATCCTCAGGTTATGTGTCGGTCCTCTGGAACTTTGGAGACACTCAGACTTCGACAAATGTCAGCCCGACGCATACATATCCTAATCTAGGACCTACCCTGGCTAATTATACAGTCAGGCTGGAGGTCACCTCAGCCAACGGATGCGTTTCGTCAATGGAGAACAACATAACCGTCTTCCCGGAGATCCTCTCTGACTTCATCATGAGCAATGACACCATCTGTTCCGGCGAGAGCGTCACCTTCTCGACGGTGCCGACCGCCCTGAACTACCACTGGACTTACGGGGACGGTAACGTGGAGACCGGTTCGAATGTCATCAGCCATATATACTACAACAATACCACTGCCCCGGTGACTTACAGTGTCAAGCTGAGGACCGAATCGTTCTTCGGTTGCATCAGTGAGACAACGGTGCCGCTGGTTGTCTATCCGAAACCGGTACCTGCATTTGTTGCCGCTCCGGCGTCGCAGATCTTCCCGGCTGCCACCGTCACTTTCACAAACAATACGAACGCGGGCACATGGAACTGGCTGTGGAACTTCGCTGACGGCAACACATCGCCTGTGGAGTCACCGGTGTATACCTATGCTGCCCCGGGCGACTTCAACGTGAGCCTGACAGTCAGCAACGGCGTCTGCACGGAGGTGGTGACTCACCTTGTAAGGGTTCTGCCTACTCCGCCGATTGCCGCTTTTGACTCGATACCGTCAGGCTGTATGCCGTGGAGGATTACACCAAACAACACCTCACTGTATGCCACAACATACTACTGGGACTTTGGTGACGGGTACACATCCAATGCTGCCAGTCCGACATATACCTATGTACAGCCGGGCACATACCAGATCACACTGTATGTCACCGGTCCGGGCGGGAATGCCTCGACCTCAAGGATAGTCAATGTCTATCCTTCACCCAGGGCCTACTTTGATGTCTCGCCGCCAAAGGTATATGTCAACGATGAGGATGTGAGGATGTTCAACCTCACTGACGGCGGTTCGAGCTTTATCTGGGAGTTTGGTGACGGCGACACGTCGCATTTGCGCGATCCGTTCCACAGGTACACCACCGAGGGCATCTATGATATCACGCTTCATGCCTACTCTGAGAACGGGTGCTATGACACCTACATAAAGTCGCCCGGAGTGACTGTAGAGCCTTTCGGAGACCTTATCTTTGCCACGGTCTTCAAGCCCAACCCCGACGGTCCGATAGAGATCGATGAGCTGCCCAACAGCGGTGAAGAGATGGATATGTTCTTCTTCCCGCCGATCAGGGAGACCGTGCTTGAATACCATATGCAGATCTTCAACCGGTGGGGTACGCTGATCTTCGAGACCTATGACATCAACAGGCCATGGAACGGCTATTACAAGGGCACTCTCTGCCAGCAGGGTGTCTATGTATGGCTCGTGGAGGGCAAGTATGCCAACGGCAGGCCGTTCAAGAAGGCAGGAGACATCACGCTGCTCCATTGATATGGCATGCATGATATGATGAAAATGGCAGAGGCGCCCGTTGTGGGCGCCTCTGTCTGTATATCATCTGCACTGCTTGTTGCGGAACCGGATGAGAATGACGAAGGCGCCCGGTGTGGGCGCCTCTGTCTGTATATCAACTGAATGGCTTGTCGGAGAAGGGGGATGAGAAGGGGCTGGAAGGGTCGCTCTTGCTGTCCCTCCTCCTGGGCGGAGGGTTGGGCGGCGCGGATGTCATCATGACAAGGGAGATAGAGTTGTCAAGCTCTATGCGGATCACCGCGGGCCTGACATATCTTCTCTTCTTCCTTTTCATTGACTGACTGATATTGCGCCTCAAATATAAGGCATTTGATTTATACCCTTTTAAACATTTATCAACCGGTTATGTTCGGTTTGCCGTGTGCTGACTATCTTGTTGATACTCTCTATTCACGATATTCTATTATTCTCTTTCTGCATACCGGTTAAACGGTCAACACCATTCTTTCCTTCTATCTTAATTAACGCTCCCTGAACCTGGTTATTTGGTCAATAGCATCTTTATATGTATCTCCTATTCCGCTCCTCTATGCCAGCTTATCTGGTCAATACTATCTTTTCAAGATATCTTTTTGGTCCGACCGTGACCTCCACTATAAGAAGGCCCCCGGCAGATGACATATAATACTCTTTCAGCTCCCCGGAGTTGAAACGCTCGTCATTTTCGGCAACAAGCATCCTTCCGGTTATATCGAAGATCCTTACCTTTCCGCTGATGCCATCCCAGTCGGGACCCTGAGGCAGAATACATACTTTTCCGGATGAGGAGTAAATTTTCAGGGAGCTGCCCTCCTGTCCGGGTTCATTCCTGAGTCACTGCGGATTTTTCAACAGGTGAGATTGTCAGGGTGAACCTGTCGGAGAATGTCCCTTCCGGCAGGGAGAAGGAGTATTCCGACCAGGCAAGGAGGTCCACGCTCTTGCCTGCCAGGCGGTCAGTAAGGATGATATTGTAATTTCCTATTGCCTGCAGCTGGCTTCTTTTGATCTTGAAAGTGCCGGCTTCAGGGTATGATTGACCGTAAGCGGGATGACTGTCGCTTTCTCAGGCCAGGGGATGGAGTTGATCGAGTACTTTTCTCCCCCAGAACGGAGAATAGCTTAGCGCTTTTTACGACCGGATTGAAGATCTTACCCGCATCGAACTCGATGATCGAAACCAGTGGTGGCGGCAGGGTCAAACCTGATGACCATCTCATCCTGTGATGACGATGAACCAGTGCAGCCTCAGCAGGGGTATCTGCTGTGATGATTTGAACCTGGGTGTTGCATTATGTTCACGGGCGTTGTCGGGAATGTTGAGCCAGGTGCCTGTGGCGCGGGTTTTTACGAAGAAACCCTGCATCGGCGGCAGGTGTGCCGTGCCTCCGTTGGTCCCGACGCCGTTGACGTATGATGCCTCGCCGGTTTCGGTGCGGATGTAATAGGCATCCCTGACGTTGCTGTCGGAGAACGGTGACTGCATCCCAGTTGATGCCGCAGGTGAGGGAGTTGCCGAGCAGTGAATAACCGTAGAGCGAGGTGTCTCCGCCCGAGCCGCTGAACGGAAGGTTTATCTGTCCGAGGGATGTGGTAAGCGACTTAAGGTTCGCGTAGATCATTGTTGCGTCCTCGAAGACAAGGACATTGTATCCTTTTTTGGCCTCAAGGTTACTGAACGGGGTTGTTCCGTCATAACCGTCGTGCCACTGCCATCCTTCGACCACACTGGTAAGCACCTTGCTCTCATCATAGCTCAGCAGGTTCTCCGGCTCGATGTCGGTGAACACTGTCTTGGAGACAGTGGCCGGGGAGGCAATATAGTGCCATCTGTCGATCTCCGGGGGGGCGCTCTTGAGGAAGAGCGCCACATTGAGGTTGCCCGCTGCTCCCGTGTAGCTGTCAGTGAGCAGCGACGCCATGGCGGTCTCGTCTGCACGGAGCTCAACGGTGCCATTATTTGTAAGTGATGTGAAGGTCACCCTGGCCCCGGGCTCGACGATCATCCTCAGGCCGGCATTCAATGTGAAGGCAGGGCCGGGAACATTAACCGGGTAGTTTGCCAGTCCGGCAGGAATGACAACGTTCCTGGCTCCCGGAGGAAAGGTTCCATCCCAGTTCTTGGGATACGTCCACGATGTGCCGAAACTGCCGTTCCAGCGGCTGTATATCATCTCGTAGGCTCCCCTGTCAGGAATATGGATACGTGATGAACTGACGATGTCACTCGTTGGGATGGTGATGCCCGGATAGGTTTCTGCACCGCTGTCACGCAACAGGGATATAAATGCGATGTTGAAGTTGCCGGTGGAAGGGTCGATGAAATTGGGTCCGTCAGCGGCACTGTTCACGCTGTTGAGAGTAAAGTTGCCGGCATATGAAGCGCCCTCTATGGCATTGTATGCCAGTACAGACGACGGGGTGCCGTTCAGTCCCACATGGTTCGCACCGCCCCAGATAACAGTGTTGACAACGATTGCTGCCGGGGAGTTCTCAAGGTAGAGCGAGGTTCCATCACCGGCCGGAGAGGAGCTGTTGACTATGGTTGAGTTGACAATCCTTGGTGCCGCAGAGAGCGAAGCCACTGTTCCTCCCTTGAGGGTCAGTGATCCGGAGCTGTTGCCGCTGAAGAGGGAGTTCTCAATGAGAGGTGATGACCCTGCATCGGTATAAATGGCACCTCCCTGTATAATCGCACTGTTATTCAGGAAGGTACAGGCAGAGATGGTGGGTGTGGCGCCGCTGATGACAGCGATAGCCCCGCCCCTTTCAGCGACACAGTTACGGAAGGTTGAGTTTGAGACAGTCACTGCTGACGATGCCAGACGCAGTCCTCCTCCGAGCAGACCAAACTTGAAGAAGTCTTTTCTGCCACTCTCATGAGTACAGTAGCTCAGCCGGCTGGTGCCGGATGAATTGATGTTGATGTTACCCCAGTATTCGCCGGGCTCACCGTTGATACCGTCGAGGTCGATGTCGCATGTGAAGAGGATCGGGCTAGTCTTTGTTCCGACAGCCTGTATCTGGCCGGTGTTGGTAACAAATATGGAAGCTCTGCTCTGAACAGCTATGAGTGTTGCCCCGGCGCTGACAGTAAGGACCTCATTGTCAACGTATATGTTCCCATTGAAGTATTTCGTTCCGGAAATGGTAAAATTACCGGCGAGAAAACCGCTGTATGGATTTGCCATAGAGCCGTCTCCTACCAACTGCCCTGATAACGGCAATAATGACAGTAAGGACATACAGGTGAACAGAAAGCCACCTTTTATGCCAAGCCTTGCAAGTTGTCCTGTTTTCATCCTTAAATAGATAGCCCTGTATTTTCTTATATAACTGATAGAATCCGAAATTGTTGCAAAAGTAAGAATTCTCTCCTCTCCGGCAATAGCTGTGCCGGTCAATTAAGAACAATTGCATAGGAGTTATGAATAGCTCTTCTTGCTATCTTTGTGAATATCACTGTTAAGATGAAGCTGCAGCGGAAGATCATATCACGTTCACTCACGATGCTTATGAAAAGCTCCCGCACGGAGACGGCGGCAAGCCTTATAATTCTCATTGTCAGGTCATTTCTTCCCCTGGTTGCACTTTTTCTGATAAGATTTTTTGTTGACGCTATAACAGGTACCGCAGGCGAGGCCGCGGTCTCATCGACAGAAGCCTCATCACCAGCCGGGTTCACCTGGCTCATACTGGCCATGGCGATGGTACTGCTTGCCGACGACCTGCTGTCGTATGCCGGGCACTACCTGGCAAAGAGACACTCATACCTGGTTGAGGGGCATATTTCATCACTGATACACAACCATGCCAACAGCCTGGGGTTAAGGTTCTTTGAGGATCCGCTCTTCCATGACAGGCTGGCGAGGGCTGCGACGGACATCTCGTGGAGGCCCGCGGCGATGATCAATGACCTGGTCCTTCTGATGCGCGGGGTGGTCTCATTCATTGCGATGGGATATGTACTGAGGACCTTTGGCATTATCCCTCTGGCAGTGCTGGTAGTTGTATTCATCCCGGTTCTCCTGATCAGGTCGCGCTATTCCGAAAGGATCTATCGCACAAGAAAGAGAACCACCGAGGACAACCGTCAGGCGTCATACTTCAGCTGGCTCCTGACGGGAGAGAAGCCGGCGAGGGAGGTTAGGCTCTTTGATCTGGGGGGCTATTTTGAGAGACTGTTCCGTAAACACTTCAGCGCCTCACGGGAGCCCGAGATTACTGATGCCGGAAAGAGCATCATCCCTGACAGCATTGCTTCAGTTTTAAAGATGGCGGCCTTTGCCGGCGTGCTTGTTTATGCCACCACCTCTTACCTGAGATCGTCCATCACTGCTGGCGAACTGGCAATGTATGTGGTTGCCTTCAGGCAGGCACTGGTATACCTTCGTGACACGGTCACCGGTTACTCGGGACTGGCGGAGAACAGCCTCTTTTTGCAGGACCTGTTCCGGTTCCTTGATATGCAGAGCGATATGGCAGGTGGGGAGAAGGCGCCGGAACCTGTCTCATTCAGCGATATCACCGTCGAAAACATGACCTTCACCTATCCGGGGGCTTCAGGACCGGCCTTGCAGGATATCAGCCTGAAGATAACCAGGGGCGAAAAGGTGGCTGTTGTAGGGCCGAACGGGTCGGGCAAGACCACGCTGGTCAAACTTCTGTGCAGGCTTTATGACCCTGACAGCGGCCGAATCATGCTCAATGGCGGGAATATTGATGCAATTGATCCTTCCGGTTACCGAAGACTGTTTTCAGTTGTTTTTCAGGACTTCATGCTTTATTTTCTGAGCGCGGGAGACAACATCCGGCTGGGGGCGGCAGACGGAAACGAAGACCCGGAGCGTCTCAGGGATGCGGCTGCCAGGGCCGGGCTGGCCAGCCTGCTTGAGAACCTCCCGGAGGGTTATGAGACCCTCCTCGGTCATCATACAGAGGGGGGGCGTGAGCTCAGCTGGGGCGAGTGGCAGAAGATTGCCATTGCCAGGGCTATTTACCGCGAGGCACCGGTGCTGATCCTTGATGAACCGTCATCGTCGCTTGATGCCGACTCAGAGTACGAAATATTCTCTGATCTGGGTAAGATCACTGCAGGGAGAACATGTATCTTCATCAGCCACAGGCTTTCAAACGTCAGGGAGGCTGACAGGATCATAGTCCTCGATCAGGGGCGGATCGCAGAATCGGGGACTCATGAGGAGCTGATGACAGCCCGTGGCAGGTATTTTTCGATGTTCACCAGGCAGAAATCGATGTACAGGTGATGGAAGCAACCGATACACCCGGGGATACTGCCGACAAAAGCAAGGAGAGGCTTGCCAGCGATAACCGGAAGAGGGCATCTGGCGATATGACAGAATGTACGCCAGGCGACAGCCGTGAGAGGGAAGCCTCCCCTAAGGATGAAACAGTTACAGGCAACAACCGGGAGCAGACCGCCGGAAGTCACCTGACGGGCACAGATGATATTAACCGGGCGAAGGCAGCCAGCCTGCTCCTGCTGCTGAGCAGGGTTGAATTCACTGATGAGGAAAAGCTGCGTTTAAGGCAGGAATGCAAATTTTTCGACATATGGAAGCTGTTCACCCACCTGGCTGTAAGGCACGGTGTGGCAGCGCTGATATGGCAGAACATATGTGATCTTTCCCTTGACGGGCATGTGCCGGGGCCTGAACAGACAATTCTTGAAGGATTAAGGTTAAAGTCGATTGCCAGGGTGGCATACATCACCAATACAGCCGCAGAGGCGGTTGATATTCTTGAGAAGAACGGGATAAGGGTTCTTCTGCTCAAGGGACTTGCCCTGGAGCATACGGTTTACGGCTCGAGGGGACTGAGGCAGATGAGTGATGCAGACCTGCTTGTCGCTCCGCGCGATGCGCTGAGAGCACGGGATATACTTGCCGGTGCCGGCTTTGCATCGATGCCCATGAAGTCACGATTATACAGACACATAATGCTTGACCTGGGCAACCACCTTCCCGAGATGCACCGGGGAGGGATATCGGTTGACCTCCATTACCGTCTCTTCGGGACAGAAGGCGAAGAGATGGTCAGCAGGGCGATAAGGGAGGCCGAGAGAATCTCAGCCGGAGGAAAGACTTTCCATGTACTGCCTCCGGTGTCATCGTTCCTGGGGCTGGTCAGCCATATTTACAAGCATGAGGTCAAGGGAGAGTTTCAACTGAGGCTCTACGCAGATATATATCTTCTCCTTAAAAAGCACGGAAGCGTGATCATCAATAACGAACTGATGACGGCAGCGGAACAGGCTGGCATTCCTTCTGAAGTCCGGGTGGTTATGACCGTTATGGAGCAGGTATGGGGCCTTGATCTGCCCGGAGAGACGAAAGCCCGACCCGGGGAGTTGAAGGCCCTGCCGGCGGAGATGAAAGCCCGACCGGGAGGTGAAGGCCCTGCCGGCGGAGATGAAAGCCATGCCAGGGGAGGAGCAGAGAAAAGCCGACCGTTTCATGCATGATCTGATGTACCCGGGACTTATCACTCCTGAGAGCCAGCGTGAAATGTTCACCAGGAACCTGCATTCCATGAAGGGATTTAAGAAGAAACTGATATTCATTACCGGCGATATTTTCCCCTCGGTTGATTTCATGAAGCGAAGGTACGGATCCCGGTCAACCCTCTCAGCCCTGTTGCGTTATCCGCACAGGTTCGGCAAGCTGTTTTGGATTTTTAGTCCCGAAAGAGGCCATAAACGGGACAAATAATACGAAAATCAAAATTTTAGTAAAATTCTTCTCAATTTATTTGCTAATTGAGAAAATATTTTTTTAATTTTACTTTAGTCAACTTTTTTTTAGTCAATGTCATGTAAGGCTTATTGTCAGATGTTATTTAAAACGCGACAGAATGGAAACTACTCGTCTGAAGTCTACGGTTGAATAGCGCTCAAAGGGGAAAAGGCGCTTCATTAGCGCGTCTCGCTGCATGATTCGTCTCTTCCGGCGGGAAAGGTTGTATTCATTGTCGCTTTGCTGCCCCGGATCGAAAAGGTCCGGGGCAGTTTTCTGCTCTGCCTGTTCCGCGCCTTTGCTTCAAAAGCATTACTTTTGCACAAAGAGCCGATGAGATGAAAAGAGCACTCTATCTACATAACACCCTTACGCGCAGGAAAGAACTGTTTGAGCCGCTGGCTCCTCCCTTCGTCGGCATGTATGTCTGCGGTCCGACGGTCTACAGTGAGGTGCACCTGGGTCATGCCCGTCCTACCGTGACCTTCGACGTGCTCTACAGGTACCTCATGCACCTGGGTTATAAGGTGCGGTATGTACGCAATATTACGGATGTCGGGCACCTGGAGAATGAAGTTGATGACTCCGGTGAGGACAAGATAAGCCGCAGGGCCCGCCAGGAGAACATGGAGCCGATGGAGATAGTCCAGAAGTACATGAACAGCTATCATACGGCCATGGATAAGCTCAACACTCTGGCCCCGTCGATAGAACCCCGGGCAACAGGGCATATCATTGAACAGCAGCAACTGGCCGGGAAGCTGATCAAAAGCGGGTATGCGTACGAATCGAACGGCTCGGTCTATTTTGATGTTGAGAAGTATGACAATGAGCATTCGTACGGTATCCTTTCGGGCAGGGTACTTGAGGATATGCGTGCCAACAGCCGCCCCCTGGAGGGGCAGGATGAGAAGCGCGGCCAGTTTGACTTCGCCCTGTGGAAAAAAGCCTCTCCCGGCCATATAATGAGATGGCCCTCCCAATGGAGCGACGGTTTCCCGGGATGGCACCTCGAGTGCTCGGTGATGAGCACCAAGTACCTGGGTGACACCTTTGACATCCACGGCGGCGGAATGGATCTTATATTCCCCCACCACGAGTGTGAGATTGCCCAGAGCACTGCAGCACAGGGTCACCAGCCGGTGCGTTACTGGGTGCATAACAACATGGTCACCATCAACGGCCAGAAGATGGCGAGGTCACTTGGCAACTTCATCACCCTCGAGGAACTCTTCACCGGCTCGCATAAGCTGCTCGTGCAGGCCTACTCGCCGATGACCATCCGCTTCTTCATGCTCCAGGCGCACTACCGCAGTACACTCGACTTCAGCAATGAGGCCCTGCTGGCGGCATCACTGGGACTGCAGAAGCTTCTCTCTGCGGAGCGCACCCTGGCGAACCTCAGTCCTTCTGACGCATCAACCGCAGACACAGGAGGCATTGCACAAAAGTGTTATGAGGCCATGGGTGACGACCTGAACACGCCGGTAGCTATAGCCCAGCTCTTTGATGCCGTCAGGATCATCAACCTGGTTAATGACGGCAAGGAGCGACTGACAGCGGCTGACATCGATTCGCTTAAGGAGCTTTTCAGGATATTCGTTCATGAGCTCTTCGGCCTCAGGCCCGAGGAGACTGTGGGAAATGACAAGCTTGCTGGGGTGCTGACCCTGCTGCTCGATATGAGGCAGGAGGCCAAGGCCAGAAAGGAGTGGAGCGTCTCGGACCGTATCCGCGACAGGCTGAGCGAACTTGGCATCACGGTGAAGGACCGCAAGGATGGTTATGACTGGGAGATAACGATGTGAAAGTTATTCACTACAGATCAGAGGTTATTAAGATCGGCAGCCTGACGCTGGGAGGAGATCTCCCGGTGCGTGTTCAGAGCATGACCAGCACCGACACCCTTGACACTGCCGGAAGCGTCAGCCAGTGCATCCGTATCATCGAAGCCGGAGGTGAGCTGGTGAGACTGACGGCACAGGGTGTCAGGGAGGCGGAGAACCTCGCAGTCATAAAAAGTGAACTGCGTAAGGCTGGCTTCGATACTCCGCTCTGCGCCGATATCCACTTCAATCCCGCTGCGGCCGAGGTGGCTGCGCGTATAGTCGAAAAGGTGCGGATCAATCCCGGCAACTATGCCGACAAGAGGGCTTCATTCATCAGGCAGGAGCTCTCTGAGATTGAATACCTGGCTGAGCTGGAACGCATCAGGGAACGGCTGTTGCCCCTTATGCACATATGCTCTGAGAACGGTACTGCAGTGCGCATCGGGGTGAACCACGGCTCACTCTCCGACCGCATCATGACACGGTACGGCAACACGCCGGAGGGGATGGCCGTCTCGGCCATCGAGTTCCTGAAGATCTTCAGGGATGAGGGCTTCCGCAACCTGGTGGTCTCGATGAAGTCGTCAGACACCCGCGTGATGGTTGAGTCAAACCGTCTTCTTGTCAGGATGATGGCTGAGGAGGGGATGCGGTTCCCGGTTCATCTCGGCATTACTGAGGCCGGGGAGGGCGAAGACGGCAGGATCATCTCGGCTGCCGGTATCGGAACCCTACTCTCGGAGGGCATCGGCGACACGATAAGGGTCTCTCTCTCAGAAGCACCGGAGAGGGAGATTCCTGTTGCCAGGGAGATCATCAGCGCCGTGGCCGGTCCGGCAGGGAGGGTGAAGACACCCTCATCCCCGCTACCGCAAAGAAAGGACGGTGAACGTTATTACCCGCAGGTATATTACGAGCGGGGGGGCAACCTTTCCAAGGAGAGGGCTGGCGGTATCCGGAATAAGAAGGGCAGCAGTCTCCCGAATGAGCAGGGGGCAGTCTCCCGAATGAGCAGGGCGGCATCTTTGTTACTGATCAGGATGGCATTTTTATCGATGAACAGGGAGGTATGCATGAGGTTGAGGTGGTGACGCTGGAGGCGGATGAGCTGAAGCGCTGCTGTCATCTGCAGGCATACAACGCAATACTTAATCCCCTCTTCAATGAGGATGATCCTGAGAGGCTTGCCATTGATGCGGCATCACTGCTGGGCAGGTTCTTCATAGCCCGCCAGCCTGCAGGGTTATGCATAAACAACAGGGGGGCAGTTCAGGGAGAGGTCCTCCGCAGGCTTGCCTTCTCCATCCTCCAGGCCACAGAAGCACGCATAACACGCACAAGGTATATCTCATGCCCCACCTGCGGACGTACAAAATTCAATCTTGAGGAGGCTGTTCGCAGGGTCAAGGCCGGCACGTCACATCTAACCGGCATGAAGATAGCAGTGATGGGTTGCATAGTCAATGGTCCGGGTGAGATGGCCGGTGCCGACTACGGCTATGTAGGCGCGGCTGAGGGGAAGGTGCATATTTACCGCGGCACCGAGGTAGTGCTGAAGAATGTCCCGGAGGCCACGGCGCTCGCCAGATTACTGGAACTTATTGAGAGCGATCAGGCAACTGAGAGCAAACAGGCAAGTGACCCGGTAAGCAAGAGCAACCGGGCCAGGTGAGGCAAGTCAGGGAGGTAATAGCGATCAGGCCAGTCGGTAGTCGAGCTGTCTCTTCTGCAGATCGGCTTTTGCCACTTCCACATTGATCTTGTCACCGAGCATGTAGACCTTGCCCGATTGCCTGCCCCTGATGCAGTAGTTCACCTCGTCATATTCAAAGTAGTCATCCTGCAACTCCCTGATGGCGATCATTCCTTCGCACTGGTTCTCGATGATCTCAACATAGATACCCCATTCCGTCACTCCCGAGATGACCCCCTCGAACACCTTTCCGATCTTGTCACTCATGAACTCCACCTGCTTGTATTTGATGGAGGCCCGTTCGGCGTCGGTGGCCAGCCTCTCCCTCTTTGACGAGTACTCGCACAACTTGGCATACTTATCCTTGTCGCGTGCAGGTTGTCCCTCAAGGTATTTTGTCAGGAGGCGGTGCACCATCATATCCGGATAACGTCTGATGGGGGAGGTGAAGTGCGTGTAATGGCTGAAGGCAAGGCCGTAGTGACCTATGTTGTCTGTGGAATAGATTGCCTTGGCCATGGAGCGCAGGGCGAGGGTCTCGATAATGTTCTGCTCCTTTTTTCCTGAGACATTGTCCATGAGTTTGTTCATGGCTGCGGGAAGCCCCTTCACATTTTCAGTGTCAAGCTCATAGCCGAACCGTTTGATGAAGTAGCTGAATGAGCTAAGTTTCTCAGGATCGGGTTTGTCATGGATGCGGTAGACGAAGGTCTTCCCGCTCATCTTTTTGCCGACCTGCTCCGCAACGCGCCTGTTGGCCAGCAGCATGAACTCCTCTATGAGCTGGTTGGCTGTCCCGAACTCGCGGAAGAGTATCCCCAGGGGTACCCCCTTCTCGCTCAGGTTGAACTTGACCTCAAGCCGTTCGAATGCAAAGGAGCCTGAGGCGAAGCGCCGGCTGCGAAGGGTCTGCGCCATGCTGTTAAGGGTCAGGAGCTGCTCTTTCATGTCGCCCTCGCCGGTGTCAATGACCATCTGGGCTCCGGCATATGAGAAGCGCTTGTCTGACCTGATGACAGTGCGTCCGAACCACTCCTTCACCACATTGGCCTTGCTGTCGAGCTCAAAGACGGCTGAGTAGGTGAGTTTGTCCTCATCGGGATTGAGTGAGCAAATATGGTTGGAAAGCCGTTCCGGGAGCATCGGTATGGTCCGGTCAACCAGGTAGACCGAGGTGGCGCGTTCCTGGGCCTCCTTTTCAATTACCGACCCTGTCCTGACGTAGTGGGTCACGTCGGCAATATGCACGCCTACCTCCATATTCCCGTCAGGAAGTCGTCTCAGCGAGAGCGCATCATCAAAGTCCTTGGCATCCTCTGGGTCGATGGTGAAAGTAGGCACCTCGCGGAAGTCGCGGCGTGCCGCAATCTCCTCGGGGGTTATCTCTGCCGGAATCTTTTCGGCTGCAGCTTCGATCTCTGGATCGAACCTGTTGGGGAGGCCGAACTCGGCAAGTATGGCATGCATCTCGGTGTCATTTTCACCCGGATTGCCTAAAACCTCAATTATCTCACCCACGGGGTTCCGCGAACGCTGATCCCATTCCACCAGCCTTGCCACGGCCTTCTGCCCCTGTTTTGCTCCGTTAAGCTTTGCCAGGGGGATAAAGAGATCAAAAGGCATATTTTTATTGTCAGGCATAAGGAAGGCAAACTGTTTTGTCAGTTCTATGGTGCCTACGAATGTTGCCCGTGAACGACTGATGATCTCAACCACCTCTCCCTCGGGCCTCTTGCCCTTGTGCCGTGCATAGAGGAGGACTTTCACCTGGTCGCCGTGAAGGGCGGTGTTTAGGTTGCGGGCCGCAATGAAGACATCGTCCTCGGATTCTTCGGAGATCACGAATGCATAACCGAATTTGGTAAGGTCGATGGTGCCGGTCACATATCCTCCGACAGACTTCAGTATGTATTTGCCGTGGTTTCTCTCTTCTGTCATTCCCTCTTTCATCATCCGGATGAGTGCATCGGAGAGAGCCCTTTTCTCTTCCTTCTCCGTTATTTTCAGCCGTGCGGCTATCTGTTTGTAATTGAGAGGCTGTTTCGGGTTTTTGCCCATCGCCTTTGTGATGAGTTCAATTAGACTCTTCTGGTCTATGCCAGGTTTTTTCTCCTGTTTTTTTCTTGCCATTTCAAGCTTGATTTTACTGTTTCAAAGATAGGCTGAAATTGGCTATCTTTGAGTTGATTATAAATAAATGATATCACTCTCTTCAGTACCATCGCATTCACCTGATGTTGTTTTCCGCAGGATCAACGACGAATTTCTGCTGATTCCCCTTACGGACAATATTGCCGATATGGATTCGCTTTACAGGCTGACTGAGACCGGTGCTTTTATCTGGGAGCTGATAGACGGCGAGCTTGCCATCAGTGATATAACGTCAAAGGTAGCAGAAGAGTTCGATGTTGAGCAGGATGTTGCAGAAAAAGACATTCTCGGTTTTTTCGGAGAGGTACAGGATTTCCTTCATTTCAGGGAGCGGTGACTGTTGATCTTATCATAGCCGGCAGGATGATCCGCCTGCAGTCGGACGATGGCATCACTCTCAGGCCCGATGATCGGTTCAGCTCTTTCATTGCGGCGGTGTCAGGCAATATTGGTGCGTCCGGGAGCGCAGCAGAGGGACCCGGGGAGGCTGATCTTCCGGAGCCGGAGCTGACAAAAGATACAGAGGTTGGCCTGAAGACAGTGGCTGATCCCGGGCTGACCGAGACACCCGGACCGGAGCTGACCGAGACGCCCGGACCGGAGCTGACGGTTGATGTCTTTCCGGGAAGGTTGGCAATTCCGGCTGATGCGAAAAAGGTGTTTGACGCCCGTCTGATGGAGGAGGCCCCTGACGGGCCGCGCGATACCGGCGAGCCATTCTGGGAGATACTGACGGGGGAAGGTATGACCTTTGCTAAAGTTTATCTTAAGGATCCCGTATGCAATCCTGTTCTTGTCATGCCAGATGGCAAAAAGACCTGGCAGATCTTCGCTGACAGCCAGGGCCCTGATGCCAACCCCCTGCCTTATCCGCTCGACGGGCTGCTGCTATACTTTTTAACATCGGCAGCCGGGGACATAATGATACACGGCTCGGGCACGGTATGCGGAGGCCGCGGATGGATTTTCACGGGGCGTTCAGGCAGCGGCAAAACCACTGTTGCCGGGATCTTTGACCGGGCAGGAGACAGGGTTATACATGACGACAGGCTTATCCTGAGAAAAGAGGAAGATGGCTGGGTGATGCACAGCACGCCTGTCTACCGCAATGATGAACCGCGGAGCGCTGCTGTAGATCGTCTCTGGGGCATAGCGCACGGCAGGTCTAATATCTCAACTCCTGTCACCGGGGCCGAGGCGGTTGCAATGGTGATGTCAAACTGCGTGCAGCAGAACCGGGACAGGGAAGCTGCATTACGGCTGGCAGCCGCGGTTGAGGAACTGGTGTCATCCGTCAGGGTGAGCCGGCTTTCATTCATGCCTGATGGCAGCCTGCGTGATTACCTTATTGCCAGGGAATCGGGCAATGCAGTCACGGCGGCAGAGGCTGCCTCTGCCATACTGGCCGGAGAAAAGCCGGTGACAATTACTGCCGGCGGCTATAGCATGTGGCCGGCGATCAGGCCCGGAGACCGTATAGTGATAATGCCGTATGATCATCAGATACCCCTGGCAAAAGGTATGGTTGTGGCACTCAGGCGTGACGGCGGGTTCGTCGTTCACCGGGTCACAGATTACCGGAGAGGCCAGTTCATGAATTTCATCCGGACACGGGGAGATGCAGGGATAATATATGATCCGTGGGTCCCAACCGGTGATGTGGCCGGCCTGGTGAAGAAAGTGACGGAAGACAACAAAACGATAATGATCAGTCCGCAGCGCATGCCATATTACATAGGAAGCCTTGCCGTGGCACTGATAAAAATATGGGATGCGATCAGGAGGAGATTCTGAACTCATCAGATACGTTTTGATATTCAGGGTTCCTGAAGTACTTTTGCAGATCAAAACATAAAAGAGTTGAAGGCAGATATCAGGAAAGTCCTCAGGGAAAAAATACTGGTCCTTGACGGTGCCATGGGCACCATGATACAGCGTCACCGGCTGACCGAGGAGCAGTATCGTGGCACCCTGTTCGCCACCCATCCGCAGTCGCTGAAAGGCAACAACGACCTGCTGTCAGTAACACAGCCGGAGATCATCCGGGATATCCATCTCGATTACCTGAGAGCAGGAGCTGACATCATCAGCACCAACACCTTCAATGCCAACAGGATCTCCATGGCTGACTACGGTATGGAGTCGCTTGTTTATGATATGAATGTTGCTGCCGCGAAGCTGGCGCGTGAGGCTGTTGACCGGCATACCGAAGAGACCGGTCGCGAGGCCTGGGTGGCAGGCTCGGTGGGCCCCACCAACCGCACCGCTTCGATGTCGGCTGATGTGAGCGATCCCGGAGCCCGTACCGTCACCTTCACGGACCTTGCTGAGGCCTACGGCGAGCAGGTACGAGGACTGGTAGAGGGCGGGGCTGATATTCTGCTTGTTGAGACGGTCTTCGACGGGCTGAACGCAAAGGCGGCGCTATTTGCCATCAGCGGGGTTTTTGAGGAGAAGGGCATCGACCTGCCCGTGATGGTGTCGGGGACGATCACCGATGCCAGCGGACGCACGCTCACGGGACAGACGCTTGAGGCCTTCATTATCACCATGTCGCATTACCCGCTCCTGAGCATCGGACTGAACTGCGCACTGGGGGCGGAGCAGCTCAGGCCATTCATAGAGGAGCTGTCGGCAAAGACACCATTCTTTGTCTCGGCGCATCCCAATGCCGGCCTGCCGAACCAGTTCGCCGAGTATGACCAGTCGGCTGACTACATGGGCAGTATCATCAATACTTTCCTGCAGAACGGTTGGGTGAATATAATCGGCGGATGCTGCGGCACAACACCCGACCACATCAGGGTCATAGCCTCACTGGCAGAGGGCCGGGCGCCAAGGGGGCTTCCTGAAAGAAAGCATATCACTGCCCTTGCAGGGCTGGAGCCGCTGGTGATAAGGCCTGACACAAACTTCGTCAACATAGGCGAGCGCACCAACGTCGCCGGGTCAATCAAATTCGCAAGGCTGATACGCGAGGGCAACTTCGCCGCTGCCCTTGACGTTGCGCGCGATCAGGTGGAGAGCGGTGCCCAGGTGATAGATATATGCATGGACGACGCCATGATTGACGGCGCGGCTGCCATGACGCGTTTCATCAACCTGCTGATGAGCGAGCCAGACATTGCGAAGCTGCCCATTATGGTAGACTCGTCGAAGTGGGAGGTGCTTGAGGCAGGGCTCAGATGCATCCAGGGCAAGCCTGTGGTCAACTCGATAAGCCTCAAGGAGGGGGAGGAGGATTTCCTTAAGAAAGCGCGGCTTGTACGCCGGTACGGTGCAGCAGCCGTGGTCATGCTCTTCGATGAGCGCGGGCAGGCTGACACCTTTGAGAGAAGAAAAGAGGTGGCAGACCGCTCTTACAGGCTGCTGACGGAAAAGGCGGGATTCCCCCCGGAAGATATTTTCATTGACCCAAACATCCTGGCCATCGCCACCGGTATCGAGGAGCATAATAACTATGCTGTCGATTACATTAAGGCAACAGAGTATATCAAGGCAAACCTTCCTTTTACCAGGGTGAGCGGAGGGGTGAGCAACCTGTCGTTCTCCTTCCGGGGAAATGACCCTGTCAGGGAGGCCATGCACGCGGTCTTCCTCTATCATGCCATCAGGTCCGGCATGGACATGGGAATCGTCAATCCCGGCCTGCTGAAGGTCTATACGTCCGTTGAGCCAGGCCTGTTGCAGCTGACTGAGGATGTGGTGCTTAACCGAAGGAAGGACGCCACCGACAGGCTTTTGCAGTATGCATCGGGCATGAAGGTCGGGAAGCAGGAGGAGACCACAAGACACCTTGAGTGGCGTGACGGCGACGTTGTAAGCCGCATAAAGCATGCGCTGGTGAACGGCATTGACACCTTCATAGAGGACGATGTTGAAGAGGCACGGCCGCAGTACGAGAGAGCCCTCAGGGTCATAGAAGGGCCGCTGATGGACGGCATGAACGAGGTGGGCGACCTGTTCGGGTCGGGACGCATGTTCCTGCCGCAGGTAGTGAAGAGCGCCAGGGTGATGAAGAAAGCCGTGGCACGCCTCACACCGTACATAGAGGCAGAGATGAAGACGGGCGAGGTATCGTCGGCAGGCAAGGTGCTTCTGGCCACGGTAAAGGGTGATGTGCATGACATTGGAAAGAATATTGTAGGCGTTATCCTGTCATGCAATAACTACGAGGTCATCGACCTTGGAGTGATGGTTCCCGCCGCCACCATCCTTGACACTGCTGAGAGAGAGAAGGTTGACTTCATCGGGCTGTCAGGACTGATAACCCCATCGCTGGAGGAGATGGTGCATATCGCCTCACTCATGGAGGAGCGCGGTATGAAGACCCCGCTGCTGATAGGAGGGGCGACCACCTCGGAGATACATACGGCCGTCAGGATAGCGCCTGTGTATTCCTTCAGCGCGGTATATGTAAAGGATGCCTCAAGGGCTGTTCCTGTGATGTCAGGACTGATGGCTCCCGACGGTTCGCTGGCGGGATCGCTGAAGGAGAAATATGAGAAGCTGCGCCAAGAGCATGAAGCTTCACGGAGGGTGAAGAGGCTGGTAACACTTGAGACGGCGAGAAGGAATGGCTTCAGGAGTGATCTGCCGTCACCGGCGCCGGTAATGCCGGGAGTGATCAACTCAGGACCGGTAAGCATCAGGGAGCTTGTTGATTACATCGACTGGACCTTCTTTTTCTTTGCATGGAAGATAAACGGCAAATATCCTGACATATTCAATGATCCGGTCAAGGGCACCGAGGCCAGGAAGCTGTATGATGATGCCCTGGCCATGATTGAGAGAATAATAGCTGAGGATCTGATGGTTGCGGAAGCCCTCTCGGGCATCTTCCCGGCAGAGCGTCACGGTGATGATGTAAAACTGCTTCCCGGCAACGGAAGTGAAGAGGCATGGTTCCGCTTCCTGCGCAACCAGGAGGAGAAGGAGCCGGGGCAGAGAAACCTCTGTCTCTCGGACTTCGTGGCAGAAAAGGATGATCATGCCGGGGCGTTTGTGGTGACGGTGAGGCCGGTGTCACAGCTTCCTGAAGGAATCGCAGGCGACGATTACCACACCATTATGTTCAGGATCCTTGCCGACCGTTTTGCCGAGGCTGCCGCCGAGTGGCTGCACCGCGAGATACGCGTCAGGCACTGGGGATATGCTCCCGTGGAGACGCTCACGGCGGCGGAGCTGTTCAAGGTAAAGTACCAGGGCATCAGGCCTGCGCCGGGTTATCCGGCCTGTCCTGACCACACCGGCAAACAGGTGATCTTTGACCTGCTCAGGGTGCCGGAGACGATAGGCGTCACACTGACGGAGAGCTTTGTGATGGTGCCGGTGTCATCTGTCTGCGGATACATCTTTGCATCACCCGGATCATCATATTTCAATGTTGGCACCATAGGCAGGGACCAGCTTGAGGATTATGCCGCACGGTGCGGCATGCCAGTTGAGGAGGCGGCAAAATGGCTGGCCCCCAATCTTTAAATTTCACAGATGAAAGGACCAACGGTTATTGATCTTATAAACGGTTCGAAGAGACCGCTATTCACATTCGAGCTGCTGCCACCCCTCAAGGGACACAGCATAGAGCGCATCTATCACACTATAGAAGGGTTGCTTGAATACTCACCGGCATACATCAACTTTACGTCTCACCGTAACGAGGTGGTGCTGACGGAGAGATCCGACGGGCTTCTCGAGAAGCGTACCACCCGCAAGCGTCCCGGCACCATTGCCCTGGCAGCCGCGGTGAAGTACAAGTATAATGTGAACGTAGTGCCTCATATCCTCTGCGGCGGGTTCTCTAAGGAGGAGACGGAGAATGCGCTGATTGAGATGAACTTCCTGGGCATCAATGATGTACTGGCTCTGCGGGGTGACCCGCCCAAGGGCAGCCGCGTCTTCATTCCAGACCCCGGAGGACACAAGAACACCAATGAGCTGGTGCAGCAGATCACCGACATGAACAGGGGCCATTACCTTGACCCTGATCTGAAGAACACCGCTGCAACATCATTCTGCATTGGTGTGGCCGGTTATCCCGAGAAGCATTTCGAGGCTCCCAACCTGAAGAGCGACATGGTTAACCTGAAGCGCAAGGTTGATGCAGGCGCCTGCTATATTGTCACACAGATGTTCTTCGACAACGGGAAGTTCTATGCGTTCCGTGATGCATTGCGGGCCATGGGTGTCACAGTGCCGTTGATACCGGGCATCAAGCCGGTCTCGGCGATGACCGACGTGAACCTGCTGCCGCAGACGTTCCATATAGACATGCCCGAGGAGCTCGTGCATGAGCTCTCAAAGTGCCGCACTGACGAGGAGGCAAGGGAGGTGGGTATTGAGTGGTCTGCGGTACAGAGCCGCGACCTCCTTAAAAACGAAGTGCCGGGGATACATTACTATACTCTCGGCAGATCGGATAACATTGCACGAATTGTTAAAGCCTCATTCTAGAGGTTGATATCCCGCCCGGTTAGCCAACTTTCAGAGACTCCTTCCAGTGGCTGAAATCCTTCCTGGGGTGAAATGTCAGTTACTCCTTCCAAAGGCTGAAATCATGTCCGGCGCCAATTGTCAGTTACTCCTTCCAGAGGCCGAAAGCCTTTTTAATGGCACTTACCTTGTTCAGCTCCTCCCACTTAAAGAGAGAGACGGTGATCTTTTTGTCAGGCTTGTCGTTGAATGAGCGGAATGTCTTTTCGATGGTTTTCGGTTCACGGCCCATATGCCCGTATGCTGCCGTCTCGCTGTAGATGGGTTTACGAAGTCCGTATTCCTTCTCAATCATTGCCGGTCGCAGGTCGAACATCTTACCGATCATTTTTGCGATCTCCCCGTCTTTCATCTTCACGTTTGACGTGCCGAAGGTATTGACAAAAATGCCGACCGGTTCTGCCACGCCGATGGCGTATGACACCTGTACCAGCATCTCGCGAGCCACGCCGGCGGCGACCATATTCTTGGCTATATGGCGTGCGGCGTATGCTGCTGAGCGATCGACCTTCGAGGGGTCCTTGCCCGAGAAGGCGCCGCCGCCGTGAGCGCCGCGGCCGCCGTAGGTGTCGACGATAATCTTGCGTCCGGTAAGGCCGCTGTCACCGTGAGGCCCGCCGATGACGAACTTGCCTGTCGGATTGACGTGGTATTTTATCTTGCCGTCAAACAGTTTCTGTTCCTGCGCACTGAACTGAGCCTTAACCCTCGGAACGAGGATGTTGATGACATCCTTTTTAATTGTCTCCAGCATCTTCTTCTCATCCTTGTTGAAGTCGTCATGCTGTGTTGAAACAACGATGGTATGCACTCTTTTAGGTGTGCCGTCCTCGTTGTATTCGATGGTGACCTGCGACTTGGAGTCGGGTCTGAGGTATTTCATAACCTTGCCCTCACGCCGTATCTCGGCGAGCTGATAAACCAGTTCGTGTGCTATGTCAAGGGAGAGGGGGAGGTAATTGCCGGTCTCATTGACGGCATAGCCGAACATCATCCCCTGGTCGCCGGCACCCTGGTCCTCTTTCTTCTTACGGACGACGCCCTGGTTAATGTCGGGCGACTGCTCATGGATGGCGGAGAAGATGCCGCATGAGTTTCCGTCGAACATGTACTCGGCCTTCGTGTAGCCGATCTTGTTGATGACTTCCCTGATGATGTTCTGTACGTCGATATAGGTTTTGGTCCTGACCTCGCCTGCCACCACCACCTGTCCGGTTGTGACAAGGGTCTCGCATGCCACCTTCGATTCGGGGTCCCATGCCAGGAAGTTGTCAAGAAGTGCGTCCGAGATCTGGTCGGCTACCTTGTCAGGGTGGCCTTCAGACACTGATTCAGAAGTAAATAAATAGCTCATCTGTTAATTTTTTACGTTTAACAAAGGCAGGGACGGATTGTTGAAAAGCAGCGGCGTGAAAACCGTTTTAGCATTTTTTTCCGTGGTTGCAATCAGCGCAAATCTGTCCACCGTCGTATAACGGCACGAAGATAGTAAAAAAGTCTGAAGGTCATAAAGTCTAAAGTCAAAAGTTTTTAAGGTCAGAAGGTCTCATGTCTGAAGGTCTTGCAGTCCTTTACCGCGTAGCGGTTCAAGTATTGCAGGTTAGGTGATGCACCTCCCGCACAACCCTTACCATGTAGCGGATATATTATTGCGGGATTAACAATTGGCACCTCTCCCCGGGCTGAACGCAGATGAAAATCATCAAACAGAATGTATGATACAGAATGTATGATACAAAATGTATAAAAATTACTTATATTTGGATAGAAAATAGAGCTGGCATGGACCCAAAGAATCCTTTTCCGGTGGTCGGATATCATGGACCAAAGACGTTTTGCAACAGAGAGAAAGAAACAGAAAGGCTTTCGAAGAATCTGATTGGCGGTTTGAACATAACCCTTATATCTCTTCGGAGAATGGGAAAAACCGCGCTGATTCATCATGTATTTGATGAAATATTAAGAGAAAAGCAATCGTTTTGCCTGTATGTAGACCTCTATCCTACCCGAAGCATTAAGGACCTTACCAGGCAACTGGCGACAGCTTCTATGAATGTGCTCCCAAGGAAAAAGCGGACAGGCAATCGTTTTCTTTCGTTCCTTAAGGGATTAAGGCCGGTTATAACATATGATCCCCTTACCGGAGCTCCCGGGGTCAGGTTTGAATACTCCAACCTTTCGGAATATGAGGTTACTCTCGCAGCTCTGCTGAAATTTCTGGATGAGGTCGGAACTGATGTCTATCTTGCTTTTGACGAATTCCAGGTAATAGCTTCGTACGAGGAGGGAAATGCGGAAGCCATTCTCCGGACCATGATTCAACCACTGGCCAATATTCATTTTATCTTCAGTGGAAGCAACAGGCATATGATGAATGAGATCTTTCACAGCTCAAAGAGACCGTTCTTTGCCAGTACAAGGATTATGAGCCTGCCGGTGATATCCACGGAAAGTTACGGCCGGTTTATTGCGGAGAAGTTTGCAGAAAATAAAAGAAAGATATCTCCGGAGGCGATTGCTTTTGTTCTCGACTGGACCCGCAGGCATACTTATTACACTCAGTCTGTATGTAACACCCTGTTCAGTTATGGAGGCAGGGAGATTGATTTACAGTCTGCAAGAGCTGTCTGCGGGGAAATTCTTGAAGAGCAGGAGAAGACTTACCTACAGTACCGCCATCTGCTCACTGCAAACCAGTGGCTGGTCCTTATGGCTGTGGCGAAGGAGGGCAAGGTTTACAGACCCCAGTCTGGGGAATTTCTTAGCAGATACTCCCTTGGCACGCCGGCCGGAACAAAGAGAGCGATTGAGGCGCTGCTGGTCAAGGAGATGATTTTTGAGGATAGTGACCATGGTGGCAAATACTATTCCGTGTATGACCTCTTTCTGTCAAGGTGGCTGGAGAGGCAGTAGCTTCAGTCCACAGTCAATCAAAGATTTACTGACTGCCGACTGAAGACATTAAACAGTAGGTTACCTAACGATGTCCGGTAATATGCCGGAATGTTTCCTCGAGGCGGGCGCCGGCGAGGGAGGAGATCTCATCAATGGGGCCGTCGGCAACAATATGGCCGTGGTCAATTATGATGACGCGGCTGCAGATGGCCTCCACCTCCTGCATGATATGGGTTGAGAGCATCACGGTCTTTTCACGGCCGGCCTCGGAGATGAGGTTGCGTATCTCCACTATCTGATTGGGGTCGAGGCCGGTGGTGGCTTCGTCGAGGATCAGCACCTGCGGGTCATGGATCAGCGCTTGCGCCAGTCCCACCCGCTGGCGGTATCCCTTGGAGAGGGCTCCTATCTTCTTGCCCTGCTCGGGAGTGAGCCCCGTGCGTTCAATGACAGAGTTCACGGCGTCGCGGCTCCTGTTGCCCATCCGGTACAGGTCAGCAACATATCCGAGATACTCCCGGACGTACATATCAGTGTAGAGTGGGTTGTTCTCAGGCAGGTAGCCTATAAGCCTTTTCATCTCCGTGGCGTCCGGTCCGGCCGGGATGCCGCACACTGACACGCTGCCCGAGTCGGCGGAGAAGAAACCGGTGATGATCTTCATCATCGTCGACTTCCCGGCGCCGTTGGGGCCGATGAAACCGACTATCTCACCGGCAGGAATGGTGAATGAAACGTCGTCCAGGGCCTTTTGGTGGCCATAGCTCTTCGTTACGTTACTGACTGTTACGGACATGAAGAATTGTCGATTGTCGATTTGCGATTGTCGATTAGAATTGTCGATTGGCGATTGGCGATTATTTTTTTAATCGGAATTCGCAAATCGTAAATCGCAAATTCTAACCATACATGAACTGTCCGAGGTTGGCAAACGCCGATGTCGGGTTCACGCAGCAGACAGGAATCTTTGAACTGTTGGCAATTATCTCCTGCTCCTTCGCACCTATGACGTAATCTGCAAATGTGATGTCCTTGGTGGTCATGATAAGGATAAGGTCGGCTTTCAGCTCCTGGGCGATATCGATGGTCTTCTCAGCCAGCTCGTCTGAGGGCACTTCCTTGATGTCATACTCTATGTTGTTCTGTATGAGCATCCTTACCGTATAGTTCAGGTTCAGGTTGGCCTTCTTGGCCAGCGACTCATCCTTCCGGGTGGCCTTCAGGATATGGACCTTTGAATCAAAGTATTTGCCCATGAAGATAGCCATTGAGAGTTTCTCCTTCTCCTCTGCCCGCCAGTCGATGGGACAGACGATATTATGATATCTCTCCTGGTCAGCCGGAGGTGCCTGAACCACAATATAGGGGACCTTTGATTTGGCTATCACCTTAAGCGCCCAGCTGCCGGTGATCTTCTGCATGCCGCTCATGCCGTGGGTTCCCATCACCACCAGTGATGCGCCGCGGTCATTGACGAACTCAGGTATCTGCTTGAAGATGGTGCCGCGCTGAACGTGCGTCTTGACCTTGACGCCGAAGTTGCGCTCAACCTCGTTTCCCTTTATGTTCATCGCTGCCTGCTTGGCCTTGATGCCACCCTCGGTGGTGATCTTCTCAACAATATGCAGCAGGCATACGTCATTGTGAGTCATGCGTGATATCTTGATGGCATGCTGCAATGCATGATCCGTTACCGGAGTGAAATCCCATGGCACTACAATTATCTTGCTGTCGACTTCCATAATGTTCGCGTTTTCAGTTTGAAAGGTAAAATTACCCTTTTTCGGTGATAATTCAAAAACGTAATCCTCCTATGAGAAACGCTGTTGCCACAGGAAAAATTGCTTTTGTGCACAAAAACAATGCCATTTGTTAACTGTCCGTTACGGCAAGAGGAACAAAATGCTATTTTTGTGAGCGTAATGCTTTGATTATATATGAAGAGGATAAGAGTAAAGGAGCTGCTGGCAAATCCGGGGACCGGGGAGAAGGTGCTTGTAAAGGGATGGGTCAGGACAAAGAGAGAGATCAAGAATGTGGCATTTGTTGCCCTCAATGACGGTTCAACCATAAACAACATACAGATAGTCATTGACCTGAGCGCTTTCCCGGCGGATCTCCTGAAGGATATAACCACCGGTGCCAGCATAGGGGTGACAGGCACACTGGAGCCGTCGCAGGGTAAGGGACAGAGTGTTGAGATTCTTGCTGCGGACCTGACTCTCTACGGCAAGTGTGATCCCGACAGCTATCCTCTTCAGAAGAAGGGACATTCGATGGAGTTCCTGAGGGAGATTGCGCATCTTCGTTTCCGCACCAACACATTCGGGGCGGTGATGCGCATAAGGCATGCCATGGCTTTTGCCATACACAAGTATTACAATGACAGGGGATTCTTTTACCTGCATACTCCTATCATCACCGGCAGCGATGCCGAGGGGGCAGGCGAGATGTTCCACGTCACCACCCTCGACCTGAATGATCCGCCCCGTACAAAGGAGGGAGCCGTTGATTATGAAGCCGACTTCTTCGGCAAGCCGACCAACCTGACGGTGAGCGGTCAGCTGGAAGGCGAGCTGGGCGCCCTGGCACTGGGTGAGATCTATACCTTCGGCCCCACCTTCCGTGCCGAGAACTCAAACACACCGCGTCACCTTGCGGAGTTCTGGATGATTGAGCCGGAGATGGCATTCTGGGACCTGAATGACAACATGGACCTGGCCGAGGATTTCCTCAAGTATCTTATAAAATATGCCCTTGACAACTGCAGGGAGGATCTGGATTTCCTCAACAAGATGATTGACAACGGCCTCATTGAGCGGCTGGAGTTAGTCCTCGCCAATGAATTCGTGAGGCTGCCCTACACGGAGGCAATAAAGATCCTCGAGGCTGCCGACCGCAAGTGGGAGTATGCAGTGGGCTGGGGGCGCGATCTTCAGGCAGAGCATGAGCGTTATCTTGTAGAGACTCACTTCAAACGTCCTGTCATACTCACCGACTACCCCAAAGCCATCAAGGCCTTTTATATGAAGCAGAATGACGACGGCATGACTGTCAGGGCCATGGATGTGCTCTTCCCGGGGATAGGAGAGATCATAGGGGGTTCACAGAGGGAGGAGGAGCTCGATAAGCTGACGGCGAGGATTGAGGAGCTTAACCTGCCTGTGAAGGATCTCTGGTGGTACCTTGACACGAGGAGGTTCGGCACGGCGCCACACTCGGGCTTTGGCCTCGGGTTTGAACGCATGATCCTGTTCATGACAGGTATGTCAAACATACGTGATGTGATCCCGTTCCCGCGCACCCCACGTAATGCGGAGTTTTAACCCACTGAACGGCAGGCGGTATGCTCGACCAGAAACTACAGCAGAAACTGCTCCAGAAGCTTTCGCCGCAGCAGATCCAGATGATCAAGCTGCTGGAGGTGCCTGCCATGCAGCTGGAGCAGCGAATCAAGAAGGAGCTGGAGGAGAACCCCGCCCTGGAAGAGGGTCCTGATGAGGACGATGTACAGGGAGAGGAGGAGGAGGATGTCGACTTTGAACAGGAGGAGCGCGACCAGGAAGAGTTTGCCCTTGATGATTACCTCAATGATGAGGATATCCCCGACTACCGCCTCCAGGTAAATAACACCTCCAAAGATGAGGACAGGAGGGATGAGATACCCTACGCCTCGGGTTCATCATTCCATGAGAACCTTATCTCCCAGTTCAACCTCAGATCAGACACAGAGAGGGAGGATATCCTGGGTGAATACATTATAGGTAACATCGATGATGACGGCTATCTGCGGCGTGAGGTTGAGAACATGGTTGACGACCTCGCTTTCCTGCAAAACATAACCACAGACACAGATGAGCTCAACGCGATACTGAAGATCATACAGGACCTTGAGCCGGCCGGAGTGGGTGCCCGTGACCTCCGTGAGTGCCTGCTGCTGCAGATGGAGCGAAAGGACCCGTCGGCAGGTTACGTGGCCCTGGCAAAAACCGTGCTGAGTGATTACTTCGAAGAGTTTTCGAGGAGGCATTATGAAAAGATAATGTCTAAGCTGATGATCACCGAAGAGGATATGAAGGGGATCATTGACGAGGTACTGAAGCTCAATCCCAAGCCGGGCGGCGCCGTCAGCGACCCCTACAGCAAGTCGGCCCAGCATATCATACCTGACTTTATCCTTGAGCAATCGGATATCGGGTTCGAGCTGAGCCTGAACAACCGAAACATACCGGAACTGAAGGTCAGCCGGGGTTACAGTGAGATGCTCGAGTCATACAGCCGTGACAAGGCGGCAGGAAAGCAGAACCGTGACGCGATCATGTTCGTGAAGCAGAAGCTCGATTCCGCCAAATGGTTCATCGATGCCATCAGGCAACGGCAGAACACCCTCCTGCTGACCATGAATGCCATCCTGGAATACCAGAAGGAGTATTTCATAGAGGGAGATGACACCAGGCTCAGACCGATGATACTCAAGGATGTGGCAGAGATGACCGGGCTTGACATCTCCACCGTTTCGCGCGTCGCCAACAGTAAGTATATACAGACCCACTTTGGCATCTATCCTCTGAAGTTCTTCTTCTCCGAGGGCATGCAGACCGATGCCGGCGATGAGGTATCGACACGCGAGATTAAGAGGATACTTCAGGAGTGCCTCAGCAATGAGGACAAGCGGCGGCCGCTGACAGACGAGAAACTGACCGAGATACTTCAGGAGAAGGGATACCTGATAGCGCGACGCACAGTCGCCAAGTACCGTGAACAGCTGAATATTCCCGTAGCAAGGATGAGGAAGGAGATAAAATGAACCAGACAGAAAAGGGCTGGATGACGAAAACGGCAGGGGTACTTTCAGTGCTATTCCATCCGTTGTTCATCCCGCTGTACGGTTTGCTGATCATATACAGCTCTCCCACCCTCCTCTCCTTCATCCCATCGAGGCTGAAGATGCTGATTTTTGTGCTGGTGATGACCAACAACGTCCTCCTCCCCCTGTCGCTGGCAGCCATCCTCTGGGTCCGGGGCGCAATAACCACATTCAATGCCCGTGACCGCAATGAGAGGGTAATACTGCTGTCCTTCGCCCTGATGATGTATACCCTGACCGCCTGGCTTCTTCTCAGGATGCAGGTGCCGAACCTCTTCAGGGCCTACTTCATTTCAATAGCCGTCGTCACTCTCATCACCCTTCTCATCACCACCTTCTACCGGCTGTCACTTCATGCTGCCGGCATTGGAGGACTGCTGGTTCTAATAATATTCATGGTTGTGATCTATGATATCAATACGGTTTGGCAGCTGACCACGGTGGTCGTTGTCGGCGGTGCGGTGATGTCGGCCAGGATATGGCTGGGTTATCATACCCCGTCAGAGGTGTGGACAGGACTGCTGGCCGGGGCAGCGGTGATGGCGCTGTCACTCTTTTTCCTGCTCAAGTAGAAGATTTACTGTTTGCTCAAACAGGCCGGTTCCGTGAGATAACTGCGGTGCAGAATTCCCGACTGGTGGAACAGTGTCAGGCAACTGCTGGCAAGCATTCCCGACTGCCGAAATCAGTGTCAGGCGGCTGCTGGCAAGCATTCCCGACTGCCGAAATCAGTGTCAGGCGGCTGCTGGCAAGCATTCCCGACTGCCGAAACAGTGTCAGGCAACTGAGACGGAGGATCCGTGTCATTAACCATGAAACCTTCAGCCAGCTTGCGCAGGCTTTCGACTTTTTGCTGCTCAAGGGTTATGAAACCGTGATGTCCGTTGAGATACTCACCCAGGTACTCCTGTTCCGGCTGCCCGGGCGTTGGTATCAGCACCGCACCTTTCCCCAGTGATACCAGTTCCATAACGGAGGTGTACCCTGCCCTGGTGATGACCAGCGAGCTGCCTTCAATAAGCTGCCGCATAGTGCCGGAGCCTGGCCTGACGATGCAGGTCAGGAACGGATCGTCTCCGGGAATTATCTTCACCGGGGCTGTGCTCAGCACGCAGAGCTGAATGCCGCGGAGCGCCGCGGAAACCTCTTCAAGCAACATGGTACGCTGCGGCTCCGGGCCTGAGAGGATTAGGCAGCAGTATGGGTGACGAAGGGTGATTCCCGCTTCCGGAGGTGAAGCCATCACGAACCTTGAAAGAGGTCCCATATAGTGAACATTTACCGGAAGCTTCAGTCCGTGCGAAAGTCTTCCCGACAGGTTCACCGGTCCCGGGTAGTCAGGCACCAGGCAGAGGTCGTACCTGCTGATGATCATCCGGTGGAGCCACGCGGCAAAAGGCTCCATGAACCGCAGCGGCCACGGGAAAGGAATACGCAACTGGTGTGTGACATAGACTGAAAAGATGCTGTGATGAAAAAAACCGAAACGGTTATCGGATATGATGACAGAGGGGTTAATCTCCCCCGCGATCCTTTTGAGAGCGAAGTGCTCACGGAAGGCAGAGATGACCACCACAGGCAGCTGCATGAAGATGCATAGATACTGAGGGAGTAAGCGGGAATACCTGATGTGCATTCCGGGTATTTCAACCAGCCTGATACCGGGCAGCTCATGTTCCAGGAGCGGCAGGAGCTGTGCGTCTGCCCCGAAGATAACTTCGTTGCCTCTCTTTTTCAGTTCCAGGGCCAGGGGTATCATCCGTCCGGCATGGCCGAAGCCCCAGTTCAGAGGGCTGATGAGTATCGTCCTGCCGCTCATGACGGTTATCCTGACACGGATGTGCTGATCCCCAGCGCCTGCACCCTTGCTGCAATGGCCCTGAGCTCTGCCTCGGGCACCTTCTTCAGGTTGTTGCCCAGGGGTGTATCGCGGTCGATGGTATAGATCATGACCGACTGCGGCCTGAGACGGCTGACGGCCTCAAGCCAGGCCTCAAGCTCTTCGGGAGTGGTGTTGTCAACAGGCTGCCCATTGCATTCACCTCTCACAAAGAGGGTCTGAATGATGAACTTACCCTCAAAATCATTTACATAGTGTTCGAACTGTGCCAGGGAGACCTTGCCACGAGGCTGGTTGAGTCTCCTTACAGTATCGGAAATGGCAGAATCGAGCTTCAGGATGTTCATGTCGACCCTCTTCAGCGCCTCGCGTACGCTCCTGCGGCGCAGCGTGGATCCGTTGGAGAGCACTGACACCTTTGCTTCAGGGAAAAATTCATTGCGCAGGGCGACGGAGTCATCAATGATGGCAGCAAAATCAGGGTGCAGTGCAGGCTCTCCGTTACCGGCGTAGGTTATGACATCAGGAGCCTTGCCCTGCTCCTTCATCTCTGACAGTTTCATTCTCAGGGCCTCATACACTGCTGACCGGGAGGGCATGGAGGCTGATCTGACGCTGGCTGCGGAGGTCCATCCGCATTCGCAGTAGATGCAGTTGTAGGAGCATACCTTGCGGCTGACAGGCAGGAGGTTGATGCCCAGCGATACCCCAAGCCTGCGGCTTCGTACCGGTCCGAAGACTATGCTGTCAAAGAGGAATGTTGGCATTGAGATCCGGGTTGAGTCTTCAAATTTACAATAATCTGCGTACCCGGCTCACGGGCAGCAGGCGAAGGTTGACCAGATCAGCATTCTCAATGAGAAGGAGACCCGGTTTTTTGCCCGGTTCTATTGATCCGAGAGTGTCTGACATCTTCAGTGCCCTGGCACCGTTGATGGTCCCCCACCTGATGACCTCATCAAGCGGAATGCCGGGTGCTGCATCATGGAGCAGCCTCAGCTCGGTCAGCATTTCAAGGCGGTCATTGGAAGCGAGGCTGTCAGTGCCTGCAACGATCCGGTCAGTCACCTTGCGGAGAAGCGTCACCGGTGGCATGGCTCCTGTAATGTGCAGGTTCGACGACGGGCAGAGACAGAACCATGTGTTTCCTTCCGCAGCCAGGCTCTCAGCCTCTGCCCGTGTTATCACGGTGTTGTGGACGAGAATGAGATGCGACGTCAGGCGTGAAAGCTCAAGGGCTGTCTCAATATGATCAGGCGTCATCTTACGCTCATCGTCCGACTCGAGGAAGTGAAGCGATATGACTGATCCGGGAGTGATATGTTCACGTACCAGGGTGAAGAGGTGATCCGACATTGAATAGACGGCATGGGGAGTAATATATGCCGGCAGTCGTGATTCCCTGGCAGCCTCAGCTACCTTGAGTGCCCCGCTCATACGGGCACCGGCCTGAAGGGGGTCTGTTCCAAAGACTTCGATAAAGGTAAGGTAACGAACAGAGCTCCTGCTCTTTACGTCAAATGAAACGGATTCATTGCTTATATCGCCGCAAGCCACAACACCTCCGTCATACATCTCCATATCGGCCCTCACCGCTGCGGCTTCGATCTCAGCTGCTGCCTCTATCTCCCCGCGCCCGGCCCCTCGCCGTTCACGCATATAAGAAATAAACCCTGTAAGTCCTTCTCCCCTCGGAACAGTGTTGCGCATGTATGAGAGCTCGAGGTGCGAGTGGCAGTTGACCAGCCCGGGAATTATGATGCCGTTGTAGAATTCTGTTCGGGCGCTCTCCTTCAGTTCACCACCAGTATCTTCAACTTCAACAATGGTTCCGTCGTCCGCGGCAGTAACAACAGCTCTCCTGAGAGGCTTGCCGACCGTGGTGAAGACATATTGAGCAGAGATCCTTCTCATTATCACTGCTTCGACGGGACCGTGTCAACCCGCAGGCTGATGTTGGCTATACGTGCATGTTTTTCCCATCGCCCCGGCTGATTGTCGTGGTTCAGGAGCCAGCCCCTGAGGCGTGTGTTCCTGATGGTGTCAAGCACATGACTTATGGTCACACTCTGAAACTGTCCGTCTTTGCTCAGGGTAAACTCATCCCAGTAATCCCGTTTTTCGACCCCGGCGCTGTCGGTATAACTGAAGAAGACCGTCACTCTCGGGTAATGGCTTTGATCATCTTCGAAGAGACGGATGTCTGCTGACAGAACATATACAGCCTGTCTTTTCTGCCGGCATATCAAACCATACCGGATCACGGGTGAAATCCTCAGGGAAGCTGTAGCTTGCCTTTCCGGTCCACAGGTTCTCATCTGCTGTGGTTTCGGAGGATCCCTGCCCTATCATTATCATGGTCTCCATCTCCAGCAGGTTGCCGGTGACCCGGTCATAGATCCTTGCCAGTTTCTTTGGCTTATCGGTAAAATAGTACCTCATTGTTGCATTAAGCTGTCCGAGGGTGTAACCGTGGCTGCTGATGACATCGGTATAGTTCACTATTGAGTCGCGCTGGGCCCATGTATCCCTCATCCGGGTGAGGTCCATCATGCCTGTGGTGAGGTAGGTGTCAGTGAGTATGGCCACCAGCTTATCATCGGGAATGAGCATCTTCCTGCCGGGCTTGTTACCGCCCTGATTGCCGCATGATGAGAGTACCAGTACCATGGTGGCGACTGTCATTAATATCCTTGTACTCATCTCTTTTCTCTGTTGTTCTCCCTCAGGTACCTTCTTGAGAGATAGTGAACCGGGTACCATGCCGCACCGTAGCCGATGGCTGCCACCGTGGCCGCCACCGTGACAAAGTCAATAAACTGCATCCTGACGGGATAGGCGTCAATGAGCAGTGATTCGCCTGCCAGCCTCACAATGCCGAAGTGCTGCTGGGCTGCGCAGAGCATGAAGCCCAGTATCAGACCGAGGGCCGTGCCAATGATGGAGATCATCCATCCCTCATAGATGAAGATTCGTTTAATAAGCAGGTTATCGGCTCCCAGGCTCTTCAGGATATTGATATCCCTCTCTTTTTCTATTATGAGCATGGTGAGCGACCCGATAATATTGAACGAGGCAATTATCAGGATAAAGGTCAGGATCACAAAGATGGCAAGCCTTTCCGCCCTCATCACCTTGTAGAACATCTCCTGCTGTTCATACCTGTTCTGGACCAGGAACTGGTCTCCCATGAGCTCCCTGATGTCTTTCTGTGTCTTTCGTTCATCCGCTCCGCTCTTCATCCTTACTTCGATGGAGCTGACCTCGGTAGTATAGTCAAGCAATTCCCTTGTGAAATCAAGAGGGAGGAAGACATATTTGGAATCAAACTCCTGCTCAACGGCAAAGATCCCGGAGAGATAGATATATTTCCGGGTGAATTCACTTCCCGGGCTGGCCCTTATTCTGGCTTTGCGGTCAGGGATATAGATTGACAGGGGAGAGACGAAGTTTAGTCTCATTCCCAGGTGGTTTGCCACACCCAGTCCGGCTACGGCATACGGTCTTCCATTCTCTGCCTGCAGCAAAAATTCGCCGTCCCACATGGCAGTGTCAAGATCGGTGACATCGGTGTAGTTGAGCGAGACACCCTTGACGGTGGCTATGAACTGCTGTTCATCATACCTCAGCAGTGCGTTCTCCTCCAGGGTCTCGGCATAAACGTCCACGCCTTCTATGTCTGAAAGCCGATGAAGCACCAGGGTGTCAGGGGTGAACACTTTTCCCATCACAGGTGAAATCTTTATCTCCGGGTCTGACGTGCTGAAGATGCTCCTCACCATCTCCTCAAGGCCATTGAATACCGACAGTATGGTTATCAGCGCCATGGTGCCCACCATGACACCCGCCACGGATATGGCTGATATGACATTGATGGCGTTGCGCGATTTCTTCGCGAACAGGTATCTTCTTGCTATGAAAAGCGAGAGCTTCATCTTCCGTTTCGGGCTATAACAAGCAATCCGGTCCCTCTCTCATGGCTGGTATGCAGGTCGATAAGATTCAGCACCACGACGAAGGGCATGACGACAAGATACCATAAAGGAAGGAGAATGAAGAATAGCTTTGAGACTGAAAGCATGATGACCGGATATTTCATTGAGAGTCGCCATGCGATGCTTCCGGGTGTGCCGTAAGTATAAGATACCGACACCTCTCCGAATCCTGCCGTGGTCAGCTTCTCCGCGATCTCTTCCCTGCCGTACCCGTCGCGCACATGCTCTCCGATGAAGGAGGTGTCGTCATCCGAGTGCACATCTGATCCGCCCATGTCGGATGGGGTGGAGATGACGAGGTATCCTCCGGGGTTCATCATTGAATTGAATGAGGAGAAGACCCTGCGGTCTTCCAGTATATGTTCCATCACATCAACGCAGAGGACCAGGTCATAACTGCCTTCGCCGTTCCATGTCACCAGGTCGGCTTCGACGGCATGCACCCTGTCTCCCAGTCGTGCAGTTCTGAAGAAGGCATTACAGTCAGCCACCTGATCGCTCTTGATGTCGGCTGCGGTTATCCTCCAGCCCGGGAACCTGGAGGCCATCCACCAGGTGTACTGCCCGAAGCCCATCCCGGCATCGAGCACAGGGGCTGAGGAGGGGATGGCCGTACCCAGCCTCTTCAGGGCCTTTCTGACGTGCCATGAACGGAGGAGCAGGATATTGAGGAGACGGTAAAAGAGCTTCCGCAGCAACGGGTGGCGGTTGAACTGCCTCCCGAGGAGCTCTTTTATGGGATCATAGTGCATCGGCCTTATTCCTTGAGGAGGTTTGTGATTTTGTCAATATAGTCATTGCTGTCATCAATGAAGAAGGCTATCTCAGGGACTATCCGCAACTGGTTGCGTACCTTCTGTCCGAGCTCGTACCTCAGTCTCGGGACGCTGTTGCGCAATCCTTCAAGGACCGTGGCAGATCCGTCAGACGGGAAGATGCTGACATATGTCTTTGCCAGCGAGAGGTCGGGGCTGACGCGGACCGTAGTTACGGAGATCATCTTCCCGGGTGCCAGCTCACTTCCGTGATGCATTATTATCTCTGCAAGCTCCTTAAGCACCAGTCTTGCAACTTTCTTCTGCCGTGTTGATTCCATGATGGGTGATTTACCAGGCAAAAATACAAAAATTGTTGCAGTGGCAGGCGTCAGGGGGTGGCGTCTGCAAGATGATGCGGCAGGCCTCAGGTGCTGGCAGCCCATAGATGATGCGGCAGGCCTCAGGCGCTGACGGCCCAAAGATGATGCGGCAGGCGTCAGGGGGTGTCGGCTGAAAGATGGCCCACTGGGCTTCGGCTCTGCCGGCTGAAAGATAGCCCTGCCGGATCAAATTCGTTATTTATCCCTATTTTTGTCGCGGATAATAAATTTTTAATGGATACAGTAGTAAGTGGCATAAGGTCAACGGGCAATCTTCACCTGGGCAATTATTTCGGGGCCCTGAAAAATTTCCTGAGGATGCAGGATGAGAACAACTGTTATTTTTTTGTAGCAGATTATCACTCACTCACCACACATCCGCATCCGGATGACATTCACGAGAACATCCGCCAGGTGCTGGCGGAATACCTGGCGGTGGGCATCGACCCTGAGAAGGCCACGGTGTATGTGCAGAGTGATGTCCCGGAGGTTGCCGAGCTCTACCTGCTGATGAACATGAACGCCTATGTGGGAGAGCTTGAGCGCACCACCTCTTTTAAGGAGAAGATAAGGCAGCATCCTGACAACATCAATGCCGGGCTGCTCACCTATCCGGTGCTGATGGCTGCCGACATCATCATTCACAAGGCTCACAAGGTTCCCGTAGGAAAGGACCAGGAGCAGCATCTTGAGATGACGCGCCGCTTTGCACGCCGCTTCAACACCATGTACAATGTCGATTATTTCCCTGAGCCTGACGCATACAACTTCGGCAAACAGCTGATAAAGATCCCGGGGCTTGATGGGTCGGGGAAGATGGGCAAGAGCGAGGGCAACGGCATTTTCCTGGCCGATACGCCGGAGGAGATACGCAAGAAGGTGATGAGGGCGGTGACGGATGCAGGTCCGGAGAGAGAGAACTCCGAGCCTTCAGAGCCCGTAAAGAATCTGTTTGCCCTCATGGATGTTGTTTCGGATACTGCCACGGTCAGAGAGTTCCGTGAGCAGCATGCCCGCTGCGAGATCAGGTACGGTGACATGAAGAAGCAGCTTGCCGAGGATATCATCAAGGTCACCGAGCCTATCAGGATTCGCATCAATGAGATCATCAATGACCCCGTTTACCTGGGCAGGGTCGTGGCTCAGGGGGCCGAAAAGGCCAGGGCAAGCGCCTCTGCAACCATAAAGGAGGTGAGGGAGATAATCGGCTACAGACCGTTCTGACAATCTCTTCCGTTATGCATTCACGATGGGGGCACGCTCGAACGGGGCACCCCTGTCAAAGTGATAGCGGTAGGTTATATGTGTCTTGATGATTTTGGCACCTATCTGGTCAAGCAGGTGCATCATTGACGGGTTGAAATCGCCTATCCAGTTGAATTCAAGCTCTTTATACGGAAATTTCTCAGACAGCGCAAGCTTTGCGAATGACATTATCAGGGCCCCTTCCACCCCCTTGCGCTGATGTTCGGGCACAATCCCGAAGATAAGACCGAACGCTTTTGTCATCTCGCCTCTGACATGCCTGTACCACAGGAATTTCAGCCTTCCCACCTGGTTCATCTTGCCGTTCAGGTGCCTGACAATCTGGTTGATCTCGGGAAGCATGATGAAGAAGCATACCGGCTCATCCTTATAGAATCCGAACCACAGGAGCTTTTCGTCATGGATCTGCCTGAAGCTTTTAAAGATCAGCCTGGCGTGCCTCTCGCTTATTGTCTTCACCCCAGGGAAGCGAGCCCATCCCTTGTTGTAGACTATCATGAAGTTGCGGGCAATCTCCTTCGCCTCTGCAGTCTTCATGTACCTGAAGGAGTAGTCCGGGTTGTTGAAGATCCGTTCGGCCTTGGTCCTGATTACCTCGTCGAGGTTCCTGCCGGTGACGGGGGTATAATAGGTGTACTGTTCGAAGTAGTTTCTGAAGCCGTATTTATCAAACAGTTCCCTGTAGTAAGGAGGGTTATAGGGCATGCAGTAGTTGGGAGGGAGGAAGCCCTCTGCCAGCAGCCCCCACCAGCGGTCGCGTTCGCCGAAGTTCACGGGGCCCTCCATGGTTGTCATGTTGTTTCCCGCCAGCCAGTCGCGGCAGGCGTCAAACAGCATTGCTGCGGCATTATGATCATTGATACATTCAAAGAAACCCATACCTCCTACCAGCTTCTGATCGGCATTCGCGATCTTTCTGCTGTAAAAGGCAGCCACTCTGCCTACACACTTTCCGGAGCTGTCTCTGAGCAGCCATCTGATGGCATCACCGTTCCGGAACTGGCTGTTGACAGAGGGATTGAAGACTGACTCCACATCCCTGAAGAGCGGCCTGATCCAGTTGCCGTCACCCTTGTTGATAGCAGCCGGCAGATCATGAAACTCCCTGATCTCCTTTTTGCTTTTTACCTCAGCAAGATGATAAATGCCGGCCATTTCCCTCAGATATCCAAACAAGGCTGAAATTTAGTCAATCATTTTGGAATAGCAAAAGCTTGTCAGAATGATCAGGTTCCATAAAGAAGGGTCTTTGCAGGATTACCGGGACGTGCAGATGAAGGGGCATGAAAGATGACCGGGATGTGCAGATGGCGGGGCATGAAAGATGACCGGGCCTTGCAGGTGAAGAGGCATGAAGGATGACCGCGACGTGCAGATGAAGGGGCATGAAAGATGACCGGGCCCTGCAGGGTTAAGGGATTCTGCGTGGAGATTAACGTGTTGTCAGATCCTGACCCTGGCCGAGAAGATGAAGTTTATTCCCGGAGCTGCGATGCCCGATGAATAGGGTCTGTAGCGCAGATCCAGAATGTTTTCCACACCCGCGGTCAAATCGACCCTGTTGCTTATATTGAAGAATGTCTTTAAGTTAAGCGTGAACCACCCGGGTGACCAGGGGTTGCCGTCCGCGTCGGTGGCGTACATGTAGGCTTTGTCTCTCTCACTGGGAGCAAGCCTGTCATAGGTGATGCTTCCGTTATAGACGGCATAGAGATCAGTCTTAAGGAATGATTTTTCAAAGATAACATGTGTTGCTCCGAAGACCGGGGGAATATGCCTCAGTGGCTCCCTGTCGTTGTCATGACCACCGGTGAGGGTCAGTGCTGATTTTATCCTGAGAAATGATGAAGGTCTCAGTTCGGCTTTCATCTGAGCGCCGTAAACAATCGCATAACCGGTGTTGACCATGGCATAGACATCGCTCTCCTCTCCCTGGTATTCAATGGTTGGCTCTCCGTTGAAGAGGAACTCGCGGCGCACCATGGCATTATCAAGGTAGGAGTAAAAGAGGGAGGCTTCCGCGAGAAGCATTCTGCCGATCTCTCTGCTGGCACCAATGTCTGCATTGTACAGGTATTCAGGTCTGAGGTCAGGATTGGGCACTACAATTACACCCGGGGCGGATTCAAACACTTTCCCGAGGTCATCCAGGTTAGGGGCTCTGAACCCCGTTGAAAGGTTGAATGTCAGCTCCGTCAGCCCGTCAGGCCTGTAGACAGCTCCGGCGGCACCGGTCACGGCGCTGTTGGCCGAATGGATGGAGGTGAACGGGAAATTATAGAATGAGTTGTCAGCTATGGTAGAACTAAGGGAGACGAAGTTGAACCTCGCCCCTGTGCTGACGGTGAACTTGCTGCCCAGGTTGAGTTTATAACCGCCGTAAAGCGAAAAGCTGTTATAGATATTCCGTCCGTTGGGATAACGTGAACCTGCAGGGACGGTCTCGCCTGTGTCTATGTTCTTGACATCAGCCTCACTGCGGATATTGTTCCGGACATATTCAGCCCCGTAATAGATCAGGCTGTTGTTTTTCTCCGGCGTCTTGTCGAAGTCGAGGTTGACAGACCATATTCCCACTTTTTCCATCTGTTGGTTGAGGCTGACGTCATTTATCTTCCTGTCATGCCGGCTCTCGCGGTAATCCTGCCTTGCAACCGTCAGGCGGGCTTCGTCAAATGCTGCTGACGGCTTATTGTAGCTGACCGTTGAGTTGGTCATCATCCATATCTGAGGGCCATAATACCAGTCGCCGTACCTCAGTGTACTGTTCCTTACCTGGATCAGCCTGTCATAGCGGGGTATGTCTGAAAGATGTGAGTAATGGTGAGCAAGGTTGATGTCGAAGTTTTTTCCCGCCTTGAAGCGCAGCTTGTTCATCAGGTTAAGCTGTGAGTAGCCGGAAGCGACCTGTTCCCGGGGATTTTCATTAATAATCACAGTGTCTGTGCCGGTGATACGGGCCTGGTATTCATTGCGGAGGTATTCGGGGTGCGATCTCGATCCCATGACCAGGTCTCCATAATCGGACCAGGTAACCGAGGAGAGGAGAGCCATCCTGCGGCTTCCGACGTTGACATCAACGTGGTATGTCTGTTCCCGGGCGGCAGTTGAGTACCTTGCCAGGGCATCGGCCTTCAGATAAACGGAATCACCTGTAGAAAAGAGCGCCTTCTTGGTATGGAAGTCCATAACTCCGCCAAGGGCATCGCTCCCGTACATGGTGGCACCGGGTCCGAAGATTATCTCAGTGCGGTCTATCATTGACGGGTCAAGGGAGATTATGTTCTGGATGTTTCCCTCGCGGTATATGGCATTGTTCAACCTGACGCCGTCAATATTTATCAGCACCCTGTTGGTGGCAAATCCCCTGAGCATTGGACTGCCGCCTCCCAGCTGGCTTTTCTGCACGAAGACATCACCTCCCAGGGAGACAAGGTCAGCTGCTGTCTGAGGGTTCTGTATCCTTACTGAAGGAAGGGCTATGGTGCTGATATAGTTCGGCACCTCATCAGACTTCTGTTCCCACCTGTTCGCCGAAACAATAAATTCTTCAACCTCAAAGGTCTTTGTCTCAAGCCTGACAATCCATCCGGCCTCCATGAGCTCTTCGGGGGTGAATGAGGCCCTCTCGTAGGAGAAGTGCTGAAAATAGATTGGTTGCCCCGCCCTGAACCGCGAGAGGCTTGCTTTGCCTGATGGGCTGGTATAACAGAACTGGGTACGTGCCTCATTATATACGGCTACGTCAGCAACGGGCTTGTCATCATCTGCTGAAATTACAGTGACAGTCTGTGCACAGAGCGTCATAACAGGCAGTAAAAAAAACAGCAGAAACGAAAATTTCTTCATTAGTCAAAAGTTAAGAACGGTGATAGGGGCACAAAAAGCATTCCATAAATAGCAGAACTGAGAATGTTTTCCGGCATTTTTACAGGAAACCCTGGTCAAACTCTTTTGCCGGGGCAAATTAATATTTTATATTTTTGAGAACATATATCAACTGCAAAAATAGTGCATAAGAAAACCGGGGTCATATTGTTGGGTCTGTTTGCTGCAGCCCTGGTCATAGCTGCCTTTTTCATAAGGAAGGATAAGCAGGTGTTGGTTGTTGATCCGTGGGTGGCAGTACCTTCGGATGCTTTCTTCATTATGGAGACCGATGATTTTCCGGAGTTGCTTACCCGTACAACCGATCCGGCCGGGATGATTTCAAGGCTCCCGGGGATGAAGTGGGCCGATACGCTGATACGTTCCGCCTCTGCTATTGACAGCATCACCGGGGCGCCTGAGGTGCGAGGCATGATCAGCGGCAGGAGGGTCATCATCTCATTTCATGTGACAGGCCCGGGCCGTGTCACTCCGCTGTTTGTCATGAGCGGAGGTACCTCATTGACTCCGAGGCGGCTGACGAGCCTGTGCAGACAGTCCGGCGGGGCGGTGACGGAGGCCAGGGAGCTGGGAGGAACAAGGAGATATACCGTCACCTACGGTAAAGGCAACAGACAGACACCTGTAAGCATCGCTCTCACCTCAGGGATCATAATAATCTCCACATCTGAAAATCTGATCTCGGCTGCACTCGACAACAACAGTGCGGGCTCTGACATACGCCATCAGCAGGGGTTTGCCCCCGTGGTCAATGCCTCGGGAAAAGATGCCGACAACGTTTTTATCCTCTTCAGGAACCTGCCCGGATTCCTGAAGTCGTTCATCGATCCCGAAGATATTTCCGCAATAGCCTCAGTGGCCATTGCCGGTGGCGGTGACCTCAAGGCTGCAGAGGAGGGGCTGTTCATCAGCGGATTCCTGACCACTTCCGGTGCGGGGATGGGGGCTGACCGCCTGAGGACTGTCGCTCCCGAGGAGTGCGGCGTTCATGAATTGTTACCAGAGGGTACTGTCAGCTACAGGACTGTCATGCAAAGGGCTTCGCTGAGAGGCGAAACGGCAACAGACCCTGCCTCAATAAATGCCACCGATCTGGCTCTGATACTCAGCCCCTTTACGGGAACAGAAGTGACCGATGCCCATGTGCGGGCCGGAACAGGGGAGGCGAGGATAAGGGTCTTCAGAATGACTGACCGCCAGTCGGCCGAGAAGGTGCTCAGGGAGCGGCTCATTGCCAAATACCGGTCGATGGGACTACGGGAGAGTCATTTTGTGGCATCGGCCCGCGGCAACGACGGCGTGGAGGAGGTTATCTACAAGATGCCTTTCACCGGCGTGGCCTCGATACTGTCAGGAGTGGGAGGCAGCAGTCCCGATGACGAATGGGTGACATTCGCCAGATCATATATGATCTTCTCCGGATCGCCCGAGGCACTGGCGTCAGTAAGGAGAGAGTCGGACAATGAAAACACCCTGATCAATGACCCGGAATTCAGGGAGATGGAAAAGACCTTGCCGACAAAAAGCTCATATCTGTTCTATTCTTCGGGGAGTGCGCTCAGTTCCATGCTGAACGGCGTGCTTACACCGGAAGCAAAAGCCGGGTTGAAGACCGGTTCATTCGCGGGAATTAGCGGGGTAGGCCTGAGCCTCATTCCGAGCAACGGAATGATCTATACAAGTCTCTCGATACGGTACAGCGACAGAGAGAGGCAGCCTGACCGGGTCAGGGCAGGGGATATCACCCCACCCGGCACGGCAGCAGCTGATACCCCGGCTTCGTCAGCCCTGAAGCTGCTGTGGAAGGTAAAGCTTGAGGCCGATCCTGCTGTAAAACCGTTTCTCTTCATGAATCACAACACCGGAGCAACGGAGATCTTCATCCAGGATCAGAATAACAATATTTACCTGATAAGCGCATCAGGCAAGATCCTCTGGAAGGCCGCCATAAGGGAGAGGATCACCGGTGATATCTTCATGATAGACTACTACAGGAACGGCAAAAACCAGCTTCTCTTTGCAGGAAAGAATTACATGCATCTCATTGACCGTAACGGCAATTACGTGGACAAATACCCGGTAAAGATGAGGTCCCCGGCATCAAATACCCTTGCCGTGTTCGACTATGAGAACAATAAGGATTACAGGATCTTCATTGCCGGGGAGGACAAAAAAATATATGCATATGACCGTTCCGGCACGCCCGTGAGAGGATGGAACCTGTTCACCACCCGGGGCAGGGTCACTGACCCGGTATCCTTCTACAGGGTCAGGGGAAAGGACTATCTGTTCGTTGCTGATGATCAGGCTGTATACGTTCTTGACCGTACCGGGAACATAAGGGTTGCCCACCAGGAGCCCCTGAAAAAGGCTCCGGGTTCGGCGGCCAGGCTGACGGGAGGTGATGAACAGGCAATCATCTTCTCTGCTCCTGACGGGACACTGGTGCGTCTCCTCTTTGACGGCACGGTGAAGAGAGACACGATAAGCACCTTCTCTGCCGGACACAGTACCGATTTCTCCGATCTCGACGGCGACGGCAGCATTGACATCCTCTGTCTCGACCACGGCATGCTGCGCGCCTATGACAGCAACGGGAACGAGATATACTCATACGCATTGGAATCTGAACAGCTCACCGGCCCTGTCGTCTTCAGCCTCGGGCCGTCAGAGAGAAGAACGGCGGTATATGACAACGGCAGAAAGATGATACATCTGGTCGGAAAGAACGGCGGCTCCATTGAGGGATTCCCTTACAGGGCCGGCCCGTGGTACAATATCGGGAGGGTGGCCAATAAGAGCTCATGGAACCTGTTTGTCAGTGAAAATGACGCCAGCCTTTATAACTACGAACTCACTTCAGGATCAAAATAATTCATAACCATGCAAAGGAAAACGATCATGCTGCTCCTGCTGCTGACTGCAGCTACAGTAAGCAATGTAACGGCACAGACCAGCCATGTTCTGTATTACATGAATCTCCCGCAGAGGACTACGCTCAATCCTGCGCTTCAGCCATCAGGGAGGGTATATGTCGGGTTTCCCGGGATTTCAGATATATCCGTCAGGATTGACAATAATTTTCTGAGTTTTTCCGACATGTTCAGCAACGGAGTCATCTCAGACAGCACTTTTACCATACTGAAGCCGGGGGAAGATCTTGACAGGTTCCTTGCAGGTCTTGGCAACAACAACTCGCTTGAACCGCAGGCAGGGGTACAGCTCTTCGGCCTTGCCTTCACGGTGGGGAATGACCTGAGAATAAGCTTTGACATCACGGAGCGTGCCGACGCCAACTTCGTCCTTCCGGCAGACCTTATCAGGCTGGGCATTGAGGGAAATGAGAGCTTTATCGGACGGAACATTGACCTCTCATCAATGAGGGCTGACATGAAGTACTATCATGAGATAGGACTGGGAGCATCGAAGAATATCACTGAGAAGCTGAGGATCGGGGCAAGGTTGATGCTGCTGTCGGGAGTGGTATCAGGCCATCTCACCAACAACGGACTGACCCTTACCGTCAATGATGACTTTACACATACCGTTGATGCCGATGTCTCACTGAATGTCAGTGCTCCCGTGACCTTTACCAGGGATCCTTCAGACGGGGTGATTGATAATATCCGGTTTGATGAGGAGCACTTTGCAGAGGGGAATGATTATATCTCCTACGCCCTCGGTTTTGCCAATCCGGGTTTTGGCATAGAAGTGGGAGCAGAGTACCGGATCAATGACATGTTCGCCGTCTCTGCCGCTCTTACCGATATCGGGTTCATCAAGTGGAAGAGAGACAGGTCTGAGGTTTATCTTACTGAATCGTTTCAGTTCAACGGGCTTACCCTGCAGGATGTATATGATGAGAGCGTTGATTTCGGCGATCTGATGAACTGGGCTATTGATTCCATACAAACGGTCATTGATCTCAACGAGTCACCGGGCGCCTATACCACCTTTCTTCCGTTCAGTGTCACCGCAGGGTTCAGCTTCACTCCTGTAAAGTTCTTCACTGCAGGCCTGCTTTCACAGACCCGTTTCAAGGGAAGTCAGGTTCATGAGGCATTGACTCTCTCGGGCAACCTCAACCTCGGCAATGTATTTTCTACCACCCTTGCCTATACCATTGCCAACAGACGCTATGACAACCTGGGGTTCGGACTGGCCGTGAGGGGAGGTTTCTTCCAGTTCTATGCGCTTGTTGACAATATCCCTCTCCGGTGGAATGAGGTTACAGGCGGCCCTGAGAGCTACAGGCTGCCGGAGAACTGGAGTACCCTGCATGCCAGGCTGGGTGTTAATTTTGTCTTTGGCAACAGGGAGAAGGAAAAGATCCTTCCGGTGATGTGATTATTATTTTGAGGACTCCTTCAGCTGCCTTGCGAGTGCATTGGCGAAGACAAAATCATTCAGCAGTTTGCAGTCTGACTTGAGTATCTCATTCTTGTTCCCTTCCCAGCACTTCTCGCCCTCTTCTATGAAGATGATCTTTTCCCCGTTCTCCATCACGGAGTTCATGTCGTGCGTGTTGACGATGGTGGTCATGTTCAGTTCAACGGTTATCTCCCTGATGAGCTCATCAATCACTATTGATGTTTTGGGATCAAGGCCCGAGTTGGGTTCGTCGCAGAACAGGAACCTGGGCTTGAGGGCAATTGCCCTGGCTATGGCAACGCGTTTCTTCATTCCGCCTGACAGCTCGGCCGGGAGGAGATGGTTTGAGCTGACGATGTGTACCCTGTCGAGGCAGAAGTTTACCCTCTCAAGTTTTTCCTCATAAGACATATCTGTAAACATGTCAAGCGGGAACCTGACATTCTCCTCAACGGTCATTGAGTCGAATAGTGCGCTGCCCTGGAAGAGCATTCCCATATCCTTCCTGATCTCCTTCCTTGCCTTGAAGTCAAGGCCATTGAACAGGATGTCATCATAAAAAATCTTCCCTTCATCAATATCCAGCAGACCCACAATGCATTTAAGGAATACGGTCTTGCCTGAGCCACTCTTCCCTATTATCAGGTTTGTCTTTCCGGGTTCAAACACTGCTGAAATATCCCTTATAACCTCACGGCCGGCGAAGGATTTGGAAATATGTTCAGCTCTGATCATGACAACAGGAGCTGGGTAAGGATGACGTTGAACAGGAGTATTGTGACGCTGCTGTAAACCACGGCTTTAGTGCTTGCGCGACCTACCTCGAGAGAGCCTCCCTCGACGTTGTAGCCCTGGTATGCCGAGATGGTCGTTATAATAAATGCAAAGATGACGGTCTTGATCAGGGAGTAAGTAATATAATAAGGTATAAATGCATACTGTATGCCGTAGATATAATCCTGCGATGTTATCACTCCCGCTGCGGTTCCGGCGATCCACCCGCCCATTATGCCGGTAATGATGCTGATCAGCGTGAGGAAAGGGTTGAACAAGACCGTGGCCACCACCTTGGGGAGTATGATGTATGAGGCCGAGTTGATGCCCATAAGCTCGAGAGCGTCAATCTGCTCGGTGATTCTCATGGTGCCTATCTCCGATGCAATATTTGAACCCACCTTGCCTGCAAGGATCAGTGCCACGATTGTTGAAGAGAACTCAAGGATTATGGAGTCCCTTGTACCGAGGCCTATCAGGTAAGTGGGATAAATGGGGTTTTCGGTGTTGTATGCGGTCTGCAGAGCGAGGACCGCGCCCATGAAGAAGGAGATAATTGTTACAATGCCTATGGATCTTAGTCCCAGGCTGATAAACTCCTTCATGGTCTGCCTGTAGTATATGACATGCTTCTCGGGCCTGGCAAAGACCCTGCCCAGTAACATCCAGTAAGAACCGAAGCCTGACAGAAACCTGAACATGTTGAAAGTTTTGTCAAATTTAGCAATAATTCACCGCACCCGTAACCATCACGGTTTTCATAGGAGGGAATTTATATATTTGCAATAGTCGTATATTAATCAAATAATCATGAAAAACCGCTATTTGCTGATCATGGCCGGTGGTGTCGGAAGCCGATTCTGGCCGCTGAGCAGGAAGGAGAGAGCGAAACAGTTTCTTGACATCCTCGGAACGGGTGAGACTCTCATACAGATGACCTACAGGCGATTTTCCGGAATCTGTCCTGCCGAAAACATTTATGTGGTGACCAGCGAGGACAGCAGCGAGATTGTAGTTGAGCAGCTCGGGATTGACAGCGATCATGTACTGGCTGAGCCCCTGCGGAGGAACACAGCACCCTGCATTGCGTACGGTGTCTTCAGGATAATGGCTGAGAATCCGGAAGCTGTGATTGCGGTGACTCCGGCAGATCATCTGATAAAGAAAGAGGATGAGTTTATGAAAGTCATGAATGAGGCCTTCAGGTTCGCCTCTGAGAATGATGCTCTGCTTACCCTGGGTATCAAGCCTGACAGGCCCGAGACAGGCTACGGATATATACAGGCCAATATGAAGCAGCCGGTAAACGGTTTCAGCAGCCTGCACAAGGTGAAAGCCTTCACCGAAAAGCCTGAGCTGAAGATGGCCAGGCTTTTCCTGGAGAGCGGTGACTTTTACTGGAACAGCGGCATTTTTATCTGGAGGGCCAGCTCAATCCTTGCTGCCTTTGACAGGCATCTGCCTGATATCTATCACTCTTTCCTTGAAGGGAAGGAGAAGTTCAGCACCCCGGCCGAGAAGGAGTTCATAAAGCGTGCGTATGCTCAGTGCAGCAGCATCTCAGTTGACTACGGGATAATGGAGAAGGCTGACAATGTATATGTCATTTGCACTGACCTTGGCTGGTCTGACCTCGGGACATGGAGCTCGCTGTACCTTTATTCCGATCACGACCGTAATGACAACGCCGTCCTTAACTCGAAGGCGCTGACCTATAATTCCGAAGGGAACATTGTCAGCCTTCCCAAGGGCAAGATTGCAGTGATACAGGGGCTTGATGACTACATTATCATTGACAGCGGCGACGTGCTGCTGATAGTTTCGCGTGAGCAGGAGCAGAACATCAAGATGTACCTTGATGACGTAGGAAAGACAACGGGAGACCAGTACCTTTAGTCCTCAGTCCTCAGTCCCGACTGACGGGGCCTTAAATAAAGAGGGTGTCTCATTTTCTGATTTGAGACACCCTCCCTGATTTCACACGATCACCTAGTATTCCCAGAGATCCTGTTCAAAATTGAATATCTCATTCTTAATCCTTTCGGCCTCGAAGATCTGGGCAGGGCCCATTTTATACTGGTTGATAGACCTGTCATCATAGACGTTTGACTCGGCAATGATATAACCGTCAAACCTGCGCTGAAGCATCAGGTCCTCAAATGAGATACGCTGAGCGTCATTGTAGTAGTTGAATGCCTCGCTGCTTGACAGCGCCTGCCTTACGTCTTCGTACCTGATCCAGAAGAGGCGTCTCTTCACCAGCCTGGAGGTGATCTGGTCATAGCCCATGTAAATGGGGCATATGCCAATGATGCGCACGTCAAGCCGTGAATGCTTCTTGTCAAAGAACCACTCCTCAAGCAGCATGAGCTGTTTGATGTCAGAGGGGTTTTCCATGTTGGTCACGGTTGAGTCCTGCTCGCGGCCGTCTGCATTGATGACGGTTATGGTCAGGGTATCGCGGTTCATTTTGGCAGCAATGTCATTGTATGTTGTGGGTACTGTCATGGCATCACCGTCTGTTGCAACCACCCTGCCTGAGAGGATCTCATTGAGAAGGATCCCCGAGAAGTTCATTCTTCCGTCCGACATCTCCGACACGAAGCGGTTGTTGGCAGCATCATATCTGAGTGAAGGATAGAAGAGGTTCAGGTTCATCTTCTCTCTCAGGTCAATTATACGGTAGAGTCTTTTTGACCAGATGACATCTGATTCCCCCAGGTAGGTATAATTGATCTTCTGGTTATCGGGCATCTGTTTTGAATAGATGTCTCCGAACGACTGGGCCATTGAGGCTGTACAGATCAGGAGGCCGATAAGGCCTGCCAGAATTTTCCTGTTCATGATGTGTATATCTTGCATTAGTTAATCTTAAGAATGATAGGGTTGAGGTCCCTTGTTCTTCCGTCGGGTCCAACTGCCTTAATCTTTTCTATTATGAGTTTCTGTCCGGCGCGCAGGTTGCCAATGAGGCCCTTCTGCTTATCGGTAAGCCTGTTGTTGTTTGATTCAGCCGTGATCTCAAAGCCCTTGTCGTTGACAGAGACCGTGAAGCCTGTGACTGTATAGGTAAGGTCGAACTCAAAGTTCTCGAGGACTGCGGTCACAACCTGCTGTGCGGCTGCGACGCTTCTGAGCACGTTACCCTCTTTCATGTTGGCGAACCGTGCCTCGGGGTCAGGAAGTCTTCTCACCCTGAACTCCACTGGCGGGAAGGTCTGCACCTTGCCGTTGATGTTGGCTGAAACGATCATCTGGGCGTTCTGCCCCACGGTTCTGGGCTCTGCCACATATTCACCGCGGTAGTCCTTGTATTTACCCCTCTTGATATCGCCGTTTGTCATGCGAACAGTCAGCTTGTCTGATCCCACGCCAGGCACTGATATGTCAACCGGGTTCTGAATGCCCTGGTAGAAGACGTTCATGGCTGTAGGGGAGACCACCACGTTGGGCACGCCTACGGAATACTTCGAATCGAACTTGTACGTGCGGATTGCGCCGTCCGGAGCCTTCATCCTGATGACACCACCCCATGATTTCTCACCTGTTGACCCGGGTCTTACACTGTAGACACCCACACCTGATTCATCGATAGGAAGCGGCGTGGACTGACTTCCCGGCTCGTATGTAATGGATCCGTCGGCGTTGGTCTTTGAGGTATAGGGACCCACGAATATCTCCATATCCTGTGTTGTGTCGGTTGCAGCTACGAATACACGGGCCTCGTATGAATTACCCTGCATGACATACGTTGATACGGGGATGACAGTCGGAATGATCTTGTTGAACCTTAAAGAGCCGGCATCAATCTGCGTATAGAGGAAGTTGAGCACATCGGTCTCGGCATTCCTGACGTCGACCTGCATCTTTGACAGTATTGTTATCACAGCCACCAGTGGCATTGTCTGGAAGTTGGCATTTACCCAGTTCTCAGTACCGGTCTTTTCCAGGTTCTCGGGGTCAGAGGTGTCAAGTATATCAAGTATTGACTGTTCGGCAGCCAGATCTTTTCCATCGAGGGTCTCCACAAGAAAGCCGCGAAAATCTTCCATTAGCGCCTTCAGGTCATTCCCCTTGCCATCCTGGTTTGCTCCGATAAGGACCTCTGAAGGGATGTTGTTCTCGTCAATCTTCTTGACCATGGTAATATCAATCTGGTTGTCGGGAAGGAGTGCTTCCGATTCCGTACCTTCAGCTTTAGTGATGATCTCTACCTTAAGATCCTGGATATAATTATAAAGTTCATCGGCACGGGCCTTGACATCATAGGCCTTTGTCTTCCACGTGCCCGCCTTCTCAGGGTTCTCAGCCGCCGCCACATCAAAAGCTGCATAGGCAATATCATTCTTTTTGATATAGTTGGCGGTGGTCTTCGTCAAGCTAAGGTCAACTTTCTTAAAAGCTTCGACGGCCTCCTTTGAAACGTTAAGCGCAAGCATTGCTGTCAGTATGAGGTACATCATACCGATCATCTTTTGCCGCGGGGTTTCTTTTCCCTTAGACATTTGCGGATAGTTTAGGTGTTAACAGATATTTTGATGTACTTGACATTACTTCACATTCATGGCTGCAAGCATGTTGCCGTACACATTATTCAGTGAGCTGAGGTTTTCATTCAGTTTGGCAACCTGTTCGCGGTATTTCTTAGTGTCATCGGCTGAGCCTGTAAGGTCTTTCATCAGACCCTCCATACCCTTGTAGATGACATCAGTGCTTTTGACATGGTCACTGGTGCCTCTCAGCTGCAGTTCATAAGCAGCATTGAGTGCAGAGAGGTTCTTGTTGAGAGCCTCCAGTTTCTCATGGTAGCTTCTGCCGCCTGTCTCTATGGTCTTCGATGACTCACCGAGAGCCTGGTAGACCGGGCTGGAGTCAGCCATTGATCTTGCGGTCTGTTTAGCCGACTCAGAGAGGTTCGTGAGTGACTCATTTGCTTTACGGATGGTGCTGGTATACTCATTGGTAGTAGCAGCCAGGTCGCCCATGGCATTGAAGTTGGCTGTTGTCTCCGTGAGCTTTTTCAGTCCCGGACTCAGTCTGTCAAAGACATCGGGGGTGATGCCTGCATCGGCCAGCATCCTGTCGAACTGTGACAGTCCTGCGCCGCCGCCGCCGCCACCGCCGCCAACAGATGCGAATCCAATCTCCTCACCGGAGTAATTGGGGTCAAGCTGAGGGTAGACCAGTTTCCAGTCTGGTTCTTCCTTCAACGGCTCAAAAGCAGAGAAGAAGAAGATGACTGCCTCTGTGATCAGACCGACAGCGAGCAGCAACCCTGCGTACGGGTAGTGCTGAATCTTAAAGAGAGCACCGATGATTACGACCGAGGCACCCCAGCCGTACAGTTTGGACATGAAAGCTTTCCACTTACTGGTATGAACAAATTCCGAAAGGCCCATATAATTAATTTTTAGGTTAAACAGTATTAGTTATTGACTCCAATATAAGTTCTCACATTACGGAACCCGACAAATGACTTTGTTGAGTCCTGGTATTCATAATCCCTTGTTGAATTCTGCATAAAAAGTGCAATATCCTTCCATGAGCCTCCTCTTATGACTTTGCGCTTGAGCACCGGGGGATCCTCGGGGCGTGCGTTGTATTCATAGTCGGGGTTCAGGTCATGGGTGAAGACATAAGCTGACGGATGGTAGGCGCATGAAGTCCATTCGGAGACGTTACCTGCCATGTCAAACAGTCCGTATTCATTCGGTTCGAACGAAGCAACCTTAATGGTATAGACGGCTCCGTCATCGATGTAGTTACCGCGCAGAGGCTTGAAGTTGGCCAGGAAGCAGCCCTGGTAGTTGCGTGTGTAGGGGCCTCCCCAGGGGTACATCGACAGATCGAGTCCGCCACGTGCAGCATATTCCCATTCAGTCTCCAGCGGGAGACGGTAGTTGTGAACATCGGCAATACCCTGGGTACGCAGATGTTCATTCATGAAGTTGGTACGCCAGACGCTGAATGCGCGTGCCTGTACCCATGAAACACCCACAACGGGATAGTCATCATAGCCCGGGTGCCAGAAATAGAGTGTCGCCCACGGCTCATTGAATGAATAGGTGAAGTCCCTGATCCATGCGAGGGTGTCAGGATAAATATTGACATTATGGTGCATGATGAACGATGAGCGGTCTACCACGTCGGTGGTGTTTCCGTCAAGGTCAGTGACCTGGCCTTCGTACTTCTGGTCCTTGTAGTTGTACCTTGCCTTGGCTGCCTGCTTGTAGTCAACCCAGAAATATGAGTAGTTGAGAAGCCGTGTGTCCCACTGCTTGTTGGCGTTGAATCTCTCTTCAGGGGGATAGTAGAGGGTCTCGAGGACTGCCAGGACATTCTCATCCCTGATAGTCTATCTCCTCGTCCCAGTTCAGAACATTGGGCTCAAGGACATTGCCCTCCTCATCGGTCCTGAAGAATTCGTAGCCCTCAATGCCTTCCTCACCCAGTTTGGTCCTGAGGAGAGAGTCACGCACCCAGTATGTAAACTGACGGTATTTATTATTGGTGATTTCTGTCTGGTCCATCCAGAATGCTTCCACAGTCACTGTCTTGGAGAGACTGTTCATGGCACGCAACGGATCCTGATCACTCGGCCCCATCTGGTAGGAACCGGCAGGGATGAATGCCATTTCAAACGGTTCCGGCTCATAGAATTTTTTCCTTCCCTGGACGCCTGTCAGCTCGCCGATTCATAGGAGGAACAGCCTCCCAGGACAAAGATTAATGTAAGAGCTAAAAGGATTACCTTTTTCATGTGCGAAAATTTTATTTTTTTAAGGTCACATGGAACCCTCATGTAAGGATTCTCAGTTTCATCTCTGTTAACGTATGTATGACATGAGTGTTTCATATACTCATAAATTTAATCATGCAAGTTGTTCACTTTTTCCGTCTCTTACAGGAAACTAATACTTTTATATTTAGTGACGCTTCTTCCCAGGCCGATGTCAAAACTGTATGAAACCACGAATTCATGTGATCCACTGGTTCCTTTTCTGATCTCCGATATCGGGAAGTCATATCCATATCCAATCTTTAGACCGTTGTACAATTCTACTCCTGCAAAACCTGTGATTGCGTCACTTATCCTGTAAGAAACGCCACCCCATATCTTTTTATTGTATCTGACCATGCCTGTTGCTATATATTGTGTTGCAGCACCGTCATTAACGATGAAAACCGATGGTATGAGCTCAAGTGAAGGGTTGGGCAGCTGGAAGTAGTATCCTGCGGTAAGGTAGTACTCGCGGCTGACATAGGTGGCTGTTTCGGAATATTTTATTTTGGGCTGGTTCAGGTGTGTAACCGAGATGCCGGCATAATAATTTAGTCCCTGGTAGAAGACACCGGCAGAGATGTCAAGGGCAAGGACAGATTCATCATTTTCAGGGATGAGCGGGTCGCCGGAGGGTGGGGTATGGCTTGTTCCCGAGGGGATGAACCACTCGGGTGCGAGTGTCTTGTTAAGCATTCCGGCGCTGAAGCCTGCACCCAGTGTTCCGCTTCCTACCGGGAGGAGGGCCGAATAGGAGAGGTTCAGCTGGATATCATTGCTGAAGCCGTAACTGTCAGCCTCTACCATCAGGCCTGCACCGCTCCTCAGGCCCAGGATGCTGAACGGAGTGTTGACGTTGAAGATCATTGTGGAGGGGGCTCCCGGGAATCCTACCCACTGCTGCCGTGTCAGGGCTGTGGCCGTTATCATGCCGGTCATGCCGGAGAAGGCGGGATTGTAAATCTGGGTATTGAACATGTAATTGCTCACCACCGGGTCCTGTTGACCAAAGACCATGCTCACCGGGATGATTAATGCTCAGGATGACTGTCTTGACTTTCTTCATGTTCAAGGAGCGTTTATGCGCCCTTAAATATAACGATCAAAATAAACAAAAAATATGCAAGGAGCCAAATTGAGACATTATTTAGTGTCCGAACCTGAGCATGGCTCTCGTCCAGCGACCGGGTACCTGGTCACGGTTGGCCATAAGGTAGTCCTCGAATGAGCAGGCAACGTAATGGGGTTCCCCAGCGTTGTCACGTATCTCTATCCACCAGCGTTCCGTGATCATGCTCTTGATGAAGATGGCTTCGCCTTCCAGATCGCTGAGGGTCACATGGTAACGGGTGAAGCGGCTGGTCATCTGGTCGCCAAGGTATGATATCTCATACTGCTTCTGCGAGAAGCCCTCGAGGAAGAACCATATCAGCTGTGCCGCAAGGTGCGAGGTCTGTGACCGGTTGTCATGCATGGGGTTGACCTCCATGACTGCCAGTATCTTCAGATTATCTGACAGTCCGGCATACCTGGCCAGCAGGCAGATCTCCTCACCGTAGAAGCCGTTGGCTGACGGGAGGAAGGTGCCGGGGGCATCGGACTGGCGCACAGAGCCTATGTCAAACAGAGCTGCAGTGGCATCGCGGAAGAGAGGTTCCGTCTCATGCACGGCTGCGCGTACCTCTCCTATCCTCATCATTTCATAATGCCTGCGGTTGAACCGGTTCACCACCTGCTGATCAGTGAGATAGGTCTGGTGCCCGATTGCTGAGAGGTGCGACAGGTAACTGCTGCTGCGGTAGATCAGGTCATTCATCCAGTTGAGTGAGTCCGCAGTCTTCTTCTCTGCCGTGAAATCGAGCCTTGAATCAACCGATACAAGTGACCAGTCCTGCTTGAGCGAGGAGAGGCAACGGTCTATTGCAGGCATAAGGGCGCTGGTGCCGCCAATGACCACCGGAACGATGTTCTGCGCCAGCAGCTGGATTAGCACGTCACGCAGTCCGGCCAGGGTGTCTTCAAAGGCAGAGCCGGGCTTGAGGTTGCCAAGGTCAGTTATCTTCAGCTTCCCCGGCAGGCGTGAGAAGGAATAGAGGCTCCGGCGTATGGCATCAGGTGCGTGTGATGAACCTGCGTTCGACGAAGAACGGTCATCAGGCACACCGACGAGGGCGATGGCAAAACTGCTCAGGTCATCAATGGGGGCATTGCCGGTATTGACCGTCACGTTGTGGGAAAAAGCAGCGGATCCTCTCAGGGGCTCTGCCTCAGGCTTGTCGAGACATACGGGGTCAAAATACTGGTTCAGTTCGATCATATTATATAAGGTCACTTCTTTTTTCCGCCCCTGGTGCTTTTTGTCTTACTGCCTTTTTCGATTATTGTCAGGCATTCCTCCCTCGTCAGCTTCTGCGGGTCAGTGCCTTTAGGGATACGGTAGTTGGCTTTGTCATGCACGATGTAGGGGCCGTATCTGCCATTCAGCACACTGATATCGCCGAATTCACTGATCAGCTTCAGCCTGTCTCCCTCTCTCTTCTCTTTTATCAGCTCCGTGGCCCGCTCTTCAGTGATGGTGTACGGATCATCCGTGCCTTTCTTCAGGGAGTAGAACTTGCCCCCGTGTTTTACATAGGGTCCGAACTTCCCGACACCCACGGTCATCTCGCTCCCCTCAAAGGTGCCCGCCACTCTTGGCAGGGCAAACAGAGCCAGGGCCTCATCAAGGGTTATTGTCTCAAGGAGCTGGTCACGCCTGAGGTTCGCAAAACGCGGTTTGTTCTCCGGGGTGGCCTCACCAAGCTGCACCACCGGCCCGAACCGGCTCATCCTTACTGAGACGGGCAGCCCCGTTGCCGGGTCTGTCCCGAGCTCGCGTGCACCGGTCATACGAGCCCTGTTGGAGAGAGATTCGTCAACCGTCTTGTGGAACGGGCTGTAAAATCCCGATATCATCCTGTCCCACTCAAGCTCTCCGGAGGCTATCTCGTCAAACTCCTTCTCAACACCGGCGGTGAAGTTGTAGTCGAGGATATCCGGGAAGTTGGCAATAAGGAAGTCATTGACGATCATCCCGATGTCGCGGGGGAAGAGCTTCGATTTCTCTTTCCCTGCAATTTCAACTTTTTCTGTCCTGGTAATTTTTCCCTTGGCAAGCGTTAGCTGTGCAACAGTCCGTTTTTCTCCGGGCCTGTCTTCGCGGGCAACATACCCTCGCGACTGTATGGTTGATATGGTAGGTGCATATGTAGAGGGTCTCCCTATCCCCAGCTCCTCGAGTTTCTTCACCAGGCTGGCCTCCGTGTAGCGGGGAGGGGGTGATGTGAAACGCTGGAGGGCGGTGATAGAATCAGGGGTGAGTTTCATGCCCCTGTCAACACGCGGAAGAATCGATTTCTCATCTTCCCCCTGGCTACTGTCATATGATTCGGTGTAGACCTTGAGGAACCCGTCAAACAGTACTACCTCTCCTGTTGCGGTGAAGGTGAACGGTGATGATGACATGCCGATGGTGATAGTTGTCTTCTCCATCTCGGCGTCTGCCATCTGCGAGGCTATAGCCCGGCGCCAGATGAGCTCATAGAGTTTCTTCTCATTGATGCTTCCTGTTGTGTCCTTCCTGTCAAAATATGCAGGCCTGATGGCTTCATGAGCCTCCTGTGCCCCCTTTGAATGAGTCTTGAACTGTCTTGTCCGCGAGTATTTGGCGCCAAATTCGCCCGTGATCACCTCCCTGGCGGTATTGAGCGCCAGCGATGAAAGGCTTGTGGAGTCTGTCCTCATGTATGTGATCTTCCCTGCTTCATAGAGCTTCTGAGCCACGGACATTGTCTGTGCCACTGAAAAGCCCAGCTTGCGGTAGGCCTCCTGCTGAAGGGTGGAGGTGGTGAAGGGCGGGGCGGGAGAGCGGGTGCCCGGTTTGACCACTATGTTCTCAACGGTGAACGACGATCCGTTACATGATTCCAGGAAATTTTTTGCCTGAGCCTCTGTGCTGAATTTCTTAGGGCACTCAGCCCTGAGGAGGAGATCAGAGCCCTCGCTGTTCTGCCCGCTGAATGAACCCGTCACCCTGAAGGCGGAGTCTGAGACAAAGCTGATTATCTCACGTTCACGGTCTACCAGCAGGCGTACTGCCACCGACTGTACCCTCCCTGCCGAGAGCGATGGCTGCACTTTCTTCCAGAGAACGGGAGAGATCTCGAAGCCGACCAGCCTGTCAAGGATACGGCGTGCCTGCTGTGCGTTGACCAGGTTCATGTCAACCTGGCGTGGTGTCTCCACCGCCCTGGTGATGGCTTCTTTCGTTATCTCGTGGAACACTATGCGGCGCGTGGAGGAGGGATCAAGGCCCAGAACGGATATAAGATGCCATGCTATGGCTTCCCCCTCACGGTCCTCATCGGAGGCGATCCAGACAGTCTTTGCCTGCCCGGCCAGCTTGCGAAGCTCGTTAACCACCTTCTTCTTCTCCTCGGGCACCTCATATACAGGCGTAAACCCTTTATCAACCTCAACTCCGAGGCCTTTCTTTTCAAGATCACGTATGTGCCCGAAGCTTGAGACAACCGTAAAATCCTTTCCGAGGAATTTTTCTATCGTTTTTGCTTTTGCAGGAGATTCAACTATTACCAGATTTTCTGTCATCCGACTTTTTTTAAAAACAGGGCAAAGTAAGCGATTAACGGCACTAACTTCAAAATTATTGAAAAAGATTCTGTATAAATCATTAAATTAGCGCCTATATTATGAGGGTATCATGAGGGATAAAAAATTCCGGAAAAACATAATCTGGTTCTGGGTAATAATGTCTCTGCCAGTTGTTTTTGTGCTGACACTGTTCATCCTTATATCGGCCAACAGGCTTGGCCCTATCCCCTCGTTCGAGGAGGTTGAAAACCCTGCCAGCAACCTGGCAGCAGAGGTATATTCGGAAGACAATGTACTGCTTGGCAAATTCTATCTGCAGAGTCAAAACCGCACATGGACGGAATATGAAGATATTTCGCCGTATGTGGTTGATGCGCTGATAGCCACCGAGGACATCAGGTTCCAAAGGCATTCAGGCATTGATTTCAGGGGACTGGCCAGGGTGCTGGTCAAGACAATAATTTTAGGTAAGGAGACCGGCGGCGGAAGTACCATCTCCCAGCAGCTGGCGAAGAACCTCTTCCTTCCCAGGGATCTCTCGAATGATCCTGCCATAGTACGGGGTGCAAGACTTACGGTGACCAAGTTCAAGGAGTGGCAGACGGCGGTGAAGCTCGAGAAGAGCTATACCAAGGAAGAGATCATCACGATGTACCTGAATGTCTTCGACTTTATATACAATGCTGTTGGCATTAACTCTGCCTCCCGCATTTACTTCAACACCACCCCCGATTCACTGAACATCGAGCAGTCGGCCATGCTTGTCGGGATGCTCAAGAACTCCGTGGCCTACAATCCTCTGCGGAATGCGGAGACGGCTCTCCGCAGACGAAACGTGGTGATATCGCAGATGGAGCGTTACGGCTACCTGCCACGTGAGGTGGCAGACTCTGTCAAGATGCTGCCGCTGGTGCTTGACCTGCGCGAAGACAGCCACAATACCGGCCCGGCAACCTATTTCAGGGAGTATATCCGCAGCACAATGATCAAGTACGAGCCCGAACGGAAAATGTTTTATTCCGATGACCAGTACAATGATGCAATGTGGCGCTGGCAGAACGACCCCCTTTACGGATGGTGCCGCAAGAACTTAAAGCCTGACGGCTCGAATTATAATTTATACCGTGACGGACTGAGGATCTACACCACGCTGAACTCAAAGATGCAGACCTATGCCGAGGAGGCGCTTGTTGAACACCTTTCACAAAATCTTCAGCCTGTGTTCAGCAAAAAAGCAAAGACCTACAGGAACCCGCCCTATTCCAATGACCTTAACTCTGCACAGGTGAAACAGCTCATTGACAGGTCAGTGCGACAGAGCGACAGGTACCAGAACATGAGGCGCGCCGGCGTACCTGAAGATTCAATCACCCTTGCCTTCAATACACCCATTCCCTTGAAGCTCTTTTCATGGGAGGGGGAGCGTGACACGGTGATGACGCCGCTCGATTCCATCAGGTACTACAAGTTCTTTGTCAGGTCATCATTCATGGCCATGGACCCGCATACGGGTCATGTCAGGGCATATGTCGGCGGGCCCGACTTCAGGTACTTCATGTATGACGCCGTAACCCAGCAGAAGAAACAGGTAGGGTCAACCATCAAGCCCTTCCTCTACACCCTGGCGATGCAGGACGGCTATACGCCTTGCTATGAGGTTGAGAACATAGCCAGGTCGTTTGAAGTCAATGACACTGTATGGATACCCAGGAGCTCAGGTCCGGAGGAGTATCACGGGAAGATGGTGACCCTCAAATGGGGTCTGGCACAGAGTGAGAACTACATCTCGGCCTGGCTGATGAAGCAGTTTTCGCCCCAGGCTGTTGTTGACCTGATGCACCGCATGGGCATAAGGAGCTTCATAGACCCGGTATATTCAATTTTCCTCGGCACCTCAGACCTCTCCCTTGAGGAGATGGTGGGGGCATACGGTACCTTCACCAACAAAGGGGTCTATACCCGTCCGCTTTATGTGACACGTATAGAGGACCGCAACGGCAACGTTATCTCCACCTTTACCCCTTTCATTGACGAGGTGATAAGTGAGGATGATGCCTACCTGATGACATCTCTTCTTCAGGGTGTTGTAAACACGGGAACAGGTCTCAGGCTAAGGGGCACCTACAAGCTAACCAACCAGATGGGAGGCAAGACGGGAACCACGCAGAACCACTCCAACGGATGGTACATGGGTGTCATGCCTGACCTGGTGGCAGGGGTATGGACAGGCTGGGAGGACCAGGCCATTCACTTTGAGGATCTGTCACTGGGGCAGGGATCTAACATGGCACTCCCGGTCTTCGGGCTGTTCCTTCAGAAGCTGTTGGCCGACAGTGATTTTGCATCTGTGGCTCAGTCACAGTTCGAGGCACCCTCCGGTTTCAACGTTGAGCTTGACTGTGACAACGTAAGGCGGCAGGAGCAGAGCGGCCCCTACAGGCAGCGTGAGTACTGATCATGAGAAGAGCAGCCTGACTAGCCCCTCTACCTTGTTAACCTTTGATATTTTTATCCCGGGCTGTTCCCTGATGCTTCTGTGATATCCCGATACCACTATATTTTCAAAGCCCATCCTGGATGCCTCCATGATGCGCTGTTCAATTCTTGCCACCGGCCTGATCTCTCCTGAGAGTCCCACCTCACCGGCGAAAGTTGTATGCTGGCTTACGGGTGCGTCAAGGTTTGAAGAGAGTACCGCGCTCACCACTGCAAGGTCAATGGCAGGGTCACTGACTTTTAGTCCCCCGGCAATGTTAAGAAAGACATCCTTGACGGCCAGGCGGAACCCGGCTCTCTTCTCGAGCACTGCCAGGAGCATGTTCAGCCGCCTTGTGTCGAAGCCTGTGGAGCTTCTCTGCGGGGTGCCATAGACGGCGCTGCTAACCAGTGCCTGGGTCTCTATCATGAAGGGTCTCAGGCCGTCTACCGTGGCGGCGATGCATACGCCGCTTGCCGGGTCGCGGTCACGGCGGATGAAGAGCTCCGACGGGTCCGTTATCTCGCGCAGCCCGTTTGATGCCATTTCGAAGATGCCTATTTCTGCCGTTGAGCCGAAGCGGTTTTTTACGGGTCTCAGTATCCGGAACACATAATTGCCGTCGCCCTCAAACTGGAGCACCACGTCAACGATATGTTCAAGCACTTTGGGCCCGGCAAGAGTACCGTCCTTGGTGATGTGGCCAATCAGTATCACCGGCACGCCCGACTCCTTTGCGTAGCGCAGCAGCATCGCGGCGCACTCCCTGACCTGTGACACTGACCCTGCGGAGGATTCAAGCAGGGAGGAGCTGAGCGTCTGTATCGAATCTATGATGAGCAGTCCGGGGCTGATGGCTCCTGCCTGTGCTATGACGCTCTCCAGATCAGTCTCATTATATATGAAGCAGTTATCATTTCTGCCTTCCAGTCTCTTTGCCCGCAGTTTGACCTGTCCCTCGCTCTCCTCACCGGAAACATAGAGCACTTTTCTGCCGCTGACGGCAAGGGCTATCTGCAGTGCCAGGGTCGATTTGCCAATGCCCGGCTCGCCACCCATGAGTATCAGGGAGCCCTTTACCATGCCTCCGCCCAGGATGCGGTCAGCCTCGCCTATTCCGGCAGTGATGCGGTCATTCTCGTTTACCTCAATGCCTGAAAGAAGCTCGGGCTTCCTCCTGGGAGTATCCTTAACGAAAGAGGAGGAGGATGTAAGGGTCACAAGCTCCTCGCGGTAGGTGTTCCACTCCTTGCATGCCGGACAGTGGCCGATCCATTTGGGCGACTCGGCGCCGCAGTTCTGGCACACGTATACAGTCTTGTTCTTTGCCATGGAGAATAGGATTACGCAACAGACAAATGTAATAAAAGCTGCTTATCAGCTATTTTTTTCAGTGACCACTGATGACAAAATCTTCCCGCCCTTTCTGCCGAACATTGCAAAGAGGGAGATGGCGCCTGCGATTGCAATTAGTATCATCTGCGACTCATGCTCGAGGGTGGCATAGGCGAGTCCCTCTTCAAGCGGTATTGCGTATGCCACCAGTATCCCGCGCGACACTATCCAGTGATAGGCTCCCAGCCCGCTCTGTACCGGGGCGGCCATCCCGAAGCTGCCTATGACCAGGATGAACATCGCTGCCCCCATACCCAGGTCTGCCGTGGAATCGAGGCAGAGAAGCGGGAAATATGACATGAAGAAGTAAGATATCCAGAGCACGACGGTGAGAAGGATGAACTCCCACTTACGCCTGAGCCCGGCAATGGATTTGAGGCCGGCAAGAAGACCGTCGGAGAAGGAGTATAGCCTGCCGAATAAAGGATAGGCAGAGAGCCGTTTACGGAGCATGAAAAACATCACCGTGGCCGTGATGGCGAGAAGAATCACAATGACCATTATCAGGGTGGCTGATCCAAGTGAGGATGAGAGTCTCTGTTCAGCCGGCATAAACACGTTCTCCGAAAGAAAACTTCCGGTTATGGTGCTGCCGGCAACCAGGGTCAGGCCCAGGATCAGCAGCACTGACAGGATGTCAATGGTGCGCTCAACCAGCATTGTTCCCACGAGCCTGTCAAAAGGAATATTTTCCTTCTTGCCCAGCGCCACACACTTGGAGACCTCTCCCAGTCTTGGGAAAATCATGTTTGCGAAATAACCGGTCATCACGGCATGGTAGGCATTCATAAGGCCCGGCCTGTAGCCCATGGGCTCAATGAGCAGTGTCCAGCGGCGGGCCCTGATGAAGAAGCTGAGGAAAGAGAAGATGACGGCGGGGAGCAGCCACCAGTAATGCGCCTTGCGAAGCACTGCCCATAGCTCCCCGAGGTCAATGCCCCTGAAGGAGAGCCACAACAGAAAAATGGCCAGTGCTAGGAAGACAATGGCCTGAATGCTTTGCTTCAGCCCCTTTTTCAATTTCAGACAAGTTTATTGGTGGCTGTATCAGGCATTATTATATGTGGGGTGAATGTCGACGCTTCCTCCAGGTCGACCATGGCATAAGACATGATGATTATCACGTCGCCGATTGCGGTTCTTCTTGCCGCCGGACCGTTGAGACAGATCTCACCTGATCCTCGCCGGCCTGTGATCACATAAGTCTCAAGCCTGTCACCGTTGTTTCTGTTGAGCACATGGACCTTCTCATGTTCAACCAGGCCGGCTGCGTCCATCAGATCTTCATCGATGGTCACACTGCCCACGTAATTAAGGTCTGCCCCGGTGACGGAGACGTTATGTATTTTTGATTTAAGAATTTCTATCATCATATTGATAAAGGATGAATGCTTTTTGACACTGCAAAGATAAGTATCATTTTATTCAGCGCAACCCTATCTCTATATTGTCAATCAGCCTGACCTCTCCGGCAAAGAGAGCGATGCAGCCGTAGTATGTTTTATCAGGTGACATTTCTATGGTTGCCCTTACGGGAACAAGAGTTGCATCCTCAACTATTTCAAAGTACTCAATCCGGAAGTCGGGGATCATGTTTATCCTGTCAGCGACGAAATCCTTTATCTCTGCCGTTTCATAGTCTGAGACCATAGCTGCTGCCGCGATGAGGGTCCTGTAAATCTCTCCTGCCCGTTCACGGTGCTGCGGAAGCAGTCGACTGTTCCGGCTGCTCATCGCCAGCCCGTCCTTCTCCCTTACAATGGGGCATGCGACGATCTCTGTCTTTGGGGTAGTCACGTCGTGCCAGCTCCCTTATTATTGTCAGCTGCTGGTAGTCTTTCTGTCCGAAGAATGCGACTGAAGGCCTTATTATGTCAAAGAGTCTTGAGACCACCTGAGCTACACCGTTGAAGTGGCCGGGCCTGTGCAACCCCTCCATCACTCTTCCGATACCCCCGAAATCAAACACGCGTGGTGTCAGGCTCCGGGTAGATCTCCTCCACAGGCGGGGCAAAGACAAAATCGTTTTCCCTGAGCAGACCCTGAGAGCATCTGCAGGTCAGCCTCAAGGTTGCGGGGATATTTCAGGAGGTCATCAGGGTCATTGAACTGGGTAGGGTTGACGAAGATGCTCACGGCAACCATCCGGCAGCTCTTCACTGCGGCCTCGACCAGAGAGAGATGGCCTTCGTGCAGCGCTCCCATGGTAGGTATAAAGCCCGGAAGCCTCAGAACGCATACCCTGTAATGCTCCCTTACCTCTTTGGCAGTTGTAAATACCTTCATTGTATGACTTTTTACTGACACACCGGATCCGGTACCGGAGTTGCACCTGGTCCGGTAATACAAAATAACACCATTTTGTCAGTAACCCGTTGTATTTTAGCTTGGAAATTAATTGTATTTTTTTTATTATCTTTGCACTTTGATTAAATTAAGGTACATCGGGAGGTTTTAATGGAAAGCAGAAGGGTATTGTTTGTTTCGCAGGAGATAATGCCTTATCTTGGTGAGACAAAGCTTTCAAAGATCAGCCGTGATCTGCCGCAAGGCATACAGGAAAGGGGGAGGGAGATCCGGACATTCATGCCCCGATATGGTTCAATCAATGAGAGAAGGAATCAGCTTCATGAGGTCATCCGCCTCTCGGGGATGAACCTGATCATTGATGACACCGATCACCCTCTCATCATCAAGGTGGCATCAATTCAGTCTGCCCGCATGCAGGTCTATTTCATCGACAATGATGACTACTTCCAGCGCAAGCATACCGTCGCTGATGCCTCGGGAAATGAGTATGAGGATAATGACGAAAGGGCCATCTTCTTTGCCAGGGGGGTTATTGAGACCGTAAGGAAGCTTCGGTGGGCCCCTGACATTGTACACTGCCACGGATGGCTCACATCACTCGTTCCGCTTTACCTCCGCAGGATCTACTCAGATGACCCTGTGTTCAACAAGCTGAAAATGGTCTATTCCGTTTACAGTAACGGTTTCAAAAAGCCCCTGAAATCTTCACTGACTGATAAGCTTGAAGCTGACGGCATCGACAGCGGTGCTCTCAGCTCCATCAAAAACAACGTTGATTTCCTTAGCCTGACAACACTGGCGGCAGAAAATTCTGATGGCATAATTCTTGCCAGTGATAAGATTGACGATCAGGTGCGGAAACAGGTATCCGGGCATGGGCAAACCTCTGCTGGAATACCAGGGTGAGGAGAATTATATTGATGTTTACAATGATTTTTATGACAAGCTCTTACTTGAAAAACAGAAATAGGAACCCACAACGGTCTTGTTACCGGAATTCTGAAATATTTAACCTTTCTCTTCATCGCGTTATCAGTGATGCTGGCCTCGTGCAACGAGGACCCGTTAAATATTGGCAAGGGCCTGCTGCCTGATGATGACTTTATTGCAATCTATTCCACTGATACGGTAAAGGTCAGGGCCTATACGATGTACAATGAGAATTTGGTGTCATCAGACAGCACGAAGATGATTGCCGGCGGAATTTATGATGCCTATTTCGGAGACACACACTGTGATTTCGTGACCCAGCTCAGGCTGCTTGACTCGCTGCGTAAATCGGTCATAAACATAGACTCGGTTTTCCTGAGATTTATACCGTCATCAATCTCCGGAGACACTGCCGCAGTACACTATATAAGAATTTACGAGACCGGAACGGAGCTGACAGACCCGGATATATATTATACGGGACAGGACCCTGATACAATCAAGTTTCTGGGGGAGTACCCGATGCCGGTATTGAAGGCTGATTCCTCCTACTCTGTAAGGATTGACAACTCGGTAGGAGAATATCTCTTCAGGGATACCGCAATGTTCAGACCTGCATCGAATTTCTACAAGGAGTTTTTCAAGGGGCTATATTTCGGCATAAGGAGCGAGACCAACCCTGTGCTGATTACCCTGACGGCGTCGGATAATCCGCTGGCTATCACCATATATTACCATGCGGCTGATACCATTGTCCGCTCTTATTCCTTCGTTGCAACCGAACGGGGTGTGAATTACAACAGGTTCACCCATGACCGGACCACCGCTGAGCCCGATAAGCTGATAACGCATGTCAATGACCTGGTTCTTGATACAGCCGCCTATCTTCAGACATACTACGGCATCTATGTAAGGCTTGACCTGCCCTCACTTGAAGCATTCAGGAGCACAGAGAGACTGGCGGTCAACAAGGCGAGGATCATTGCTCCCGTACACATCGACGGAGAGACATATCTTGCAAACGGCATGCCCGCCCAGATATTGGTAAGGTACCGTGACAGCGAGGGCAAGGAGAGGGCAATCCCTGATCTTGTACGATAGTCTAAGCTATATGGACGGCACCTATTACAGTGAAAAGGACAGCTACATCTTCAACATCACCTCTTTTGTCCAGCAGTACCTTGACGGAAAGATCGACAACCCTTCAGTGGAATTGTTCTTCCCCTTATCAGCTGCAAAAAACGTCATCTTCAGGGCTAACGGAAACAACCCCGCCTTCAAATTGGAGTTTGCATACACAATATACTGATTGACTATAAGTTAAATTATTGTTAACTAATGGAAATCATTCTATGTGCGGAATTGTAGGTTACATCGGTTCCCGTCCTGCCCGTGATATAGTCATCAACGGACTCAAGAGGCTGGAATACAGGGGTTATGACTCCGCCGGGAATTGCTATAAGCGACGGGGAGAGGACAGAGATCTTCAAGTGTGCAGGCAGGGTCCGTGATCTTGAGGAGATGGTTGCCGGCAAGGATTTCGACGGTTCAATAGCAATGGGTCACACCAGGTGGGCCACTCACGGGGAGCCCAATGAGATAAATGCCCACCCGCAGGTATCGTGCAGGGGGCATTTTATTGTAGTACATAACGGCATCATTGAGAATTATTCCCGAATCAAGAAGCACCTGGAAAGCCGGGACGTAAAGTTCACGAGCCAGACTGACACTGAGGTGCTGGCCAACCTGATGGAACATCTCTATCTTGAAGGCGACCTGTCAGCCGAACAGGCAATCATCATGGCCCTGAACAAGGTGGAAGGTACTTACGGTATTGCCGTGTACTGCCGTGATGAGCCAGGCAAGCTCTTTGCCGCCAGGCTGGGTTCACCGCTGGTGATAGGTGTGGGTGACGGCGAGAACTTCATTGCATCAGATGCCACTCCCATAGTTGAGCATACCCAGCGGGTGATCTATCTCAATGATGATGACCTCGCGGTCATACGGAAGGATGAGATGGTGCTGAAGGCGATAAGAAACAAGAGGGTTGAGCCTGAGGTAAAGGAGGTTGACCTGAAGATCGGAGAGATTGACAAGGAGGGTTACCCCCATTTCATGCTCAAGGAGATATTTGAACAGCCGCGTGCTATTCATGATACCTTCAGGGGCAGGGTGCTGCCGAATCAGTCGGGGCTCATGCTGGGAGGCCTGCACAATGTGTTTGACACCATAGCCTCGGCAGACAGGATAATGATTGTTGCATGCGGCACATCATGGCATGCCGGGCTGGTGGGCGAGTACATCATAGAGGAGTACTGCCGCATACCCGTTGAGGTTGAGTATGCCTCTGAGTTCAGGTACCGTAACCCTGTGATCAAGAAGGGTGACATAGTCCTGGCTATCAGCCAGAGCGGCGAGACAGCCGATACGCTGGCGGCAATACGCCTGGCAAAGGAACGCGGAGCCATGGTTCTGGGCATATGCAACGTGGTGGGGTCATCCATATCACGTGAGACCAATGCCGGCGTCTTCACTCATGCCGGCCCTGAGATAGGGGTAGCTTCAACAAAGGCATTCACCACCCAGGTGGTGACACTGGCAATGATCTCATTCGAGATAGGGTACCGCAAGGGATTATTGACGAAGCCCGTTACCGCGGTCTGATAGGCGAGCTGACAAGCTCTTCCCGGAAAAGATTGAGATGGCACTTAAGGTTAATGACCAGGCACTGGCGCTGGCTAAGATATACAAGGACTCAACCAATGCCCTTTACCTGGGCAGGGGGTTGCTCTACCCGGTGGCCCTGGAAGGAGCCCTGAAGCTCAAGGAGATCTCTTATATCCACGCCGAGGGATACCCGGCTGCAGAGATGAAGCATGGCCCCATAGCCCTTATTGATGAACACATGCCCGTGGTGGTGGTGGCCACAAAGGAAAACTCCTATGACAAGATAGTGAGCAACATCCAGGAGGTAAAGGCACGGAAGGGGAAGGTAATAGCTGTTGTCACCGAGGGTGACCAGGTGATAAGTGCGATGGCTGATTATGTGATGGAGGTACCGGATACTATTTCGGTCTTCGCCCCTGTGCTGGCGGTGATACCGTTACAGTTGCTATCTTATCATATTGCCGTTCTGCGCGGATGCGACGTTGATCAACCACGCAACCTGGCAAAATCAGTCACTGTGGAATAATAAAAAGCTGAAGAATATGGCTGACGGTTACAGAAGTCTGAGTATAGGAGAGATTCGCGGCCTCGAAGCTGCAGGCTGCCGGAGCAATTCATGGGAGAGTGTCTTTGTCAAGGACCCTTTCAATGCCGAAAGAATACAGAATGTCACTTTTTCAGGGATAGTAAGGCTCGGCTTTTTCAACGGCACAGCACGTGAGAGATGCGGCCTGCCGCTGCTCCACGGGATCAGGAACGCCCATATCCACAACTGCACCATATCTGACAATGTCACAATCACTGACATTACAGGCTTCATCGCCAATTATGACATTGGTGAAGGTGTGGTGATAAGGAACTGCGGCCATATCTCAACCGAGGGGCGCACATCATTCGGGAACGGAACCCGCGTGGCTGTCCTCAATGAGACAGGAGGCAGGGAGGTGCCCATATGGGACCGCCTGACATCACACATGGCATATATCATCACCCTCTACAGGCACAGGCCTGTGGCAATTGAAGTGATAGAAAAGTTCATTGCCGACCACACCGAAAGCGTCAAGTCGGACCGCGGGGAGATAGGTGCAGGCTCATATATCGCCGGGTGCGGCACCATTAAGAACGTGAAGATAGGTTACGGCGCCGTCATCGAGGATGTCTCACGACTGGCGGAAGGGTCGGTGAACAGCTCGTTCAAGGACCCGGTCTATATAGGCAATGACGTAATCATGGATCACTTCATAATCTGCTCAGGATCAAGGGTTAATGACGCCGCCGTCATAGACAAGTGCTTCATTGGCCAGGGTTGTACCCTGTCAAAGCAGTATTCGGCGGAGAACTCACTCTTCTTTTCAAACTGCGGAGGATATCATGGCGAGGCATGCTCAATATTCGCCGGGCCCTACACGGTTACCCATCACAAATCGACACTGCTGATAGCCGGCATCTTCTCATTCATGAACGCCGGCAGCGGATCAAACCAGAGCAACCACATGTACAAGCTTGGCCCGATCCACCAGGGTATCATGGAGAGAGGGTCTAAGACCACCTCCGACTCATACGTGCTGTGGCCGTCACGCATCGGGCCGTTTACGCTGGTCGTTGGCAGGCATTACCATAATGTCGATACCACGCAGTTTCCGTTCTCTTACCTGACTGAAGTGAACTATGAATCACAGCTTATTCCCGGAATAAACCTCCGCAGCGTGGGAACGATACGTGATGCCCAGAAATGGCCGAAGCGTGACATGCGCAAAGACCCGAAGAAGCTTGACCAGATAAACTATAACCTGCTGAGTCCGTTCACCGTGGGCAAGATGATGAACGGAAGGGAGCTGCTTAAGAAACTGCTGCGAGAGAACCCCGATCAGCCCTTCATCTCCTTTGACAGGATGAGAATGAAGACCTCTGCAGCCGAGCGGGGCATTACCCTCTACCAGATGGGTATTGACAAGTTCATCGGCAACTCGGTGATCAAGAGGCTCGAAGGGACTGAGTTCAAAACGGATGCCGATATCAGGAAAAGACTGAAACCGGAATCCGACAGCGGTACCGGCGACTGGATCGACATGTCGGGACTCATTGCTCCGCTGAGGTCGATAGAGGAACTGCTTGTCTCCATCGAAAACAGGGAGATGAAAAATGCCGACGCCATCAACAAGAGCTTCGAGCAGATTCACAGGCAGTATTATGACATGGAGTGGGCATGGATATATGAAAGGCTTCCCGGCGAGACCGGCAAGCCCAATGAGAAGCTTACGGCCAAAGATATTATTGATATTGTCGAAAGGTGGAAGAAGAGCGTGGTTGATCTCGACAGGATGCTCTATGAAGATGCCCGGAAGGAGTTCACCCTCTCATCAATGACCGGCTTCGGCATCGACGGTGATGATGAGGTGAAGAAGCGCGATTTCGAGCAGGTAAGGGGTGACTTCGAAAAGAACAGCGTCGTGCTCGCCATTCTCGATCATATCAAGATCAAGTCTGAACTGGGTGATGAGCTGATCGCCCGCCTGCGGCGCAAATGAAGTCTCCAGTCCCCGGTCTTCAGTCTCCAGTCCTCATGCCAAGAGCCTGATAATCAATTCTTAATTCTTAAATCTTAATTCCGATTGCTGACTGCCGATTGCTGACTGCCGACTGATGACTATCGGTGCCCGTACATCTCGTCGTAATATTTTGAATAGGCTCCGGAGATAACCGTTTCGAGCCATTTCTCGTTCGCAAGATACCATTCTACGGTCATTTCCATTCCCTGTTCGAATGTGACCGACGGTCTCCAGCCCAGCTCCCGCTGAAGCTTGCTGCTGTCAATGGCGTACCTGAGGTCATGGCCTGCGCGGTCGGTTACATAAGTAATCAGCTTTTCAGAGCTTCCCACGGCCCTTTCAAGCTTTCTGTCCATGATGGCGCAGAGGACGCGCACGAGGTCAATGTTTTTCCACTCGTTGTCACCCCCAACATTATAGGTTTCCCCCTGTTTCCCCTCATGGAAGATCAGGTCAATGGCCGCGGCATGGTCCTCAACGTAAAGCCAGTCTCGTATGTTTTCTCCCTTGCCGTAGACCGGGATTGGTTTCATCATCTTTATGTTATTGATGGTAAGGGGAATCAGCTTCTCAGGGAACTGGTTTGGACCGTAGTTGTTTGAGCAGTTCGATATCACCCAGGGCAGCCCGTAGGTGTTCCCGAAGGCCCTGACCATGTGATCCGAACTCGCCTTGGAGGCTGAATAGGGACTCCGGGGGTCGTATGCCGTCTGTTCGGTGAAGAAGCCCCCGTGCTCAAGCGAGCCGTAAACCTCATCGGTTGATATGTGGTAGAAGAGTTTCCTCACATCACTGCCGGGGTCGGCATCACGGAATGCCGTCAGCAGGTTAACGGTACCGATTATGTTTGTATAGATGAACTCATCAGGAGAACTGATTGACCTGTCGACATGCGACTCGGCGGCCAGGTGTATGACACCGTCGAACCTGAACTCATTGAACAGGGCGCTCACAGCCTTTTTGTCAACTATGTCAACCCTGCGGAAGTGATAGTTAGGTGCTTTCTCAATGTCGGTGAGGTTGCCGAGGTTGCCGGCATAGGTCAGCATATCAGCGTTGACAATGGTGTAGTCAGGGTATCTCCTGACAAGGCGTCTGACGACGTGTGAGCCTATGAACCCGGCTCCGCCGGTAACAAGTATTATCCTCTTCATGGTCTTTTCTCCTTTAGCCTGTTCTCCCACCGCCAGGCTGTATCCATAGCCTCGTCAAGCGATATCTCCGTTTTCCATTTAAGCTCACTGTTGGCCAGTGAGGGGTCAGCCCATATCTTTTCAATGTCTCCTGCCCTGCGGCCGGTAACGGTATAGTTCAGTTTTATCCCCGTAGCTCTCTCGAATGCCGCAATCGCCTCGAAGACGGAGACTCCTGTTCCCGTGCCGAGGTTAAAGACCTCGTAGTTCGTTTTATTCTCACCGTCAAGAAGTCGCCGCAATGCTGTCACATGAGCCCTGGCGAGATCGACAACATGGAGGTAATCACGTATGCAAGATCCGTCAGGAGTGTCATAGTCATTGCCGAACACCTTCAGTTCATCACGCAGGCCTATGGCTGTCTGGGTAATATAGGGAACCAGGTTTTCAGGCACTCCGCGCGGCAGTTCGCCAATATGAGCTGTGGGGTGGGCACCTATCGGGTTGAAGTACCTGAGTGACACGGCCCTGTGCGATGGCCTTGATGCCATGGTGTCACGGATGATTATCTCGCCGGCCTGCTTGGTATAACCGTAGGGTGAGGCTGCCTCCTTCACCGGTGATGACTCTGTAACAGGCAGCGCATCAGGCTGACCGTACACGGTGCATGATGACGAAAAGACCATCGCCGGCGTATTATGCCGCTCCATCATACCGAGGAGGTTGATAAGCGATGTCAGGTTGTTCCTGTAATAGTCAAGGGGTTTTCTGACCGACTCGCCCACCGCCTTGTAGGCTGCGAAGTGGATTATGGCATCTATCCTGCCCTCGGCGGCGAAGACCTCCTCGAGCTTTGTGACGTCACAGATATCATAGTCGTAGAATTTTGGCGTAACCGCGGTGATGGCATGGATGCCGTCAAGCACGGTGATGTCTGAGTTGTACAGGTTGTCAATGATAATCACATCAAACCCATCCGTAATCAGTTCCACGGCCGTATGCGATCCGATGTAACCCGTGCCGCCGGAGACCAGTATTTTCTTCTTCATTACAGACTCCAGTATGTCAGCCACTTCATTTTGCCCCTGTAGAGGCCCTTCAGGTCTACAAGTATTCCCCTCTCGTTGAGGAGGTCAAGGAAGTATTTTTCATCAAGGCCTGAATACTCCCTGTGGGAGACGGCCACAATAATTGCGTCATACTTTCCTTCAGGCTTATCCTTCAGGTTTATGCCGTACTCATGTTTCACCTCTTCGGGTGATGCTCCCGGGTCGATGACGTCAACCTCAACACCGAAGTCGCGCAGCTCATTCACAACATCTATCACCTTTGAGTTGCGTATGTCGGTCACATCCTCCTTGAAGGTCATTCCCATAATCAGCACCCTGGACCTGTCAGGACTCTTGTGTGCGGCGATGATCTTTTTTACCGTCTCCTTGCCGGCGTAGGCGCCCATGCTGTCATTGGTGAACCTTCCCGAGTCTATCATCTGGGGATGGTATCCCATGGACTTGGCCTTATACGAGAGATAATAGGGGTCTACGCCTATACAGTGGCCTCCCACCAGGCCGGGGTAGAACTTCAGGAAGTTCCATTTGGTTCCGGCAGCCTCAAGCACCTCGTAGGTATTGATACCCATACGGTTGAATATGATTGAGAGTTCATTCATGAAGGCGATGTTTATGTCGCGCTGTGTGTTCTCGATGATCTTGGCTGCCTCGGCAACCTTTATCGATGATGCACGGTGTACTCCGGCCTCTATAATGAGTTCGTAGGTTTTCGCTATGTTCTCTGCCGACTCAGGGTCACAGCCGCTGGTGACCTTGACGATCTTTGTAAGAGTGTGGTTCCTGTCGCCGGGGTTGATGCGCTCAGGTGAGAACCCGACCTTGAAATCGTCCGGATACTTTAGCCCGGAATACCTCTCAAGTACAGGCACACAGTCCTCTTCCGTGCATCCCGGATAAACGGTAGATTCATAGACCACGTAATCTCCCTTTTTAAGAATTCTTCCTACCGTTTCCGATGCCTTCAGCACGGGAGTGAGGTCAGGAAGATTGTGTTTGGTAACGGGTGTGGGGACTGCAATGATATGGAATGATGCCTCCCTGAGATCCTCAGGGTCGGAAGTGTATTTTATGTCTGTACCTTCGAAGGCTTCGTGTTCAAGCTCATTGCTCGGGTCTATGCCTTTCTTCATCAGCTCAACGCGGTCAGGCCTGATGTCAAAGCCCACCACCTTTATTTTACGGGCGAACTCGAGGGCGATGGGGAGGCCTACATACCCGAGGCCGATCAGGGAGAGACTTGTCTCCTTGCTTAAAAGTTTGTCGTACATATTATTTTTTAATTAGAGGATGATAATCTCCTGTTAATACTGAAAGAGCCGAGTTGCGTATCCGGTAAACGGTCTCGATGCTCTGTCGGGCATCTTCGAGCCCGTATCCGTGTCCCTTCAAAATTTCCCGGTAGGTGACGGTGTGGAGGTCGGTGAATCCTTCCGAGAATTCAAGTTCCTCACCGTCAACGGTGATGTGCCGGTATGTTCTATTTCCTTTTTCCTTTACTGTTTCGGGGAGGTCATTGAAGTCGATGCTCAGGAACCATCTGACGCGCGCTCTTTCGAGCTCGAGGAAACCGGAGGCTTTGTGTTTTTCAAGGAGGTGCACCCTGTTTGATACCACCGGACCGAAGATCCATCCCAGCATGTCAAAGAAGTGAACGCCGATGTTGGTTGCTATTCCGCCTGATTTGTTGACGTCTCCCTTCCATGATATATCGTACCAGTGACCACGGCTGGTGACATATGTAAGGTCTATGTCATGTTTTTTACCCGGAGGGGTGGCAGCGATCGTTTTGCGCAGCTCGATGATCACCGGGTGGTACCTGAGCTGAAGGATGTTGTAAATCCTGTGCCCGGTCTCCTTTTCTATCTCCTGGAGTGCGTCAATGTTCCACGGGTTGAGCACCACGGGCTTCTCGCAGATGGCGTCGGCCCGGTGCCTGAGTGCAAACCTGATGTGAGAGTCATGCAGGTAATTGGGTGAGCAGATGCTGACGTAATCAAGCTGTACGCCCCCTCTCTTCAGTTTGTCTATATGCCTGTCGAACCTCTCGAACTCGACGAAAAAATCGCTCTCGGGGAAGTAGCTGTCAATCTTGCCCACGCAGTCAAACCTGTCGAGGCTTGCCAGTAACCGGTTGCCGGTCTCTTTAATGGCTTTAAGATGCCGTTCGGCAATATAACCGGCAATACCAATAAGCCCGAAATTTTTAGGTGTTTTATCCATCAGAAGATATTATGAAGGCATATGATTACTGTACAATTTTTTTCACCCTTTCATCAGCAAGCAGGTATTTCTGTCCGCTCTCCGGGCAGACGGCCACTCCGTCGCTGTTGAAGGAGAGTTTGTGTCCGTATTCGGAGACCCATCCGGTCTGGCGGCCCGGGTTTCCTACCACCAGTGCAAAGGGTTTGACATTTTTTGTTATCACCGCACCGGCACCGATGAGTGAATATTCACCTATCTCATTGCCGCACACTATGGTGGCGTTGGCGCCGATTGAGGCTCCGCGCCTTACCGTAGTGGTGATGTACTGGTCGCGCCTGATGACGGCGCTGCGGGGATTGGTTATGTTTGTGAATACCATCGAGGGTCCGAGGAAAACATCATCTTCACATATAACTCCGGTATATATGGAGACATTGTTCTGGACCTTGACATTATTTCCCAGGATGACACCGGGTGAGACAACGACGTTCTGGCCGAGGTTGCAGTTCTCTCCTATCACCGCGTCTTTCATGATATGGCTGAAGTGCCATATTTTTGTTCCTTTTCCTATCGTGCACCCCGCATCGACCACGGCCGTCTCGTGTGCAAAAAACTCTCTATCCATCATCTTTTCAGTTGAATTTTGACCTGATGCATCCGGTGATATATGATAGCTGTTCGTCGTCAAGCTCGGTGTGCATGGGCAGTGACAGCACCTGGCCGGTGAGCAGGGTGGTTACCGGGAAGTCATCTGCCCTGTAACCCAGGTGGGCATAGGCTTTCTGCATGTGCAGCGGCACGGGATAGTATATCATTGAAGGCACCCCCTCGTTCTCAAGGCACTCGCGTAGCCTGTTCCTCTCGCCGCCCTCGATGCGGAGGGTATACTGGTGAAATATATGTGATGAGTTTGCTGCACGAACGGGGATGGTTATGCCCGGCACCTCTGACAGCTCCCTGTCAAAATGGGCGGCCGCCTTCTGCCGTGCTTCGTTGAAGGCATCAAGATGGCTGAGCTTGACCCTGAGGATAGCGGCCTGGATGGTGTCAAGACGAGAGTTGACGCCTATGGTGTCATGGTAATACCTGACCTTCATTCCGTGGTTCGTTATACTCCTTATAAGCTCCGCCAGCCCGTCATCGTCGGTGAAGAGGGCTCCGCCGTCACCGTAGCAGCCGAGGTTCTTGGAGGGGAAGAACGAGGTACAGCCTATGATGCCCATTGACCCGGCCTTTTTCACCGTGCCGTCACTGAAGCGGTATTCTGCTCCCGTAGCCTGTGCTGCGTCCTCGATGACATGTATGCTGTGACGGCGGGCAAGATCCATGATAGGCTCCATATCGGCACACTGTCCGAAGAGATGCACGGGCACTATCGCCCTGGTCCGCGGTGTGATTGCCTTTTCTATTGCCTCGGGGCTGATGTTGAATGTGCGGGGGTCAGGATCAACCAGGACCAGCTTCAGCCCGAGGAGCTCAATCACCTCAACCGTCGCAATGAATGTGAAGTTTGTGGTTATCACCTCATCACCGGGTCTGAGGCCGAGGGCCATCATGGCTATCTGCAGTGCATCGGTGCCGTTGGCGCACGCAATGACATTGCGCACACCCAGGTAACCCTGAAGCTCCTCCTCAAAAAGACGGACATCAGGACCCTTGATGAAGGCCGTTGAGCTGATGACGTCCGAAATGGCACTGTCAATGTCTGCCTTAAGCCTCTCATACTGTGTACGGAGGTCAACCATCTCAATCTTTTTCATGGATTTTTATGTCTCTCTATGGCGAAGATAATAGAATTTATTTTAACCTTTTTTTCCGCTCCCCAATCAGGTTTCTTTTTATCTTTGTTCATTATTGCTTATACATGGCGAGGGATATTACCGGTTACATCAGGGAGATGCTTTTCAGACACGATTGTGTCATTATTCCGGGTTTTGGTGCGTTTATAGGGAACTTTTTCCCTGCTCGTGCAGACCGCAGGGAAGGGCTCTTTCATCCTCCCTCAAGGAAGATAACATTCAACCGTCATCTTACCGGCAATGACGGGTTGCTGATAGGTCACATATCATCAGCTCTCGGCGCCGGTTACGGCGAAGCCCGCGACATTGTCCTGGAATGGGCTGATGACCTCAGAAGGAAAATCATAGCCGGAAACCCGGTACCCATTGAGCATCTGGGCACCTTCTCACTCAATTATGAGGGAGCAATAATCTTTGACCCTGACACCACGGTCAATTACCTTCTCTCATCGTACGGCCTGAGCGCCTATCACCGTCAGCCGATGCCAGGTTATGACGTCAGGAAGAGGGCCCTTGAGAAACGTCGCGAACCCTCCGTGAACCAGCCTTCGGTAAGAAGCCTGCTCACGAGGGCCGCAGTGATAATACCTATCCTGGTAGCCCTGGCCCTTGTGCCCTTCAATGACCATCTCTTCAAGGGAAATATAGAAGAATCAACCCTCAATCCGCTTGCCAGGGCTGAGCTTGAGTTCAACCGTGCTCAGATAGACGCCGGCACGACAGCAATAATAACAGCCGGGGAGACCGTGACTGCGGAGTCTGTCACGACTGACCCTTCAGGCACGGAAAAGAGTGCAGTTCCCGGCCGCACTGATGCGGAAAAGCCAGCGGGATATGATCCTGCAGTCAGCGAGAGACCTGTTCAGCCAACCCCTGCAGTCAGCGAGAGACCTGTTCAGCCGTCCCCTGCTGTAACTGAGGCAACTGTGCGGCAGCCCGTCAGCCGCCCCTCACAGGCAGTCGTGGTTGAGGAGTACAGGTACCTGCTGATAATCGGCAGCTTCCAGGGTGAGGATAATGCCCTTACAATGGTCGAGAGCCTGCGCAGGCAGGGTTTTGACCCGGAAGTGGCAGGAGGGCCTGACGGCTTCCTGCGCGTCAGCGCACAGTCATATGCCACGCTTGACGAAGCAATAGCAGAACTGGGAAAAGCGAGGAAGAATTACCCGGGCGCATGGGTATGCAAGAGCAGGTAGGATTCAGTCGGCAGTCTTCAGTCGGCAATCGGCAGTCGAAATCAGTCAGCAGTTACCAATCGACAATAGGCAGTCAATACGTAGGACTGAGGACTGAGGACTGAGGACTGAGGACTGAGGACTGAGGACTGCCGACTTACTTGACGGGACTTCCGTTTTTTATCTTCTTCTCCGGAACCACAAAGACCAGCTTGCCGTTCTCATCTTCGGCCAGGAGAACCATTCCTTTCGATTCGATGCCCTTGATGGTACGCGGTGCCAGGTTGACAATGACCGAGATGATCTTGCCGGGCAGCTCCTCCGGACTGAAGTGTTCGGCTATGCCTGAAACGATAGTGCGTACATCGATTCCCGTGTCAACCTTCAGCTTTATGAGCTTTGCCGTTTTGGGGACCTTCTCTGCCTCAAGGATGGTGGCAGTGCGGATATCCATGCGAGTGAACTCATCGAAGCTGACATCCTCCTTCTGAGAGATCGCTGCAGCGCTCTCCGCAGCATTCGCCGTTTTAGTGTCAAGAAGCTTTTTTACCTGTCTCTCAATCTCTTCATCCTCCACCTTGCTGAACATCAGCTCGCCTGAAGAGACCGTGTGCCCGGGCAGGAGAAGGTCAGACCTGCCGGCAGCATCCCAGCTGAGGCCGGCGATACCCAGCCAGCCTCTCAGCTTATCCATCGAGAAGGGAAGGAAGGGTTCAAGCAGGATAGCGAGGTTGGCCGTTATCTGAAGTGAGATGTACATTATTGTTTTGACGCGGTCAGGGTCTGTTTTTACCACTTTCCACGGCTCCGTATCTGCAAGGTATTTGTTGCCGAGGCGTGCCAGGTTCATGGCTTCGGCAAGTGCCTGACGGAATCGGAATGCCTCAAGGTTGCTTTCGACGTTCTCCCGGCATGTCATGATGGAGTCCACCGTGGCAGTGTCATACTCAGTCATTACCCCCGGAGCCGGTACAGCACCCTTGTAATAATTATTTGTCAGAACCAGGGTACGGTTCACGAAGTTGCCGAGGATGGCAACAAGCTCGTTATTGTTCCGCGCCTGGAACTCCTTCCAGGTGAAGTCGTTGTCTTTGGTCTCCGGGGCGCTGGCGCAGAGGGCATACCGCAGAGAGTCCTGCTTACCCGGAAAGTCAACGAGGTACTCGTGCAGCCAGACGGCCCAGTTGCGTGACGTGGAGATCTTGTCCGACTCGAGGTTCAGGAACTCATTGGCAGGCACATTGTCAGGAAGGATATAGCTTCCCTCTGCCTTGAGCATTGCAGGGAAGATGATACAGTGAAAGACGATATTGTCCTTGCCGATAAAGTGGATCATGCGTGTCTCAGGGTCTTTCCAGTATTTCTCCCAGTCGGGGGTCAGTTCCCTCGTTGCGGAGATGTATCCTATTGGAGCGTCAAACCATACATAAAGGACTTTTCCTTCCGCTCCTTCAACGGGTACGGGCACGCCCCAGTCGAGGTCACGGCTGACAGCCCTGGGCTGCAGTCCCTGGTCGAGCCACGACTTGCACTGGCCGTATACGTTGCTCTTCCATTCGGTATGCTCGTCGAGGATCCATTTTCTTAACCAGGGCTCATATTTATCGAGAGGCAGGTACCAGTGGAGCGTGTCACGCATCACCGGCGCACTGCCGCTGATGGTTGAACGGGGGTTGATAAGATCGGTCGGACTGAGTGATGTGCCGCACTTCTCGCACTGGTCGCCGTAGGCATTTTCATTGGAGCAATGAGGACAGGTACCGGTGATATACCTGTCTGCCAGGAAGCAGCCGGCCTCCTCATCATAGTACTGGCTGGCGGTCTTCTCAATGAATTCACCCTGGTCATACAGCTTGCGGAAGAACTGAGAGGCAGTCTCGTAGTGTATTTTATTGGATGTGCGTGAATAGATGTCAAATGATATTCCGAAGTCGCTGAAGGCTTTCTTGTTGAGTTCATGATAGCGGTCAACCACCTCCTGCGGTGTGATGCCCTCCTTCCGTGCCTTGAGGGTGATGGGCACTCCGTGTTCGTCTGATCCGCAGATGGAGATGACATCCTCGCCGCGCATCCGCAGGTAACGGGTATAGATGTCCGACGGCACATAAACACCTGCCAGGTGGCCGATATGTATTGGTCCGTTGGCATACGGCAGGGCTGATGTGATAAGGTGACGCTTGTACTTCTTCATCTGTGACAGGATGTTACTGTGGTTAACCCGGCAAATATAATGATTTTGGAGTTCAGCCCGGTTGGCAATCACCCCTCATGGCCGAACGCAGTCAGCACTTCATGCATATATGTCCTTGAAACAGGTACTATTGAGGGAGGGATGCTGTCGAGCTCGAGCGCCAGCCCCTCCTTTTCCCTGCGGATCAGTTTGACCTTTTCAACATTCACCAGGTAGGAGCGGTGGCAACGGATGATGGACTCCCGTTTCAGCTCATCCTCCATGGTCCTGAGTGTATTGCGGAGCATGAACTTGGTTATCTTGTTCTGTGCCTGGTACCAGACGGTGACGTAGTTGTCGCTGCCTTGCATATACAGTATATCGGAGTGCTTCAGCGACATCCTCAGTACCCCCTTCTCATCCCTGAGGGGAATCATTGGCTTCTGGCCCGGCCCCTCTGCCTGCTCCCTTATCCCGGTAAGTTTGAGTTTGCTGTCATTCCACGAGAACCAGAGCCAGAGCATTATGTAGGGAAGAGCCAGGGTGAGTGAGGTGTGACGCACTGACCTCCCGAGAAGCTCGGAAAAGCTACGGGTATCATCAAGTATCACGATCTCAAAAAAAGTGAAAAAGAGTGCCATAGACAATATCTCCGCCGCAACCCAGACCAGGTAGTGCCATACTCTCAGCTGCAGGCCCCGGCGGACGGAGTGGTACATGATCACCCTGCTGACGGCGACCACAAGTACACCGGAAAGGATAACCCCGCTGGCATAAATGAAGAGCGTCGGTGTTGAGACCTCAAACCATGTTGTCACCCCGAAGGGAGTGTATATGTTAAGGAAGAGCAACGCAAAACCTGCCGTAAACAGGATTGTCGTAACGATATTGCCCTTTTCCGTAAAGTAACCCGGCAGTCTGTAATTCAGATCGATGTTCATCACACGGCTTTCAGGAGCAAATTTAACACTTTTGGCGAAGTAAGGTTTTCAGGTGAAAATCAGCCGTCGTATTTCACCCCTTATGGGCCATTTTTACCCCTGATAGCAGGGTTATGACCCCCGGGAGGGGCGGGGGCACCTATTTTTTTGTCACCCTGTCCGAATCTGTTTTGTTTGCAGAAAAATCTATCATGGGATACACTCAGCAGGAGAGGGAATTTGCGGTATACTTCAGGGGGGGAGTGGAGGATGGCTATGTACCGGGTACCGGGATACGGATTGTTAGTGAGGTATTTCATTCGTCTGGCAGTTACCGCTATTCTGACGGAAAGAATGTAGCATCCATTTTCAATTCTCTTTTCAGATCGAAGGAGCTGGAGCATTCAAATGACGATTTCCGTTATTATCTCCTTATCCCTGATGGCAGTGCCGGCAGGGGCGCCATCATCCTCCTTCACGGCCTCAATGAGCGAAGCTGGAACAAGTACATGCAGTGGGGCATGAGGCTGGCTTCTGATACCGGCAGGCCCGTTGTGCTCTTCCCGAGTGCCTACCATATGAACCGTTCGCCACGCAGCTGGATAGACAGGCATCTGATGACGCCTCTGGTGACGGCGCGTACCACCATGCTGCCTGACACACAACTGTCAACGTTCGTCAACGTGGCACTGAGCACCCGAATGTCTTCATCGCCACAGCGCTTCCTTCTCTCGGGGTACCAGACCCTGAGGGACCTCGCCAGCCTGACCGGCACCGTCAGGGAGGGCTCTCACCCGCATCTGCCGGGAGGAGGTCCAGTTGACATATTTGCCTATTCGATAGGGGCCCTGGCCGCGCAGGTGATGATGCTGTCCAGGCCATCACTTCTGCCCGCGGAGAGCCGCATGCTGCTCTTCTGCGGAGGCAGTGCGTTCGGCCTTATGAACGGCACCTCGAAGCTCATCATGGACAGCAGGGCTTTCGAGAGACTGGTGACATTCTATCTCGAATGGCCGGACGATAAGATGAGCAGGGATGGCGACCTGTTTATGCAGATACTGAATGGCACGCCTGAGGGAGAGGCTTTCTATGCCATGACTTCGCTCAGCAGGCTGAAGGATATCTCAGGAACACCATTCGTAAACACCGGAGGAAAACTCAAGGCCATAACGTTTGCCGGTGACAGGGTGATACCTGCAGAGGCCGTGTCGGCCACGCTGCAGGGCGCTGACGCTGAGGTATGGTCTCCCGACTATCCCTTTACACATGAAAATCCTTTTCCCGTGCTCGCCGGAGACAGGTCTTGCGAGGTTGACAGGACTTTCGACCGGCTCTTCACGACGGCGGCCGGATTTTTCTCATAAAATGGCTACATTTGGTACTGCCAAATCAAAAGACATGTCATGAAAGCTCTTGTAATTCCGCCATATCTTGATGAGGGAGACCTGATAACAATCGTCACGCCTGCAAGTCACATTGATCAGGATGTTGTTCAGGATGCCGTGAAGTTGCTTGAAAAGTCAGGATTCATGGTGGCCCTGGGTAAGCATGTATTTACCAGAAGCGGGCCTTTTTCGGGAAGCGACGATGAGAGGCTTCATGATCTGCAGAAGGCAACCGATGATCGCCAGACAAAAGCAGTGCTCTGCTCCAGGGGCGGATATGGCATGTCAAGGATAGTGGACAGGATAGATTTTTCCGTGCTGAAGAGGCACCCCAAGTGGTACGTGGGTTACAGCGATATCACCTCATTGCACCTGTGGCTGAACAGGGTATGCGGTATAGCCTCGCTTCATGCTGAGATGCCTCTGAACTACACCAATCCTGAATGCTCCCCGCTGTGCTATGATACCATGGTAATGGCACTGAAGGGCGAGGCGGAGCCCGTGAGATGGACAGCCCCGCACCAGGCGTCATTCACCGTCACCGGACCGGTCACGGGTGGAAACATATCACTTATCTACAGCCTGAACGGAACGGTGGCTCAGCCTGACACCGAGGGGGCGATACTCTTCATAGAAGAGATAGGAGAGAAGTTCTATCATGTTGACCGGATGCTCACGGCGATGCGCATGACGGGAATGTTGAAAAACCTCTCCGCCCTGCTGGTCGGAGGGATGGAAAAGATCACGGAGGGAGAGCATGTCTTCAATCAGACCGTTGAGGAGGTGGTTATGAATGTTGCCGGCGGTTACGGTTATCCGGTGCTCTTCAATTTCCCGGCCGGGCATATAAGTGACAACAGGGCGATCTACCTCGGCCGCGCTGCGCAGATCAGCCAGTCGGGCAGGGAGGCTGTCCTGAGCTGGCATTAACCTGCCGGCTGTTGCCATAGCTCATTGTTGATGACCAACATTGGCAGGTATATTGCATCAGGAATTTGCGATTATGACTGCCGACTGGTGACTGCCAACGGCCTACCCTACAATCTGGCTGCTTCGCTCAAATGACCCACCGGGTCATTTGTTAACGCTCGCCCCTCTATTGCCTACTGCCTGTTGCCTCTTATTCAGAATGCTGCCAGCAGCAGGTTGATATCCTTTGACAGTATCCCGAACTTCTGGCCGAGCACCTCGTTGGTGAGGATGCCGTTAAAGACGTACACACCGTCACGCAGTCCGTTGTTGAACTTGAGCATCGGGGTAATGCCTCCTGCGTCGGCTATCTCCTGCATCAGCGGCCTGAAGACGTTACTCAGCGCAATGGAGGCTGTCTTGGGAACGCGTGAGGGGAGGTTCCACGCCGAATAGTGTATCACTCCGTGCTTTTCGTAGATAGGATCCTTTATTGCCCTCGGCTCGGCCGTCTCGACGCATCCCCCCGTGTCTACGCTGAGGTCAACGATAACAGATCCGCGTTTCATCCCCTGGACCATCTCTTCGGTCACATAGAACCATGGCCTCAGGATATCCGTTGAGAGAGCCCCTATCAGCACATCGGCTGATTTCAGCGCTTTCTGAAGTACCTGCGGATGGAAGGTGGAGGTATAGAGCCTCTGTCCGAGCATATTCTGGAAATTGCGAAGGCGGTGCACCGAGGAGTCGAACACCCTGACTATGGCTCCCAGGCCCAGGGCAGCACGGGCAGCAAATTCACCGGCTGTGTTGGCTCCAATTATTACAACTTCCGTCGGTGTCACCCCGGTCACCCCGCCGAGCATCACGCCCTTGCCTCCCGAGGTGGTGCTCAGGTATTCCGAAGCGAGGAGAACCGACGTGATACCGCTTATCTCGCTCATCGATTCAACAACGGGGAACATGCCGTCGCTGTCTTTTATCCTTTCACTTGCCAGTGCGGTAACGCGTTTGCGCATCATCTGCGAGAGCGTCTCCTCTCCCATGGTGGCAGCATTCATGAATGAGATGACTATCTGCCCGCCCCTGAGCATGGAGGCCTCCTTCTGGGTGAAGGGGGCTATCTTTATGACGATGTCACAACCGTATATCTGTTGCGATGTGTCGGCCACAATGGCTCCGTTGTCACTGTACTCCCTGTCTGAGAAGCCGGCATTCGCACCGGCGCCGGTCTCCATAAAGACCTCATGGCCGGCATCGGTGAGTATCTTGACGGCTTCAGGGGTGAGAGCAATGCGTTTCTCGTCATCGAGAACGTCATGCGGCATTCCAACAGACATCTGCCGCCTGCTCACGGCTTTCTCAATAAGCTCTTCCCGCGGCATGAACGCGCTTCTTGACGGTTCACTCATCTGGCTTCGTTTTAAGGGTTAAACGGAAGTTGATTAACAGCAGATCAAATTTAATATTTTAATCGGAGAGAAAGCAAATGGCCCCGGATAATTAAGAGAGTCCTGATGATCCAGGCCGATGGTCTCGATGATCCTGTTGCCGTCACCCCTTGATGGGGTCCATGGTCTCGATGATTCTGTTGCCGTCACCCCTTGATGGGGTCCATGGTCTCGATGATCCTGCTGCCGTTACCGGTGACGGTTATTGACAGTCTGAGTGTTTCGGGCGGCAGCAGCGGCTCGATGAGCTCCGGCCATTCCATGAAACACGGAGAGGCAGAATCAAAGTACTCCTCTATGCCGAAGTCGAGCACCTCGGAGATTTTTTTTATCCTGTAGAAATCGATGTGGTAGACAGGCAGGTTACCGGGGCGCCTGTATTCATTGATGAGGGTGAAGGTGGGGCTGGTGACGGTGTCGGCGACACCCAACTCATGGCATAATGCCCTGATGAAGGTGGTTTTGCCTGATCCCATCTGCCCGTAGAAGGCGAATATCCTTTTGTCTGCCGTCTCCCTGAGGAAGTGTTTTGCCGCGTCGCGCAGCCGGCTCTTGTCAGTTATCACGATCTTCATGCGGCAAAAATAGCTTTTAAACCGGCTCAAGCGTCACGAGGGGCAGCACCATCTCCTGGAGCGAGACACCCCCGTGCTGGAATGAATCACGGTAGTATGAGACTATATGGTTGTAGTTGTTGGGATAGACCAGGAAGTCATTTCCGCATGCGAAGATGTATCTCGAGGTGATGTTGGTCATTGGCAGCCCCGCCTTTGCCGGTGCTGTTATCTCAAACAGGTCGCGTGCATTGTAGTCAAGGTTCCTGCCGGTTTTGTAGCGCAGGTTCATTGAAGTCTGCCTGTCGCCCACCACCTTGACGGGCTTCTGTACCTTCACCGAGCCGTGGTCGGTGGTGATCACCACCCGTGCTCCCTTTGCAGATACCTGCCTGAGGAGTTCGAGCAGCGGGGAGTGGATGAACCACGAGTGTGTCAGCGAGAGCCATCCGGCTTCATCGCCGGTCATGTCACGGATAACGCCAATCTCTGTTCGGGCATGGCTCAGCATGTCAACGAAGTTATATACCACAACATTAAAATCATTTGCCAGGAGCTGCGGTATTTTATCATTCAGGCTTCTTCCATCGGCGTCAGAGATGATTTTGTTGTAAGTCCACCTGCATCCCAGACCTGCCCTCTGGAGGTTTTTCGCCAGCAGCTTCTCCTCGTTGAGGTTCTTTCCCTCGTCTTCATTGTCTCCTATCCAGTACTCCGGCATGAGCTCGCCGATGGCGGCTGGCATCAGCCCTGCAAAGAGCGCGTTGCGCGAATACTGTGTCGTGGTGGGGAGGATGCTCAGGTAGAGCTCTTCGGAGACGGTGCGCATGACATGGCTCAGGTCAGCGGCAATGGTCTGCCACTGGTCGAGGCGCATGTTGTCAACGACGATGAAGAAGAGCGGCGATCCTTTCCCGATAAGGGGGAAGATCCGTTTTGACATCACTGCAGGTGAGATGAGTGGCCTGTCTGATGCATCGGCAGAGATCCACTGCAGGTAATTATTTGAAATGTATTTTGCAAAAGCCCGGTTGGCATCTGACTCCTGCATGCGCAGCACCTCCCTCATGCCGGTGTCAGATGATCTTATCAGCTCGGCCTGCCAGAAGGTGAGCCTGCGGTACAGCTCACTCCACTGCGTGAAGGTTGATGCCGAAGAGATCATGTCGGCTATTGATCCGAACTCTTCCCTGAAGACAGTGGTCGTCTGGCGTGTGACGATATCTCCTGTATCAAGAATGCGCTTGAGGGTGAGCAGTATCTGTTGCGGCTTGACGGGCTTGATAAGGTAATCGGCTATCTGGGAGCCTATTGCTGCTTCCATGATATCCTCCTCTTCGCTTTTGGTTATCATCACCACGGGGATCGAAGGCCTGATAGCCTTGATGCGGCGGAGCGTCTCTATTCCGCTCAGTCCGGGCATGTACTCGTCGAGGAAGATGATGTCATAGGGGTTGTCCCTGACCATGTTAATTGCATCATTGCCTGACTGACAGGTCTCGGTCTCGAAACCCTTCTCCTTCAGAAAGAGGATATGAGACCGGAGCACCCCAACCTCATCATCGACCCACAGTATCCTTACCTGTCTCATTGGCTTCCCCTCATGTCACCGGTTGTTATTATACTCCTTCGCATAGAAGATGCTGTACCTGTCAATATTCTTGTCCTCCCTGAGTTTTGCCAGGTTATCGCGGCTGATATTGTAAGGTGTCAGAGCGGCATCGGCTGCTCCCCTGATGGTTTCTGCCGGATTGAATGCGCTGAGCCATGCGGCAGCCTCACCGGCATTGGCGAAGGGTCCGGTTGCGATGAGGATATAGCCAAGGTCAACGACAGTACCCTCGGTGGTATAGGTTTTATCGGCAAAATTGTCAAGGTTATAGTTGATGATATCAAACACCATCTGGTTCATGTTTGCCTGGAAATTACGGGCAACGATAATGACATAATGCGGTTGCAGCATGTCAGCATGATATAGTACCTCCGCGATGCGGGTATCCTCTGCAATCTTTATGGCCGGAATCTCCTTCCTGAGGAAGTCGTTTATCTCTGCCGCCCGTTTTCCTTCCGGGGTGGATGGGAACCTGGCCACCAGGGAGTCAAGTTTTGCCTTGTATGCCATCTCTCCTGCCAGGGCGCCTGTGGCCATGGCGTCAAGGAGCATGAATTTAGGGACAAGTGTTTCGCCGGCGAAGAGCTTCACTGCCTCGTTGGCGATTGCCTGTGTCTCTGAGTAGCGTCCTTCAGTGAATGCCTGGTATGCCGTCTCATAGCTCCCGGAAGCCCTCGCGGCCATCTCCTGGTGTTTTCTGACATAGTCGGGGTCGGAGAGTATCTGTGCAAACTCAGAACCGGGGAATGAAGCCAGCAGGTCAGCCCTGCGTCTGTCGGCCCGGGCAGGGTCATAGAGGCGGAGCAGGCGGTAGAGTTCATACAGGGCCTCAGCTCTGATATTGTCATCACTGCCTGAGCGCGAAGCCTCCTCGAACGAACTGGCAGCTGCGAGGGTGTCAGCCAGCCTTGATGCCAGTGCTTTCCCCTCTCCCAGCAGTGCTGCAGCGCTTGCATTTGCTGATCTTCTCATAAGTGAGTCTGTCAGCGGAAGATTGCGCAGGTAATACTCTTTGGTACGCTGCGGGTCTGCGCCGGCGCTGTCGCTCTGCTGTCTCTCCTCACCGTTTTCTGGCTGAGAGCTGTTGCTGAATGCTGCGCGTGCCTTGTTCGATCTGCGCCAGTTGTCTTCAAGCCTTCTGTCGCCCCAGCGGCGTTTGAACTCGGTACGGCCGAATGAGAGAGCCGTCTGGTTGTAGAAATACCATCCTCCCTCAGCGGAGATAGCTCCACTGTATCGCTGCTCATTCTCATAGTAGAGGCCCATGTTGTACCTGTCACCACCGTCACCTGTCCGGGCCCGGGTCTGTGCTTCCTCATAGGAGCGGATGATTCCGGCAATAAGGGCGTCACGCTCTGCCGCGTTCATCGCGGCCACCCTGCGCAGGCTGTCCTCGGTGACAACCACGTTATGGAAACCCGAATACTCGCTCAGGTCCGAAGCCCTGCGGCTGATACTGGCATAATCAGGGAACCGGGTATCAATGAGGGTGGAGACGCTGTCATAATAGAACGATGCCGTCATATATTCCGGCAGGGCATAGTAGTGTTCGCCCAGGGCGAGGTATGAACGCGCCCTCTGGCGGGTGTTAACCGTGGTGCTGGCTGCTGACTGTGACCACAGTCTGAGGGCTTCGTCAGTGTTGCCCACCCGCTTTTCCAGCTCGCCGAGGGCAAAATAGATCTGGTCAAGGTAATCCTTGTTCTTTGAGTCACGCAGCATCCTGCGCAGCGATTTCCTGAGGTCATCAGCGTCACCTTGCGATATGTCGGCCACTCCTGCAAGGTTTATACCGGCGTTGAACTCCAGGTCATAGGACGGGTTCATGCGTATCACCTGGCTGAACCAGCGCGTGGAGAGTGCATTTTCACCGGCTGCCTTGCATACCTGGGCAAGGAGATAGGTAAGGCGCACTCTTGTGTCCTTGTCTCCCGAGAAATCTGCGGCTTTTGTCAGCGGTTCTATGGCATCTCCGAACCGTTTCTGCCTCAGTAGGATGTCAGCGCGCGTCGAGTAATACATGGCCCTGAGTGCCCCTGACAGGTTATCCGGGTCACTTATCTCCTGAAGCAGTCGCGATGCCTCGTTATAGTTCCCTTCCTCAGTCTGGATGCGGGCCATCCATATGCCTGCCTCTGTCACGAGGTCAGTGTCAGTGGCTATGCTCACAGCATATGACAGGGATGACCTCGAGGCCATGAAATTCTTCTGGTAAAACTGCGCTTTGGCCATCAGGATATAGGCGTCATCGACCCACTCATTGTACTCGCGCCTGTTATAAAACTCATCACTACGTGCATTGCCACCCCTGCGACCCTTCTCGGACGGCCTGGCGGTGATGGAGTGGAGCGCGATAACCTTAGAAGCCTTCTGTATGGCCCGCTCCATATCCGGAGAGGCTGCCCGGGCCGACTCGTCGGAGGAATACTCGAACACCGGGATGAGGGTGCTGTAATCATCACGGTGCGATGACTGAACCTTCTTCACCCCGGCCTTATAGGCCTCGTTCCCGTTGAACCAGATGTTGTACTTGGAGATCAGTGAGTTGTAGAAACGGCTAGCGCCGGTGTTCTTTTCCACGGAACAACCGGCAAGAATCAGGGTGAGTATGATGCTCACCGCTGCAAGGAATTCTTTATGCCGTAATCTCAAATAATGACGGTTTATACTCTATAACTGAAGAGGTGCGGTAAAAGTATTCAAAGTTAAGAAAAAGAGGCCAGAAACGGGGTGTTGATGCCCGTGGCGGCAGCAGGCTCATTTCATCTCCACTCTCTTTGTCGGTGCCATCTCCGCGTTGCGTTTCTCAACCTGGCTGACGACGGTGTCGGCAAGGGTCATGAAGGCAAGCCCTGTCTCGCTGTCATTCAGTGCCGCCGGTGTTCCGGTATCACCACCGTCGCATATGCTTTCTACGAGGGGTATCTGACCCAGCAGTCCGGTGCCGCTCTCGGCGGCGAGCCTGCTGCCGCCCTCCTTGCCGAAGATGTAGTACCTGCGGCCGGGCAGCTCGGGAGCCACGAAGTACGACATGTTCTCAACAAGACCGAGCACCGGCACATTAATGGCTTCGCTGCGGAACATGGCTATCCCCTTGCGGGCGTCGGCCAGCGCCACCTCCTGGGGAGTAGTAACCACTATTGCTCCTGTGACAGGCACCTCCTGAACCAGTGTGAGATGAATGTCGCTTGTCCCGGGAGGCAGGTCGAAGATGAGGTAATCAAGCTCACCCCAGTCGCCCTGCGTGATGAGCTGCTTGAGAAAACTGCTTGCCATCGGGCCACGCCAGATGACCGCCTCGCTGCCTTTGACGAAGAAACCGATGGAAAGAATCTTCACACCGTACCTTGTCATCGGGATGATGAGGTCATTGCCGTTTTCATTGCGCACGTCGGGACGATAGGTCTCCGCATGGAACATTCTCGGCACCGAGGGACCGAAGATGTCCGCGTCAAGTAGCCCGGTGGCATAACCCTTGCGTGCCAGCGCCACCGCCAGGTTAACGGCAACGGTCGATTTGCCTACCCCGCCTTTGCCCGATGATACGGCGATGATGTTCTTCACGCCTGGCAGGATATCCCTCCTGGGAGGGGCCATCTTTTCAACCACGATCCTTGGCCTGACCTCAATCGAAGAGATTACCGCATCAGGCCCCAGCACCTCCTTTACTGCCCTGACACAGTTGCTCTTGATCGATGTGAGGAAGGGGTCATTAGACTTTTCCGGCACAAGCACAATTGCTATCCCTTCCGCCGTTTCGGAAATATCTCCCACCATCCCGAGGGTGACGATGTCACTGCCCTTTTCAGGATGGGAAACCATCTTCAGGGCCTTTAGAATGTCTTCTTTTTTATACATGGTTATGAATTATGATTGTTGTCTTCACTACTACCTCGCGGATTTGCGATTTGCGATTTGCGATTTGCGAATCTTGATTAAATCGACAATCGAAAATCTGAAATCGAAAATTTCTCTACTGCCTACTTACTTTGATTAACACATCAAGCTAATCAGAGTTCAACTGAGGGATCCCAGAACTTTTCCCTGAACTCAAGGACCACATCTTCCCTCACCGTGAAGTCCTCGTTTTCAAGCAGTTGCTGCATGGTTGACGAGTTGCCGAAGTGATTTTTGCCGGTGAGCATCCCGTTGCGGTTTACAACGCGGTGGGCAGGGATGAATCCGGGCAGCGAGTGCGAGGAGTTGAGTGCCCAGCCTACCATCCTGGCTGATTGTGCGGTGCCCAGGTACCTGGCAATGGCCCCGTATGACGTTATCCGTCCGTGGGGTATTTGCCGGGTGACATCGTAAACGCGGCTGAAGAAGCCTTCGTTGTCAGCCGAGGGGAGAGATGATCTCTTTTTCATTCGGAAGTCTGAATGACAGGTATGTGATTGGGACTCCCTGCTTCAGGAAGATCTCCTCGTAGTACGTTCTTATGGAAAGCATCGGGTCATCCGGCATCTGTACATAGAGATCCGTCACTGACGCTATGATCTCCAGCCGGTTGGCATGCACCACCGAGAGAGTATAGTCATACAGCTCCCTGCTGTCTGTCTTAAGGTGAATGATGCCGTTATCCTTGAGAAACTGCCTGTAAAGGTTCAGGAAAAAGGGTGCCGGCAGCCGTTTCTTTTCTCTCTTCCTCTTGGGCTGGGGGTCAGGGAATGTAAGCCATATTTCATCTACCTCGCCGGGAGCAAAAAAGGAGCCTGCAAACTCTATACGGGTGCGCAGGAAGGCAGCATTCGGCATCTGCTTCTGATGTGATTCCTTTGCTCCCCTCCACATCCTGGCTCCCTTGATATCTATGCCGATGAAATTCCTGTCAGGATATTTACCGGCCAGTCCGACAGTGTATTCGCCTTTGCCGCAGCCCAGTTCAAGGACAATGGGATTGTCATTGCCAAACCAGTCACTTCGCCATTTTCCCTTCAGCAGGTGATCATTCCTGAAAGCCTCTTCAAATGAAGGTTCGATCACTTGGTCGAAGCCTTTCATCTCAGTCCACCGTGCCAGTTTGTTCTTACCCAAAGCCTTTCCTATCTGCCCTTGTCCTCTTTCAGGGATATCGTCATTGCCATGTCGTAAACCCCCTTCAGCAGAGTGTCTCTCATGCCGTGTATGACGCTGAAGTGGTATTCGCCCTCTTCGGGAAAGAAGACATTTGTTTTATACGGGATGGTCAGTTCACGGAGGTCGCCTGCACCTCTTCCGAGCCACTTCCCTCTTTCATCGGTGATCATTGCCTGCAGGGTGTCAGTGACGATGGTGCCTGAGGGGAAGGTGGTGACAATGAAGAGATACATGTTACGATAGGGGTAGTCGGTCGATGTCCTTACCGACAGGTCAATATTGAATGTGCTTACGGTATCCCCTATTGTGCAGGTATATCTTGCAGGGTCGTACATGCTCCACTGCCTGTCATCAATCCTGTAGTTGTCTGAGAAGAGGGTGTTCCTGTCACATGAGAGGGTGGTGACTGCCAGCATGATGCCGGCAATAAGTATGCTACTTCTGCCTTTTCTCATTTCTCCTGGGATATGGTTTGTTTCTGCCCTTGCCTTCGCGCTGATTGCTTTTTGTTTCGAACCTTGTCAGTCCGCTGTTCTGCAGCAGCAGGTCGTTCCCTTTTCCGATCGCGTTGTTTGCCGGGCTTGCCAGCAGGTTCTCCGGCTTAATCCCTTTCCTGTTTAGCTGTATGATCTCGCGAACCCGGGCTACCGGCACTGCTGTGAGGTTGACTGCCATGCGGGGGTCTGTCGAGTACCAGTAGATGCCTGTGTGGACCTCCATCTTCATGAAGTGGGCTGTTCCTCCCGCCAGTTCGAGGGGTATCTCCTTCGACGGGTAGTCTTTCTGTGCGTCTATGTAACAGTCGAGCTCATAGTTGAGGCAGCACTTCAGCTTGCCGCACTGTCCGGCCAGCTTCTGGGGGTTGAGTGACAGATCCTGGTAGCGGGCATGAGATGTGGTTACAGACATGAAGTTAGTCACATGGGTTGAGCAGCAGAGTTCGCGTCCGCAGGTGCCTATGCCGCCTATCCGTCCTGCCTCCTGGCGGGCTCCTATCTGCCTCATCTCTATTCTGATGTGAAACTCCTCGGCAAGCACCTTGATCAGCTGACGGAAGTCAACTCTCTCATCGGCAAGGTAGTAGAAGATCGCCTTTGTCTTGTCTCCCTGGTACTCGACGTCGCCTATCTTCATTGCCAGCCCCAGGTTCTCGGCTATCTTCCTTGACCTGAGCATGGTGTGATCCTCAAGCTTCCTGGCCTCTTCCCACTTCTGCAGGTCGACCGGCCTGGCCTTCCTGTAGACCTTCTTCATCTCATCAATGACAGGCCTGACCTTCATCTTCTTCAGCTGCTCCATGACCAGGAATCCGGTCATTGAGACGTATCCGATGTCATGGCCGGGCGATGCCTCCACAGCGACTACGTCATCAACCTCAAGCCTCAGCCCGTTCACGTTGCGGTAAAAACCCTTGCGCGTGTTCTTGAAACGAACTTCGATGACCTCATTGTACCTGGGGTCGAAAGGCAGCCCGGCAAGCCAGTTGTATTCATTCAGCTTTTTTGTCCCGGTGCGGTATTTTATTTCAGGCGGTGAAGGCTCTTCGCCTCCCTGGGCCTGTATATCTTCGTTTGTCATGACGTCAGGTTATCTCTGCCGATTGCGGGGTCCGAAGATCCTTTAACCGGAGGGTGAATGCAAAATTAGGAATAAATGCGCTATTTTCAAGTGATTCCCCTCAGTTACCTGATAAGTCTCAATGTCTTCAGCGCCAGATCGAGGAATATCATTTTGGTGTTGCCGTTGCTTTCGACGTGAGCGAAGGCAAGGTTGAACTCCCTGTTAAGTGCATTAATGTTACTCTCATTGATGAACGGATGAAACTTCTGCGAGAAGTCGTCTTCACTCTGTGTGAGGTGGACAAGTTTATTTTCGCGACCACCGAAATTCAGGATAAAGTTCTCACGTATCATCCTCAGGGCGTAGGAGAGGAAGCTCTTTTGTCTCTCCCTTCCCAGTGCCGCTGTCTCCTCGGACCATGTCACCAGCGATTGTATGTCACGGGTATAGGCTGTCCGCATCAGTCTTGTAAAGCGGTCAAGGTGCACGGTGGTATTGTCATCCTCACGGGCCAGTTCCATGGCCCTGACCATGTTGCCGTTAGCAATGGCGGCTATCTCTGACGCCCTCACAGGCTCTATGCCGGCCACCCTCTCAAGGTGAGCGCTCAGATCGCCGGAGGAGATGGAGGGGATCCGGATATGCTGGCAGCGTGAGGTTATTGTTGGCAGCAGCTTGTCATCCTCCTCGGAGACGAGGATGAAGAGTGTTCTTGCGGGGGGCTCCTCTATCATTTTGAGAAGCTTGTTTGCCGTCTCGGGGTTCATCTTCTCAGGGAGCCAGATGATCATGATCTTGAAGTCGGATTCAAACGACTTGAGACTGAGTTTGCGTATTATCTCCGCCGCCTCGGCAACAGGAATAAGCGCCTGTTCATTGGCCACCTCCATCGCTTCAGTCCAGGTGCTCAGCGAGAACCAGGGCGACCGGAGAACCATGGTACGCCACTGTGAAATGTATGTGTCGCTGACCGGTTCCGATCCGGCCTTTTTCTTTATGACGGGAAAAACGAAGTGCAGGTCAGGGTGGATCAGCTTGTCATACTTGACGCATGAAGGACACACGCCGCAGGCATCTTCCGGGGTCCGTTTTTCGCAGCTGATATAACGTGCAAAGGCAAGGGCGATGGCAAACTTGCCGCTCCCCCCGGGCCCATAGAAAAGGAGTGCATGGCTGACACGGTTCTCCGCAACGGAGTTCCTCAGCCTGTCAATTACTGCCTGTTGCCCTGGTATCTGTGAGAAATTCATTTTGCCCTGCCGCTGACGGAGAGCAAAAATAGTAAAAATAAAGTGAAAGACCCTGATCAGAGAGCTGCAAGAACACTGTCATAATCAGGTTCCTGTGCGATCTCGGGGACCAGCTGGGTATATTTTACCACTCCCTGCTCGTCAATAATCACTATGCTCCGGGCATAGAGTCCGGCAAACCCGCCGTCAAGAATCCCAATCCCATAGTCCTTGCCAAATGCGCTGTCGCGGAAGCCTGAGAGTGTTGTTACATTTGTTATACCTTCAGTTGTGCAGAAGCGGCCATGAGCAAAAGGGAGATCCTTTGTAATGGCGAGGACAACGGTATTGTTCATTCCTGCTGCAACCTGGTTGAATTTCCGCATTGCGGTGGCACATATTCCGGTGTCGAGGCTGGGTGAAATGTTAAGTAATACTTTTTTGCCCTTCAGCTCTTCGAGAGTGAGTTCTCCAAGATCTGATTTTACAAGTTTGAAACCAGGAGCCTTGCTGCCTTTTGCAGGCAGTTCGCCGTATGTATTGACGGGGTTGCCTTTTAATGTGATTTTTGCCATATTGAATGAATTTTAGATTATTTCTTTGTATGATTGAATCTATTTCGCTACTGATTAACGCGGATCACCATGATTCCAATTATACGGGTGTCGTTGTAAAATCAGTGAAGCTCATTTTTTTGTTAACTGTAAATTTAACAAATCCGGACAGCATTTGTTTACCGGTTGAAATAAACCCTCATTATTGCCCCATACCCTCACAAGATAGCTTATAACTTATTATTTTTGCATGATAGAAAAGAATTGTAATCAATTAATATGAATTTTATGAAACTCATTGATGATTTTAATTTTAAGGGCCATAAAGCCATTGTCAGGGTCGATTTCAACGTTCCGCTCGACAAGCAGACGCGCGAGGTCACCGATGACAATCGCATACGCGGTGCACTCAGGACCATCAGGAAGATTACCAGCGACGGCGGCTCAGCTATTCTAATGTCACATCTCGGCCGCCCCGAGGGTGTTATGGAAAAATATTCCCTCAGGCCTGTGCTTCCGGTACTTGAGAAGCTCCTTGGGATGAAGGTCGCATTTGCACCGGACGCGCTTGGTGACGAGGCAGTTGCCATGGCTGCAGCCCTGCAGCCCGGAGAGGTTATGATGCTTGAGAACGTGAGGTTCTATCCCGAGGAGGAGGGCAAGCCGGTACTGCCTGAGACAGCCACCGATGAGGAGAAGAAAGCCGCCAAGGCGGCGCTGAAGGTGAAGCAGAAGGAGATGGCGAAGAAACTGTCAACATATGCTGACATATATGTCAATGATGCCTTCGGCACGGCTCACAGGGCTCACGCCACAACGGCTGTAATAGCTGACTTCTTTCCTGAGGACAAGAGGATGTTCGGGTTCCTTATCAACAGTGAACTGGCTGCAATGGATAAGGTGCTCAGGAGCTCCCGGAAGCCCTTTACGGCTGTCATGGGCGGTGCAAAGGTGTCGGATAAGATACTCATCATCGATAACCTTCTCGACAGGGTTGACAACCTGATCATAGGAGGAGGCATGACCTACACTTTCATCAAGGCTAATGGAGGTAAAATAGGAAATTCGCTCTGCGAGGAAGATAAGCTGGACATTGCAAAGGCGGTGATGGAAAAGGCAAAGGCGAAGGGAGTGAACCTGCTGTTCCCCGTTGACGGCATCAACGCAGATAAGTTTGATAACAGTGCAAATACTTATTTATCAGCTATTGATGATGTGAAGGATGGCTGGATGGGACTTGACATCGGTCCGGAGAGCATAGCCCTGTTTGAGAAGGTCATAATGGAATCGGAGACCATTCTCTGGAACGGCCCAATGGGTGTCTTTGAGATGGAAAAGTTCGCAGCAGGGACTACTGCAATAGCAAAAGCAGTGGCAAAAGCGACGGAGAAGGGTGCTTTCTCCCTGATCGGGGGAGGGGATTCCGTTGCAGCCATAAACAAGAACGGCCTGGCAGACAAGGTCAGTTACGTATCGACCGGAGGCGGCGCAATGCTTGAATACATGGAAGGCAAGAAGCTGCCCGGCATCACGGCCATAAGGGGAGAATAATGAAACGGCGGTTCATACCGGTGCTGGCTGTCATGCTCCTTCTTATTGGGTGTGGCAGGGATGACCAGAAGACTTCGGGTACAATCACCCTGACGAATGAGTTGTTCGGTACAACAGTATATTACTCTATGGGATTGTCATTCAAACAAGCAGGGGCAATCTCTTCGCTGACCGTGCCGGGGCCTGATGTCTTTCTAGAGGCCGGCTCGCTTGCTGAAGGCAGCCCGGTTGAACCGTTTCTTTCTGCCAATACACTGGAACCCTCATATGCCTTCATGGGTGAATATATGACCGAAAGCGAGGCCGTGGATGCGTTCGTGGCACTCACCGATGCCAGTTCACTTTCATCGGTATTTTCATTTATTGACCTTGCCACGCCGCTGAGGAAAAATCAGGTATGGGTTGTGAGAACACGCGATAATAATTTTGCCAAGATAAGGATCATTGAGGTTGTCCTGAACACCGCCGCCAACCCGGATTTTGCCTCCTGCAGGCTTGAATGGGTCTGGCAGCCGGACGGAACGGCGACATTCCCGTAGCAACTATGAACTCACACTTGACTGAAGAGATCTTCAAAGTCACCGACGCTCAATCATTTGAGAAGACGGCTCTGGAGATCTTCCGTTTTCAGGCTGCTCTATGCCCTGTCTACAGGGAGTATATAAACCTTCTGGGAATTGACATTGAAGGTGTTGGCGATATTTTTTCCATACCCTTCATGCCTGTTTCCTTCTTCAGGGATCATGCCGTAATGACAGGAGGGGGAGAGCCTGAAACGATATTCCTCAGCAGCGGCACGGCTGCGATGAGGCAGAGCAGACATATGGTCAAAGACCTGTCATTGTATGACGTGAGTCTTGAGAAGGCCTTCAGGATCTACTACGGCGATCCGTCGGGCTATGCCATAATGGGACTGCTGCCTTCCTACCTTGAGAGGGAGGGATCATCACTCATCTATATGGTGAAGAGGCTGATGACACTCTCGGGTAACAGCTCCGGGGGCTTCTTTCTCGATGACAGCGATGCGCTGATCAGGGCCATTGACCGTGCGCGGATGTCAGGATTGAAGGTGCTGCTCCTCGGTGTCACCTTCGCGCTGCTTGACATGGCAGAAGGCTATCGCGCGGATCTCTCAGACACTATCATCATGGAGACGGGCGGCATGAAGGGAAGGAGGAGGGAGATGATAAGGGAGGAGGTGCACGAGATAATCAGGGAGGCCTTTGGAGTGACATCGGTGCACTCGGAATACGGCATGACGGAGTTGCTCAGCCAGGCTTACTCGCGCGGCGGAGGTCTCTTCAGGTCCCCTCCCTGGATGCAGGTGCTGATACGCGACAGTCACGACCCCGGGTCACACAGCAGGGCGGCAGGAGCGGTGGGAGGGATCAGCGTCATTGACCTGGCCAACATCTGGTCATGCTCATTCATTGCAACAGAGGATCTTGGCCGTATGCATGAGGAGGGACTCTTCGAGGTACAGGGACGTTTTGACGAGGCCGATCTGCGGGGGTGCAACCTGCTGGTATCGTAGAGATGAAGGCAGGCGTCAGAGTCCGGGAAAAGACAAGATGTCAGAGCTTGAGCAGGGATAGGGGCAGGGGTCAGAGCCATAGCAGGGATATCGGCGGGTATCAGATCCCGAGTATACGATCTAGCCAGCTGAACAACTTCTTCCGCTCCTCTTCTTCGCACATGTCGAGGCTCTGGGCACACATGTAGATGATGCGGGGATCCTGTTCACAGAGGGCGATCTTGCTCTCAATGTATCCGGGCCCCCGTTTTTCCGGCTTGAGATAGGCCACGGCAGGCGGGGCAATGTTCCTGGTGCCGCTGAGCAGCTGCAGATGGTTCGCGAGTGAGATAAAGGTGAACTGCCGGTGGTCACGGAACCGGTATGTGATATTCTCCCTGAGCAGGGCATCGTTTTTCATGAAGAACTCCTCAACAGAGAGCCTGTTGACCGGATGCGGCGTATGGCTGTTGGTGAAATACCTGTATCTGAATCCGAGCAGTGCGGCGGAATTCCACTGGCCCAGGTGAAAGGAGGCCCTCGGCTCAAAATCGCGCCTGCCGGCAAGATGCCTGTTGAAAGCTGTTCTGATGCGGTTCCAGAGAACCCGCGGCCCGGGAGCCGGCACCCACCTGCCCCTCAGCACTGGCCGGCTGCCAGTGAACCACTCCCCCGGGGTGATGTTCCTCACCAGGAATGTGTCATCATTGAAATAGACAAAATTGTCGGAGAGACCCCTGATCCTCCAGATCATGTTCGCAATGGTGATGCTGTTGAAGGTGGGCAAAAACTCTTCATACCCCCTGAAGATCTCTTTGTGATCAACTATCCTTACTGAAGCGGAACGACCGGGAAAATGGCTTTCAACATCTTCATGCAGGCCCGGATTCTGGGCGTCGGTGACAATGAATATGTTCCTCACGAAGGGGGCAAAGCGCAACACCGACAGCATGCAATACCTGATCTCGTTCGAGGAGGCGAAGCGTGTGAAGTGGGCCCCGGAAGAGACAGGCAGATCATTCCTTCCTATATATCTGTTGCGCTTCTCCGCCAGCTGCGGGTCACTCCCGTCAACCCATGCTATCACCACGTCAACAGGATCATCCGGTGACATTTTGTTGCTCTCTTTTGCCGGGAACACTTCACTTTTCATGCTGCACATTTATAACTGTGTTCTGCGGGACGAATATTTTCTCTCTCTGCCTCCAGCCATCTGTATTTTCTCAGTTTTCACGGGTCACACCTAATATCCCTTCGAGCCAGCTGAATATCCTCTTCTGCTGCCCGCTGCCGAGCATCTCCATGCTCTGGATACATACCGATTTTATACGCGGGTCTTTCATGCAACGACTGATCCGTCTGTTGAGACGTGCTTCGGAATACCACGGATGCAGGTACCCGAGGTTAAGCCTGGCGAAATTCCTGTTGCCGCCGAGTATCTCAAGGTGGTACGCCACGGAGGTGGCGAGCAGCTGACCGGCATCCCTGAAACGGTATGATATGGTCTTTTTCAGCAGCTCCACGTTGGCACTGAAGTACTCCTCAAGGGTTTTTACCCTCATGGGATGTGCCGTATGACAGTGGAAGAAATAGCGCCATCTCATGCCGACCAGGGTGGCACTCTTCCACTGGCGGATATAAAATGAGATCCTGGGCCGGTAATCCATGTTGCGGCGTATATGCCTGTTAAGAAGCATCTTCCATGCGTTACCGGCAATCTTCCTGAAAGGAGGAAGGAGCCATTTGCCCCTCAGGACAGGTCTGCCGCCGATGAACCACTCCTCTTCAATTGTCTCCCTTATCAGTATTGTATCATCATTGAAGTAGATGAAATTTTCCGACAGGCCTTTGATCCTCCATACCATTGCCAGGATGGAGGAGCTGTTGAAGGTGGGCAGGTACTCCTCGTAACCGCGGAATATCTCCGTGTGGTCAACAATTTTCAGGCAGCCTGCCTTTGCGGGAAATCTCTCTCTGACCTCTTCATCGAGGCCGGGGTCCTGCTCGTCGGTAACAATGAAGATGTTTCTTATAAAGGGTGCAAACGACAAAATTGAGAGGACACAGTATCTGATTTCGTTTGATGATGCGAAGCGTGTCGGGAGGGCTCCGGGGTGCGCAACGCTCTTTTTCTCCTGTGCCAGGTAACGCTCCCTCTTCTCCGTAAGCCTCCCGTCACTGCCGTCGACCCACAGTATCACCGCGTCAACAGGGCCTCTTCCGGCAGGATTTCTGTTATCTGACATTGTTTTGTTGTAAATTTACGCCTTTATATATTTTTTTACAATTTTAGCCAGAAATTTACAGACGGATGTCCGGAGGCAATCGAAAAAATATCGGAGTAGTGTCTATGGTCAGGAATGACCAGTTCTTCATTCCCAAATGGATTGACTATTACGGGAGGGAGCTGGGACATGAAAATCTCTATCTTCTCCTTGACGGGCATGATCAGGCCCTTCCCGAAGGTCATGAAGCCATCAACGTGATAATGATACCCGGCCAGAGGCTGAGCAGGTCAAGGGGCGACAGAAACCGCATTGACCTGATCTCCAACTTCTCGAAGGCTCTGTTCCTGAGATATGACCTGATCATTGCACATGACATCGATGAGGTCCTGGTTGTTGATCCCGATCAGCAGCTTTCTCTGGCCGACTATCTGCAGCGGCCGGTGAGATACGCCTCCCTCTCTGCCCTCGGCCTTGATGTGGGGCAGAACCTCGATCTCGAAAAGCCTATCGATCCTTCCCGGCCGTTTCTCGAGCAGAGGAGCTTCGCCCACGTGTCGGCACGCTATACCAAGGCCGTGGTGGCCACCAGGCCGCTCAGATGGGGCTCAGGGTTTCACAGGGTGAGGCACAGGAATTTTCACATTGACCCCAATCTCTTCCTGTTTCATTTCGGGATGGTCGACTACGGGATTTCACAGAAGAAGATGGAGGATCAGTCGTTGCTCAACGCCGGCTGGCGCGGGCACCTGGACAGAAGGTATGAGCTGTTCGACCTGGTTACGAAAAAGACCCCTGTTGACGGCGACGCCTTCTTCAAGCAGGCAAGAAGGAGAGAGAGTCTCTTCCGCCCGCTCTTTGCACTCAATAAGCCGGGAATGCTTCCTGAAAAACCGGTGATCAGGATTCCTGAGCGGTTCAGGAGCATAGTATAAGACACCGCACACAATCAGATATATCTTAACCAGCAGGAAACATGAGGTTCAAATACAGACTCAGAAAAGCATACAGAAATTTTATTTTCAACCTAAGTGCTTCCGAGAATCCTCTCTGGCTGGCCTGGTGCAGGCATATTTACAAGCCCCGGCCCGGCACCATAGAGGTATTCCTTGACAAATATTCAAGGGAACACAAGCCTGTTACCTTCCTGCAGGTGGGGGCAAACGACGGTTTCATCAATGATCCGTTGCACATTTTCATAAAGAGGGACAACTGGCGGGGAGTGCTCCTGGAGCCCCTGCCCGACGTTTTTGATGAATATCTTGCCAGGCTGCACAGGAAGAGACCGGAGATCACTGCCATCAATGCCGCTCTTGACCGTAACGACGGAACGAGACCGTTCTACAAGCTCTCGGTAAGCAGGGAGCGGTGGGCTCACGGACTGTCAAGCTTCAACAGGGAGGTGCTGGTGAAAAAGCTCACAGACGGCAGCATGGAGAGAAATATGCGCCGGCAGGGAGTGACTCTCCCCGCCAGTGAAGATGAATGCATCACCAGTGATGAGGTAGTCACTGTCAGCCCGGAGACGTTGCTGAAGAAATTTGACGGCCAGGAGCTGGATCTGCTTGTAATAGATACCGAGGGCTATGACTATGAGATATTGAAAATGCTGGACCTCGACAGGATCTCTCCGGAGGTGATTATCTATGAGGAGATGCTCTTCGATGAAAAAACTGCCGGCGAGTGCCGTGAATACCTGAAAAATCATGGGTACTCATGCAGCTCGATCAAAAGAGACGTGCTGGCAGTGAAAGAGCCGCTGTCACCGAAGGGCGGCACAGGAGATGGATACTGACGCCGACTTAACCCGGAGGAATATCCACCGTGGGATATATCTTGCCGCCTTATGCCTTATAGCGGTCTTCCTGCCGTCATCACGTTACATGCTGTCGGTCAGCGAGATCATCCTGGCTGTCAACTGGGTGGCAGAGGGCGGTTTCAGGACCAAATTCAGCAGGCTGCGTTCTGACAGGGGGGCCATAGCCTTTATACTGATCTACGTTCTGAGTGTTATCGGAGTAATATGGTCCGAAGATCCGGGCTATGCATTAACGCATGACCTGCTCCACAAATTACCCACCCTGTTCATGCCTCTCATTGTGGCCACCAGCGCTCTCCCCGGCAGGAAGATGACCAGGGTGATCCTGCTGCTCTTCATCTCATCGGTAGTGGTGGTTTCATTCATAGGCTTCTTCAGCAGACTGCTGCAGCCGGCACTCTCATTCCGTGAAGCCTCACCCTTTATTCCCGGCATCTATTTCGGACTGATGGTGATCATTGCAGCTTTTCAGCTGCCGCTGCTGGTGCGGGAGATTACCGGAAGCCGGCAATACTTCATTGCGGGCCTTGCCATCTCAGCGTGGCTTATCTTCTTCCTCTTCCACCTGCGGGCCCTGTCAGCTGTTGCCTCCTTTGCTGCTGCCCTGATATGCCTGACAGCAGTTCTTTCAGCCAGGTCAGACAAGGCCCTGGTTAAGATTTTGTTGCCGGCAATATTCCTTATCGCGACTGCACTTGTAATCAGGCCGATGGTCAAAATATACAGGCAGACACATGCAGAGCCGCATATCGACCTCGTCAGCCTCGACAGTTTTACAAGCCGGGGCAATCCATACCTGCATGATACCTTAAATATTATAAGGGAGAACGGCAACCCGGTTTACCTCTACATTGCCGACGAAGAGCTGAGAGAATCCTGGAATGAGAAGAGCAGCCTTGACTATGACAGGGAAAACCTGGTGGGACAGGAGCTCAGGGCTACACTCTTCAGGTACATGTCATCACTCGGCTTCCGGAAAGATTCAGAGGGCTTTATAAAGCTCACTGACAATGATATAGCCGCTGTAGAGAGAGGTGTCACAAACCATCTGAACGTTGACCGTCCCGGCTTTTATGTAAGAGCCTATGAGGAGTTGATGAGCCTCTATATCTATTATAAAAGCTCACGGCAGATGACGGAGTGGGGCTCCCTGACAAAAAGGATAGATCTCTGGAGGGCATCATGGAAGGCATTCCGGGAGCGTCCTCTCCTGGGATGGGGTACCGGCAGCATCATGAAGGCGGTGGAACACGGACTTCAGAAGAACGGCTCCATGCTGTCAGGACTTAACATGAAACCGCACAACCAGTTTCTTTGCATTATGCTATCGCTGGGGGTGGCCGGTCTGATCATCACGGTGCTGCTCTATGCCTTCTTCGTCTTTGAGAGGAAAGCACACAGATCGCTGATGTTCATACTGTTCCTTGCCGTTTTCCTGGTCAATTTCCTTGGCAACAACTCCCTGGAGTCACAGCCGGGTCAGGATCTTTTCGTCTTCTTCTCCATGGTTTACGGATACTTTTATCCGACACTAAAAAAAGAACCAGGGTTTATTTACTGACCCTGGTCTCTGTTACAATAAGTACAATCAGACGTGATGCCTCCTGAGCCTTCATCCGGGAACCCGGGAGGTGATAATGCGGGCCGGCTTAAAGACCGAGTTTTGTTTTGATATCACCCGGGACCGCATCCTTGTGGACCATGATGTAGATGGTCTTGGCCCTGACGAAGCTCTCTGACATATTCAGATAACCGCCGTGAGGGTTCCTGTCGGTGCCCCAAGAATTCTTGGTGATATAGTATTTCGTGCCGTTCTGGTCCTTCACGATGCCAGTCAGGTGCATCAGGTGATCATCGGTGGTAACGAATGTCTCATAACCCTTTTGGCGTACCTCCTGTGTAACATCAATTTCAGGGTTAGGTTTATCGAAGGTTCCGGGAATGGGAGTACGGTCTGCCTGGGCGCCTTCAAACCGGGCACGGTCTGTCATCGCAGGGAGATCCATTTTAGATATGTCAGGAATGACGGCCACGCCGTTGGCATGCGAGAACCCCCTTTCGCTAACATCACCGTCCCAGTTAACGGTGTATCCGTTGTTAAGAGCGTAATCCATGATCTGAATAAGCTCGTCGAGCGGGACATTATGGAAGCGGTTCATCTCCCAGTTGTCAGGCACCTCCAGGAGACCTTCAGTATAGAAGGGGAAATGGGAGAATGAGGTGATGTGTACATAATCATCCATATTCAGGCCCAGACTGGCAGCGAATGACTTCGGGGTATAAGTCTGGCCCTTCCAGGTGAATGACTCCGGCTGGTCACCCAGGTAGATGTCGAGTATGGCATCGACCACCTCGTCTGATTCCTTGCTGAGGCGTTTCATCTTTACCGGTACGGTTGTCACGGCATCGATATATGACTGCAGTTCGCGATGGTTATGTACCGGAGACTCGTAGCTTATACCCGAGTATACTTCCTGGGGCACCAGCCCGTCTTCCCTGAACACTCTGAGCCATGACGGCGAGAGGCTTCCCTCGCCAAGATTGCCCTTTCCCTGGCGCAGGTAATTATCCTTGATTCTGTTTTCATATGTCTTTCTGACCACGAACATTTCTGACAGGTCATACTCTCCTTTTCCCAGGCGGAGAAGCTCCGACTCCATGAATGAGGTGGTGGCAAAGCACCAGCAGGTACCCGTGGCGGATTGATTTTTAACCGGCGTGGCAGGCAGTGAGACCACGGTTGTGAATTTGTAGCCTTCAGGTTTGGCCTCCTCCTGTTTTTTGGCCTTCTGTGCCTGCATCGGTGTAAGCACGAGTGCCAATGCCACTAAAGCGTAAATAATCTTTTTCATATGTACTTTTATTAAAGTGTTTTGCGGAAAGATCAAAAATATTCAAATAATCTGAACCCGGAAATGTTTTTGAACAGGCATGCTGATAAGCCGTATCATCAGATTGTGGGATAGAATGCATTCTCAATGTGGTCAACCTCCCGGCCGGCTCTGCTGATAATAATGGTGATGATGTCAAACCTGGCCTCTTTAGCCAGCCCGGTTCGGTTTATGTAGTTCGAGGCTGCATTGATTATTGTCCTCTGTTTGGGGACATTGACCGCCTCTGCCGGATGGACCTGGTAGTCGACCGAACGGGTCTTGACCTCCACAAAAACAATGAAGCCATTGTTTTCGGCGATGATGTCAATCTCGGTCTTTCCCGATCTCCAGTTCCTGTCGCGGATCGTATAGCCGTTCTGCATGAGGTATGAGGCAGCCAGCTCTTCGCCCCTGCGTCCCAGTGAGGTTCTGTCGCTTGTTTCAGATTTCAATGAGCTGGTTTTTCTGAGGTTCTGTCGGTCATTTCAGACTTCAATGAGCCGGTTTTTTATTGCGTAGAGGATAAGACTCGCAGTGTTTTTCGACCCGGTTTTGGCCAGCAGGTTGGCCCTGTGCTTGTCAACCGTACGTTTGCTTATGTACAGTTTGTCAGCGATCTCGTGGTTCGACAGACCCTCGCATATCTTGAGAAGGATCTCCTTCTCACGCTTTGAGAGGCTTGAGCTCTTTTCCTCCTGTTCCCTGTTCTTGATCCTTTTTATGACATGATACAGCAGCTCCTGTGAGAAGTAGTTTCCCCCCTTGTGCACTGCAATGATCGCGTCATGCACGTCGGAGATATCTGAATCCTTGAGGATGAATCCCTTAGCCCCCGCATCTACCATGCGGTAGTAATACTCCTCCTCACCGTACATTGAGAGCGCAATGACTTTTGTATCCGGTGCCCGGCGTGTGAGCTGCGATGTAGCCTCAGCGCCGTCCATCTCCGGCATGCTTATATCCATGAGGACGATATCTGCGGGACAGGCCTCGAGGATCTTCAGCAGTTCGGCTCCGTTGGATGCTTCGGCAACCACATCGAACCCGTCATAGGCTCCGAGAAGTATCTTCAATCCGTTTCGAAAGAGATGATGGTCATCAGCCAGTGCGATCCTGATCTTATCCATGTTTCTGGAATAGTTTAACCTCTGCGAGGTGTCGTTTTATTGTCTTAAATCCCATGTCCTCAGTCTTCAGTTTTCAGTCCTCAGTCTTCAGTAAATCATCATTTTACCGACTGTTGACTGCCGACTGCCGACTGCCGACTGATCTCACTGATCCACCCTGATGAGGGCGCTGGTTCCCTTCCCCTTTGAGCTTTCCAGGACAAAGACCCCGTCAACCGACCTTACCCTTGTTTCAATATTCGGTATGCCCATCCCCGTCATCTCCTCCGACGAGAGTTTCTCCATGTCAAAACCGCGGCCGTTGTCTAGATACTGCAAGGTAATGATTTTTTGATGTCGCCGAAGGTCCATCTCAATCTTTGAGGCGCCTGAGTGTTTCATTCCGTTGTTGATCAGCTCGCAGGCAGCCCTGTAAAGAACCACCTCCTTGTCAGTATCAAACCTTTCGCCCTCCATGTTTGTCCTGAACTCGATGTTCACACTCCGCGTGGAGTTGACCTTTGCAGCGAATGTGCTGATCGCGCTGGCCACTCCCAGGTTGGCGAGTACATGAGGACTCATGTTGTTGGATATCTCCCTGATGGTGCTGATGGCTTCGTTAACAACATGACTGGTGTTATGAAGGATCTCTATGCCTACCGGGTCGGTGACTTTTGTGTTCAGCGCCGAGAGAGACATCTTCACCGTGGACAGGAGAGGGCCGAGACCGTCGTGAAGGTCTTTGGCGAACCTCTTTTTCTCAGTTTCCTCAGTGTTGATGATCGCATTCAGAAGCCGGCGTTCTGACCTGGCCCTGTCGATCTCGGCCCGTTTAAGGGAGTAGAAGAGTTCCCTGATGAGGACCACCCCGGTTATAATCATTACCGAGATCAGCACATTCATCCACTCGTCTACCATCATGAGTTCGAACGAAGGCTTGCCCTGGAAGTATTCAATGAGCTGTATCAGTGTGCGGACAGCCATCAGCACAAAAGAGGTTGAAAGAAGGATCCATGAGAGCCGGTACCTGGTTATCTTCATGAACCGCAGCGCTATTCCTGCAGCAACTATCTGCAGGATAATTGATATGAACAGGGCGATCAGGCGTACCATTGTAACAAAAATTTAATTCATACAAAATTAGGAGTTTATTACCTTTGGGGCGCCAAAACGGAAGAATGAAAACCATTTATACGGCCAATAATTTTTATTACAGCTTTGAGGCGGGAGCCGGCACGCTTTTCAGCAGCACTTCTCATGAGGCTGATGAGGTTCATCGCAGACCCCTCAGATTGCGCAGGGAAGGTGACACTTCGGCCGGGGTTGACGACATCATCCGCGACGGCTCTGTTACTTTGGCAGAAGTTGTTCATAAATATCTCCCTGACAATACGGCACTTACAGCAGAATGACATGTAAAATCCTTGTATATCACTGGAAATTAAGAAAATACAAACACAGTACGCAACGAATTATTCATGAAACAGCTGACTTACAACTTATTAAAAACACGTTAAAAAGTTGTTAATAATTACAAAATCTCAATTCCCTCTAATTCTGCCCGTAAATGTAATTTAACCCTCTCCCTCAGTAACACCGAGCCTTAATCGCAATAAATTAAAAATCAACATATTACAAAGAACAATAACCATAAACATTCTAACTCAACTCAAATTATGCGAAAACTTAAGTTCACATTCATTCTGTTGTCTCTGTTAATAGGGTCATCCGCCCTGATGGCACAGATGACAACCTCCTCACTGAGCGGTAACATTACCGACAGCAGAGGTGAAGCCCTCGCTGGTGCCACTGTTGTTGCGGTACATGTTCCGTCAGGCACCCCGTATGCAACCTTCTGTGACAATTCAGGAAACTACAGGATCCAGAACATGCGTGTCGGCGGTCCGTACAAGGTTGATGTCTCCTTCGTGGGCTATTCAAGCAGCACTTACACTGACGTCTTCCTGAAGCTGGGCGAGACCTATGTTCAGAACGGCCAGCTGACGGAGACGACGACCTCTCTCCAGGAGGTAGTTGTGACTGCCGGCCTGCGTAACTCTATCCTCAGTTCAGAGCGTTCCGGCACCCAGACGAACATCAGCGGGCGCGACCTGGTAAACATGCCGACCATCAGCAGGAGTATAGCCGACTTCACCAAGTTCACTCCGCAGGCCCAGGGCAACTCATTTGGCGGACGTGATGCACGCTTCAACACTGTAACCATTGACGGTGCAGCATTCAACAACAACTTCGGTCTCAGCAGCAACCCCCTCCCGGGCGGAAATGCCCAGCCTATAGCTCTCGATGCCATCGAGGAGATCTCAGTCAACGTAGCACCCTATGATGTGCGCATGTCGCAGTTCACAGGCGCCAGTATCAACGCAGTGACCCGCAGTGGTGACAACACCTTCAAAGGATCAGTCTATTCATATATCCGCCCCAAATCATTCACCGGAAACACGGTTGACGGCAATGAGGTGACCGGCGCCAGGGAGAGAAGCTCCTTCAACATCGGAGGACGCGTTGGCGGCCCGATCATCAATGACAAACTCTTCTTCTTCGTCAGCGGCGAGTACGAAACCGAATCTATCCCCGGCGTAACGTGGAGACCCAGCACCGACGGTGTGGCCAATCCTGATCTCATGATCTCAAGAACCCTTGAATCAGATATGGTCCGCGTCAGGAATCACCTGCTGAATACCTATGATTATGACCCGGGCAAATACAAGGACTTTGATCCGTTCACCAATACGAACACAAAGATCCTTGCCCGTCTCGACTGGAACATCAACAAGAATCACAAGCTGACCCTCAGGTACAATGATGTTGTAGGTATATCAGACCAGCAGACCAACTTCAACAGCGGACCCCCGAACAATACCCGTGCATCAGGGCGTATCAGCAGTTCGTCACTCGCCTTCTCGAATGCCTTCTACGGCTTCAAGAACACCGTGCGTTCAATGACCGGCGAACTCAACAGCAGCTTCTCACCGAAGATCTCAAACAAGTTCCTGGCCAGCTATACCTTTATACAGGATACGCGTACGAGTGATTCAGACATCTTTCCCTTTGTTGATATCTGGGAAGACGATGACCAGTACATGTCATTCGGTTACGAACTCTTCACCTTCAACAATGATGTTACGAACAAGACGCTCACCATCACCAACAACACAACATTCAACCTGAACAGTCATACGGTTACAGCAGGTGTCTCCTTTGACCGTCTCTTCTTCCGCAACTCATACATACGTGAAGGCACCTCCTATTATCGCTACGGATCGGTTGATGACTTCATCAACGGAGCTGACCCGATTGGTTTTGGGATTACCTATGGATATAATGGTGTGGATGCTCCGGGTGCAACAGCAACATTCGGCTTTGCAGCCGTATACGGTCAGGATGAGTGGCAGATAAGTCCGCAGTTCAAGCTGACTTACGGTGTGCGTCTTGAGCTCCCGCTCTATCTTGATGAACTGCAGGGCAACCCCGCAATTGCAGCCCTCACATTCATCGACGGCAAGAAGATGGATGTAGGTACATGGCCTGACAGCAAGCTGGTTATATCACCGAGACTCGGCTTCAACTGGGACGTAAACGGCGACCGGTCACTGCAGGTGCGTGGAGGAACAGGACTCTTCACCGGCATGCTTCCCTTCGTGTGGTTCACCAACCAGCCTTCCAACGCTGGCGTTATTCAGTCTCCTGAGATCGGTTGGGGCCCGGGCAATGCAAACCTTGCCGGACTGGAATTCAATCCTGACTACAAGGATTTCCTTGCCAGCAATCCGACTCTCTTCCCGACAACACCCGGTGACCTGCCAAGCAACTCGTCACTGGTACAGGTCGGCAAAGACTTCAAATTCCCCCAGATATGGCGTTCGAACCTTGCATTTGACATCGAGTTGCCATGGAACATGATCTTCACCGGCGAAGCAATCTATTCAAAGGATATCAACGCCGTACAGCAGATCAATATTAACCTTTCTGATCCGACAGGCACGCTTGCAGGTCCTGATAACCGTGTTTTCTGGACTAACAGTACCATTGCCAAGGTTAACAGTAATATAAGCGCCGCCACGGAGCTTATTAATACCAAGAAGGGCTATCAGTACTCTCTTACAGCCATGCTGACCAAGAACTTCAGCAAGGGTCTCTCAGGCATGTTTGCCTATACCTATACTCAGGCCAAAGACATCAGTAACAACCCGGGATCATCAGCCTACTCAGCCTATTCTTCCAATTCAGCTGTAGGAAGTCTGAACGACCCCGAGCTGAGCTATTCAAACTTTGCAACACCCCACAAGTTTATCGGTGATGTTTCCTATCGCATTGAGTATGCCAAAAACTTTGCTACAACATTCTCACTGGTTTACCAGGGCTACCAGCAGGGAAGGTGGACCTACACCTATTACAATGACCTGAATGGTGACAATGTATCTTCGGATATCATGTATGTTCCGGAAACTGCAGGTGAAATAACCTTTGTTGACTACAGCGGCATGACGGCAGCCGATCAGCAGGCAGCATTCTGGGAGTATGTCAACAACAACAAGTACCTGAGCAGCCGCAAGGGTGACTATGCCGAGAGGTTTGGAGAACTCAGGCCCTGGATGCATCGTTTTGATGCCAAGATCCTGCAGGATATCTTCACCAATTTCGGAACCGACCGCAAGTACACTTTGCAGATCAGCCTTGACATGCTTAACATTGGCAATATGATCAATGACGCCTGGGGCACCTGGGTTTATAACCCGCTGTCAAGCTATGACAACGTGAGACCCCTCAGAGTGGTAAGCAGAGGCAACGCTACCACTGCTCCTACTTTCAGGCTCAACGCCACTTCTCTTGCGAACTGGGAAGAGGTTACCACACTCAGCAAGAGCATAAGCACCTCAAGCACATGGGGTTGCCTGCTGGGCATTCGACTTATTTTCTAACGTGCACATTATCAGATAATTAAAGAGGCCGGGAAACCGGCCTCTTTTTTTTGAACCGCATGGTTTAAAAAGTTAATATGTGTGTTGATAAAAGAGAACTTTTATTCTTGTCTGCTCTGTCATGCTTGTCTATTTTAGCAAAACGCGTTTGTTACAGCAGAAGGTAGACTAAGTAACTTATTTTCAAACTTTAATATTTTTTTACGATCAATGGGAGATTCACTTGTCCATACGGCCCCCGTCGCCTCTAACGAAAAGGAGTTGGGAATAAAAGAGGAGAAAAAAACCAGGAAGGAAGCGGAGGCTATGGATAAAAAGGTCAGGCTGCCAGGTAACAACGGCAAAAAGACTTATGCGTATGACGAAGCCATAAGGGCCACCCGCGAATATTTCGGCGGAGATGACCTTGCGGCTAAAGTATGGGCAAGCAAATACGCTCTCAAGGATTCCTTCGGCAATCTCTATGAGAAGACACCGGATGACATGCACCGCCGTCTTGCTGCGGAGATCCAGCGCATTGAGCAGAAGTATCCCAACCCGCTGCCGGCAGAGGCCATCTACGAGGCATTCAGGGACTTCAAATACATCATTCCGCAGGGCGGACCGATGACCGGCATAGGCAACGACTATCAGATAGCTTCGCTCTCAAACTGCTTTGTGATCGGCAACAAGGGCGACTCGGATTCGTACGGCGGCATCATGAAGATAGACCAGGAGCAGGTGCAGCTCATGAAACGCCGCGGAGGTGTCGGCCATGACCTCTCACACATACGTCCCAAGGGCTCGCCGGTGCTCAACAGCGCCCTTACCTCCACGGGTGTGGTGCCCTTCATGGAGCGCTATTCAAACTCCACGCGCGAGGTGGCACAGGACGGCCGCAGGGGAGCCCTGATGCTCTCCATCTCCATCAAGCACCCTGATGCAGAAAGCTTCATCGATGCCAAGCTTGAGGCAGGCAAGGTCACCGGCGCCAATGTCTCGGTGAAGATCACCAACGAGTTCATGGAGGCAGTGGTTGAGGGGAAGAGCTTCCGCCAGCAATACCCTATCAGGGCGGAGAAGCCAAAGTATTCAAAAGAGATTGACGCCCGCAAGCTCTGGAACAAGATTGTACATAACGCCTGGAAATCTGCCGAGCCCGGCGTCCTCTTCTGGGACACCATCAGGAACGAAAGTGTTCCCGACTGTTACTCTGATCTCGGATATGAGACGGTATCAACAAACCCATGCGGCGAGATACCCCTCTGCCCGTATGACAGCTGCAGGCTGATAGCAATCAACCTGTTCGCATATGTGAATCATCCCTTTACTCCGAAGGCCTCTTTCGATTTTGATCTTTTCACGAAACATGTGCACCTCTCGCAGCGCATCATGGATGACATCATAGACCTTGAGCAGGAGAAGATTGATGCCATTATCGCCAAGATAGTTGCTGACCCCGAGGATCCGGAACTTAAGCGCGTTGAACGCAATCTCTGGGAGAACATCAGGCACAAGACCGGTGAGGGAAGACGTACAGGCATCGGCATCACTGCCGAGGGTGACATGCTGGCCGCACTCGGTCTCCGCTATGGCACCGACGAAGCAACCGACTTTGCAGTGACCGTGCACCGTACACTGGCCGTAGAAGCATACAGGGCATCAACGGAGATGGCTGTCGAGAGAGGCCCGTTCCCTATCTACAGCAGCGAGAGGGAGAAAGACAATCCCTTCATCACCCGCCTGAGAGAGGCTGATCCTGATATGGTTGCCGAGATGGAGAAGAATGGCAGGCGCAACATAGCCCTGCTGACAATAGCCCCGACAGGCTCCACCAGTCTGATGAGCCAGACCACCTCCGGCATCGAGCCGGTCTTCATGCCCTTCTACAAGCGCCGCCGCAAGGTCAATCCCAATGACAAGGACGTGAAGGTATCCTTCACCGACGAGGTGGGCGACCACTGGGAAGAGTTCGTGGTGTTCCATCACAAGTTCATCGACTGGATGAGGGTGAACGGGTACAAGTATGAGGAGGTCAGGGAAATGTCGGAGGAGATGATAAACTCCATCGTCGAGAAGTCTCCCTATTACAAGGCCACCGCCAATGATGTCGACTGGGTGGCCAAGGTGAGGATGCAGGGAGCAATACAGAAATGGGTTGATCACTCCATCAGCGTGACTATCAACCTGCCTGCCGAAGCGAAGGAGGAACTTGTTTCGGAATTGTACCTCACTGCATGGAAGGAGGGATGCAAGGGTGCAACGGTCTACCGCGAAGGGTCGCGGGCCGGTGTACTCGTTTCCAACAACAAGGAGGAGAAGAAGAACGACTGGTCGCCGCTGCGCCCGAAGGTGCTCGAAGCTGATGTGATACGCTTCCAGAACAATGAGGAAAAGTGGATCGCGTTCGTAGGGTTGAAGGACGGTGTGCCTTATGAAATCTTCACCGGCCTGCAGGATGATGAGATGTTCCCCATCCCCAAGAGCATCATCAAGGGCAGGATCATCAAGAACAAGGATGATGCAGGCAACACCCGCTATGACTTCCAGTACACTGACAAGTACGGATACAAAAACACCCTCGGCGGACTCTCACATATGTTCAAGCCAGAGTTCTGGAACTATGCCCGCCTCATCTCAGGTGTCCTGCGCTATGGCATGCCGGCGAAGGATGTTGTTGAGCTGGTCTCATCGATGAAGCTCGACACCGAATCAATCAACACCTGGAAGAACGGGGTGGAACGTTCACTTAAGCGTTATATTCCCAACGGCACCAAGGCAAAGGGCAAATGCGAGAACTGCGGATCGACCGCGGTGGTATACCAGGAGGGCTGTCTCCGCTGTAGCGACTGCGGGGCATCAAAATGCAGCTGATTCAGTCAGCAGTCGGCAGTCCACAGTCCACAGTCAGGACTGAAGACTGAAGACTGTGGACTGAAGACTGAGAACTGCCGACTGATCAGAAGGTCGGGATAGGTGAGTTTGCCAGCGACAGGTCAATCTCCTCAGCAGTGGTTTCATGGTCAGGCAGATTACCCTCGAAATACTTCTCATATGCCGTTATGTCAAAATGGCCATGCCCGCTGAGGTTGAAGAGGATGGTTTTCGATACCCCCTCCAGGTCGGCCCTTCTTGCCTCATCAAGGGCGCCGGCGATGGCGTATGACGACTCAGGCGCAGGCAGTATCCCTTCCGTGCGGGCAAAGAGTATGGCTCCTTCAAAGCATTCGCGCTGGAACTTGGATTTTGCTTCCACAAAACCGTCCTTGCGCAGCTGGCTCACGAGCACGCCTGCCCCGTGATACCGGAGTCCTCCCGCATGGATCTTGTCAGGAATGAAATTGTGTCCCAGGGTGTACATGGGGAGCAGGGGTGTCATGCCCGACTGATCACCGAAGTCGTAGGTGAATTTCCCTTTGGTCAGCTTGGGACAGGAGGCAGGCTCAACAGCGACGAACCTTGTCTTTTTGCCGTTAACCATGTTTTCGCGAAGGAAGGGGAATGATATCCCGGAGAAATTTGATCCTCCGCCGAAACAGCCAATGACAACATCAGGGTAGTCATTCGCCTTCTCCATCTGTATCAGCGCTTCCTGGCCAATAATGGTCTGGTGGAGAGAGACATGGTTCAGCACGCTCCCCAGTGAGTATTTGGTATAAGGGTCCTGCAATGCGATCTCGATTGCTTCAGAGATGGCTATGCCCAGGCTGCCCGGGGAGTCGGGGTCAGTCTCAAGCACCTTTCTTCCTGCTGCGGTCATGGTGCTGGGTGAAGGGACCACCTTGGCGTTATAGGCATTCATCATCAGCTTGCGTCCCGGGCTTCTGATGAAAGCTGACCTTGACCATGAAGACAAGGAGCTCAAGCCCGAAGTGGTTGCATGCAAAGCTCATCGCACTGCCCCACTGGCCGGCACCCGTCTCCGTGGTCATGCGGCGCACGCCCTCCAGCTTGTTGTAGTAAGCCTGCGGGATGGCGGTGTTGGCCTTGTGGGAACCGGAATAGTTACCTCCCTCGTACTTGTAGTAGATCTTGCTCTTCGTACCCAGCGCCTTTTCAAGGTTATAGGCCCTGAAAAGCGGAGAGGGACGATAGGTTCTGTACAGGTCAAAGACCTCTTCAGGGATGTCAATATACCTCTCGGCAGTGACCTCCTGTTTTATCAGTTCCATCGGGAAGATGGCTGACAGGTCTTCCGGCCCTGCCGGCTTGCCTGTGACAGGGTTCAGCGGCGGCAACGGCTTGTTGGGCATGTCAGCCATGATGTTATACCAGTTGGCGGGGCATTTCGTTTTCAGACAGCAAAATCTTTGTGATCTTTTCCATGTGTTCCTTAAGTTTAGGGTTAGACAATACAAAAGGCGCGCTGTGATCAGCGCGCCTCTTTAAATAATTATCCTTACAGGTTATATAATGACGTGATTCACAGCTTCATCTTTTGAGCTGCACCAGCGCCAGACATATAACGTGAATTGTTTCATCGATGCAAACATAATGAAAATTCCATACCGCAAACCATCGTAGAACAATTTTTTTTCTACCAGCATGCCAGATTTAACTTTATTTTGAATTATGCCTTGCCGCAAGAACCTCTTCGATATCTTTCAGGTTTAACGACTTAGCCCTGAGCAGCACAAGCAGATGGTATAGACAGGTCGGCAGCCTCATTTTTGAAAAGGTCAATGCTGTCATCCTTTGCCTCAATTATCAGTTCAACGGCCTCTTCTCCCACCTTCTGTGCGATTTTGTTGATGCCCTTACGGTAAAGTTTGTTTGTATATGAATCAGGTGCGTTTTCACTTATCCTGTCGCTGATAATCTTCTCAAGCCTCGTAAAGGAATCCCTGAGCCTCACTGTCACCGAAGCATGAATATGTCCCCAGGTGACATACCGGACCTGCAGGCACCACCCTGACCAGCAGGGCATCTTGATCGCAGTCTGGCACAATCTCCACCACGGTCAGAAAGTTCCCGGAGGTCTCTCCCTTGGTCCAGAGTCTCTGCCGGCTCCTGCTGAAGAAGGTGACCCTCCCTTCACTGACGGTTTTCCTGTAGGCCTCCTCATTCATGTAGCCGACCATCAGCACCTGCATAGTGGTGTTGTCCTGTATCACGGCAGGAATCAGGCCGTTCTCCTTGTCAAAATTGATATTCATCATATAATAATTTATTTTTAATGGTATGATGGGAGAACCTCCATGTAGTTGATTATTATATTATTGTGTTTATGTATGCAAATACATGGAGGTTTCATAGTCTTACGTTTATATTATTTCTCTGGAGGAACCTTTTAAGATCAGGTATCAGTATCTCGCCGAAGTGAAATACGGAAGCCGCCAGGGCAGCGCTGCACGATGTCTCTTCAAAGACCCTCTTGAAGTGTTCCATGCTACCTGCTCCGCCGGAGGCAATGACGGGTATATTCACCCTGTCGCTTACGGCAGAGGTTATATCTGTTGAGAATCCCTCTTTTGTCCCGTCGCTGTTGACTGAGGTGAGGAGTATCTCCCCGGCGCCCCGTTGCTCAACCTCTTCAGCCCATTGCAGTGCCCTGACCATTGTGACAGTCCTGCCGCCGTTGATGCACACCCGCCATTCACCGTCGATGAGTTGCGCATCGATTGCAACTACAATGCACTGGCTGCCAAAGCTATCAGCCAGCTTTGTTATCAGGCCGGTTCAAGAACGGCTGCAGTGTTGACGCTCACCTTGTCGGCCCCGGAGCTGATGAGGACCGATACATCCTCCCTGGTGCTGATGCCTCCCCCGACGGTAAAGGGGATGTTTATGGCGTTGGCAATCTTTTCAACCAGGGGTGCCAGTGTCTTTCTCTTCTCATGTGTTGCCGTTATGTCAAGGAAGACAATCTCATCGGCAGCCTGGTCAGCATATGCGCCTGCCAGCTCCACCGGGTCACCGGCATCCCTGAGGTTGACGAAGCTTACCCCTTTGACTGTACGGCCATCCCTTATGTCAAGGCATGGTATGATTCTTTTTTTCAGCATAACTCAGCCAGTTCCTTAAGTGATATCTTACCTTCATAAATTGCCTTGCCTATGATGGCGCCTTCACATCCTGCCTCCCTGAGGGTCATGATGTCTGCGGCCGTGGTTATGCCACCGCTTGCAATGAGAGAGAGGCCCTCAATCTCAACTATCTCCCTGTAGATGTCGAACGGAGGGTCCGCCCAGCATTCCGTCTCTTTCAATGTCAGTGCACATGGCGTAGATGACGCCTTCTGCCCTGTAGCCCCGCAGGAAGCTGATTATATCATTATCAGATCCCGTACAGCCACCCTCCGGTTGCGACCTTCCTCTGCCGGAAGTCGGCGCCGAGGATGATCCTTTCAGGACCGTATTCAGCCAGCCACTGAAGAAAAAGTCCGGGTTGGGTCACGGCTATGCTCCCGCAGGTGACCTGTGTGGCTCCGCAACTGAATAGCAGTGCGCAGATCGTCGCCGGATCTTATGCCACCGCTGAAGTCCACCTTCAGTCAGGTATTGCCCGCAATGGCCTCAAGCACCCGGTGATTACTGATTTTCCCTTCCCGGGCTCCGTCAAGATCAACCAGGTGGAGGTATTTTATTCCGTGCACCTCCAGCTCCCTTGCCACATCAAGAGGGTCATTGCCGTAGACGGTTTTCCTTGAATAGTCGCCCTGGGTAAGCCTGACACAGGCGCCGTCAATTATATCTATGGCTGCAATTATTCTCATAACGCCAGGAAGTTTTCAAGTATGCGGGCTCCTGTCTCGGCTGATTTCTCAGGATGAAACTGGGTGGAAAAGAAATTGTCTTTGCGCATTGCCGCTGAGAACGGCAGTCCGTAATCGCAAACGGCGGTGGTATATTCGTTGACCCCGGTATAATAACTGTGGACATAGTATACATCATCCGTAGGATTTATTCCTTGCAGAAGCGGGTCATCATTCAGGCTGACAAAATCATTCCATCCCATGTGTGGTACCTTCGCTCCGGCCGGGAACTTTCTGACAACGGCATCAAATATCCCCAGGCATTGGGTATTGTTCTCCTCCGAGGAGCTGCACATGAGCTGCAACCCGAGGCATATGCCCAGAACGGGCTGCTTCAGTGAAACGATCACCCTGTCAAGGTCCCTCTCCCTGAGATGTTTCATTGCTGACCCTGCCTCGCCTACACCCGGAATGATTACCTTCTCCGCTCTGATGATTACATCGGGGTCAGCAGTGATGACCGCATCATGCCCGAGTCTCTTCAGGGCCACCCGGACAGACATAATATTTCCGGAATTATATTTCAGTATTGCTATCATAACTGTCCCTTTGTTGATGGAAGCATTCCGTTATCCGTTGCTGCGACAGCCATCCTCACAGCCCTGGCAAAAGCCTTGAAGATGGCCTCGGTCTTATGGTGCTCATTCTCTCCCTGCTGCATGAACATGGATGTTGCATTTTGCAGTGTCACTGAATGATTTGAAGAAGTGTGAAAACATTTCCGACGGGATATTGCCTACCCTCTCTGACCTGTAGACTACATCCCATGTCAGCCAGGGTCTCCCCCCGAAGTCGAGTGTCACCTGAGCCAGCGAGTCATCCATGGGGAGGGTGAAGCCATACCGTCCGATACCTTTCTTACTGCCCAGGGCATGTTAAAGGCCTCCCCCAGGACTATCGCCACGTCTTCGACAAGATGGTGCTCATCGACCCTGAGGTCTCCGGTGGCCTTAAGGCTGATATCGATACTGCCATGACGGGCCAGCTGGTCAAGCATATGATCAAGGAAGCCCAGTCCCGTGGAAATGCTGCTGCTTCCCGTGCCGTCGAGGTTTATCTCGGTCTCAATGTCGGTTTCACTGGTCTTCCTGGTCACGGCCGCCCTTCTTGGTATCTTTTTCAGGAACCTGCGTATCTCATCCCAGTCGCGTGGTGCAGAGTGCGGCATCACTGTTTTTCTCACTGCTGACTAGATCGACCTGCACCCCAGGTTACGGGCCAGTTCGATGTCAGTCAGGCGGTCGCCGATGACATATGACGATGCGAGATCAACACCCTGTGCAAGATACTGTGTCAGCATTGCCGTTCCCGGCTTGCGGAAGGGAGATTTCTCCTCCTCGAAGGAGCGGTCAATGAACTGAGCTGCGAATTTCACTCCTTCACCTTCGAGTATGGAGAGCATCTTATTATGAGGAGCAAGGAAAGCTTCTTCGGGATATGCCGCTGTCCCCAGCCCGTCCTGGTTTGACACCATTACAAGCTCAAAATCTGTCTCCCTGGAGATAGCTGAAAGGGCACATATTACCCCCGGCATGAACTCCAGCTTCTCCAGGCTATCGACCTGCTGGTCCGGCGGTTCTCTCAGGATGGTGCCATCCCTGTCTATAAACAACACTTTTTTCATCCGTATATAATTCTTATTTTAAAGGTCAGAGCAGCCTGTCCCGCTTTAGCGGGAGAACCCACATGCCCGAGAATTATATTCATAAATGTTTGTGTATGGAATACATGTGGGTTTCATGTGCGAAATATTTTCATTCTTGTTTATGTCTGTAATCATACAGACTTTATATCCTTATTTTGCTCAGTTCATCAATTAGCCTGTCGTTCTCGCTCCTGGTGCCTGTCGTGATGCGCAGGCAACCGCTTACCTCGCGGCTTTTGTTTCTGACGATTATTTTTTTCTCTATCAGTTTGTCATAAATACTGTCAGCATCCTTAACCCTCACCAGCAGGAAGTTTGCATCAGAAGGCCAGACCTTTTCAACTACCGGAATCGTCGCCAGTTTTTCAGCAAGCCTTTTGCGTTCGGCTACAAGGGTATCTGCCTGAACGGTTATGGGTCTTATGTCTTTCAGTCTTTCCAGGGCTGCCTCCTGGTTCAGGGTACTTATATTGTAAGGAGGCTTCATCCGCAAGAGGTACTTCAGAATGTCAGGTGTAGAGAAAGCCATCCCTATCCTTGCCGCCGCCATGCCTATGGCCTTGCTGAAGGTCTGCATTACAATCAGGTTGTCATAAAGACCGGTCTTTTCAATGAATGACGGTCTCCCGCTGAAGTCGGCATATGCCTCGTCCAGCACCACAATGCCGGGGAAGTTCCGGATAATGAACTCAATCCTGCCGGGATCCATGCAGTTGCCTGTCGGGTTGTTCGGAGAGCAGATGAAAATCAGTTTTATACGCTCATCTTCAAGAAGCGGAGTAACTGCGGGGATATCTATATCGAAGTTTTCATCGAGGGGTACTTTGATAACCTCAACGTCATTCACTGCCGCTGAGACCTGGTACATCCCGTATGTGGGTGGAAATATGAGAGCCCTGTCGGTTCCCGGATTGCAGAAGATCCTGTAACAAAGATCAATCACTTCATCGCTTCCGTTTCCAAGGAAAATGTTTTCTTCAGCTATTCCCTTCATGCTGCTGATGGCAGCCCTGAGCTCCCTCTGGCGCGGGTCGGGATACCTGTTGAGAGGGCCGAAGGGACTTTCATTGGCATCAAGGAATATACCCTCTTTCCCTTCATATTCATCCCTGGCGGATGAGTAGGGCACCAGCGCTCTCACGTTAGGTCTTACGAGTTGATCAGTTCTGTTCATCGTTAAGATATTTTAGTCTGAGGGATACAGCGTTCCTGTGTGCCCCGAGCATCTCGGCCCCGGCCAGCAATTCAGTTGACGGACCGATATTTTTTAAACCGCGTTCCGTCACCTCCTGGAAGAAGATCTTCTTCATAAAACTGCCTATTGACAGACCGCTGTAGCTTCTTGCATATCCTCCGGTGGGAAGGGTATGATTGGGTCCGGTCATATAGTCGCCTGTACTTTCACTGCTGTAATGCCCGAGAAATACTGATCCGGCGTTTACCACTGCGGCGGCATGGAGGTGTGGATCGGAGGTGGCGAGGATCAGGTGTTCAGGGGCGTACCTGTTGCTGACTTTCAGGCACTCATCAATGTTTTCAAGCAGTATCAGTGAGCTGTTTTCAAGCGACTGCACAGCCAGGCTGTTTCTCTCGAGCAGTGCAGCCTGTTTCTCAAGCTCAATTTTAACCTGTTCGATCATTATTCTGCTGTCGGTGAGCATGATAACCTGGCTGTCGGCGCCATGTTCCGCCTGTGAGAGCAGGTCTGCAGCCACAAAGGCGGGGTTGGCGGTCTTGTCGGCGATGACCAGCACCTCGCTGGGGCCGGCCGGCATGTCTATTGCCGTACCCTCAAGCTGTACGAGCTCTTTAGCCCTGGTGACATACCTGTTTCCGGGCCCGAATATTTTGTACACTGAGGGTACTGACTCTGTCCCGCAGGCCATGGCCGCTATCGCCTGTGCGCCGCCTATTGTATAGATGTCAGTCACGCCGGCCAGTGAGGCTGCGTAAAGGATAAGGGGACTGACCCTGCCGTCTCTGCCGGGAGGAGTGCACATGATAATATCGCGGCATCCGGCCAGGCGTGCGGGTATGGCCAGCATCAGAACAGTGGAGAAGAGCGGCGCACTGCCTCCTGGGATATATAGCCCCACCTTCTCAATAGCCACATCGCGGCTCCAGCACTTTACACCATCAGCTGTAATCACCGGCTCAGTCGTGTGCAAGCTGTGCGGAGTGAAAAGCTGTGATGTTTGAAATAGCCTCACGCATTGCATTCCCGAGCTCCAGGGGCACACTATTCACGGCCTCGCGCAGTGAACCCTCATCAACCTTGAATGATGAAGGTGCATATCCGTCAAACTTTTTTGAGTATTCACGCAGGGCGGCATCACCCGCTGCCCTGACCCTGGCAAGAACCTCCCTTACGCTACCATCAACACCTGCGTTGCCTCCCGACGGTCTTAACAGGGCAGCACTGATGTCAGCCTGCCCGGGATAAAATAGTGTGTTCATCACCGTATCATTTTTTCTATGGGTATTACCAGTATGCCTTCAGCTCCCGCTGTCCTGAGCTGGTCGATCCTCTCCCAGAACTCATCTTCCTTGACAACGGAGTGGAGGCTGCACCATCCCTTCTCAGCCAGCGGCAGAATTGTCGGGCTCTTCATCCCCGGCAGTATCCTGCATATCTCCGCCACCGCTTCTTCCGGGGCGTTGAGCAGTATGTACTTGTTCTCCCTGGCGTTCTTAACTGCCCTGATGCGAAAAAGCAGCTTCTCAAGTATCTTTTTCTTTTCGCCGTTGAGGTTCCTGTTTGCTATTATGACCGCCTGGCTCTTCATGATCGTCTCCACCTCGCGCAGGCCATTGGTCAGCAGGGTGCTTCCGGAGCTGACGATATCACATATCGCATCGGCGAGACCTATCCCCGGGGCTATCTCCACGCTGCCGCTCAGCTCCTCTATTTCGGCATTGATGTTTTTTTCGGCAAAATACTCACCGAGAAGCACCGGATAACTAGTGGCAACCTTCTTGTTCATGAAGAATCCCGGACCCGTATATGCTTCGTCCTTTGGGATAGCCAGGCTGAGGCGGCAGCCGGCAAACCCCAGCTGTTCAAGCACATCCACATCCTTCTTCTTTTCAAAGACAGTGTTTTCCCCCACTATCCCGATGTCAGCAACCTGCTGCTCAACGTACTGGGGGATGTCGTCATCACGCAGGAGGAGTATCTCAACGGGGAAATTTCCAGCGATTACCTTCAGGCTGCCCGAGCCGTTGGTGATCTTTATGCCGCACTCTTCAAACAATTTGCGGGAACTCTCACTCAGTCTTCCGCTCTTCTGGATTGCAATCTTCAGTATGCTCATTTAATTATTTCTGTTTGACTGAGCAGACCGTGCAGCAACAAAAAACCCGCCTGATCTGCTCAGACGGGTTTATGATATTCAGTTTTCACTATACACCATTTTCATCTCGCCTGAGAGCAAGTATGAGAATGATGATGATGTAGTCTTTTTGTAAACATTGTTAATTATGCCGGTGCAAATATAACTTTTTATTTAAACAACCGGAAAGGCAATTAGTTTACATTAAAAGTTTCTCCTGATATACTCTGATATCCAGTCACCGGTCTCTGACGTTGATTTCGGGTGTATCGGGTCAAGATCAATGGTAACAAAACCGGCTTCAACAGATTTTTCAACGGCCTCCGTTATTGCCTCTGCCTCCTGCTTCAGGTTAAGGGCCATATCAAGCATCATGGCGGCGGAGAGGATGGTTCCGGCAGGATTTGCAATATTTTTCCCTGCCGCCTGGGGGTAAGATCCGTGGATGGGTTCAAAGACTGATGTTGAGGTGCCGATTGACGCTGAAGGCATCATCCCCATTGAGCCGGAGATGACGCTGGCCTCATCAGAGAGGATGTCGCCGAACATGTTCTCAGTCACAATAACATCGAAAGAGGAGGGATGCTGGATCAGCTGCATGGCAGCGTTGTCAACGAACATGAAATCCATTGTTATATCCCTGAATTCCCGGGCAATATTTCCGGCCGTCTCACGCCACAGCCTCGATGTAGCCAGTATGTTTGCCTTATCTATTACCGTCACCTTTTTCTTTCGTTTCATGGCATAGTTGCAGGCAAGCCGCACGACGCGATCTATCTCGTAACGGTGGTAAACGCATGTGTCATAGGCTGTGTTTCCGTCTTCCGATCTCCCCTGCGGTCTGCCGAAATAGATACCCCCGGTGAGTTCGCGGACCATGATAATATCAGTGTTCAGGGCTATCTCTCTCTTAAGGGGTGACATGTCGATCAGTGCGGGGAATGTTTTTACCGGCCTTACGTTGGCATAGAGGCCAAGCTCGCGGCGCATGGCCAGCAGTCCCTGCTCAGGCCTGACCCTGGCTGCAGGGTCATTGTCATATTTCGGGTCACCTATGGCTCCGAACAATACCGCGTCCGACTTCCTGCACAGCTCCAGCGTCTCATCAGGCAGAGGAGTGCCGGTACGGTCAATGGCGGCGGCACCGATCAGGCCGCCGGAAAAATGAAATTTATGACCGAACCTCTCTCCTGTGGCCAGCAGCACTTTACAAGCCTCTACAGTCACCTCGGGTCCGATACCGTCGCCGGCAAGAAGAGCTATTTTAAATTCCATCTGAAACTGTTATTAGGTTTTTATTTGCAGGTTTGATCTCATTGTTTTCGATAATGTTGAGCATCTTTTCCGTTGCCTTGATGGCAGACTCCGTCTGGTCGGCATCGAGGCCCCTGGTTCTGAACTCTCTCCCCTGGTAACTCCATCTGATAACCGTCTCAACAAGAGCATCGGTCTTTCCTCCCGGAGGTATGGATACCTCATAATCAGTAAGCACCGGCAGCTCCCTTTCCATCCGGTCATATATCTTCCTGACCGCTTTCATAAATGCGTCATACTGGCCGTCGCCTGACGATGTCTCCTGGAAAAGGAGGCCGTCAATCTCCAGCTGTACGCTGGCTGAGGGTTTAAGTCCGTAAGAGAGAGAGAGGGAATAGTTTTTAATGAATATTTTATATAATGAACGGTCGTTGCCCAGTACATCCGCGATGATGAACGGAAGGTCTTCCGTGGTGACCGTCTCCTTCTTGTCTCCCAGTTCAATAACCCTTTCGGTTACCCTTGCCAGTGACTCCTGGCTGAGTTCCAACCCGAACTCCTCAAGGTTTTTTCTTATTGTTGCCTTGCCTGACTGTTTGCCGAGGGCGTAGGTTCTTTTTCTGCCGAACCGTTCCGGCCGCAGGTTGCTGCAGTAGAGGTTATCCTTGTTGTCACCGTCGGCGTGAATGCCTGATGTCTGTGTAAATACATTTGCCCCTATGACAGGTTTGTTGACAGGTATCCTGATGCCGCTGAATGTCTCCACTATCCGGCTTACCCTTGTGATTTCGAGTTCATTCACTCCTGTCACGACCCCGAGGTGGTCATTGAGCAGTGAGATCACACTTGAGAGCGGGACGTTGCCGGCTCTCTCCCCCAGTCCGTTGACAGTGGTGTGCACTCCGCTGATGC
>CAVOLF010000010.1:0-254888 GCA_963696805.1 uncultured Rikenellaceae bacterium
CGACGTATTGACATGGCAGGTGTTGTCGGATCACTTGTCATCACTATCAGCAGCCAGGTTATCCCTGTAACGGGTATTACGGTCACAGGAGCCGGAGGATCCACTACGATCACAACAGATAACGGCACGCTTCAGCTGACGGCAACGGTCACGCCATCAGATGCCACGAATAAGACAGTCACATGGTCGGTGGTCAATGGCACGGGCCAGGCCACGATCAACAGCACAGGACTGGTGACAGCAGTAGCAAATGGTACAGTTACAGCCAGGGCGACAGCCAATGACGGCAGCGGTGTTGTCGGATCACTGGTCATCACTATCAGCAGCCAGGTTATCCCGGTGACGGGCATTACGGTCACGGGAGCCGGAGGAGCCACTACGATCACTACGGATAACGGCACTCTTCAGCTGACGGCAACGGTCACTCCGACGGATGCCACGAATAAGACAGTGACATGGTCGGTGGTCAATGGCACGGGCCAGGCCACGATCAACACCACGGGACTGGTGACAGCAGTAGTCGAACGGTACAGTTACAGCCAGGGCCACAGCCAATGACGGCAGCGGAGTAGTAGGATCACTGGTTATCACCATCAGCAACCAGGTTATCCCGGTGACAGGTATTACGGTCACGGGAGCCGGAGGAGCCACTACGATTACTACAGATAACGGTACTCTTCAGCTGACAGCCACGGTCACACCATCGGATGCCACGAATAAGACAGTGACATGGTCGGTGGTCAATGGCACGGGACAGGCCACGATCAACAGCACGGGACTGGTGACAGCAGTTGCCAACGGAACAGTTACAGCCAGGGCCACAGCCAATGACGGCAGCGGTGTGGTAGGACAATTGGTTATCACGATCAGCAACCAGGTTATCCCTGTAACGGGTATCACAGTTACAGGTGCCGGAGGATCCTCTGTTATAGGTACAGACAATGGCCAACTCCAGCTAACAGCAATAATAACTCCTGCGAATGCGACTAATCAGACTGTCACCTGGTCAATTATAAATGGTACGGGTCAGGCTACGATTAACACGACCGGACTTGTCACGGCAGTTGCCAGTGGTACGGTGACAGCAGTAGCCACTGCCAATGACGGGTCAGGAGTAACAGGGACACTTGTTATTACCATAACCAATCAGTTTATACCTGTTACAGGTATTACTATTACGGGAGCCGGAGGATCCACTACGATCACAACAGATAACGGCACGCTTCAGCTGACGGCTACTGTCACGCCATCGGATGCCACCAATAAGACAGTGACATGGTCGGTAGTCAATGGCACAGGACAGGCCACGATCAAGCACAACGGGACTTGTAACAGCAGTAGCCAACGGCACTGTTACAGCCAGGGCGACAGCCAATGACGGCAGCGGGGTTGTCGGATCACTTGTTATCACGATCAGCAGCCAGGTTATCCCTGTGACAGGTATTACGGTCACGGGAGCCGGAGGAGCCACTACGATTACTACGGATAACGGCACTCTTCAGCTGACAGCTACGGTCACTCCATGCGGATGCCACGAATAAGACAGTGACATGGTCAGTGGTCAATGGCACAGGACAGGCCACTATCAACACCACAGGACTGGTCACAGCAGTAGCCAATGGAACAGTTACAGCCAGGGCCACAGCCAATGACGGCAGTGGAGTTGTAGGATCATTGGTTATCACGATCAGCAACCAGGTTATCCCTGTGACGGGCATCACAGTTACAGGTGCCGGAGGATCCACTGTCATAGGTACAGACAATGGCCAACTCCAGCTAACAGCTACAGTAACTCCTGCGAATGCCACTAATCAAGACTGTCACCTGGTCAATTGTAAATGGCACAGGTCAGGCTACGATCAACACCACAGGACTTGTAACAGCAGTTACCAGTGGTACAGTTACAGCAGTTGCCACGGCCAATGACGGGTCAGGAGTAACAGGGACACTTGTTATTACCATAACCAATCAGTTCATACCTGTTACAAGTATTACTATTACAGGGGCAGGAGGATCGACAACGATCACAACAGATAACGGTACTCTTCAGCTGACGGCAACTGTCACGCCATCGGATGCCACGAACAAGACAGTGACATGGTCAGTGGTCAATGGCACGGGCCAGGCTACGATCAACACCACAGGACTGGTTACAGCAGTAGCGAACGGAACTGTTACAGCCCGAGCGACAGCCAATGATGGGTCAGGAGTAGTTGGGTCACTCGTCATTACTATCACTAACCAGGTTATTCCGGTAGCAAGTATAACAGTCACAGGTGCCGGAGGTTCCTCGGTCATAATTACAGACTATGGCCAACTTCAGTTAACAGCAGCAGTATTGCCGACAGATGCGACGAACAAGACCGTTACATGGTCGATTATCAATGGAACGGGTCAGGCTACGATCAACACTACAGGACTTGTCACCGCAATTGCCAATGGCACGGTTACCGCAAGAGCAATTGCCAATGACGGATCAGGTGTATTTGGGGAACTGGTAATCACTATAACTAATCAGTTTGTTGCCGTTGCAGGTATTGCAGTCTCCGGTGAAGGTGGAGTTACTACCATAGACACTGACGACGGCACACTTCAGATGGTGGCAACTGTTTCCCCTGAAAATGCTACCGACAAAAGCGTTACATGGTCTCTGGTCAAAGGTGTAGGTCATGCATCTATAACTGAAACCGGGTTAGTCACTGCACGGTCTAACGGGAGCAGTCACGGTGAGAGCCACATCCAACGATGGCAGCAATGTCTACGGAGATAGAGAGATCACCTTGATCAACCAGATTGTTAAGGTAACATCCATAAAGGTAAAAACGAACAGGAAATCGACAAATGTGGCCACTGTCAAGGGTGAGCTTCAACTTTCAGCAGAAATCGAGCCTGTTGATGCTACCGATCAGAGTGTGACATGGTCTGTCATCAACGTCACGGGAATGGCGTCGATCAATGAAAAAGGATTACTTGTAGGCGGGGCGCCCGGTGATGTGGCGGTGGTCGCAACAGCCAATGACGATTCCGGTGTATCGGGTGAACTCACGATAAGGGTTGATCTTGTGGAATCGATCAAGATCAGGTATAACAGATATGAACTTATTGTCCAGGTACCCGATCGTCTAATTCCTGCAAAAGCAAGCCTCCATAACCTGTATGGATCACACATTCAGACAAAAGTTATAGATACTACAGAATGCATATTTGATATCTCCGGATTGATGCCGGGAATATATGTCGTCTCAGTCTATAACTCCGAAGTCCAGGATGCAGCAAAGATTGTCATATCTTATTAAGCCAGGCCTCAAAAGGATGATCCTTGGAGAAATCAGGCCGGTAATTCCAGTGACTTTCATATTCCTGCAGCCAACCCCTGGTAAAGCCTAGAGCATGAAATGCTTCTAGGACGGTTTCGTACTCACTGCGCGTAATCGTGCGATTTAAGGATTTGCGTCCCGACACTCCCGACTTCATCGGGACAGGTGCGTGTACGGGATTGATCCTGCTTCCCGACACTTCGTGTGCGGGACTCCGCCTGAGTCGCAGGCTCAAATTTACGATTTGCGTCCCGACGCTCCCGAGTTCATCGGGACAGGTGCGCGTACGGGATTGATCCTGCTCCTGCGTCGCTGTCTCAAATTTGCGATTTGCGATTCTGTGCGGCGGGTAATACTGAGACATCAGCGAGATGTGAAGGTTGGGGGATATGTTTTCGGCGATTATTTTCAGAACGCCAATACTATTTTCCACAAAACCAGGTAGAACAAGGTGGCGGACGATAATTCCCCGCCGGGCGATACCGCGATCGTCTGTGTGTAGCGTGGTGCCCACCTGATGAACCATGGCTTTGAGTGAGGATAATGCGTAGTTGCTGTAGTCAGGGGCCTGTGAGAGCTCTTCGGCAAGGCTGTCATCTGAGTATTTGAAATCGGGCAGCCAGACATCAACAATGCCCTCAAGTGACCGGATGGTCTCAGGAAGATCGTAACCGTTTGTATTATAAATAATTGTAGGATTATGTCCCCGCCTTCTTAGCTCTTCAACAATGCTTACCATCTGAGGAACACAATGTGATGGAGAGACGAATCCAAGGTTGTTTTCGGAATGTGGAAGCAGTTCAATGATCGTATTGCAGACCTCATCGATACTCATTGTGATGCTTTGGGTGCCGCGACAAGAGATCTCCCGGTTCTGGCAGTAGATGCATTGCATGTTGCAGGAAGGAAAGAATACATTCACAATGCCCTTTTCGCCGGAAATGGGAGGCTCCTCTCCTCGATGGATAACAATGGAGGAGATATGGATCCTGTCGTCCATCTTGCACCAGCCGAGGGTCCTGGAGCGGTCGATGTTGCATTGGCGGGGACAGAGGTTACAGACTTTCATTCAGGTTGTGGATGATCAGGATAGAGGTCCCGATCACGAAGTGGTCGGGATTGAGTCTTCGCCATTCGGAGAAGCCTTAATATGAAGGTCTTAGGTCTATGGTCTTTGTTTTGTCTGCTCTGCAAGCTGGCTCCTTCTCCGTCAGCCGACGGATCGGCCCTGGTCGTGCAGTCGCACAGTCTGGTCACACAGTCTGCCACTGTGATATGTCTTGTGCCTTTGCAGTCCCTTGCGGTCATAATTGTCTGTCAGGGGACCAAATTGCCAATGAGGGTTGCAGATGTGGCGCTGATGATGGTTGCATTAACATAGTCGCCAGGCTTGATGCCGGAAGCCTGGAAGACAACCACCTTGTTACCGGTTGTGCGGCCCATCATTGTGACAGCATTATCCTGTTTGGTTTCAGCAGGGGAGAGGTTGGGTGCAGTCTCCCTTCGCGCAATATTCCTTTTCGCTCTGCCTTCGACCAAAACTTCAAATGTTTTCCCAATGTCAGACTTCTTGCTTGCTTTGGACAACTCATTCTGGAGGGCGATGATCTCATTCAGACGCCGGGTCTTGACCTCATCCGGGACATCATCCTTCATGTGCCGGGCGGCCCTGGTGTCAGGTCTTTCGGAGTACTTAAACATATAGGCGAAGTCGAATCCCACCTCCTTCATGAGGCTCAGTGTCTCCTGATGCTCTTCTTCCGTTTCGCCGCAGAAACCTGCAATGATATCGGTGGAAACAGCACATCCGGGAAGGATCCGGTTGATTGCAGCAATCCTGTCCAGGTACCATTCACGGGTATACTTGCGGTTCATTCGAGCAAGTACCGTGCTGCTTCCGCTCTGCACCGGCAGATGAATATGCTTGCAGATATTATCATGTCTTGGCCATCACCTGCAGAACATCATCCGAGAGGTCCTTGGGATGGGATGTGGCAAACCGGACGCGGAGCAAAGGACTCACAGTCGCAACCATTTCAAGCAAACCGGCGAATCCGACCGGTTTTGAGGTGTCCGCGCCTGAAGCATCCCCGGCAACGGCAGCCGGGACTTCAGGGGTCAGATGAAGTGAACCCGGGTTACTCCCCGGCTGAAATGCGGCGGGATGTTTTTCAACAGACAGAAGATCTTCTTCCATCTGGATTATTTCCTGTCCATAAGTATGAATTGACATTCTGTCCCAGGAGGGTGACCTCCCGGTAACCCTGCGCAAATATCTCACGTGCTTCGCGAACAATGGTCTCCGGATCTCGACTGCGTTCTGCACCACGGACGTACGGTACCACACAGTAGGCGCACATGTTGTTGCAACCGCGCATGATGGAGATGAAGGCTGATACTCCATTGCTCTCGAGCCGCACGGGGGAGATGTCTGCATAGGTCTCCTCGCGGGATAGAAGCACATTGACGGCCGAATGACCGGTGGCAGCTGTCTCGACCAGCATCGGCAGGTCGCGGTAAGCATCAGGACCTACAACCATATCAACCATCTTGTCGCTTTCAAGGAGCTTCTCCTTCAGTCGTTCTGCCATGCAGCCCAGCACGCCCACAATCACCTGCGGGCGTTTTCTTTTTTCACTCCGGAAGAGATCGAGGCGGCCCCATACGCGCTGCTCAGCATTCTCTCGGATGGAGCAGGTGTTGACGAGGATGAGGTCGGCCCCTTTGATATCACGAACAGCTTCGTACCCTGCTTCACCGAGGATGGAGGCAACGACTTCGCTGTCAGCTACATTCATCTGGCAGCCGTAGGTTTCGATGTAGTATTTCTTCGTCATAACAGAGGGGCAAAGGTATAAAAAAGGTCCCAAGGCCTGTAGTATTTGCGATCTTGCGATTTGCGATTTCTGTGCGGTCCGGGGCACGAGATGCCTAAGAGGTACCCTGATTGCAGATTGCGGGATTTGTATATTTTTGCAGTGATACCAATTTCAACAGTTATGTCAGGTCACAGCAAATGGTCAACCATCAAACGCAAGAAGGGGGCGGCTGACGCAAAGCGAGGGAAGATCTTTACGAAGATCATCAAGGAAATAATGATCTCTGTTCGCGAGAGTGGTCCTGACCCGTCGGGAAACGCACGTCTCCGACTGGCAATACAGAACGCCAAGGGCGCCAACATGCCCAAGGATAATATCGACAGGGCAATAAAAAAGGCCATCCGGTTCTGATGCGGAAGCCTACCATGAGATGACATACGAGGGATATGCGGCACACGGCATCGCCATTTACGTCGAAGGGCTGACCGATAACACCAACCGCACCCTGGCTACCGTCAGGTTCATCTTCGGCAAGTACAACGGTGCCCTCGGCCCCAACGGATCACTGACCTTTCTCTTTGACAGGAAGGGGGTCTTTACGATCAATGCCGAAGATATTAAGGGTAAGGATATGGAAAGCCTTGAGCTTGAGCTGATTGACGCGGGCGCCGAGGATATCGAGGTTGATGAGGAGGTCATTACGGTCACCTGCGCCAAGGACGACTTCGGCAGCGTCAACCGCAAGCTGGAGGAGCTGGGGATCGAACCCGATGAGGCGATGCTCAAGAGAGTCCCGAAGGAGACAAAGACGCTTGATGTCGAGTCGGCGCGCAAAGTGATGAAGCTGGTCGAAGCTCTTGAGGATGAGGATGATGTGCAGGCTGTATATCATAATCTGGAGATAACTGACGAACTGGCGCAAGCTCTGGATTAATAGCGCGGAACTATACCGGAAAAGAGCCGGATAAAACTCGGATCACCGCCCGGGATAAAGCCTGAAATTTATCCGGATTATTTTCGGAACAGTAATTGCATATACCTCCGCAGAAGAATCTGTATTATATTTGCGCCATGAAACCATCATTGCTTGTTACGGTATTACTCTTTCTCCTCCTGTCGCTGACTGCAAAGCCCAGGAGGACCTTGGCGTACTTGAACTCATGAATGATGGCAGACCATGGTATGTGGCTGATCGACTGATTATTGTACAGGATCCCGCAATTGACACACTGATTAACAGGCATATACTCGCCAATGCCTCCAAGCAGGGCGTCGACGGCTGGCGGATCCAGATATACCGCGGCGGACATCGCACCGCAAACGATGACTCCAACAAGATACGGGCACAATTCATGGAGGATTATCCTGATCTGGCAACATATCGCACCTTCGACAGACCCAACTGGTTCAAGGTGAAGGTAGGCGACTTCAGAACGAGGGAGGAGGCCGCCGTGGTCTACTTCGACATACTTAGAAAATACCCTGAGGCTTACCTGATCAGGGATGTGATCGGTTATAAAAACCCGGTAAAGTAAGATGAGCGAAAGCATAAAACACGAATGCGGGATAGCACTGATGAGACTGCTGCGCCCCGCAGGATACTACATTGATAAATACGGATCATGGGACTACAGCCTGAAGAAGATGTATCTCATGATGGAGAAGCAGCACAACCGGGGGCAGGACGGCGCCGGACTAGCCGGCATCAGGATAGGTGCGAATCCGGGAACGCGTTACATCCACCGCCAGCGATCCAACGTCCCCAATTCGATCAAGGAGGTGTTCGACCGGATCTATCCCGAACTTCAGGAAAATCCTTGCGATCTCTGGCTCGGGCACCTGCGCTACGGCACCTACGGAAACTATAATATCGATTATGTGCATCCCGTAATGCGCGAGAACAACTGGCGGTCGCGCAGCCTGGTGATGGCCGGCAACTTCAACCTGACCAACATGGAGGTGATCTTCAACCACCTCCTGGAGATCGGGCAGAATCCGGTCGACTTCTCGGACACTATCACGATACTTGAAAATGTGGGTCATTTTCTTGACCTGGAGGTCGAACGCCTTTACAGGCTTTATAAGGATAAGGGTTATTCGAAGCGCGACATCTCGCCCATTATCGAGAAGGAGCTTGATATTGCCAGCGTCCTGCAGAGAACCGCCCGCCGCTGGGATGGCGGATATGTCATGGCAGGCATGCTCGGCCACGGCGATGCCTTCGTTCTGCGCGATCCTGCCGGCATCAGGCCTGCATTCTGGTATGCCGATGATGAGATCGTTGTGGCTGCCTCAGAGCGTCCGGTCATCCAGACCGTTTTCAATATCCGGACGGACAATGTGAACGAGCTTGACCCGGGTAAGGCGCTGATAATCAAGGCTTCGGGAGAGTGGTCGCTGAAGGAGATACTTCCTCCGGTCAAACCAGCGAAGTGTTCCTTTGAGAGGATATACTTCTCGCGCGGAACAGACAAGCAGATATACCGTGAGCGAAAGATGCTGGGCGAGACCCTGACTGAACCGGTCCTGGCGGCGGTCAACCACGACATAAAGAACACTGTCTTCTCGTACATCCCCAACACTGCGGAGAGTGCCTTTTTCGGACTGATCAAGGGCATTGAGGACTGGCTCAACAACAGGAAGATGCAGGCCATACTCAAGAAAGGAGATGGAATAACGGTCTCCGACTTTGAAAGGATCATGAGCCTGAGGCCACGCATCGAGAAGATTGCAGTAAAGGATATCAAACTGCGGACATTCATCACTGAGGACCGCAACAGGGATGACCTTGTAGCGCACGTTTATGACATCACTTACGGTGTCATAAAGCGAGGCAAGGATAACCTGGTTGTAATTGACGACTCCATCGTGCGCGGTACCACGCTAAGGGAGAGCATCATCCGCATCCTCGACCGGCTTGAACCGGCGAAGATAGTGATCGTCTCATCCTCGCCCCAGATACGGTACCCCGACTGCTACGGCATTGACATGGCGAAGCTGGGCGATTTCATAGCATTCAAGGCGGCCATAGAGCTGCTGAAGAAGAGCGGGCACGAGAGGATGTTATCAGCCAGGTCTATCTAAAGGCACAGGAGGAGTTGAAGAAACCTGACATTGAGATGGTAAATGTGGTGAAGGAGATTTATGCTCCTTTCACTGCTGAAGAGGTATCCGGGCAGATAGCCCTGATGCTCCGGACGCCTGAAACGGGGGCGGAGGTTGAGATCGTCTACCAGTCGGTTGAGGGGCTGCACAAGGCCTGTCCGGGTCATACCGGCGACTGGTACTTTACCGGTGATTATCCGACTCCAGGAGGCAACAGGGTTGTGAACAAGGCTTTTGTGAACTATATTGAAGGGATTAACACCAGAGCGTACTGATTCTCTTTCATTCTTTTGCTTGCCGCAAAAGGAAACGTAGAAGGGCATTGATTTCAGATTTTCACTGAGCTCTCTCTTTCCGAAAAACCTCTGAAGGCCTTACAGACCAGAATATTAGACCTTCAGACGTCAGACCTTCTGACTTTCAGACTTTTTACTGAGAGATGTCGAAATTCTCACGGTAGGAGGCGAGGTGGCGGTTGATTTTATCGACGTAAATATCACGTACAGTGATCATTATGCCGGTCTCCTCAACATTCCCGAAATGATGGTTGATGAAGGTCCCGAAACACCTCATCGTAGGCGACAGGTTCATATAGGCATTGATCAGCGGCGGGATATTCTCTCCCAGCTTGCGCACCTCCTGCCCGAGGATTTTCAGATCCTCCTTAAATGACTTTCCGTTAAATATCTGTTTCATCTCCTCGCGGTGGATGTCGATGACGATAGGATCATCGGGAACCGCCAGCTTATCGGGGTCGGGAAAATACTTGAGCATGAAATAGAGGATCATATTCCTTGCCTGGACATTGTAATGTGTGTACATCGTCACCTTGCCGAAGAGGTACCTGACCTGTCTGTTGTCAATGACGATGGCACCCAGTCCATCCCACAGGTTATCAAGGGAATACAGGCTCTTACGCCCCATGGCAGCGCTCTGGTACTCGGGTCTCACGAATGATCTGCCGAGCTCCATGGTATGAGGCAGGTATTTTTTGATGAATTTCCGTGAAAAGGTGAAGTAGGATGATGAAGCGAAGCGATCGACTGAAAAGTTCTTCTCCTTATGTTCCGGGAAGATGAAACGGTACCCGCCAATGATCTCGCGGTTATCGGGATCCCAGATTATCAGCTGTTTCTGGGGACGGTCAGGATCAAGGTCGTACTCGTCGAGGTCGAGCGCCTTGCCCGTGCCTCCGCCGGCATGCCTGAAGGTCAGCTCGCGGATGCGGCCGATCTCGTGCATTAGCAGAGGCGAGGTGCGGTTGTCAAAGAGATATACCTCGTTGTTGGCGTTGTTGGTCTTTCTCAGATAACCTATCCGCGCCAGTTCCGCAACAAGCTCATTCACCGGTACCGCCTCACCGAGCGGCTCCATCACATCATGTGACATCTGATTCTCCAAAGAGGGATAAAATTGAGGAATAAAATTAAGAAAAAAATTGATCAGCCGGCAGCGTATCTTTTCTGCAAATGATAAGTTTTCTAATTAACCATATCAGCCGAGAGCATATTTTTTCTGCGGGCTGTAAGTTTTCTCACGTACTATATTCACCGAGAGAATATTTTTTCTGAAGGCTGTAAGTTTTTTCACGTACCATATCAGCCCATTCCTGCGGGCTTCTTGACTTGTCGAAGGTCTGCCAGGGAATGACATCTCCGAAATAAACATCGATGTCCTTTCCCTTCTGTTTGTACATCTCATCGGCAAGGTAGAGCATTTCGAGGTTTAGCTTTAATCCAAGGAATTGCCTGATGTTGGCGAGGTTGTAGAAGAAGGAGCTGTTGCGCCCGGCAAAGTAGCACGGGACAATGTCGCGCTGGTGCTGTATAGCCTTGACAATGAAGCTCTTCTGCCATCTCAGGTCGGTGATCACTCCCTTTACTTTTCTTGAGCATATCCCAGCGGGGAAGTTAAGGAGCTGGTAGTCGGAGGAATAGGCCTCCTCCATCAGCTTTGCGGCCTCGCGGCCGAAGGTGCCGACCTTGTTCACCGGGAGGAAAATATCCGAGTAGTTTTCAACGTACAGGAGGATGTCATTGACGGGAAATTTTATTGCCGTAAAGTGCTTGGACAATTCGCTCATGAAGACCATGCCGTCGAGGCCGCCGAGGGGGTGGTTGGAGACAAAGATGTTACGGCCTCCGGTGGGTAAGTTTTCCACTCCGTGAGATCGGTAGCGGATGCCCATGTAGCCGAGGGCGGCATCGTTGAAGGCGGCGCCGTGGAGATGGCCGAAATTACTCAGGATCTCGTTGATCAAGTCCTGGTGGACAATGCGTTTCAGGTAGCTGATGACGAAGCCGGGAAGCATCCGGCGGATCTTCGGGTTCTTGTCGGCGAGGATATGCTCAACATCAAGCTGTAGAGGGGTATTGGGTTGGTCCATTGAGTTCCGTATGGTGGTTGTAAAGATAATCATGGGGCGAAAATTCAACTTATCAGTTTGATGGATGGGAGAGGCAGCAGAGGGCAATCCGCAGCTGGCTAAGAAGCAGCCAGATTGAAGGATCAGCAGGCAGTAGTGAAATTATAATTTTCAGGATATAAGGTATTGTAAAACATTGTGTTAGGGTAGCTATAAAAAAATCCATGATCCAATACAATAAATCCCGTCAAAGCAAAGTTTTCAACAAAAGTGAAGAAAAATGGAGTAAAGTGGAGGAAAGTGGGGAAAATCTTTTTACATTAGCCCTCCGAAACAACAACTGTGATGGCCACATTTATCGGCGATTATTCATGCAGGCTTGATGCCAAGGGAAGAGTAATCCTCCCCTCTGCGTTCAAGAAGCAGATGCCTCCGGCAGCTGAGGATCGCTTTGTGGTCAGAAAGGATATCTTCGAGGGGTGCCTCGTCCTCTACTCAATTGACGACTGGAACCGGCAGCTTGACAAGATCCGCAGCAGGATCAACCCATACAACAGGGAGCACAATATCTTTCTTCGCAATTTCTTCAAGGGCACGGCAGAGGTGTCGCTCGACAGCAGCAGCAGGCTTCTCATCCCGAGGCGCCTTCTTGACCTTGCGGGGATACAAAAAGATGTTGTTCTCGCCGGGCAGGACGGACGTATAGAGATGTGGGCTGAGGAGGTATACGCCCGTATCGACATGCCTTCCGACGACTTTGCCAACCTGGCAGAGAAGCTGCTTGGAAATCCCGACACCGGTTCAGCCTGATGGCCATATATCATCTCCCGGCACTGCTGAATGAGAGCATTGCAGGGCTTAACCTCAGGCCCGAAGGGATTTATGTCGACGTTACCTTCGGTGGCGGAGGACATTCGCGTGCCATCCTCGACCAGCTCACCTCCGGCAGACTGATAGCATTTGATCAGGACACTGATGCCGCCGCCAATGCCATCAATGACGAACGGTTCACCCTCCTCAACCAGAACTTCCGGTACCTGAAGAACAACCTCCGCTATCTCGGAATCACGGCCATCGATGGGCTGATAGCCGACCTGGGAGTTTCATTTCACCAGTTCGACGAGCAGGAACGGGGATTCTCGTTCCGCAGCGATGCAGAGCTTGACATGCGCATGAACCGCAGCGCACTGGTAAAGGCCTCTGATATCCTCCGGACCTACGAGGAGGATAAGCTGGCAGATGTGTTTTACAAGTACGGCGAGCTGACCAACTCGCGGAAGCTGGCATCGGCCATAGTGAAAGCACGCACCACCAAGCCGGTAAAGACCGTCAGTGATCTTATGGCAGCGCTGAGCGGACTTTTCCCGTCATGGGAGGAGAATAAGTTCTTTGCCAGGCTGTTTCAGTCGTTACGCATCGAGGTCAACCATGAGATGGACGCCCTGACTGAGATGCTGACCCAGGCTCTTGAGTTGCTTAAACCGGGAGGCAGGCTGGCAGTGATAACATACCACTCGCTTGAGGACAGGCTGGTGAAGAATTTCATCCGCACAGGCAATTTCGAGGGTGAAAGTGAAAAGGATTTTTATGGAAACATGACAACTCCGTTCCGGGCGGTGAACCGCAAGGTGATCATGCCGGCGGAGGAAGAGATTGCAGAAAACAGCAGGGCCCGCAGCGCGAGGCTCAGGATTGCGGAGAAAATCTGAAGGGGATGAAGGAGGTAGAGAAACACAGAGGGATGGAGTGCCGGCAGTTGATAAGGCAGCTGCAAGGTTCAGCAGGGCAGTAGGCAGCAGGCAGTAGGCAGTAGTCAGTTTGAGGCTCCGCCTTCAGTCGGCAGTCACCAGTCTTCAGTTGGCAGTTCTCAGTCGGCAGTTCTCAGTCGGCAGTCCACAGTCGACAGTCCACAGTCGGCAGCGAGTAAGAAAGCTGCCGGGCAGGCCAATTCGGACGAGAGTAAAGATCAGGCTGGCGGACAAAAAAACTCAGGGAAGAAGGCTAAGGGTGGTGTTTTCAAGGGACTGATCAGCGGGACCATCATTTCGGAAAGCCTTATCCTGAAGGACATCAGGTACACGGCGCTGGTAGCATTGCTTGCCATCATTTTCATTGCCAATAAGTTCAACGCCGAGGCAGTGGAGCGGCAGATCATCGTCCTGGAGCAGGAGGTGAGGGACATGCGGGCGGAGTCGCTCTCGGTATCGGCGGAGCTGGGCAGCGTGAGCCGGCAGAGTGAGATAACGGAGCTGGTGAAGGAGCGGGGACTGGGTCTCGAGGAGCTCCGCGAGCCGCCGTACAGGATAGTAGTAAATGAATAATCCGGCACAACTGCCCCAACAGAATAGAGAAACCGGCACAACTGCCGGAAAAATAAAAAGAAAACAAGGCTCCGCCGAAGCAAATAAAAGATAACCAATAAAACTGTCAGAGAAGAAGAGATAAATTATTAACACCGGCCTAAGCGCCGCAAGAGCAAGATGAGATTAACCCCGGCCAAAGCGCCGCAAGAGCAAGATGAGATTAACCCCGGCCCAAGCGCCGCAAGAACTAGATGAGATAAACCCCGGCCCAACCCACCGGAACATACAATAAAACATTAACCTGACCCATGAAGAAGACGAAACCGAAAGACCAGATCCTTGCCCGTACCGGAGTTATCTACGGTATTGTGGCGGTGATGGCCATTGCCGTCTTCGTCCGCATCATCATCCTGCAGTTCGTCGAATCGGAGAAGTGGGCCGCCATGGCTGACAAGATCGTCTTCCGCCGTGAGGTCGACAAGGCCGGCAGAGGAGATATCCTCTCCGACGACGGCCGCATCCTTGCAAGCTCCATCCCTTACTATACCGTTTACATGGACACCCGCAGCTCGGGCATGGCAGACACCACCTGGGCCAATGGCATCAGCGGACTCTGCAGGGGCCTCTCGCAATATGTCGGGGTAAACTCGCCTGAGGGGTGGAGGACAGCGCTGACCAACGCCCGCAAGCGCGGCGACAGGTATTACCTTATCAAAAGGCATGTCAGCTACGAGACCCTGAGCCGTCTCAAAAAGCTACCGGTCTTCCGCCACGGCAAGTTCAGGGGAGGGCTGATCTACCAGCCTGAGAACATGCGCATCATGCCCAACGGACTGCTGGCCAGGCGCACCATAGGATACATCACCGATGACACCCTGACAAGCATCGTAGGCATCGAAGGTTCCTTCAACAGCTACCTTTCCGGGAAGAACGGGCTGAAGGTGCAGCAGCGCCTTACGGGAGGAGCATGGATCGATGTCGATAACCTCGAGTCGGTGCACGCGCGCCCCGGCAATGACGTTGTCACCACCATCGACCTCGACCTGCAGGATGCTGCCGAGAACGCCCTGTACAAGCAGCTCGCGAAGCACAAGGCCCATCACGGCTGTGCGGTGGTGATGGAGGTGCGCACCGGAGACATCAAGGCCATCGCCAACCTTGAGATCGGCTCCGACGGCAGGTACCACGAGACCTACAACTACGCCGTGGGCGAGAGCACCGAGCCGGGGTCAACCTTCAAGCTGATGTCGATGATAGCGGCGATGGAGGACGGTGTCATTGACCTTCAGGACACCATCAACACGGGCGACGGCACGGTCAAATTCTACGATAAGGTTATACGTGACCATGAGGACAAGGGACTCGGCAAGATAACGGCCCGCGAGGTCTTTGAACACTCCTCAAACGTAGGAACCGCCAAGATCATCAGCGAAGGCTACAAGGATAATCCCCGAAGGTACGTCGACCGCCTCTACTCGATGCAGATCAACAAGCCGCTGGGGCTTCAGATCAAGGGCGAAGGCACCCCGGTCATCCGCTCTCCGGGTGAAAAGCTATGGTCAGGAATATCCCTCCCGATGATGTCGCACGGTTATGAGATACAGATGACCCCGCTGCAGATACTGACATTCTACAATGCCGTGGCCAACGGTGGCAAGATGGTTAAGCCCAGGTTCGTCACAGAGGTACGCAACGGCAACTGGACGGTCAAGACCTTTGACACGGAGGTTATCACCAATGCCATCTGCTCACGATCCACGATCAATAAGGCACAGTCGCTCCTCGAGGGAGTGGTGGAGAACGGCACGGCAAAAAACCTGAAGAACAGCAATTACAAGATCGCCGGCAAGACGGGGACGGCACAGATAGCCAATGCCAAGCACGGTTACCGTTCCGGCTCACGCATATCATACCAGGCATCGTTTGTGGGTTACTTCCCCGCCGATAACCCGCTTTACTCGTGCATTGTGGTTGTCAATGCACCGTCAAACTGGGTCTATTACGGCAACGTGGTCTCGGGTCCTGTTTTCAAGGAGATAGCAGACAAGGTGTATGCCACCAGCTTCTACCGCGACCTGCAGGCTCTCAACCCGGAGGGTGATGATAAGGTGAGGCTGCGCGAGGCGGCCACGATAACCAGGGAAGGGGACCTGACCTATTCTGAAGGCGTGATGCCTGACGTGGCTGGCATGGGGCTGCGCGAAGCGATGTTCATGCTTGAGAACAGCGGCCTGAGGGTGAACTACACCGGCAAGGGCAGGGTCGCGAAGCAGTCGCCTCAGCCCGGTGTGAGGATATCGAGGGGAGCTACAGTGGCAATTGAACTGAGATTGAAATGTAAAGAGAAATATCCGGGCAACGAAGGAGGAAAAGAATAAGGAAAGTGAAAGCGCAGAGTGTGATGAGAAAGCCGGGGCGGGGGTGAGTGAATGTGCAGATAGTGAGACGAATATGAGTTGAGATTGAATGATGAAGGAGCTTGAAAATATACTGAAGGAACTGAGGGTGACACACATCCATGGCGATGAGAAAAAGCTCATCACCGGTGTCACGGCTGACTCGCGCGAGGTGCAGCCGGGCAGTCTCTTCATAGCTGTCAGGGGAACGAAGAGCGACGGCCACGCCTTCATCGGCAAGGCCGTGGAGTCAGGCGCAACAGCCGTCATATGCGAAACGCTCCCCGAAAACGCTCTACGAGGGAGTGACGATGATAGTGGTTGAGGACTCCGCTGCCGCCACAGGACTGGCAGCCTCGGCATTCTACGATCATCCTTCAAGTAAGCTGAGGCTTACCGGTGTAACCGGCACCAACGGAAAGACCACCATCGCCACGCTGCTTTACAATATGTTTGAGGCGCTGGGGTACAAGTGCGGGCTGCTCTCCACGGTATGCAACTATGTACATCAGACCCGCAGGGATGCCACCCATACCACACCTGACCCCGTGAAACTCAACGCCCTGCTGGCAGAGATGGTGGGAGCCGGCTGTGAGTACGCCTTCATGGAGGTCAGCTCGCATGCTGTTGACCAGAAACGCATTGCAGGGCTGCATTTTATCGGAGGAGTCTTTACGAACCTCACCCATGATCACCTCGACTACCACCTGACATTCGACAATTACCTGGCTGCCAAGAAGAAATTCTTTGACAACCTGGGCACAGAGTGCCTTTGCCCTGGTCAACGCCGACGACCGTAACGGCAGCGTCATGGTCCAGAACACGAAAGCATCGAGACACACCTTCTCGATGCGCAGTATGGCCGGCTTCCGCTGCAACATCACTGAGCAGGGCTTCGAGGGGATGCTCCTGAAGATCAACGGCACCGAGGTGTGGACGCACTTCATCGGCGATTACAATGCATCGAACCTCCTGGCGGTATACGGCACGGCCATCCTTCTGGGTGCGCAGAGCGAAGAGGTGCTGAAGATCCTGAGCGCACTCCGTCCGGTTGACGGGCGCACGGAGGTGATACGCTCGGCCGACGGCATCACGGGCATTGTCGATTATGCCCATACACCTGATGCAGTGCACAACGTCATTGAGGCAGTAAACAGGTTGAGGCAGGGGGCAGGGAGGCTGATAGTGGTGGTGGGCGCCGGGGGCGACCGCGACCGTACCAAGAGGCCCGTCATGGCGCGCATCGCCGCCGCCGGGGCCGACAGGCTTATACTGACATCAGACAATCCGCGCAGCGAGGATCCAGACAGCATCATCGACGACATGCAGGCAGGCCTGACCCCTGACGCCATGCCGAAGATGATACGGATAACCAGTCGTGCTGACGCCATCAGGGCCGCAGTGATGCTGGCCACACCGGGTGACATCATCCTCGTCGCCGGCAAGGGCCATGAGACATACCAGGAGGTGAAGGGTGTGAGGCACCACTTCGATGACAGGGAGGAGTTACGTAAAGCATTTAAAATGAGTTGATATGTTGTATTATCTCTTCAGATACCTCGATGAACTCGGTGTTCCCGGCGCAGGAGTGTTTAATTACCTCTCGTTCAGGTCTGCCGCTGCTGTCATCACCTCCCTCATTATCTCAGTGCTAATCGGCAGAAGGCTTATCAACTACCTCCAGCGAAAACAGATTGGTGAGACCATTCGCGACCTCGATCTCGAGGGCCAGTACAGGAAGCATGGCACACCTTCGATGGGCGGCATCATCATCATCGCATCCATCCTTGTGCCGGTGCTACTCTTCGCGAGGCTAGACAACATCTATATCATCCTGATGATAATAACCACCATCTGGGTTGGCTTCATCGGTTTCACGGATGATTACATCAAGATATTCAAAAAGAACAAGGAGGGGCTTGCCGGCCGGTTCAAGATCATCGGACAGGTGATCCTGGGGCTGATAGTGGCCCTGACACTGTATATAAGCGATGATGTTGTGGTCAGGGTCAATGTGACCGCCCCGGCCGGCATCACGGTCGTCACCGCTGACCTCTCGGGCGAACAGCCGGGTGACTTAATACCCCCGTCGACCGCCGTAAACGTCAAGTCGACCAAGACCACCATCCCCTTTGTCAAGGACAACGAGTTCGACTATTCGTGGCTGGTGCCCTTCGCCAAAGGCAAAACGAAAGTACTGCTTGGCTGGCTGGTGTTCATGGCGATGGTGGTCTTCGTGGTGGTCTCCGTCTCCAACGGCGTCAACCTCACCGACGGCCTTGACGGACTGGCGACAGGCACGAGCGCCGTCGCGGGCGTCACCCTGGGGATACTTGCCTATGTCTCGGGTAACATCATCTATGCCGATTACCTGAACATAATGTACATCCCGTATATAGGCGAGCTGGTGATCTTCGCCGCAGCCTTCGCGGGCGCCACGGTCGGGTTCCTCTGGTACAACTCGTACCCGGCGCAGGTATTTATGGGAGACACCGGCAGCCTTACCCTGGGAGGGATCATCGCTGTATTCGCCATAGTGATAAGGAAGGAGCTGCTGATACCCATCCTGTGCGGCATCTTCTTCGTGGAGAGCCTGTCGGTGATGATGCAGGTGAGCTGGTTCAAGAGAACGAAGCGGAAGTACGGTGAGGGCAGGCGCATTTTCCTGATGGCGCCGCTGCATCACCATTACCAGAAGAAGGGATATGCTGAACCCAAGATAGTCACGCGGTTCTGGATCGTCGCAATAATACTGGCGGTTCTGAGCGTGGTGACACTGAAGATACGATAGAGGAATGAAGAAGAGAATTGTCATACTGGGCGCGGGAGAGAGCGGTGCGGGGTCGGCGGTGCTGGCTCAGAAGCACGGTTTTGACGTGTTCGTGACCGACAGCGGCGCCATTAAGGACAAATACCGTGAGATGCTTGTTGCGCACAACATAGCCTATGAGGAGGGGAAACACACCCCGGAGCTGATCATGAATGCCGAGGAGGTGATCAAGAGTCCCGGCCTGCGCGAGGATAACCCCCTTGTGGTGGCCCTTCGTGAAAAAAACATACCCGTCATCTCAGAAATAGAGTTTGCTGCCCGCTATACCGATGCCGTCAAGATATGCGTGACGGGAAGCAACGGCAAGACCACCACCACCAACATGATATACCACATGATGAAGAAGGCAGGGCTCAATGTGGCCATGACCGGCAATGTGGGAAACAGCTTCGCGCTGGCGGTGGCTGAGGGCGGATACGATTATTATGTTATTGAGCTGAGCAGCTTCCAGCTCGACGGCATGTTCGACTTTAAAGCCGAGATAGCCATCCTGATGAACATCACTCCCGACCATCTCGACAGGTATGATCACGAGATGCAGAACTATGTCGACTCCAAGATGCGGGTGATACGGAATCAGACAGCGGCAGACCACTTCATCTGGTGCGCCGATGATCCGGTGACCTCTGCCGAGGTGGCCAGGCGCACCATCGCATCGCAATCACATCCCTTCTCCATTGACCGCTGCCAGGGGATGGCAGCCTGTGTAGAAAACGACCAACTCATTATAGACCTAACCCAAAAAACCAGCCTTATGACCATTCACGACCTGGCGTTGAAAGGACGCCATAATACCTACAACTCGATGGCAGCCGCCATTGCCGGGAAGGTGCTCAATATCCGCAAGGAGACCATTCGCGAGAGCCTGACAGACTTCCAGGGGGTGGAGCACAGGCTTGAGTCCGTCATATTGGTGGCAGGCATAAACTTCATCAACGACTCCAAGGCGACCAATGTCAACTCCACCTGGTATGCCCTCGAGTGCATGAAGACGGATGTGGTATGGATAGCAGGGGGGATAGACAAGGGTAATGACTATACCGAGCTGAACACCGTAGTGAAGGAGAAGGTCAAGGCGATAGTCTGTCTGGGGAAGGATAACTCGAAGATCATCAGCGCCTTCGCTGACATGGTACCTACAATAGTTGAGACCACCTCGATGGAGGAGGCTGTGAAGTCAGCCTATTACCTGGCGCACAAGGGAGATACGGTACTTCTCTCGCCGGCATGTGCCAGCTTCGACCTGTTCAATAACTATGAAGACCGCGGACGCCAGTTCAAGATGGCCGTAAGAAACCTGTAGGATATGGCTGATGTGACGATAAAGAGGTTTTTCAGGGGCGACAGGTATCTGTGGGGACTCATCGCTCTCTTCATGCTCATCTCGCTGCTGTCGGTCTACAGCTCGTCGGTGAGCGTGGCCTACTCGTCGCATCAGGGCAATACTTTTTATTTTCTGCGGACACAGTTCATCATGCTGATGCTGGGAATGCTGATCATTGTAGTCACACACTGGATACCTTATATTAAATATATGCAGTTCGCCGCCATCGGGCTGGTTGTGGCGATCATACTGCTCGGTATCACGCTGGTGGCCGGTGTAAGCATCAATGAAGCCACGCGCTGGCTCGAGATACCCGGCATCGGGCTGAAGCTTCAGACCTCAGACATTGCCAAGGTGGCGCTGGTGATCTACCTGGCGCGCGGACTTACGGTCTACCAGAATGAGCTGAAGAACTTCAGGACGGTGACCATCAGGCTGGTTGTCCCCGTGGCGATCGTCTGTATTCTGATCATGCCGGAGAACCTCTCGACGGCATTGATGATATTCATGATAAGCATGATAATTCTGTTTATCGGCCGTGTTCCCATAAGATTCCTGATGGCATATGCAGGACTGGGACTGGCGGGTGTGGTGCTTTTCGCTTCGCTTTTACTGGTGATCAAGAAGGATGACAACAGGGTACAGGTCTGGAAGAACCGTATTGAGACATATTTCAGCGGTGAGAGCTCCCCTGACGCCGATTACCAGTCGAACCAGGCGAAGATAGCCATCTCCACCGGGAAGCTGTTCGGGAAGCTGCCGGGAGGCAGCACGCAGCGCAACATGCTGCCGCAGTCGAACTCCGACTTCATCTTTGCAATAATCGTTGAGGAGTACGGTCTCTTCGGCGCAATAATAGTGATTCTGAGCTACCTGGCTCTGATGTTCCGTGGGATACAGATAGCGCGAAAATGCGATTATGCGTTCCCGGCCCTGATGGTGCTGGGACTTACCGTCATGATAGTGTTCCAGGCCTTCCTGAACATGCTTGTGGCCGTGGGGCTCTTCCCGGTGACGGGACAGACGCTGCCGATGATCAGCTGGGGGCGAACCTCGGTGATTGTCATCAGCTTCTCACTGGGTGCCATACTCAGCGTATCGAGGGTCATGAACGCCCGTGAGAGGCGTGAGCAGCTTTCGGATATTGAACAAACGGATAAGATAGTGGCATGAGCGGCGAGGGTAAAGATATCAGGATCATCATCAGCGGAGGCGGCACCGGCGGGCATCTCTTCCCTGCCATTGCCATTGCCAACGCCCTGCGCCGCCTGGAGCCCCCGGCAGAGATACTGTTCGTGGGTGCCAACGGAAGGATGGAGATGCAGAAGGTCCCCGAGGCCGGTTACGATATCACCGGCCTGCCGGTGGCAGGTCTGGTCCGCGGCATCAGTGTCAGGAACATTCACGTGGCCTGGAGGCTCTTCCGGAGCATGCTTAAGGCGGGTAAGATAATAAAGAGATTCCGGCCTGATGTAGTGGTAGGTGTCGGGGGATATGCCTCAGGACCGGTGCTGAAGCAGGCACAGCGGAGAGGCATCCCGACGGTGATACAGGAGCAGAACAGCTATGCCGGCGTGACCAACAAGTTGCTGGCAAAGAGGGCCGAAAGGATATGTGTGGCATATGAGGGGATGGAGAAATACTTCCCTGCGGAGAAGATCATGCTGACGGGCAATCCTGTCAGGCAGGCCTATGACAATCTTGAGGCGCTGAAGGCGGAGGCGATGGAGCATTTCAGGCTGAAGCCCGGCATGCCGGTGGTGCTTGTCCTGGGCGGGTCGCTTGGCGCCGGCACGGTCAACAGCAGTGTAGGCGGCGGCATAGGCCTGGTGGAGGCATCCGGGGTGCAGATGATATGGCAGACAGGCAGTCACTGGTATGACCGGATGCGCGAGCTGGCTGAAGAGAAGGCTGTGACCCGCATCGTGGTCACAGGCTTCATAAACCGCATGGACCTGGCCTATGCCGCCGCCGATGTCATCATCTCCCGTGCCGGCGCCGGCACCATCTCCGAGCTGGCACTCGTCGGCAAGCCGGTCATCCTCGTGCCGTCGCCCAACGTGGCCGAGGACCACCAGACGCACAACGCCATGGCGCTCGTGAACAGGAACGCGGCCATACTGGTGAGAGATGCCGATGCAGAGAAGGAGCTTATCAGCACTGCACTTGCGCTTGTCAATGACGGCGCAAAGCGAATCAGACTTTCTGAAAACATACGCAGGCTGGCAATAAAAAACGCGGATGAGGTAATTGCCCGCGAAGTAATAAAACTGGTCAAGAGATGAGAGTGCGGACAATTAAATAACTCCGACAGAGGTACTTGCCAGCGAAGAATTGAGACTGGTCAAGAGATGAGGGGTCTGACAAATATAGAAGGGATTTATTTTCTCGGGATAGGAGGGATCGGGATGAGCGCCCTCGCACGATACTTCCTGTCGGAGGGTTATGTCATCAGCGGCTATGACCGCACCGAAACAATACTTACCCAACGACTCACAGATGAGGGATGCAACATCGCCTATGATGATAACGTGGATACCCTGCCCAAGCTCTTTTCCGATCCATCTGAGAATCACAAGGTGCTTATCGTCTATACTCCGGCCATCCCCCGCGAGAGCATACTCCTTAATTATTTCAGGGACAACGGTTACAGCATTTACAAGAGGGCTGAGATACTGGGACTGATCTCGCGTGACACCGACGCCATCGCCGTCGCCGGCACCCACGGCAAAACGACGGTGAGCACAATGATCGCCCACATACTTAAAACATCCACTATAAACTGTTCCGCCTTCCTCGGCGGCATCGCAAAGAACTACGACACCAACCTGCTCCTGGCACAGAGCCGGTTCACGGTGATGGAGGCCGACGAGTTCGACCGTTCGTTCCTTCATCTCTCGCCCCTGATCTCGGTGGTGACAGCCATTGATCCGGACCATCTTGATATCTACGGTACTCCAGAAGCGATGATTGAGGCTTACGGGCAGTTCTGCCACAAGACACGCAGCGGAGGCACGCTGATACTGAATGAAGAGATAATCACTTCCCTGTCGTTGCCCGGTGATGCCACCGTCTACAGCTACGGCACCGGTGAAGGGGCATCGTTCAGGGCGGCCTCGATAGGCAGGGAGGACGGATGCTACAGGTTTGACCTCATCACCCCGCGAGAAGCGGTGAAGGATATCAGGCTGCCGTTGCCCGGCATGGTCAACATACTCAACGCCACGGCGGCAGCCGCAGCGGCATGGTGCGCAGGAGTCGACGGCGATGAAATCCGCAAAGCACTGCATACTTACCAGGGTGTTCGCCGCCGGTTCGATATAAGATATGCCGGCAAGGAGATCACATATGTCGATGACTATGCCCACCACCCCCAGGAGATCAGCGCCCTTGTCAGCGCCGTGCGGGATTTCTGGCCGGGGAGGCATATCACCGGCATCTTCCAGCCTCACCTGTACAGCAGGACACGCGACTTCGCCGACGGTTTCGCAGCAGCACTCGACAGGCTTGACGAGGTGCTGCTCCTGACCCTCTATCCTGCCAGGGAGAAGCCCATCGAGGGAGTCTCCTCAGAGATGATTGCCGGGCTGATGAAAAACAGGAACGTGAAAGTGGTGACCCGGGAGGAGCTTCTTCCCGCCATCACAGGAATTAAGAAAGGCATGCTCCTGACGATAGGCGCCGGCGACATTGACCGCTTCATTGAACCGATAACGGAGATGCTAAAGGAACGAGACGCATGAGCCTGCTGATGAAAATAGTGACCATGCTGACAGGGATAGCACTGATCGTGACTCCGCTGTATATCAGCATCAGCGGGAGCGAGGCTGTCTGTGAAGGGGTTGTGATCACCATTGCCGACTCAACAAAGCACCGCTTTGTCACTGAAGATGACATAATGAACGCCCTAAGGGCGACCGGCATCCGTGTCACGGGAGAGAAGCTGAGCGAGATACCCCTCTCAAGGCTTGAGGCAAGGGTGAGGTCGTTCACGGAACTGGAGGTGGCGGAGGTATACGTGTCTGAAGACAAGAAACTGCACGTCTACGCTGACCAGCGCGAGCCGGTGATGAGGGTGGTGGCATCGTACGGAGGCGATTTTTTCATTGACCGCCAGGGGGTCATCATGCGCCGCCACAACCTTTACACTCCCAGCCTGCATATCCTGGAGATTGACATGGTCTTCAATGCCGAGCAGATGAATGGCACGAATATTTATGATTCAGAAAAGACCGGGAACCTGGTAAGGGCCTTTGAGCTGGTGAACTATATCCGCGGTCACAGCTTCTGGAACCAGATGATTGACCAGATGGAGATGACGCGCGACGGCAGGGTGACGCTGGTGCCGAACGTGGGCAATCACACCGTCAGGCTGGGCCGGACGGATGACTACAAAGAGAAACTTAACAAGCTTCAGGTCTTTTACCATGAGGCCATGCCTGTGGCCGGATGGGACAGGTACAGGGTGGTGAATATTGAATACAAAGGGCAGGTGGTCTGCCAGAGAAGATAAAAGTTGAACAACCATATATGTGAACTATGAACAGCAAAGATCAGTTAGTAGCAGCCATCGACATCGGCACGACAAAGATCGTGGCCATCGTCGGTCGCAGTGACGGCAATGAGGGCATTGAGATCCTCGGCCTTAGCAACACACCGTCAACAGGGGTCAAACGAGGTGTGGTGCTGAATATTGAAGAGACGGTGAAAGCCATCAGAACCACCGTCGATGACCTTGAAGAGAGAACGGGCCTTGTCATGACGGATGTGTTTGTCGGCATTGCCGGGAGGCACATCAAGAGCAAGATGGCCCGCGGTTACATCACCCGCGACTCGCATGAGTCGGAGATCGACATCAGCGACATCCGCCGTCTCACGGCTGACATGTACAAGCTCCCAATAGATGTGGGTGAGGAGATCATACATGTCATACCCCAGACCTACATTGTAGACAACGAATCAGGGATAAACAATCCTGTCGGGATCTGCGGAAAAAGGCTTGAGGCGAACTTCCACATCGTCATCGGGCAGATAAGCTCAGCGCGAAACACCGAGAGGTGCATCAACAAGGCCGGGATGAACCTGATGAGTCTTGTGCTTGAGCCGCTGGCATCATCGGAGGCAGTGCTTACCGATGAGGAGAAGGAGGCAGGCGTGGTGCTGGTTGACATAGGAGGAGGAACCACTGACGTCGCCATCTATTATGACAATGTGATCAGGCATACCGCCGTCATCCCGTTTGGCGGCAACATGGTCACTGCAGATATCAGGGAGGGCTGCTCTATCCTCCAGAAGCAGGCGGAGGACCTGAAGGTGAAGTTCGGATATGCCATTGGCGACATCGCTCCTGAGAATAAGGTGGTTTCCATTCCCGGCATCGCCGGCCGCGAGCCCAAAGAGATATCGTTCAAGAACCTGGCATACATCATCCAGAGCCGCATGGAGGAGATCCTTGATGCGGTCAACTTCGAGATACAGAACTCGGGCTTTGCCGAGAAGCTCACTGCTGGCGTGGTCATCACCGGTGGAGGCGCTATGCTCAAGAACCTGCCCGCAGCTGGTCAAGTACAAGACGGCCATGGATGTTCGTCTAGGCCATCCCAACGTGCATCTCTCCGGGAAGGGCAGGGATGAGATCAACCAGCCGATGTATGCCACAAGTGTAGGATTGATACTGAAGGGACTGGAATACATTGATGAGAACAGGGTTGTGTTGAACATCGGCGAGCACAAACCGGAGCCGGCCGCCAGGAATGCGGCTCAAGCCCAGCCTCAGCCCTTGAAGGAGCCAGCAAGGGAACCGGAGATGGCGGTGGAAGAATCGCAGGAGGCAGATGATATTCACAGGGGCCCCGGAGGTATGTTTATGGATAAGATCGGAAGGTTCTGGAAAGGTATCATTGATGCCACCGATGAGAAGATCGATGACAATTCCTCAAACTAAAAAGCTGCAATCATGTCAGAAGATCTTATGAATTTTGACCTGCCGGTAGAGCGGTCATCAATAATAAAGGTGCTGGGCATCGGTGGAGGCGGCAGCAATGCTGTCAACCATATGTTCCGCAAGGGCATCAAGGATGTGAATTTCGTTGTCTGCAACACTGACCAGCAGGCTCTTATGCACAGCCCGGTGCCGGTCAGGGTGCAGATAGGAGAGGTCACCACCGAGGGCCTCGGCGCCGGCAGTCAGCCGGAGCGAGGGCAGGGACTCAGCCCTTGAGAACATTGACGATGTGATGAACGCATTGTCGGGGAACACCAAGATGGTCTTCATCACCGCAGGCATGGGCGGTGGCACCGGCACCGGCGCCACTCCTGTGATAGCAAAGGCGTGCAGGGAGGCCGGTTATCTCACCGTTGCCGTTGTCACCATACCTTTCAGGTCTGAGCTGAATCAGCGCATCAAGCTTGCTATCAGCGGAATAAATGAACTGAAGAACAAAGTCGATTCACTGATCGTGATCAACAATGAGCGGTTGCGGGAGATCTACGGCGACGAGGGTGTTTCGGCTGCCTTTGCCCGCGCCGACGATGTCCTTGCCAATGCCGTCAAGGGCATTGCGGAGATCATCACCTGCACCGGATATATCAATGTTGACTTCGCCGATGTTGACACCGTGATGAGGGATTCGGGTGTGGCACTGATGGGTATAGGCATGGCTGCCGGTGAAGATCGTGCCACCAAGTCCATCGAGGCTGCTCTGACATCGCCGCTGCTCAGCTCCAATGACATTACCGGCGCCCGCAGCATCCTGCTCAATATCAAGTCGGGCACCGGCGACAACGAGATCACCATGGATGAGTTGGGTGAGCTCACTGACTACGTCTATGAGGCCGTCTCGGATGACGCCCTTATCATCAGGGGCCTGTCGACCGAGGAGGAGCTCGGTGATTCTATCAGTGTGACCGTTGTTGCCACCGGTTTTGAGGCCAGTGCTGACCTTGACGGTTACAAGCCAGACAGGCGCAAGGAGGTTGTCAGCCTGAGTGCGCCGCAGCAACCCTCTCTCACCGAGGGTACTGTCGAGGGTGACGGGCAGTACGTAGTCCGTGCCGGCGCGCACCACTGACCGCGGGTACCCCACCGCTCAACAGGCATCAACCAGGGGGTGATCGACTTTGAGATGGACGGAGACATAAACATCTCTCCTGCCCCTGCCCGCCCGTCACCGCCTCCGGCTGACAAGAACGAGGGCACACTTCGCAAGCTCAAGCATATGCAGAACCTCATCAAGAACGAAGGCCTATCCACACAGTCGATGAGTGACAACCTCGAGGATTTTGAGGAGGTGCCGGCATATGTCCGGAAGAAGATCGCCATTCACAACGCAAGCAAGGCCGCAGGCAGCAAGGTGTCGAAGTTCACCCTGAGCCTCGATGAGGATAACCAGCCGGTAATCAGGGAGAATAATGCGTATCTGAATGACAATGTAGACTGATTTTGTTTTTTGCCATTATATGGTTGTTGTTCACCGGGCCGTCCCGACATCGTGTCGGGGCGGTCCTTTTTTGCTCTACCCGCCATATTAGCATCTTCCGGTGTCACTTTTTAAGTAAATTTGCCGGTGATGCGCAAATGGCTTGCATATATAATCCTGCTGATCATGCCCCTCTCTCTTTCAGCCCAGGAGCCCGGTAATCCGGCGGAGCCTGACACCATGGCTTTGAAGAGAGGCGCTCCTGCCGGTCTGCCCGCAATGACACAGGAGTCGATGCCAGAGGGATCCCCCGACAGCATCATCACAGAGATGAGGATGCGGCAGCAAAGTATGCCTGCCCGTGAGCCGGACACCACTTTTACAAAAGGCTCGCGGCAGTGGACCCTCTCGGCAGACTACACCACAGAGATCCCGGTACCGCTTGACACGGCCTTCTCGCTTTTTCACAGGTACCGGATCACTGACAAGCTTTCTGACTTCAATGCCTATACAGGTAACTACGGGCTCCCGCTGTACCAGATAAACTTCTTTGACCGCGAATGGAGGCCTGACCGGTTCCTCTATTCATATTACATGCCCTTCATGCACACGCCTGCAAAGACAATATTCGTGAATACGCATGTCCCGTTCACGGAGATGAAGTGGAGCAATGCCGGTGCTCGCAGCAAGTCGGAGCAGACATTCAGAATCAGGCACTCACAGAACATAAACAGGTTCCTGAACTTCGGGTTTATTTATGATATTGTATACAGCATCGGGCAGTATAACTTTCAGAAGGCGGTTGACAAGAACTTCCTTTTGCACACCTCCTACAACGGCAATGCCTACACATCATACTTTTCAGCCGGCATCAACAACCATGAGTCGGGCGAGAACGGCGGCATCGTCAGCAAGGATGACCTCAGCAGTTACACCCCGGAAAACCTTCCGTTTGTTCTGAGCGATCTCAACAGCGCCCAGAACCATCTCAAGAACCGCTACATCCTGCTGGTTCAGCGTTACACTCCGGGAGGAAAGCGCGATACGGTTACGGGAGAGATACTGAAGACCGGCCCCGTAACGTTTACCTACACAGGCTCTTATGAGTGGAACAGGCGCAGGTACCTCGATAGGTATCCTCTGTCTGCCTTGTATGACACGGTCATGATAGACAGGAGCGTGACTGCTGATTCACTGTCACAGGGTCTGCTTTCAAACACCTTCAGGGTCGATTTTTCTGCAGGGAGCACGGGTCAATTCAGAATAGGTGCCGGGGCCGGGATGAGGAGTGAGGTTCGCAGCTTCGGTCAGGTGGTTCCCGGTGACACCCTCACCAGGCCAGACACGGTAACGAGGAGCATGAGTTCACTGGTTTTGACGGGAAAAGTTTTCAACAATATCGGCACGCAAATTCGGGTGGACAGCCTCCGGCGACCTCTGGTTCCAGGGTTACAGGGCCGGAGATTTCATCGTCGACGGCAGAATATATCAAGGAGTTTTCCAGTTCAAGGATCGGGATCGATCACATGGGATGCAACAGGCTCAGTTGCAAGCTATACGCCATCGTTCTGGTTTCACTCATGGGGATCGAATAATTTCTCCTGGCAGCTTGATCACAAGAGGGAACTCAGATTTACCGCCGGTTCATCACTGACTGGCCCGGACCTCAACCTAAATCTCAGATTCAATTACGCCATTGTTGATAACTTTAGTTATATGGGGATTGATGCCTTACCGGCACAGCATGAGGGCGGGTTGTCAGTAGCTCTCACTGACTCTGCGTAAAGACTTTATATTATGGAAGTTACATCTTGACAACACGGTTCTGCTTCAGCATAGCACCAACAGTGACGTGTTGAGTCTTCCTCTTGTCACAGCCCGAAGTGCATTTTTCTTTAGCCATCTCTTCAAGTTCAGATCTACTGCGGGTGAGCTCGACTTCCAGCTCGGAGCCGAGGCCATGATCCACACTCTCGTATTATGCCATGGATTATATGCCGGCCACAGGCAGATATTTTAACCAGTCAGATACCCAAATCGGTAACTATCCGTTTATCAATGTTTTCGTGAATCTGAAGGTAAAACGGACGAGAATCTTCATTATGGGCGATCATATCAACTCAGGACTGATGGGTTACGAGTACTTTCTTATCCCAGGTTATCCGCTGAATATCAGGATGATAAGGTACGGACTGGCCTGGACATTCTATGATTAATAAAAAATAGTATCTTTGCGGCGCGAACATATCCGGTAGAGGATTGTTAGATTGTCGGACTAATTTGTTTAGTATATTGAGGAAGTTTATTTCGTTCTTATTTATTGTTGTTCTGTCAGTCATCTCCTGCGAACAGGAGAACAGGACGGTTTCCAGCTGTTCCTGCGCCGCCGCGTGATCTTGATGCAATCCTCGCCGACGGAAAGATCAGGGCGGTGACGAACATTAATCAAACGAGCTACTTCATATACAAGGGAGAGCCGATGGGCTTTCATTTCGAGTTACTCAAAAAGTTTGCTGATTATTTAGAGCTTGAACTTGAGATCATTACGAGTAATGATATTGATGAGGCCCTCTGAGTATCTGCCGCACGGGTGAGGTCGACCTGGTAGCCATCGGGCTTATCAGTAATGCGCTGACCGGAAGGAGATGATGCGTTTCACTGAGCCGATCATGCAGACTACTGAGGTGCTGGTTCAGCGCAAGCCCGAACGGATGGGGAAGGATGACTGCAGATGCAATTGAGAGCGAAACTGGTCAGGAACCAGCTTGACCTTGCAGGAAAGACAGTATATGTGCAGAAGGGATCGTCATATGCCCAGCGGCTTTACAGCCTCGAGCGTGAGTCGGGCATGGATATAGGTATCATAGAGGTACCTTATGATGCCGAGGAGCTTGCGCGCCAGGTGGCCGCGGAGAGATAGAGTATACCGTTTGTGACGAGTACATGCGAACATCATCGGGTCACTCTTCACGCGACCTTGATCTCTCAACTCCGGTGAGTTTTCCGCAGAACATGGCCTGGAGCGTACGCAAGGATGGAACCAGATGCCCTGCTCGAAGAGCTTAACAGCTGGATAACAGGTTTCAAAACCACGCGCGAGTATGCAAGGCTGGAGACGAAATACTTCAGGGATCACGTTCGGCACGAATGGCCTCGTCGGAGTACTTTTGCCACCTACACCGGCAAGGTATCTCCGTTTGATGATATCATCAGGAGTTACAGTGACAGCATAGGCTGGGACTGGCGTCTTGTAGCGTCACTCATCTACCAGGAGTCGAGGTTCAACCCATCGGTGATATCCCCGGTCGGGGCCTACGGCCTGATGCAGGTGATGCCGGAGACGGGCAGGTACTTCGGCTTTGACGTTACACAGGTCGGTTGACAATAATATTCATGCAGGCAGTCAGTTATATCAGGATGCTTGACAGGCTTTTCAATCGACAGGGTGTCTGATCCCGATGAGAGGATTAAGTTCATCCTGGCATCCTACAATGCCGGTCACGGTCATGTGCTTGACGCCATGAAGCTGGCCGAGAAGAACGGGCTCAATCCGGGTAAGTGGGAAAACAATGTTTCACTGTTTCTTGAGCGCAAGTCAGATCCCATCTTCTACGGTGATCCCGTGGTGCGGAACGGCAGGCTGAAGCAGGGTGTGGCGGTGAATGCGTATGTGGCTGACATCCTCGAGCGCTACGAGCACTATAAGAATATTAAGTAAGTAAGTAGCATAGGAAGAGGTCTTCAGTCTCAGTCTTCAGATCTTCCAGTCAATGAGAAATCCTCGAGTACAGGCTATGCTCCTCAGTTTCAATGTGGATTACTCAACCGACTGATGACTGTGGACTGTGGACTGCCGACTGAATACTGCTATTTGTGGACCCGGCGGATGAACTCCTCCACCTCGGGAACGCCGCCCTGGTAGACCAGGTAGCCGTTGTAGGGTTCGCGCTCGGTTATCTCATCGTTTACCGGTGTCAGCATAATCTTCCTGACCTCCTCCAGGTCATCTGTCTGTCCAAGTGCCCAGCCCAGCTTGGCCCAGGCCACCTCGGGCAAGCATATTCCCCAGCGGGATAACTCCCTTGGCCATCATGTCACGGCCGGTCTCATAGACGAACATATGCACGTATCCCCAGATGGTCTGCAGGGTCATATAGACCGCGCACATTCTCCTTCTGTGCGCGTTCAATGGCCGGGTAGAGCTCCCTGTTGACATGTCCGAGTCCCGTACCTACAATGATAATTCCCTTGTAGCCCATGTCGATGAGTGAATGGAACATGTCTACCTTCATGTGGGGATAGAAGTAGATCATTGTCACATTCTCGTTGAAATAAGGCATTATTGTGACATCGCGGTCTTTGCGCCGCGGGTTGTAACCGGTCTTCATCGGTTTCACCTCCCCGCGCCTGACGGTGGCCACCGGTGTGTCGCCGATGGTTCTGAATGTCGACCTGTAGGAGCTGTGCATCTTGCGCACCCTGGTGCCGCGGTGGAGGAATCCGTACTCGTCGCTCGTGGGGCCGAACATGCAGACCATCACCTCGGCGATGTCACCGTGTCCGGCTGCCGTGGCAGCGTGTATCAGGTTCAGGGCGGCATCTGACGAAGGTCTGTCGGATGAACGCTGTGAGCCCACCAGGATGATCGGCACCGGGGGATTCTGTACCATGAAGGAGAGTGCGGCGGCGGTGTGATGCAGAGTGTCGGTGCCATGGCCTATTACAATCCCGTCAATACCCTCAGCGATCTCCTTTCCGATGGCTTTCGCCAGTGTCATGTACTGGTCAGGACCCATGTTCTCACTGAAGACGCCGAAGAGTTTTTCTGTATGTATGTTGCAGACATCGGCCAGCTCAGGTACGGCACCGTACAGTTCGCCGGGCGAAAAGGCAGGTATCACAGCCCCGGTGCGGTAGTCGAGCCTCGAGGCAATGGTGCCACCTGTACCCAGAAGCTTTACCGTGGGCTTGTTGTCGGAGTAGGGGAACTCCTTCTCGGGGATCTTGTAGTTGGCTTTTTTGTAGCCGGTCTCAGTCATCCGGGTGACGGTGGTGACGTCTATTCCTATATTATAGCCGCTCTCAATCTTGATAACTATATGGAGGTCGTCATTGTTTTCCGACCTCGGCAGGACAGTGCCACTGAATAGTCCGCGGGTTGTGTCAATCTCGGCCTGGCCCCACACCCTGACGTTGTACTTCTTCAGCAGTGCCAGCGCTTCGCCCTTATATCCCTGGAAAAAATCTTCCGTCATAGCCATCTCTGGTTAACCTCCGGAATTTGCGACACCTCTTTTCTTACCTCCATAGCCGTCTTTATTTTACCTCCAGAATTTCTGACACCTCTTCCCTGACCTCAGACAGCCTGTGCTTGCCGATGGCCTTCATGTGCAGCTGTCCCATTATCCAGTCGACTGATGCCGCACTGTTGCCGTTGAAGCATATCTCTTCAAATCTCTCTGCGAGCTCTTTCACTTCGGCCTTTATCTCTGTCATTGATGCCGGGACATAGCCGGTTTCAGAAAGGATCTTTTTAAAATCAGGCTCGCTGGTTGCGACTACACCCGGGAGCATCAGTCGCGCCACCGGTGGCAGCAGCTCCTCTCCTTTAAGGAAGGCAAACAGGTCATACAGCCTCTCGTAGCTGAATCCGCGTGCCACCCTGCCTCGTCCTTCAAGGCTGCGGAAACGGTGTCCTATCAGAACGCCCACTTCGCGGTGGCTGAACCCGAAGTCGTTGCCTATTCTCTCGATGAGCGCCACAAGGTTCTTGCTCAGGAGGTAGTGCCATGCATCTTCGGGGATGTTCCACTCCTTCATCTGCCGGAAGCGGTGCGCTACATCCACCGGCAGGTCTCTGCCCAGCCTCTCAAGCATCTCCGTTGTAACGGGAATCGGTTGAGAGTCGGTGTCAGGGTACATGCGGTCACGGCCGGGGAGCACCCTTTCGAACATCGTTGTGCCGTCTTCAAAGGTCTTGCGTGTCTCATTGGGGACACCCTCCAGGGCCAGGCGGATACGCTCCTCCACGGTCTCAAGGGCAGTGGGTATATCCTCATCCGGTCCCCACAGTATTATCTGTGCGTCATCAGGTGCTGCCGACAGCCATATGGCCACCTCCGGGAACAGGTTATTGAAATTGTTTTCTCCGATCTCCTCCGAGTGGATCATGTTGGGCTTCTCGATGCATGCTATCACCTTCAGCCTGTCACTTATCTCATCGGCAAACACATGACCCGGCTGGGTGAAGTGTGAGAGGATGCTCCTGCAGCCCGGGAGGTTGAGGGCAATGACCCTCTCACCACGGTCGAGCGCTGCCCGCGCCGGTGCAAAATGAAGCTGTATGTCAGCATCTGTGATCTCCCTGGTCTTCAGTGCCCAGCCATCCGGATCGGCGATCAGCTTCTGCAGCTTACTGCGGATGTTAAGCAGGGCATACTGTCTGAAAGACTCGTTATGAGACAGTTCCGGTATCCACTTTATGTGTGCCACCCCTTTCATCTCCACCCTGCTTCCCCCTTCGCAGCTTACGTTCACATCCTCACGGGCCGCGCCAATACCGGTGCGCACATCCCCGGTGCTCCTGTTGAGGAAACGTATGTATTCAGCAGCCTCGGCCAGCTCATCGGGGGTGAGGCAGTCGGGATAGGTGACCGTCTCTATCAGCGGCATGCCCAGCCTGTCTGTTTTGTATATTCGTTTATGACCTATGTCGGAGACCTCGCGGCACGAATCCTCCTCGAGGCTCAGCTGTATGAGACGCACCTTCTTGTTTTTCAGCTGCAGCTCGCCCTCCACGCTGATGATGGCAGAGCGCTGGAAGCCTGTCGGGATGCTGCCGTCGAGGTACTGTTTCCTGGTTATATGCACCTCACCCACGATGTTCATCCTTGCCGCAAGGGCGATGCTGATGGCAATCTCCAGCGCCTCGTTATCAATGGGGAAGGGAGGAGTGTCGTCAACCTCATACGTGCATGCCGTCTTGTTGTTCAAACGATAGGTGATCTCCTTGCGTGTTCTGAACTCCATCAGGGCCGTACCGTCATAGACGCCCATCTCACTGAGTGTGGGCCTCATGTGGCGTATGACCTCCGCATCGAATTCGTCGTGACCATGGTAAATCCCGGCCGGACAACGGCAGAAGAGCTTGCTCTTTGTCTTAAGCTGCTGATGAACCTCAAGACCCGACTTGAACCCTATCCGCTTATAATCATTAAGTGTCGCTTCACTGCGGCTGACATAACCGATCTCCTCTCGGGTCTTTTCGTAATTCTTTCGCGGTTCAATTCTGATCATTGGGCAGCACATTGTCACTGCAATTTAAGCAGAAGCCTTGAGATATGGAAGTGCCCAAATAAAGAAAGTTTGCGCAACTTTAACCGCGAGCCTGTTTTAATACGGAGGGCTTAAAATTATATGGAAATTGCTGCATGTCTGTTTATAATATAAATATGACCCGATAATAATGACATTTGCATTAAAATGTTGCAATGTTAATAATATTAAGCTTGTAAGGTTCAGAAGATCAGTCGTATCTGATCGCCTTGACAGGTGTGATCCGGGCGATGAGCTGTGAGGGTATAAGAAGCATCAGAATGATGGCTATCATCGTTCCGGCATTAAGGAGGATGATATGGAGAGGGTCAAGGTTGACAGGAACGCTCTTCAGGTAGTATGATGATGGGTCAAGGGAAATCACTTCCGTCTTCAGTTGCAGATATGCCAGTCCCAGGCCGATGATATTGCCCCAGAAGAGTCCTTTGGCTGTGAGCCATGCCGCCTGGTAGAGGAATATGTTACGGATGATCTTGTTCCCGGCGCCCAGGGCTTTAAGAACTCCTATCATATTTGTTTTTTCGAGGATCAGGATGAGCAGTCCTGATATCATGTTGAATCCTGCAACAAGTATCATGAGTATCAGGATGATGATCACGTTCGTGTCCTGGAATCCAAGCCAGTCGAATATCTGCGGATATCTGCCCCTGATGTTGGTAACCTTTAGCTGTTCCTCCTCCTCGGCCACACGGTATCCTATGGCATCGCGAACGATATCTGTCATCAGGTCAAGGTTATCGAAGTCGTTGATGAAGATCTCAAACCCGCTCACCTGGTCTTCATTCCAGCCGTTCAGGCTTCTTATGTGGCCGATGTCGCAGAAAAGATAAGTCTTGTCAAACTCCTCAAGGCTGGTCTCATAGATCCCTTCGATTGTGAACTTGCGCATGCGGGGCGGGTCCTGGACGAAGAACATCGAGAAGGAATCCCCCAGTTTCAGGCCGAGCATGTCAGCCACCTTCTTTGAGATGACAACGTTATCGGTCCGTGCGGTATCATTTACTGTCACAACATCCCCTTCGACCATGTTCGATCTGAAGAAGCTCCAGTCGTAGTCGCTCCCTATACCCTTGAGCACCACTCCCTGGATATTATCATCGGTCTTGATGATGCCTGCCTTTGTGGCGAAGACCTGGATGTTCTTTATGCCCTGGCGGTTATTCAGTTTCTCAATAAAAGGCTGGGCGGAGCTGACGGGGACCGTCTCGTATGATATGTTGGCGTCGAAGTTCACCACCTGGATGTGTGCCCCGAAGCCTGCTACCTTATCGCGTATCTGCTGCTTGAAGCCCGTGAGGATGGCCACGGCGAGTATCATCACCGCCAGGCCCAGGGCGATGCCGATGATGGCAATCACGTTTATGGGGCGTGAGAAGGCAGTGCCCTGGTTGCGTTCCTTTATCAGGCGCCGGGCTATGAAGGTTCCGGTGGACATCGGCGTAAAATTAAGAATTAAGAGTGAAGAATTAAGAATTAAGAATGGGAGATAGAAATTATGCATTAAGATTGGGAGAGTATATGGCAGGGAGACTCTCAGTACCAATGTCTGGACCATGATGGGTTCTTTGGCAATTGTCGCTGGCTTCCGGGATTCTTTTGCTGCTGTCGCAGGCTTCCGGGATACTTTTGCTGCTGTCCTATGGCTTCCGGGATTCTTTTGTCATTGTCCTCAGCTTTTTTATCTTTACCGAAAACAAGGAAATTATGAAGAACCTTATCATTCTGACACTTCTGACGGTGATGGCCGGGGCGGCATGTTCGGCCGGTGAAAAGGAGCAGGTGCTCATGACCGGATCCGAACTTACCGGTGAATATCTGCCATTGATTGATGGAAAGACAGTAGCCATTGTGGCAAACCAGACCTCGATGGTTGGAGGCACACACCTGGTTGATACCCTGCTGTCGCTCGGCGCTCACATCAAAGTGATCTTTGCTCCCGAGCACGGCTTCAGGGATCTGGCTGATGCCGGCGCGGTGATAACCTCGGGTGCTGACCCCGTCACGGGCATCAATGTAGTAAGTCTCTACGGGAGCAAGAAAAAGCCTGCGCCGGAGGACCTTGAAGGCATTGATATCGTCATCTTTGACATACAGGATGTGGGGACGAGGTTCTACACCTACCTGACCACCATGTGCTATGTCATGGAGGCGTGCGCCGAGAACGGGAAGCCGTTCATCGTCATGGACCGTCCCAACCCCAACGGTTATTATGTTGACGGACCCATACTTGACACTTCGCGTTATCGCTCTTTTGTAGGCATCCATCCCATTCCCGTGGTGCACGGCATGACCCTCGGGGAGTATGCCGGCATGGTCAACGGTGAGGGGTGGCTTGCCGGAGGCATAAAATGTGATCTGACAGTGATAAAGTGCGAAAACTATACGCATGAAACCATGTATGAGCTTCCGGTAATTCCGTCGCCCAACCTCCCCAACATGAATTCAATTTATCTGTATCCGTCGTTATGCTATGCCGAGGGTACGGTGCTCTCGTGCGGCAGGGGGACGGAGTTTCCGTTCCAGGTGCTTGGGGCACCGAAGATGCCTGACACCGGCTTCAGCTTCACGCCGCAGCCCTCGTTCGGATCATCCAGGCCGAAGCACAACGAACAGGTCTGTTACGGCTTCGATCTGCACAACGCTCTGGCTGACGGACTCGTACCGAAGCCGGAGATGAACCTCGGGTGGATCATCGACGCGTACAATGCCTATCCTGAGAAGGAGAGCTTCTTTACCGGTTATTTTGACACGCTGGCGGGCAGCAACACGCTTCGCGAGCAGATCATGCAGGGCATGACCGCTGAAGAGATCAGGGCCACATGGAAGGAGGGGCTGGATCAGTTCATGGTTATCAGGGCTAAATACCTGCTATATAATTGATAATTAAGAATTAATTCTTAATTCCTCATTCAACCCTCCCCGGGTAGACCTTCAGCGCCTCGGCCAGTGTCTCCATGGCATTGCGGAGATCGTCGATCTTCAGCACGTAGGCTACACGCACCTCATTCTTGCCGGCGCCGGGGGTGAAGTAGAAGCCTGTGGCAGGGGCCAGCATCACCGTCTGGTTCTTGTAGCTGAAATCCTCAAGCAGCCACTGTGAAAACCGGTCGGAGTCGTCTATCGGCAGCTTCACCACCGTATAGAAGGCGCCGCGCGGCAGCGGGCAGTAGACACCCGGCATCCTGTTCAGGGCATCGACCATAAAGTCGCGTGCGGGCGATATATTCGTCATACACCTCTCTGAAATATTCCTTCGGGGTGTCAATGGCAGCCTCGGCAACGAGCTGTCCCAGCCCCGGCGGGCAGAGTCGCGCCTGGCCAAACTTGAGGGCCGCGGCCAGCACCTCCTTGTTGTGCGTTATCAGTGCACCTATGCGCACCCCGCACATGCTGTAGCGCTTGGAGACGGAGTCGAGCAAAACGACATTCTCCCGTATTCCCTCAAGCTGCATTGCTGAAAAATGCTCGGCACCGTAGCAGAACTCCCTGTAGACTTCGTCGGAGAAAAGGAAGAGGTCGTGCTTCTTCACTATGTCACGCAGCTGCATCAGCTCTTCACGTGAATAGAGTGAGCCCGTGGGATTGTTGGGATTGCATATCAGGATAGCCTTTGTCTTCGTAGTGATCATCTTTTCGATCTCGCTGATCGGAGGCAGCGCGAAGTCATTTTCGATATATGATCTCACCGGCGTAATGGTCACTCCGGCAGTGGTGGCAAAACCGTTATAGTTGGCGTAGAAGGGTTCAAAGGTGATCACCTCTTCGCCGGGGTTGAGGCACGACATGAATGCGAACAAAACAGCCTCCGAGCCGCCGGTGGTGACTACGATCTCAGTGTGGTCAACATCGACGCCAATCTTCCTGTAGCTCTCAGCCAGCTTGCGGCGGTACGACTCGTTGCCGGCTGAGTGAGTGTATTCAATGACCTTCAGCTCCATGTTCTTCAGTGCCTGCAGCGCCAGTTCGGGAGTGTGTATATCAGGCTGCCCGATGTTCAGGTGATAGACCTTTACACCCCGGCGTTTGGCCTCCTCGGCATAGGGTACGAGCTTGCGTATCGGCGATGCCGGCATCTTCCCGGCTTTTTCTGAGATCTTTGGCATGACTTACTTTATATAAAACCTATAAATAATGAAGCACAAATGTATTCAAATTCACTTTCATGAACCATGATTTTCGGCATAAGCCTGCTCTCTTTTCCACAACTAAACCGGATTCTCAGCATAAGCTTGTTTTCCTGTACACGATGGAAGTGGTTTTTAAGGTTAAGCCCACTTCCTTTTTCCATAATGGCAACAAAATGTTAATTTTGCCCCCTTACATACGAGTTGCATCACCAAATCGCAAATCGCAAATCGACAATCACAAATTCCATGACTGCACTTCCTTCGAAATATGAACCCGCCGCAGCGGAGAACAGATGGTACAAATACTGGATGGATAAGGGCTTTTTCCGGAGTGTCCCTGACCACAGGCAGCCTTATACCATTGTCATCCCGCCACCGAATGTAACGGGAGTGCTTCACATGGGTCACATGCTCAACAACACCACCCAGGATGTGCTTATCAGGCGTGCACGCATGCTTGGCTTCAATGCCTGCTGGGTGCCGGGCACAGACCATGCCAGCATCGCCACCGAGGCCAAGGTGGTGGCCAAGCTGAAGAGCGAGGGGATTGACAAGAAGTCGATATCGAGGGAGGAGTTCATCGGGCATGCCTGGGAGTGGACACATAAGCACGGGGGCATCATCCTCGAGCAGCTCAAGCGGCTCGGGGCATCATGCGACTGGGACCGCACGCTCTTTACAATGGATGATGAGCGTTACAGCTCAGTAATAAAGGTATTTGTCGATCTATACAACAAGGGTCTAATCTACAGGGGAGTGCGCATGGTCAACTGGGACCCGCAGGCACTCACCGCCGTCTCCGATGAGGAGGTTGTGTATACCGAGGAGAAGTCGAAGCTCTATTATGTACGGTATAAAATCGTCGGTGAAGATGGTTACATAATGGTGGCCACCACCAGGCCCGAGACCATCCTCGGAGACACTGCTGTATGCGCCAATCCCACGGATGAGCGCTACCTTCAAATGAGGGGCAAGCATGTCATTGTCCCGATGACCGGACGCGAGGTTCCTTTCATTTTCGACGATTATGTGGACAAGGAGTTCGGCACCGGGTGCCTGAAGATCACCCCGGCGCATGACATCAACGACTATGAGATAGGAGTGAAGTACAACCTTGAGAGCATTGACATCTTCAATGACAACGGAACAATGAGCGAGAAGGCCGGCCTCTTCATCGGCACCGACCGCTTTGAGGCCAGGAAGCTGGCCGAGGAGGAGCTGCGAACGCACAGGTGCACTCGTTAAGGTTGAGGATTACATAAATAAGATAGGACGCTCGGAACGCACCCACGCTATCATTGAGCCCAAGCTGTCACTGCAGTGGTTTCTGAGCATGAAGGACCTTTCGCAGCCTGCCCTTGACGCGGTCATGAATGACACGGTGAGACTCTTCCCTGACAAGTACAGGAATGTCTACAGGCACTGGATGGAGAATGTTCGCGACTGGTGCATCAGCAGGCAGCTGTGGTGGGGCCAGCGCATACCGGCATATTACTACAGCAATAATGAATTCGTGGTAGCCGAAACCGAAGAGGAGGCTCTGAAACTGGCCCGCAAAGCCAGCGGCAGGAAAGACCTGAAGCCTGAAGACCTCAGGCAGGATGACGATGTCCTCGACACCTGGTTCTCTTCGTGGCTATGGCCTCTACACCTGCTTTAACGGCATCACTGACCCGGATAATGCGGACATCAATTACTATTATCCCTCGAATGTACTGGTGACTGCTCCTGAGATACTGTTCTTCTGGGTTGCCAGGATGATCATTGCAGGGTATGAGTACCGCGGACGGGAGCCTTTCCGTGATGTCTACCTCACCGGCCTCGTCCGTGACAAGCAGAAGCGGAAGATGTCGAAGTCGCTCGGCAACTCTCCTGACCCCATCAGCCTCATGGAGAAGTACGGAGCCGACGGCGTGAGGGTAGGGATGCTCCTCTGTTCACCTGCGGGGAATGACCTTCTTTATGACGACAGCCTGCCGGAGCAGGGCCGCAACTTCGCCAACAAGATCTGGAATGCCTTCCGCCTTGTGAAAACGATGCCCACCGATGATAGCATCGGGCAGCCTGACGCCTCGAAGGCAGCTGTGACATGGATGCAGGGTACCGTTGACAGGGTCCTCGCTGAGATCGATGACAGCTTCGTGCGCTACCGCATTTCCGATGCATTGATGCAGGCTTACAAGCTCTTCTGGGATGACTTCTCGGGGTGGTATCTCGAGATCATCAAGCCGGCATACGGCAAGCCTATGGATGGTAAGACACACCGTGAAACCCTGGAAATATTCGGGATGATGATGAAGATCATCCATCCCTTTATGCCCTTCATCACCGAGGAGATCTGGCAGAGGCTGGCTGAGAGGGAAGATGGGGAAAGCATAATGATTGAGAAAATGCCTCTCCCACTACCCTACGAGGCGGGCATGCTGACACGCTTTGACACTGTGCGCGAGATCGTCACCGCGGTGCGGGCCATAAGAAAAGAGAGGAACATACCCATGCGCGAACCGCTGGTTCTCTGCACCGCTGCCGGCGCCGCAGACACCGCCGGCACCATTGGCGCTGCCGGCACCGCCGGTGCCACCGGAACCGAGTTTGACCAGGTTATCATCCGCATGTGCAATCTTTCGGAGATCCGCATCGTTGAAGGCAAGGTTGAAGGAGCCGCCTCCTTCAGGATACACACCTCGGAGTTCTTCGTTCCGCTAAGTGACGGCATTGACCATGAGGAGGAGATAAAAAAACTGGAGGAGGAGCTTGCCTATACCGAGGGATTCCTCGCCTCAGTGATGCAGAAGCTCTCGAATGAAAAGTTCGTCGCCAATGCACCGGAGAAGGTTCTGAACATGGAGAGGAAGAAGGAATCTGATTCACGATCAAAGATTGCCACGCTCAAGGAGAGCCTCGCCCACCTGCGGGGCAGATAACAGGGCTCAGAGCGCACAAGGAGCAAAGCGACGCAGTCCTGCGAAAGCGGGAGGGCTCAGAGCAAAGATCAGTTTTTCCTTATGGTGTAGCTGCCGTCGTCTGAAGGCACTGCATGCCATCCGTCATTAAGCACCAGGTGCCATCCTTCACCGGAAATATGGTTTTTATCAACGACAATGTCTTTGGCGCTGACCCGCAGCAGATGCAGGTCATTGGTGAGCAGGGCGCCGCCCTCGTCTACCGCCAGCCTGCCCCAGTTGTCTGAAACGCGGAGTCTCTCGTACAGCGTACCGAGGGTGTCCAGGGCATTGATGTCCTCAGGTTCAAAGCTGAAGTTCGGACTCTCCATGGTGATAGTCACAACGGGCTTTTCCCAGAATGTTGTTACAATACGGCGGGTGTTTTCATTGATCATAGCCTCGCGCTCGCTCTCCTCAGCCCTGATGGCCTGGATGTCATAATTCAGTGCCAGTGACCCGGCAACATCCCGGCAGACCACTGGCAGAGTGACTCCGTAAGCCTCCAGGGCAGCCTTGCCGAGGTCAAAGTCTGACTGCTGTATCTGTTTGAAATCAAAGCCTTTGTCATTAAGGAGAGTGGCGTAGAGGGCCCCATGGACAAATCCGTATCCCCATGCGTATGAATTGTTCTGGTAGATCCTGTCAAGATACTCGAGGATCCTCTTTTGAATCTCTTCAGGACCGGTGTTGCAGAGCTTGATGTATGTGAAAGTGGTCAGTCCCTCGTAGTTTTCAAACTTGTTTTCATCTTCAATAGCTGCAGGGAAGAGCTCGCGCCTGGCACCGCGGAAGACCAGGGCGTCGCGTATGGCCTGGTTGCGTGTCTCCCCGGCAGTGCCAATGGCATAAGTCAGGGCCTTCCACTCGAGCTTCAGGTAGAGTCGTGCATTCCTGTCATTGAGGTGCCTTGTGCTGAATGTCGATGGTTTAAGCCCGTGCCTGTCCTGGTAGCAATGGAAGAGGCTGTGAACGGTGCGGGTTATTATCCGGTAGCGGTCTTCCGTTTCGGGGAGGGGCACCATGGCATATTTGACACCCCCGAACTCAATAATATTATTGGTTATTATCCTCTCTTTGGGAAGCACGCCTGTGAAGATGCCATCACGGGCCTTCAGATTGTCCTCCCTGTCAGCCATATTGGCATATATGGCCCTGTTGCGGTTATCAACATACATTACCGGACCGTACAGGTTCTCTCCCCAGAGGCTCCCGTTGTCATTATTGCAAACCTCTTCAACCAGTCTGAAATACTCCGATGCCTTACCGGTTGAAAACCAGTCCAGTCCCTTATCCCTGTGGCATGATGAGAGCACGATTATGGCGGCAATGAATATCAGTTTTTTCATCCGGGTCTTTTGTGCGGACCAAAAATAGAAAAAAATCTGCAACAGGGCCTGCCCGCCGCAAGAGTATATTCAATTATGACACAGGTGTTGTTTTTTGTATCCGGAAATTTTTAGATTTGCCCATCGTTAAAAAGAAGCGAAGGATGAACAATGACATACTTATGAGCCGCAATGAGCTTGTGCAGTTTCTGAGGAAGCCTGCTGACCAGTTCACCTCTGATGACATCATCAGGTTCATCGAGGCCAAGGGCATAAAAATGGTCAACTTCAGGTATGCGGCCGGTGACGGCAAGCTCAAGACTCTGAATTTCGTCCCTTACAGCCGTGATCATCTTGCTTCCATCCTCACCGCCGGTGAGCGTGTCGACGGTTCCAGCCTCTTTTCTTTTATCGAGGCAGGTTCAAGTGACCTCTATGTGATGCCGCGGTACCGCACTGCCTTTGTCAATCCGTTCACGCAGACACCTACCCTTGAGATCCTCTGTTCGTTTTACAACTCAGAGGGGAAGCCTTTGGAAAGCTCGCCGGAATATATACTTCGCAAAGCGATAAAGAGGTTTACTGCCGCCACGGGGTTCACCATCAGGGCTCTGGGGGAACTGGAATACTATGTCAGGTCGGTGAGCGATGAGCTCTACCCTCTGTTCGATCAGAAGGGATATCATCAGTCGAAGCCGTTCTCCAAGTTTGAGGATCTGCGTGTTGAGGCGCTGGAGCTGTGTGCGCGGGCCGGGTGTCATATCAAGTACGGTCACTCTGAGGTAGGGAGCTTCTCAAAGGACGGCGACGACTTTGAGCAGCATGAGATTGAGTTCCTCCATGTGCCGCTCGACCAGGCGGTGGAGCAGATCATCATTGCCAAGTGGATACTGCGCATGCTGGGTTATGAGTACGGTGCGGAGATCAGCTTCGCCCCGAAGATCACTGTCGGTAAGGCCGGATCAGGGATGCATATTCACCTGATGCTTGAGAAGGACGGCCGCAATGTGATGATTGAGAACGGAAAGCTGAGTGACACCGCACGGAAGATGATCGCCGGCATCCTCGATCTGAGCAAGGGGCTGACGGCCTTCGGCAACACCATTCCGACCTCTTACCTGAGGCTGGTGCCGCACCAGGAGGCACCGACGAACATATGCTGGGGCGACCGCAACCGGTCGGTGCTGGTGAGGGTCCCGCTGGGCTGGCTCGGCGCATCGCAGATGATCCATGATGCCAACCCGGCCGAGCAGTCAGGCGAGGCAGACAAGATCTCAAGGCAGACCGTCGAGCTCCGTTCGCCTGACGGCTCAGCCGACATCTACATGCTGCTGGCAGGCATTGCCATGGCCATACAGCACGGTCTCGAAATGCCCGGCGCGCTGGAGATGGCAGAGAGGCTGTATGTCGATTACAATATCTTCAAGGAGAAGCAGAAGGCCGAGGCGAAGAAGCTCGAGTCGCTTCCGGCCTCATGCTGGGACTCTGCCGATGCGCTGCTCAGCCTGAGGAGTCACTTTGAAAAGGAGGGTATCTTCCCCTCAGGGGTGATTGACAGCCTGGCGGCGAAGCTGAAGTCATACAATGACAAGAACCTGAGCGAGGAGCTCTACGGCAACAACGAGGCGATAGCGGCGCTGGTAAAACAGCATCTTCACTGCGGGTAGAGGCTTTAAGGCTCCCGTTCCGGAATTTTTCCGTTTACACTGGTCGCAGCCCTGATACTGACATTCAGCTCAAAGCCTACCAAAAGAGCCACGGAGTTCAGGTAGAGCCAGATCAGAATGATGATTAGCGTCCCGATTGAACCGTACAACTTGTTGTACTGGCCGAAGTTGTTCACGTAGGCAGAGAAGGCGAGTGAGGTGATGATAAACAGCGTTGTCGCCAGTATCGACCCGGGTGAGATGTACCTGAAGTCCTTCTTCCTGGCGGGAACGAGGTAATACATGGTTGCGATGGCAAAGAAGAGCATGGCGACTATCAGGATCCACTTAAAGACCATTATCACATAGTAGACGAGATTGAGCTTCAGCACGCCCAGCTCAACCAGCCTGTCCACCACTGACCTGCTCAGAATGATCAGTGCGCTTGAAGCGTAGAACATGACAAGGATGAAGATCAGGAGAAACACGGCAATTTTCCTCTGCTGAAGCCATGAGCGGCTCTCAAAGTCGTGGGCTGAGACATTGAAGGCGTGCATCAGTGCATGTATACCGTTTGTTGAGAATATAATGGTTGCAATAAACATCAGCACCAGCAGGGTCCCACTTTTGTTGGTTATCACGTCAACGATGGTGGTCTCAAGGAGACTGTATGCTGCCACCGGGAACATATTCTCAAAGAGCCGCACCAGTTCAGTCTGAAAGTTGGGAATGGGGATGAAGGGGATGAGCGTAAAGAGAAAGATAGTTGCCGGCAGCAGGGCCATCAGCATATTGAAGGCGATGGAGGAGGCTCTGGTCACCAGCACACCGCGTCCGAACAGTCCTTGTACGATCAGTCTGGCCACCAGTTCGAGCGGCGCTCCTTCGAAACCGGGCAGCCGTGCATTTCTTATTACGTTTGTCTTTGCTATTAATGACTCCCTGGCGTTCATAAAGGTTATCAGTAGGCTTTCAGGCTCATGTCAAGGCTTTTTATATGATGGGTCAGAGCCCCTATTGATATGAAGTCGACGCCGCACAGTGCGTAATCCCGCACGTTTGCCAGCGTGATGCCTCCGGACGATTCCGTCTCCGTCCTGCCTCCGATAAGTGCAACAGCCTCCCTGGTGGCCGGAATGTCAAAGTTGTCGAGCATGATCCGGTCAACGCCTCCCGCCTCAAGAACCTCCCTAACCTCATTTAAGTTGCGCGATTCCACCTCTATCTTCAGAGGCAGTTTGTGCTTCCTGAGGTACTCCTGTGTGCGTCTCACCGCAGCGGTTATGCCCCCGGCATAATCAACGTGGTTATCCTTGAGCATTATCATGTCATAGAGCCCCATCCGGTGGTTTACTCCTCCGCCCAGGCGCACGGCTTCCTTTTCAAGGGACCTCATTCCGGGTGTTGTCTTGCGTGTATCTGTTATGCGTGCCCTTGTGCCGCTTACCTTCTCTACATAGGCAGCGGTTGCCGTGGCTATGCCGCTCATGCGCTGCATTATGTTAAGAACCAGTCTTTCAGCGCGCAGTATTGAATGCACCCTGCCGGCAACGGTAAGGGCTATGTCTCCGTGTGTTACGCGGGACCCGTCTTCGATCAGGATTTCGGTTTCAAGTGAAGGGTCGGTGATCAGGAAGACCTCGCTGGCAACGGTCAGGCCGGCGATGATGCCGTTCTCCTTTACCAGGAGCCTGGCGCGTCCGGTTACTGAAGCAGGTATTGATGCGAGCGAGCTGTGATCTCCGCTTCCGGTATCTTCAGCGAGAGCATTAAGTATAAATGACCGTAGGTCGCGATCACTCATTCTCTGTCTCTATCCTTATCTGGTGTATGAGAGGGTTGCCGTCGACCTTCTTGAGCAGGAAGTAAACCCGGAAACGCCCCTTGTCGGTCTCAAGGTTGGCAATCGCATACTGGGCGTCACCCCTTGCGCCCTGGTGCCTGATGACGAACTCGCGCGAGCGGTACCGGGTGAAGAAATCCTTCAGTATTGTCTCTGCGACACTCTTGCTGTAAAAATCCTCCTTGTCAGGCAGAACGAGCTCCACGGTGCTGTTAAGATATTCGGAGAGCCCGGCAGCACTCCCTGTGCGGAAGGCAATGGCAATACCCGAGGGTATCCTGGGCTGTTCCTGTGCAGCAAGCAGTGATACGATGATGAACAGCACCACGGCCGCCGCAATCGACTTTCTTTTCATTTCAGTTCCTTTATGCTAAACAACTAAGGACATAGCAAATTTAACTATTATTATCAAAAACCGAACCACTTTTAAATACGATCATCGGGCACTGATTTTAAAGGCCTTAATTGTTATATTTGCCTTACTCAACAAACAGAGATGAATTGATGAAGCTGGTTCTCATGCTGACGGGAAAGAGTGATCAGCCCTGGATCAGGGACGGGGTAGCGGAATATGAGAAGCGGATTTCAAAATACGCCCGCTTCGAGATTGTCACCCTGCCTGATGTCAAAAGCCCGGGCAAGAGCCCGGCTGACAGGGTGATGGCCAGGGAGGCGGAGAGGATGCTTTCCAGCTTTAAGAGCGATGATCATGTGGTGCTGCTTGACGAGCGCGGCAGGAGCTTTTCAACCATTGAAATGGCCGCATGGTTGCGTACAACGATGTCACTTCCGAAAAAGCGCATCGTCTTCGTCGTTGGCGGGCCATGGGGATTTGACCCGTCTGTAACCGCCAGGGCTGATCACCTTATCTCACTTTCAAAGCTCACCTTTTCACACCAGGTGGTACGATTATTGTTCGCAGAACAGCTTTACAGGGTACTTTCGGTAATAGCCGGAGACCCCTATCATCACGAATGACATCATGAAGGGAAGACTGAAGGATATCAGGACAGTCATTGTCGCGTTACTGGTGACGGCCGCACTGGCCGTCGGAGCCGATCAACTCTATTTCAGTGATCTTGAATGGAAGTTCAGGACTTCACGCCTTGATTCCAGACTATCCGGACTGGAAAAGCAGGCGGCCCTGCTGCTTGAAGAGGTAGAGAGGGAGATTGAGGAGGCAGGCGATTCTTCGGTGATGTTCCGCAGCAATACCGGCAGGGATGCGCTGGATGACGGGATTACCATCCTGGTCTATAAGAACGAGAAGATTGCATACTGGTCAAACAACAGCGTCGCTTTCCCTGACACGTATGAAGAGCGTTTTGACTCCCACAAGCCTGTCTTCCTGAGCAACAAATGGTTTATCCCCGTGCACAGGAATTTCGGTGATTATGAGATGCTGGCGCTGATCAAGGTCTACAGGCAGTATACTATCGTCAACAACCTCCTCCGGTCAGGGTTTTCCGAGCAATACTGGCTGCCCTCTTCTGCCGTCATTACCTTTGATAAGGATGCCTCAGAGTTCGGGGTCATGGGATCTGAAAATGAGTTTCACTTCGGGCTGATCTTTCCGGAAAAAAAGCCTAACACCATCTTTATAATCATCCCGGTACTGCTATGGTTTTTATTCCTGTTCTTCCTGGTCAGACTGATAGTACTTGCCTCGGGGCACTATGGCAGTCGTGCCGGAGAGGCAGTTTCAATTGCCCTGGCATTTGGTGCACTGACGCTTATCTATGCAACAGTATTGCTTACAGGCATTCCACCCTCGGTAAGATCCACTGAGCTCTTCTCGCCTTTCCTCTGGTCGGCCGGCCGCCTGCTGCCCTCAGTGGGGCATGCGATGTTGCTGGCGCTCCTGATAGTATCAGGACTGAAGCTTATTTTCCGAAGCAGATCGTTCAATTCTCCACGCGACGGAGGGGGATACCGGGCGCTGGCGGCTCCCGCTGCATTCATCGTAGCAGGATATGCAGGCTTCATAGCAGGAGAGGCATTGCTGAGGGACCTGGTGCTTAACTCTGCCATAAACTTCGAGGCATTCAAGATCCTTGACATGAGTTTTATGAGCCTGGCCGGCTTCATTACTGTCATGCTGCTTTTTACGGTGCCGGTGATTCTTTTCCTCCGGGCCGGCAGGATGATGAAGGAGTGGCCGCTGAAAAGGAGTCTCCTTACGATCTGTATGGCGTCACTCGTCCTGCCGCTGACCTGCCTTCTGCTGAGTCACTGCAGCATACAGGGAATTGTTTACGTCATAATGCTTCTCTTCACGGTCATCCTGTGGCAGAGAAGGTCTGCCTCTGACGTCTCCATGATCGTCCTCTTCTCCGTTATTACAGCCATCTTCACCACATCACTGGTGATAAGATACACTGACATCAGGGAGGACAGTAACATGAAAGTGATGGCCATATCGCTGGCCAATGACAATGATATGGTGGCAGAGGGAATGCTGATGGACATGTGGCCTTCACTGAACAGTGACACTCTCCTGAAGGGGATGATCTCCATCGAGAGTATTACAGCCACCGATATCAACAGAGTCTTCAGGTACCTGGAGGACAATTATTTCAACGGTTACTGGGAAAACTATGACCTCAATATTGTAATCTGCCGGAACGATTCGCCCCTCGCTCTTCCTTCAACAGGCTCTTCGGCAGACAATTGCTTTGCATGGTTTGATAACAGGATAAGGAATGAGGGTGATACAATTACGGGCACAGGCTTCTGGTTCATGCATAACCAGTCTGGCCGCGCCTGGTATTTCTCCAGGATATTTTATAATGTCTCTCCGTCGGTCACCAATGGATTGTTCATCGAGGTGGTAAGTCATATCGAAGCCTACCTGGCCGGTTACCCCGAGCTCCTGCTTGACGGAAGTCACCAGCGATTTCCCCGGCTGAAGGATATCTCCTATGCAAAATATGCCTATGGTGAGCTTGTGCTTCGGTCAGGTGATTATCCCTTCGATAATCTTCTGGCTCCTGACCTGGCATCAGGTTATGAGTACCGGTTCACCAGAGCCAATGGAAACAAACATCTCTATTACAATCGTGATGAGATGACACTGGCTCTCTCCGCTGAGGATGTAACCTTTATGGACCGGGTGATTACGTTTGCATATCTTTTCATCATCATCCTGATCTTCTCATTTGCAACCCTCATTGTATTCACAAGGCACCCGGCCGAGCTGCTGAACTTTGGCACCTTCCGGAGGAGGCTCCAGCTCTCCTTCGCGGCGGTACTGTCCGTTGTCTTTATAATTATTATTGCGGGGGCGCTGATGCTGAGCACCAGCCAGTTCAGATCCAACCATACAAGGATCATACGTGAAAAGGCCACTTCGCTCTCCATTGAGCTTGAGCACAAGCTCTCGTCAGAGCAGACACTCGATGGCGGATGGCAGACGGCAGATTATCCAAACCTTAATCAGCTGCTGGTGAAATTCTCAAATGTCTTTTTCACTGACATCAATCTCTACTCACCATCAGGCATGCTCCTTGCCACCTCACGTCCGGAGGTCTTTGCCCGCAACCTCCAGGGAAGCATGATTGACCCCGTTGCCTACGGCGTTCTGACTGAAGAGGGAAAGGAAGAATATATTGGGGATGAGACCATTGGTGAGCTGAGATACCTGTCGGCGTACCTTCCCTTTTACAACAGCGAAAACGAGCTGCTTGCCTATCTCAATGTGCCTTATTTTGCAATGCAGAATCTTCTTACCCGCGAGGTATCCAACCTGGTTGTCACACTCATCAATTTCACCCTGCTGTTCCTTGTGCTGATGATGTGGGTTGCTGTTTTTCTCAGTGAAAGGATAACCTCACCGCTCAACATGCTCCAGCAGGCCATGGCCTCCGTGGCTTACGGCAGGAAGAACGAGCATATCAGCTACAGCAGTCGTGATGAGGTCGGCGAACTGGTGAAGCAGTACAACCGTATGACGGACGAACTGGAGGAGAGTGCAGGCAAGCTTGCCCGCACTGAACGTGAGATGGCCTGGCGTGAGATGGCCAGGCAGATCGCACATGAGATAAAGAACCCGCTGACGCCGATGAAGCTCAATGTACAGCAGCTGCATAAATGGTGGACAGACAAGGTGCCTGATTTTGACGGAAAACTCAGGAGTTTCACTGACAACCAGATAGAATATATTGACAACCTGTCAAACATTGCATCAGCCTTCTCCTATTTTGCCAGGCTCCCGGGAGCCGAACCGGCTGAAGTTGATGTCATTGCACAGCTGAAGATCACACTTGGCATGTTCGGCACATCAGTGAATGCCACCATCACACTCGAGACCGGCAATATAAGCAAGGCCATGGTCATGGCTGACAGGGAACATCTGAACGGGATATTCTCCAATCTGCTCAAGAACGCACTGCAGGCAATACCCTCCGACAGGAAGGGTGTGGTAAGGATTGTTGTTGCAGAGTCCGGAGACAAGGTTCAGATACGGTTTATTGATAACGGAACGGGCATCAGCGACGAGCTGTCGCCCAGGATGTTTACACCTAATTTTACTACAAAATCGTCAGGAATGGGGCTTGGCCTGTCGATTGTCAAGCGTTATGCAGAGACGGCCGGAGGGGCAGTCTGGTTTGATACTGAGCATGATAAGGGCACTACTTTTACGGTTGAGCTGCCGTTGCTCTATACTGTTGAGCGCGACGGCACGGAAGGCATCTAAAATAATCAGGCAACTTTTGAGTTATATAATACGTAAATTAGCAGATCATAAGCCTCACAATGCCCCAAAGATTGTCTGAAATAGCCAGGTGTTATCTTACGATTTTCCTTCTTCTGATAACCGGTGGGGGCGTTTTCCTTTCAGCACAAACACCTCTTGTCACGGGAAATATTAACAGGTATGCAAGGGTAACTTCCGTTGGTGCAGACTTCGTCATAGTTGACGACCTGTCAGGATTTGCAGTTGACGATACCGTCATGGTGATGCAGATGAACGGGGTCAGGATCAATGCCGGGGTTGCTCTGCAGGGGAATTATCAGAACGTGGAGGGCACTCCGGGGAGGTATGAAATTCTAATAATATCATCGATAAACAGTGTAAGCAGGACTGTCTCGTTCAGCCGTCTCCTCCTGAATGCCTACAGTGCAACGGCGAAGGTACAGTTGATAAAGGTAAGGTCATACAGAAATGCGGTTGTTAACACCGAGCTTACCTGCCAGGCCTGGGATTCTGCATCAGCAAAGGGCGGCGTTCTTGCCTTTATGGTCAAGGGAGTGCTCACACTGAATGCTGACATCAATCTGACCGGCAAGGGCTTCACGGGCGGCATTGCTTCGCAGGGGAACGGCTTCTGCCAGAGATCTGATGATACCATGAGTTATGAATCATACCGGATCACGTCGAAGGCAGCGGGTTACAAGGGCGAGGGCATTGGTTTCCGTACTGCGGGTGATCTGCCTCTGTACCCTGATTTCATGCGTGGTAAGGGAGCGAATATGACCGGCGGAGGAGGGGGTAACGGTCGTTACTCGGGTGGTGGCGGCGGTTCCAACTATGGTGCCGGCAGCGTGGGTGACAATGAAATAGCCCCGGATATCTGCAGCGGTCTCCTCCCCGGAGGCCGTGGCGGCTTTCCCGTCACACCGTACCCTACATTAAATAACGGACTCTTTTTAGGCGGCGGCGGTGGAGCTTCGGTATGGCTTACCGTACCCTCCACCTCAGACGGAGGAGAAGGTGGGGGAATAATAATAATTCACGCTGACACCATCAGGGGTAACGGGAGACTGATAACCGCCAGCGGAGGCAACGGCAGCAACAACACGGCTGTCAGCAGCGGGGCCGCAGGCGGCGGTGCCGGTGGCTCAGTGGCAATAAGCACAAGATATTTTGCGACCACTCCCGTGCTTAATGCCGATGGAGGCAAAGGAGGCGACAATGTCAATCAGAACGGCGCCGGCGGAGGTGGAGGAGGCGGTCTTATCTGGACTGCCGGAGCCTTCCCGGGCAGCGCAACCGTGGCCGGCGGCCAGGGAGGCATACACAGCGCCGGTGACCCCAACAAGGACGGTTTGCCCGGTACCATAAGGAGTAACCTGAACCTCCCACTAAACGGATTCCTGTTCAATGAGATATATGTTTCTCATAACCTGATGATGCTCGACTCGATATGCGAGGGCATGATCCCGCCCGGAATGACAGGCACCAGGCCCGCGGGAGGCAGTGGCACGTACACCTACCAGTGGCAAAAAAGCTATGACAACAGCAACTGGTCCGATGTGCCGGGAACAGCCATTGCCTACACCCCGGCATCAACCGAGGCGGTATCGCTCTGGTTCCGGAGGGTGGTCAGCGACGGCGCCGGTATCACTGATATCAGTAAGGCTGTCCGTATCATTGTCCATCCGCGCATTACCGGCAACCTCGTTGGGGCAGACACTACGCTCTGCTATAACCAGGACCCACATGCCCTCTATCAGCTCAACGCCGGACCGGCAGGAGGAACGGGCCTCTATCACTATTTATGGGAACAGAGCCCTGATAACGTTACCTGGAGCAATGCCTCCGGCACCTATACCAATCCCAAGTATGATCCGCAGCCCCTTACAGCCTCATCATACTATCACAGGGTTGTCAGTTCAGGTGCCTGCACTGACATAAGCACCCCGGTCGCCATCACCATTTTGCCGTCGATCACCGGCAACACCGTAACGGCTGATCAGGCCATCTGCGAGGGCACTCTCTTCAGCAACCTTACAGGCACCACTCCCGGTGGCGGAGCCTCGCCGTCATACACCTACCAGTGGATGAGCAGCCCTGACAACAGCAGCTGGTCTTCTGCTGCCGCGCCCAATAACGGTCTGAACTATGACCCGCAGGATGATTCCCCAGGGACGACCTGGTACCGGCGGATGGTCTATAGCGGACTGAACAACACCTGCCAGTCGGTCAGCAATACGGTTCAGCTGGTAGCTCATCCCTCAATAACCAACAATATCATTTCTGCTGCACAGACCATCTGTGAGGGCTCGGCTCCCGCCACCCTCGACGGGACCCTCCCTGCCAACGGCGCAGGAGCGGGTACCTATACCTATCAGTGGATGAACAGCATCAACGGCACGGCATTTCTGAATATCCCGGGTGCAACCACTGAGGATTTTCCCGGCACAGCTCTCACCGCCAGCACCTGGTACAGGCGTGTCGTCACCTCCTCTGCATGCACCAGCACCAGCAATGACATAAAGATCACCGTTGACCCGCGGATCACAGTATTCGCCATCGGGTTGCCTGCGCAGGGTCACGATACAATATGCACCGGCACGGCTCCCGCCCTGCTCTCAGGCACACCTGCCGGAGGTCTCGGCACCTATGCCTATTCATGGGCCTCCTCTACTGACAATGTGACATTTACCGGGCTGAGCGCCACCACGCCGGAATACCAGCCGGGTAACCTTACGGCCACCACCTGGTTTAGCAGGACTGTAACCTCCGGGGCCTGCTCAGAGAACTCAGTCTTCAGGATAACCGTCCTTCCCCTGATAACGGGAAACACCATCACTGCAAACCAGACGGTATGCAATACCCAGTCGCCGGCGGCGCTGTCAGGAAGCGCTCCGGGTGGCGGTGACGGCATTTTCCGGTACCTGTGGGAGAGCAAAGCCGGCTCAGCTCCTGCCTGGACAAATGCTCCCGGAGCAAATACAACAGCAAGCTATCAGCCACCAGTACTTGACGGCACAACACAGTTCAGGAGGAACGTATTTTCAGGAGAGAATGACTGTTGTACCTCTGTCTCTGCCCCGGTCACGGTAACGGTTGACATCATGCCCACAAATATCAGCGCCGGTACCGACATGACACTGCTTCCCTATCAGTTTGCCGCCCTGCTTGAGGGCAGCTTTGAAGGGGAGGGAATTGCATCATGGAGTTATGACTTTGCAGCCGGTAAGGGCGACCCCGTCTTTTCAACTCCCGGTGAAAAGACAACCGAGGTGAGGAAGCTTGGCTTCGGAGACAATACATTCATCTTATCGGTGACTAACGGACAGTGCGTTGCAGCTGAAGTACCGGTGACCCTTACGGTGCCTGAGCTCATCATACCCCAGGGAGTGACGCCGAACGGTGACGGAATAAATGATTACTTCAATATTGAAGGGCTTGAGTATACCTATAACGAGCTTGTTATTATTAATACAGGCGGTGCCGTCGTATACAGATCACTCGATTACCGGAGTGATGACCCTATAGGCGCATGGACCGGTCTCGACCTGAGCGGGAATGAGGTTCCGGAGGGCACTTATTATTTCCTTCTGACTATAAAGGGCGCTCAGGATATGAGTGTGCCAACGTACACGGCCAACATCAGCGGTTTCTTAATTCTGAAAAGATAGCATGAGGGGCAGGGGATACATAATACTTGTTCTTGCTATTGCTCTTCAGCAGGCTCTCTCTGCGCAGCAAACACCCATAACGAGCCAGTACCTGACCAACGGGCTGATCATCAATCCGGCTTATGCTGGCACCCGCGGCGCCCTCAGCGCGAACCTGTCCTACCGTAAGCAGTGGGCACGTATTGTCGGGGCTCCCCAGTTCCAGAACCTGTCGCTGCACAGTCCTGTGAACAAACGTGAGAAAGTGGCACTGGGGTTTGTGGCTGAATACCTTACCTACGGGGTGACAAAAAATGTTGGTCTGTACGGGTTCTATGCCTATAACGTCCGCGTAGGAAAGGGCAAGCTTTCCATGGGTCTGAAGGCGGGAGCTGACCTGAGCAATACTAATTACAATAACCTCCGTTTCCCTGACGGCAATCCGCAGGATCCGCTCCTGACGGGAGACATACGCTACACAATGCCCAATATTGGAGCCGGGTTATACTACTATACTGACAGGTTCTTTGCCGGATTGTCAGTGCCTTCGATCCTTACCTACGTCAGTAGTGTAACAGATCAGTCTGCGGTCTCTCCCGATTTCGGGATGTTCAAGACATACTTCCTTACCGGGACCCTGATAAGTTTTTCCGACGGTTTCAAGCTCAAACCCTCTGTGCTTGTAAGATATTCATTTGCGGAGCCGCTGGAAGCAGACCTGAATGTAAACATGATAATTGCTGACCTCCTCTGGATTGGAGGCTCATACAGGATTGCCGAGAAGGCCGCCGTGGCGCTGCTTGACCTGCAGGTCACCCCCCAGTTGAAGCTGGGATACTCCTTTGACTACCAGCTGGGGCACCTGAACAGTTACACCTCAGGGACTCATGAAGTGTCACTGAGATATGAGTTTGAGTATTCAGTAAGTGCAACTTCACCAAGGTATTTCTGATGAGATGAAGAGGCTTCTGAAATATACAGGTGTCACGGCAATAATTTTTCTTGCCGCTCTCCCGCAATTGAACGGACAGGGGAAGGGTGTTTTCGAGATTTCAAAGGTTACAGGGATTTCGTCAGGCTCGGATGACATGGCCCCGGTGATACTCAGTGACGGTATACTGTTCTGTTCGAACAGGAAAACCAATCCTTTTCTGACGAAGAAAAACCTTGAGGGTATCCGGCTGTATGAACTCTATTTTGCTCGCTTCAATGCCGGCGGTGAACCTGATAAGCCGGTTCGTTTCGCCACTAACCTCGGGAATGATGCCAATATAGGGCCGGCGTCTGTAACTACGGACGGCAACACCCTCTATTTTACAAGGAATTATTCTCCGGGCCGCAAGCTGGGGAAGAAACAGCCTAACCGGCTGGGCCTCTTCACCGCCGGGCGAACCGGCTCTCAATGGACGGATATTCAACCGTTTGAGTACAACAACCCGGAATACAACCTCTCATACCCCTATGTATCGGCAGACGGCAGGTACCTCTTCTTCTGCTCTGACATGCCGGGCAGCCTGGGGAAATATGACATTTACATGTGTGAGAGTATTGACGGCAAATGGTCAGCTCCTTCCAACCTGGGGAACACCGTGAACAGTGCTGATGCCGAGATACATCCCTTCCTCCACAGTTCCGGGAGGCTCTATTTTGCATCTGACCGATCGGGTGGAATGGGTGGCCTGGATATCTGGTTTTCAAACCTGGTTTTCGGGTCGTGGACAAAGCCTGTCGTTCTCGATGAGCCTATTAACTCAGAGGCTGATGATTTTGCATTCTATACCGTTCAGGGCGGGTTACAGGGTTATTTTTCCTCGAACCGCCATAATTACAGTGACGATATTTACCGGTTTGCATCAACAATCATACGCTGGTCTGCGTGCGATACCCTCCGGAATAACAACTACTGCTACGAGTTCATCGAAGAGAATGCCCTCAGACAGGATACAATGAAAACAGGTTTCCGGTGGGAGTGGGATTTCGGTGACGGAACCAGGGCTGCAGGCATAACGGCTGAGCACTGCTATAAGGGACCGGGAGTATATGATGTGACCCTTGACATAGTGAACCTCATCACAGGAGGCATCGAAAAGAGACAGGCCTCCTATGAACTTGAGATAACAGATATTGAACAGCCGGTGATTACTGCACCTGACAAGATCAGGGCGGGAGAGAAGCTGGTGCTTAAAGCCGGAGACACTTACCTGCCGGGGATGGATATAGGCAAGTACTACTGGAACTTCGGCGATGAGACAATCGCCACCGGACTGGAGGTCTCGAAGACATTCCTGTTGCCGGGGAGGTATAACGTACAGCTGATTGTGAGTTCCGTCCCGGGAGCAGGCGGTGTTGTGAGAGAGGTTTGTGTCTGCAAGGACATTGAAGTTGAAGCAAACGGAAATTGATTATTTTTGATAACGAAAATGAGAGTTACCCGCATTATACTGTCACTTATTCTTACCATTCTTACTGCCGCGCCTGCCCCGGTTAATGCCCAGGAGGTGCCGGGTCCGGATGAGAACGTACCCTTCCTGATCACTTTCGGACCGAAGGCCGCAACATCATGGGGTGATGACGACTTCTCCCAGACATTCTTCTTTACAATACCGAAAGACTACAAGGATCCCTTCTATATCAGGATTTATGACCCGGACATTGGAGGCAAAACCGATGAGCTGAACAATTTCTGGGACACCAGGATGGTCTATTCGGTCTACGGAGGGAAGGGATGCTATACCCACCCCGATGCCAAGGGCATCAGCCCCACAGGCAACTATAAGAGCGGAACACTTCTTGCCACGCGCACGTTTGGAATGGATATCAAGCTTGATGAACGCTGGTTCACGTTCGGACCGTTCAATCCGGCCGACGGTGAATATTACCCGAAGTTCTCAAGCAATGTCTTCAAGATCATATGTGACGGAGTCACGGGTGATGACGGAAATCTCTACAGGTATGCCCTTTCAAGGAGGCCTGACACCAATGTTCCCATCGAGGGCGCCAATGCCTTCACCTATGAATACACCTTCAGAATGTGGAACAACAATGACACTTCATTCGTTTCTCATATCTATCCTTATATTGACAGCGGATGTGTTTACATACAGCAGAGTAATTTTGACTGGGACAGTGACGGAGATTTCATCGTCGTCTCTGTAGAGCGAAAGGGCCAGGTAATGCCCCTCTCAGCCGAAGACCACTGGACTGAATCACGGATGCCTATTCTTGAGGCAGAGATAGGCAAGTCACTCGACTTCCGTTTCTACAAGAGAAAGGGAGAACTTGTAAAGAACAATAACGTTGTTATGACCGTGGAAAACCAGTACGGTGAAAACCTGCAGTTCTTCAGCGCTCCTATCGGAGGGGTCCCCGTATATAAGCCACGAATAAAGGTAGTACCTAAGAAGTAAGCATGTTCAGAAGCGCAAGTATCTTAATTGCAGTACTTTGCATAGCCATTTTGCAGGTGCTGTTCCCCAACCGGGCACAGTCCCAGACCTTCAGTTACCGTACCTATGATGAGAACACAGGTCTTCCGGGAAGTTACCTGAATGTTATTGAACAGGATAAAAGCGGTTTTCTGTGGGTAGGTGTTGACTCGAATCTGTTCAGGTATGACGGTTTTGATTTTCACCGGATGGGATTCCCCGACAAAAAGTCACGCGGTAACCTCAATGCTCTCTTTTGTGACAGGGAGGGGACCATGTGGGTAGGTCTGACTGACGGTTCGCTATTCACCTGGAGCGAGGGAGGCCAACTTGTGCACAAGGCTCTTCCTGAGTCTGACAGGATAAACCGCATTACTGAGGGACCTGACAGAAAAATATGGATCATCACCCAGACGAAAGGGATCTACCTGGCTGATGCCGGCGGTGGAGAGAAGATCACCAGGCTCTCCATGCCTGAGGGATATGTTGTTTTCGACATCTCCTTTGACGGTGCCGGAACAATCCTGGTTGCCACACAGGATAACCTGCGCCTGTGCACCCTTTCAGGTGACAAGATGGTTGAAAAGCTCAACTTCCCTGAACTTGAATATACCTGGGTTCATACCATCAGGCAGATGGATGATGATACATGGTTTGCAGGAACCGATTATGCCGGACTCTTCATGATCAGGCGGGTCAACGGCACGCTTGCAGCGACATCTGTCGGCGACACCCTATTCATGAACATGCGCATTCCTGCGCTGATAGCCGGAGACGACAGGAGTCTGATGATTGCCACACAGGAGGCTGGGGTTATGAAGGTGAAATTCAGCCCGGACTTCTCTGAAATAGAGACGACTGCGGTTTATGATATCACGTCAGGACTGGCTGACAACAACATCCGGACCATCTTCAGCGACCGTGAAGAGAACCTGTGGATCGGCCTTTACAACAGCGGACTGGCTGCAGTTACGACCAACGCATTCTCCTTCCATAAGCCCGAGGCAAACAGGGAGATAAACTTTATCGGGACTATCGGAGACCAGGTAGTGATGGGCACAAGGAACGGCCTCTACGATTTCAATGCAGCGAGCGGCAGCTTCTCTAATTACCGCCCCCTTGCCAGCAGAACCGGCGGGTCAGGCATTGCCTCGTGGGCAACCGATGACCGCGGGAACATCTGGGCAGGAACAGTGAGTGACGGATTGTGGGTAATGAAACCTGACGGATTGCTCAAGCAGTTCTACCGCTCCGGTAACCCCGGGCAGAACCGTATCAACTCCGTAGCTGTTGAGACAGACAACATCTGGATCGCCACCCTTGACGGGGTCGTGCTGCTTGACAGGGAAACAGGAGGACAGAAAGCCGCCTATACCACCTGGGAGATGCTTCCGCACAATAATGTTGCACAGGTGGTTGTCAACAGAGCGGGAGAGGTACTTGTGGCTACAAAGACTGACAGACTTTGCTATATACATGTTACCGGTGGCGTCCGTACTGAAGGCATGGTAATGGAAGGGACCATGGTAACGAACATCCGCAGCATATCAGTCGCAGCTGACCGTACCATCTGTGCGGGGACCTACGGAAACGGGCTCTTCCTCTTTGCCGGTGACACACTGCTCAACTATACCGTGGCTGACGGTTTGCTGACTAACTTCTGCTACAGCACCCTTATTGCTGCCGACGGCAGGATATGGACAGGGCATGAAAAGGGATTTTCAATCATCAACCCTGCCACCGGTTCCGTCAGGTCATTCAGCACGGAGTTCGGAGTAAGGGGTGATTGCATGGCAAATGCAATGGCACAGACGGCCGATGGTTCTGTCTATGTCGGTACCACCGAAGGCATCGTGGCCTATAACCCTGCCATGGAACAGAAGATGTCCGTGCCACCGCAGGCAGCCATTATCTCGGTTGTGATCAATGGCGTCGAATACCCCTACCGTGAGTCTATACAACCTTCCTTACAGATCATCATATTCAGTCAGGGTCAACTATGCCGGCATCTCGCTGCGTGACCCGCTCAATGTCGTTTTCAGGACCAGGATGGAGAATGTCGACGAGGAATGGGGTGATGTGACTTCTGACCGGTCTTCAGTGATATACAGTCTCAGCAGCGGTCATTACAGGTTCAATGTTGAGGCTATGACCCGCGATGACCCTGACAACGCAGCCTCCGTATCATTCAGCATCGTGATAGAGAAGCCTTTTACCCGGAAGTGGTGGTTCATATTCTCGGTACTGGCACTGCTGGCAACCATGGTATATATCATTATCAGGCTCAGGGAGAGGGCTCACAGGAAACAGCGCGAGTACCTCGAGAGTGAATTGCAGAAGCGAACAGCCGAGGTATACGAGCAGAAGGAGGAGCTTTCACAGAAGAACCTGGACATTACCGAGAGCATCAAGTACGCCAAACGAATACAGACCAGCGTGCTGCCCGATACCTCACGCCTGGGAACGGTCTTCAGGGAGGCTTTCGTCTTTTTCCAGCCCCGCGACATCGTCAGCGGTGATTTCTACTGGTTTGACTGGATTGACAAGGACAGGTTTGTCCTGGTCTGTTCCGACTCTACCGGTCACGGGGTTCCGGGAGCCTTCATGTCAATGATAGGTACGGCACTGCTGCAGGATATAATCACGGTCAAGAAGATCACAAGGCCCTCGCAGGTGCTTCATGAACTTGACAGACAGATCTTTTCCACCCTGAACCAGAACACGGAGGTGGAGGCATCAAATGACGGGATGGACATAGTGGTGTGCGAATTCAATCTTAAGACGAGGCAGCTGGTTTTCTCTTCTGCGATGCGGCCGGTGATCCTTGTAATTGACGGGGAGCAGCATTATGTGAGAGGTAACCGTTCATCAGTGGGAGGGGAGTCAGTGACCGAGAAGTTCTATGATGACCAGGAGTATCACCTCAGGGAGGGAGATGTGGTTTATCTTTTCACTGACGGTTACTGTGACCAGTTTGGCGGACAAGGAGCCAAAAAAATGAAGATCAGCCGTCTGCGCAGTCTTATAGATGAGATTGCACCACTTCCGATGGAGCAGCAGAACAGACAGGTAAAAGACTTCTTTGTTGAATGGCAGGGAGACAATGAACAGGTTGATGATGTCCTTTTTATGGGACTCAGGGTCTGATCAGTCCGTTCCGCAGGTTCCGTTTTCGGTAATGACAAAGACGCAGGTCGAGTCGGTGTTGCTCTCATTCCCCCCGCGGTCCCTTATCCAGAAGTCGTAATAGAGTGTATCGCTCGTACCGTACAGGAAATAGATCAGCGTCACTTCAATGGTTCCTTTGAGTATCTTGTTCTGCCCCTCTGCCTCAAGGTAAGGTATGCGATAATTTGAGGGATAAAGCGGATCAGTTGGTCCGGCAAGCTCGAAGCTATTCCCGGTTTTTCGGTAAAGCCTTAGAAAGAGGTTGCTCCCAGGGTCGTCGCCGGGTTGAGCAGGTGCATCAAGTCCAAGATCGCCATCGCCGTCTTCGAAGTAGAATTTGAGAGCGCCGGCTTTGGCAGGGTTACCAAGTATGTCTATCGTGTCAAAGACCGTGAAGGCCCTGAATTCAATCGCCGGTTCATCAGGAAGATTCCCGATGGGTTTGCATGACCCGGTCATAATGACCGCTGCCGCAATTATTATATAAACTGACCTTTTCATTACTCTCCGGATTCTTAATCCATCAAAAATCAGACCAAATTTACCTATTTTTTTCTGAAAAAGATCTTCACCGGGGCACCGGTTAGCTGGAAGTTCTCCCTGAGCCTGTTCTCGACAAACCTTTTATACGATTCCATGACATACTGCGGGAAGTTGCAGAAAAAGGCGAAGGTCGGGTATGCTGCAGGGATCTGGGTAACGTATTTGATCTTGACGTGCTTGCCCTTAAGGGAGGGAGGAGGCGTTTCAGTTATTATCTTAAGCATCACCTCGTTCAGCTTTGAGGTGGGTATTTTTCTTCTCCTGTTTTCATAGACCTCAGTGATCAGCTCAAGCACTTTGTGCACCCTTTGTTTGGTTATTGCTGAGATGAACAGTATCGGGTAATCGGTGAACGGCTCGGTGCGTGACCTTATCTCCTCCTCTAAATGCTTTGTGCTATGCTGGTCTTTTTCAACCAGGTCCCACTTGTTCACCAGTAATATGACTCCCTTGTTGTTTTTCTGAATAATGCTGAGGATGCTGAGGTCCTGCGATTCAATACCGCGGGTGGCATCAATGAGTAAAAGACAGAGGTCGCTCTCCTCAATAGACCTTATAGCCCTCAGGATGGAGTAGAATTCTATATCCTCATCAACCTTGGCCTTTTTACGGAGCCCTGCTGTATCAATAAGGAGGAAGCTGGTGTTGAACTTATTGTACAGACTGTGAATTGAGTCGCGTGTTGTGCCTGCAACAGGGGTGACAATGTTTCGTTCTTCATCGAGGAGGGTGTTTGCCAGTGATGATTTGCCCACGTTGGGGCGGCCGACGATGGCAACCCCTGGTATCTCAGGTTCAGGCTCATCAACCGTTACGGGCAGGTGCCGCACAATCTCGTCAAGCAGTTCCCCGGTGCCGCTTCCGTTGGCTGAGCTAATGGTAATGTAGTCACCCAGCCCGAGTGCATAAAACTCCGGAGCATCGAGCAGGCGCTTGTTGTTGTCCACCTTGTTGACAACGGTGATCACCTTTTTCTGCACCTTGCGCAGCATTTCCGCAACAGCTCTGTCGAGCTCATGGACTCCTTCCTCGACATCCACCATGAATATGATCACGTCAGCCTCACTGATTGCCAGTTTTACCTGACGGTTGATCTCACTCTCGAACACGTCATCGGAGTTCTCGACGAAACCACCGGTATCGACTACTGAGAAATCTACTCCGTTCCATATAACTTTACCATAGTGCCTGTCGCGCGTAACACCGCTCACTTCATTCACTATCGCTGCACGGCTCTCCGTCATACGGTTGAAGAGAGTTGACTTGCCGACGTTGGGTCTGCCTACTATTGCTGCTATCTTACTCATAATATATTTGAAACTACAGGTAGCCAAATTTCTTCAGCATGCGCGGATTGTCCCGCCACTCATGTGCTACCTTGACAAAAAGTTCGAGGAACACCTTTTTCCCGAGGAACTCTTCCATATCTTTCCTTGCGGCGGTTCCGACCCTTTTAAGCATTGATCCCTTATGTCCGATGATGATCCCCTTCTGGCTGTCACGGGCAACATAGATCACTGCGGAAATCCTGTTAATGGAAGGCTCCTCATGGTAGCTCTCTATCTCCACCTCAACCGAGTAGGGTATCTCTTTCTGGTAGGTCTCGAATATTTTCCCCCTGATGATCTCTGTCACAAAGAACCTGTCAAAGCGATCGGTGAGCTGATCTTCAGGGAAATATGGAGGTCCTTCAGGGAGTTGTGAGATGATCTCCCTGAGAAGCAGGTCCGTGTTGAATTTCTTTATTGCCGAAACAGGTAGCACAGGAACGCCGGGCGCCATCTGGCTCCATCTGCCGACCAGGTTTTCAAGATCAGGCTGGTTGGAAAGGTCGATCTTGTTTATCACGATGATCTTAGGGACCGGGGAGGCAAGGATGCGTGCCAGGTGCTCCCCGTTCTTTGAAATTGTCTCAACAACGTCAGTGACGTACAGGATCAGGTCGGCATCGTCAAGGGCCGACTCGACCGATCTCATCATCACCGACTGCAGTTTGTACTTGGGATTCAGGATTCCCGGAGTATCGGAATAGACTATCTGGTATCCCTCGCCCGTGAGTATGCCCATGATCCTGTGCCGGGTGGTCTGAGCTTTCGGGGTGGTGACCGAGAGCTTCTCACCGACAAGAATGTTCATCAGCGTCGACTTACCTACGTTGGGGTTGCCCAGTATGTTTACAAATCCTGATCTGTGTTCCATTGAGATGATGATCTATTTGTAAATACCTCTCTTGAGCATGCTGACCTCTTTGTCTGTCAGATGCCGCCAGTGGCCCCTCTGAAGGTTCTTTTTTGTCAGGCCGGCGAAGCTGACTCGGTCGAGCTTCCTCACCCGGTACCCGAACTTCTCAAAGATTCGTCTCACAACCCTGTTCTGTCCGGAGTGGATCTCAAGCCCCACCTGTGTGTGGTCTTCCGGCTCAGGGTAGGAGATGGCATCAGCGCTCACTGTTCCGTCATCAAGGGTGACCCCGCTTACTATCACCTCCATATCATGCCTCGTCACCTCCTTGTCAGTGAAGATATGGTATACCTTCCTGGCGCCATAACTGGGGTGTGTAAGCTTCCCTGCCAGGTCACCGTCATTTGTCAGCAGCAATACTCCCGTAGTTGATTTGTCAAGCCTTCCCACCGGGTAAATCCTCTCGGTGGTGGCATCTTTCACCAGGTCAAGGACGGTGACATCGGCATGCGGGTCCTTAACGGTGGTCACGTATCCCTTTGGCTTGTTGAGCAGGATATAAACCTTTTTGCCCGGCACCAGTCTCTTTCCCTTATATTCAACAGTATCAGAGAGTTTTACCTTGTGGCCCATCTCTGTCACTTTTATTCCGTTGACGGAGATGTACCCGTTTTTTATCAGCTCATCAGCCTCCCTGCGTGCGCATACGCCGCTGTTGGCTATGTATTTGTTCAGCCGTACCGGTTCTTCGGCAGCCTGCCTGGCAGCCTGCTTCACGTTTCTCTTCTTTCCTCCTGCAACAGTTCTGGCAGCTGGCCTCACGTTTCTCTTCCTGACGCCCGCATCTTTTCGGCAGCGGGCCTCACGTTTCTCTTCCTGACGCCCGCATCTTTTTCGGCAGCCGGTTTATCGGATCTTCTTTTTGGCGGCATTGCCGGCACTTTTTCCATCGTCATTCTTTTTCAGGGTGCAAATTTACAACTAATTACCGGTTTTCTCCCCGAACTTTTTTGCACCTTTGCAGATGTAAAAGAATACAGCGGCATGGCTCTGATAAAATCTATCTCCGGCATCAGGGGAACCATTGGAGGGAATCCAGGCGAATCACTCACCCCCATAGACATTGTAAAGTTTGCTTCAGCCTACGGAACATGGCTCAGGCGACGCGGCAGGGGGCCGTTGAAGGTTGTGACGGGAAGGGATGCCCGTGTTTCCGGTGAAATGGTAGCCTCACTGGTCAATGCCTCGCTGCGCAGTGTGGGAATTGATGTCGTCGATGCCGGGCTTGTCACAACGCCTACGGTTGAGATGGCGGTCACCGGACTGAAAGCGGGTGGAGGTATCATATTCACAGCCAGCCATAATCCTGCCCAGTGGAACGCGCTCAAGCTCCTTAACGAGGCGGGCGAGTTTCTCAGCGACAGCGACGGCAGGGAGGTGCTGGCACTTGCTGAAGCAACAGATTTTGAATATGTGACCTACGACAAGCTTGGGTCACAGTCCGCTGATCACAGTTGGACGGAGAGGCACATTCAGGCAGTGATTGACATGCCCCTGGTTGACAGGGAAGCAATACGGGTGGCAGGTCTCACAGTGGCTGTCGATGCCGTAAACTCTGTCGGAGGCCTTGTCATCCCTGTCCTGCTCGAGGCATTGGGAGTACAGAGGGTAATTAAGCTCTATTGCGAGCCCACTGGCCTCTTCCCACATAACCCTGAGCCCCTCCCGGAACATCTCGGGAAAATTTCACAGCGTAGTGAAGGAGCAGGGCGCCGACCTGGGGTTTGTAGTTGACCCGGATGTTGACCGGCTGGCCATCATCTGTGAAGACGGATCAATGTTCGGCGAGGAGTACACTCTCGTCTCGGTTGCCGATTTTGTACTTGGTCACATCAAGGGTCCCACGGTTTCCAATATGTCATCTACCAAGGCGTTGAAGGATGTCACTGAGAGTCACGGGTGTACATGGAGTTCAGCACCCGTTGGAGAGGTCAACGTAGTGGCCGAGATGAAGCGCACCGCGGCGGTAATCGGGGGAGAGGGGAATGGCGGCGTCATCTATCCCGCCCTCCATTATGGCCGCGACGCTTTAGCCGGGATAGCGCTGTTCCTTACTCACCTGGCAGCGAAGGGATTGACCTGCAGTGAGCTCCGGCGCCAGTACCCTGATTACTACATCGCAAAGACAAAAATTGAACTTTCCGGCGACGCTGACCTTGAAAAGCTGCACACAATGCTGAAGCGTGAATACCCGGAGGCGTTATCTGACAGACGTGACGGGATCAAGCTTGACTTCCCGACAGGGTGGGTCCAGATACGTAAGTCGAACACGGAACCCATTTTGAGAATCTATGCCGAAGAGAGGCAAAAGGAAATGGCTGAAAAACTGGCGGCTGACGTGACCGTCATTGTTAAAAATCTCTAAAACATACGGCTGACCCGGAGCTTTCGGGATTTGTTGAACGGTTTTTGTTAATAACCATATCGTTAAGTTAATGAAAGTTAATGTTTCCTTAAAAAAAGCAGGGGAAGCCTAAATTTGTAATAATTTCACGGCTTAATTGAAACAAACAGAAATATCCGCAGATGAAAAGGACTATTATCATTACCGCGATCGTTGTTGCAGTGGCCATTATTGCCATGATCGTGATCAGCAAACTATCAGGTAAGGAAGATTTGGGTACCCTGATTACCGAAGTCCAGCAGGGTGATTTTGAAATAGTTGTTACCACAACAGGGGAGTTGCAGGCTGAAGTTTCGACTGACATCAAGGGGCCTGAGGGCCTTGCCAGCAGGAACATGAGGTTCGGGGGCATCAAGATACAGGATCTTGTTCCGGAGGGAACAGAGGTCAAAGCGGGCGAATACGTGGCCACGCTTGACCGCTCCAGTGTCGACAACACCCTCAAGGATGAACTTGACAGGCAGGAATCATATGAGACAGAGCTTCTCAAGAAGCAGCTTGACACAACCATCCTGATGGGAAACCTCAGGGATGACCTTGTCAATCTCAGGTTCAATATGGAGGAATCACAGATCACTCTTGAACAGTCAAAATATGAACCTCCGACAACCATAAGGCAGGCAAAGATCTCGCTTGACAAGGCCGAGAGAGCCTATGAGCAGGCGCTGAGCAACTATGACCTGAAGGTAAGACAGGCCAGGGCTGACATAAGGGACACTGAGATCCAACTTGCAAAACAGAGGAGAAAGGTTAACGAAATGCAGGATATAATCCAGAACTTCGTGATCAAAGCCCCGTCAGCCGGGATGGTAATATACAAGAGAGAATGGAACGGTGCAAAGCGCAAGGTAGGTTCAGAGATCAGTCCGTGGGATCCGGTAGTCGCCACACTGCCTGACCTGTCATCAATGATCTCAAAGACTTATGTGAATGAGATTGATGTAAGCAAGGTGAAGGCTGGGCAGGAGGTGAGGCTCTCCGTTGACGCTTTCCCGGAAAAATCATATTCAGGCGCTGTAATGAGCGTGGCCAATATCGGGGAGCAGCTGCCAAACACTGATGCCAAGGTGTTTGAGGTCATCACCAAGGTTGACGGTTCAGATCCCATACTCAGGCCTTCAATGACCACCGGCAACCAGATCATCACAAAGATATTCAGTGATGTAATATATATCCCTCTTGAGACTGTGTTTGCCACCGCTGACAGTATACCTTTTGTTTATAAGAAGGATGGCTCGCGCCAGGTAGTAATGCTTGGTGAATCAAATGAGAATGACATAATTGTTGAACAGGGTCTTAAACAAGGCGAGAAGCTCTATCTCTCAATCCCGCCTGACGGGGATAATTTCAAACTGCAGGGCGAGGAGCTTGTTGCCGCTATTAAGGATCGCAAAAGGCAACAGCTTGAGGAGCAGAAACGTCAGCAGAACGTTAATCCTCGTGCCGGAATGATGCCTTCAAACATGACCCCCGAGCAGATGCGTGAGTACATGCAAAACCTGACTCCGGAGCAGCGCGAATCAATGCGTCAGATGAGAGGCACCGGCGCACAGGGAGCCGGACAGGGCAGACCGGGCGGCACCAGGACCGACACAACCGCGACACAGCAGCGGGTGGTTGTCCGCAAGCAGTAGTTTTATCCGCGATTAACAGAGGCAAATAACGAAGGAATAATATGTTCAAAAGATACGGCCACGATATACGCATCGCTGTTGAGTCGATCCTGTCAAACAAGCTGAAGTCAATACTTACAGCACTCGGTATCATCTTCGGAGTGGCTGCAGTCATCAGCATGCTGGCGATAGGCAAGGGGGCTCAGCAGGAGATACTTGACCAGATAAAGATGGTCGGTGTCAATAACATTCTGATCAGTCCCATAGTCCAGGACAAAAGCTCAGACAGCCAGGAAGGGGAGATGCAGCTCAACAAATTCTCAAGGGGCCTCACCCTTCTCGATGTGGAGGCAATCCGCAGCACAATACCGGCAGTTAAAAGGATCAGTCCCGAGATCTCCTTCAACTCAACCATAGTGCTCAGCGGCATGAGATATACCGCCAAGCTCGTCGGCGTTTCGAATGACTACTTCGAGCTCTATAACCTGCCTATTTCACAGGGGGTCTTCTTCAACGACTACCAGGAGGAACATGGCATACAGGTTTGTATTATAGGCGCAAATATCAGGGCTAAATTCTTCAGCCAGGTTGATCCTATCGGACAGTATCTCAAGTTTGACAATGTCTGGCTGAAGGTAATAGGCGTACTTGAGAAAACCAACGTCTCACTGACGGGGTTCGAAGAGCAGGGTGTCAACGTATACAATGACAATGTATACATACCAATCAAGACCATGCTGATGAGGTATCAGAACAGGGCCCTTGTCAATACCAAGCTGGCCTCGGAAGCCACCTCGATGCAGATCTTCGGCGGGGGCGGACATATGGCGAGGGTTGTAGTGAACAGTTCCAGCGCATCAACAAGCGAGACCAATTACAACCAGCTTGACAAGATAGTGGTACAGGTATTGGAGACAGAGCAGCTTACCCCGACAACCGAGGTGCTCAGCAGGATGATACTGAGAAGGCATTCGGGGGTCAAGGACTTTGAGATCACCGTACCGGAACTGTTGCTGAAGCAGCAGCAGAGGACCAAGGACATATTCAATATCGTGCTCGGAGCCATCGCCAGCATCTCGCTGATAGTGGGTGGAATCGGAATCATGAATATCATGTTTGCCTCGGTGATGGAGAGGATCAAGGAGATTGGAACCAGGATGGCCATTGGAGCCAAGAAGATGGACATAGTGGTGCAGTTCCTCTCGGAGGCTGTGCTGATAAGTGTCACCGGGGGTTTTATCGGTGTATTCCTGGGGATAATCCTCTCTGTCGCCATTCATGAAATAGCCGGCATAACCACCATTATTTCGTTATTCTCCGTAGTTATAGCCTTCGGCGTATCGGCTGCGGTAGGGGTCATATTCGGATATTCGCCGGCCAAGAGAGCCTCGGAGAGAGACCCGATCGAATCACTTCGCTATGAATAAAATTCAGTCATGAAAAGCATAAAAACTCTCTCTCTGATTATTCTGCTTGCGTCACTGTTCACCATGCCACTCATGTCGCAGGATGTTAAGCACCTGACGCTTGACGATGTGGTGACCCTTGCTGCCGAGCAGTCGCCCAATGCCCTTATGGCCAAGCACCGTTTTCGGGCCAGTTACTGGCAGTACCGCACCTTTGTGGCCGAATACCGGCCGGCTTTGACACTGGCAGGCAACCTGCCAGACTACAGTACTGCGTACAGCAGGGTATGGAACTCGGTGACAGAGCAGTATCAGTATGCCTCAACGAACGTGCTGCAGACATCGGGTTCACTGGTACTGGGTCAGAACATTGGACTGACCGGCGGGTCAATCTCACTTCTCTCTGACCTCACCTATGAAAAGGACTTTGAACGCGGTACTGAAAAGTTTATCACCGCACCGCTTAACGTAAGGCTCACCCAGCCGCTCTTCAGGTACAATGAGCTCAGGTGGCAGAAGAAGATAGAGCCGCTGAAGTACGAGGAGGCCCGCAAGACCTATCTGAGAGACGTGGAGAACGTGCACATGATGGCCGTGCAGTATTTCTTCAACCTGGCGCTGGCACAGATCAACAGGGAGATCGCTGAGACCAACATGCAGAATGCCGATACCCTGTACAAGATAGCCATGGGCCGTTATAACCTCGGGACCATAGCTGAGGATGAGCTTCTGCAGATGGAGCTCTCATATCTTAATGCCGGCACCGCCATTAACGAATCGGAGATCAATCTGCGCGACAGGGAACTGAAGCTGCGTTCTTTCCTCGGCTTTAACCAGACTGTAAGGCTGGAGCTTCTCATCCCGAGCGAGATACCTTCACTGGAGGTGGAAGTTGCCCAGGTACTGAAACTGGCTGAGGAAAACAATCCCGACCTTATCGCCCTTGAGAGACAGCTTGTGGAAGCACGGAGCTCAGTGGCGCAGGCAAAGGGGGAGAAAGGTCTCAATGCCAACCTCACTGCCTCATACGGGCTGCGTGATCAGGACCCGCTGCTGCAGATGGCATATGACCAGCCTAACCAGCAACAGACTATCAGGGTGGGCTTTACCCTGCCGATACTCGACTGGGGACAGGGACGCGGCAGGTATAAGATGGCACAGTCAAGCGAGGAACTGACACGCGTGCAGGTTGAGCAATCACGCGTTGATTTTGAACAGAATCTGTTGCTTGATGTCCAGCAGTTTAACCTGCAGGATGACCAGGTCAGGATTGCAGCTAAATCAGATACCGTGGCTGCCAAGATGTTCGAGGTGACCAAGCAGAGATTCCTCATCGGGAAGATTGACGTGCTGGAACTGAACAACGCAGATACCAAGAAGGATCAGAACAAGCGCAGCTACATACAGGCTCTCAATAATTACTGGACATATTACTACAACATCAGGGCCCTGGCTCTTTATGATTTTGTCAACAGGAGACCTCTCCAGACCGACTACGAGAAGCTTGTCGAATAGTTGAAAACGGCATAGACAAGGGCTGCCGGCGTGAGCCGGCAGTTTTGCTTTCTTATAATATGCTTTAAGAAAATAAAGTTATATATTTGCGCCTCGTATTATTTAAGCAAATCACACACAACCATTAAATTTAAAAGAGGATACAGATGCAGAACAAAGGATTAATTTCAGCTCTGGCTATTGCCCTGACCCTTGTCTGCGTTTACCAGCTCTCATTCACAGTAGCATCATATAAGGTGAAGAAAGAGGCCAGGGTATATGCGGCAGGCGATCTTAACAAGGAGGTGAGGTATATTGATTCAATCGCCTCGTTGCCTAAAGATCAGTGGGGATTCCTTGGCAATGCCTACAAGGAGGTACAGGGAAAGGAGCTCAACCTGGGTCTTGACCTGAAGGGCGGGATGAATGTGGTGCTAGAGATCTCGGTTGAGGATATTATCAGGGCTCTCTCCAACTACAGCACTGACAAGACCTTCAATGATGCCCTGACGCTGGCAAAGCAGAAACAGCGTGCTGGCAGTAACGAAGACTTCATTAACCTGTTTGCAAGGTCATTTGAAGAGACCGACCCGAATGCACGGATGGCCGCTGTCTTCGGTACCGTAGAGCTGAAAGACCGCATCAACTTCAACTCTACCAACGCTGATGTTCAAAAGGTGCTTGAGGATGAGACCAACTCGGCCATTGACAACGCTTTCAACGTTCTGCGCAACAGAATAGACCGCTTCGGTGTTGTTCAGCCAAATATTTCGCAGTTGCAGCCCCGCGGCCGCATCCTGGTTGAGCTGCCGGGCGTGAAAGACCCGCAGAGGGTACGTGACCTCCTCCAGGGAACAGCCAACCTTGAGTTCTGGGAGACATATGAGAACTCCGAAGTGATAGGCTACCTCATGCAGGCAAATGAATTCCTCCGCACAATAATGCCGGCCACAGCAACTGCTTCAGTGGCTGATACTGCTGCCGAAGGGGGTACCATTGTTGCGGCTGATACCACTGCTGCAGCTGATACGACAGCCAGCGGCGACAGGTCTCTTCTTGACATGGTCAGCAGCGACACTGCTGCCGCTGCCGAAGCCTCTACTCTCGAGGAGTTTACCCGTCAGAACCCCCTGTTCGGAGTCCTGAGGCCGAATGTGGGCCAGGACGGACAGCCGGTGCCGGGCAGCCTCATCGGATTCACAGCAGGGAAAGACACATCGAGGGTTAATGATTACCTGGCTATGAACCAGGTGAAGTCGCTCCTTCCCCGGGAACTGAGGTTCTACTGGAGCCAGAACCCTTACAAATATGATGAGACCGGAACATTATACGAACTGCATGCCATTAAGGTCTCAACGCGTGACGGACGTGCCCCGCTTACGGGTGATGTTGTTACTTCAGCCCGCCCCTCTACCGGGGTGACAGGTTCTGACATCAAGGTCGATTTCTCAATGAACGGAGAAGGTGCGAAGATATGGCAGCGGATGACCCGTGACAACATAGGACGCTGTATCGCAGTTGTGCTTGATGACTACGTGAGATCATACCCGCGCGTTCAGAATGAGATATCAGGCGGAAACACCGAGATAACAGGCGACTTCACCCTTGAGGAGGCAGAAGACCTTGCCAACATCCTCAAGTCAGGAAAGATGCCTGCCCCTGCACGCATCATCCAGGATACCGTTGTGGGACCGACACTTGGTAAAGAGGCTATCAACAGCGGTATGAAGTCATTCATTATCGCCTTTATCATAGTTCTCTTCTATATGATTTTCTATTACAGCCGCTCGGCAGGACTGGTGGCAGACGTTGCCATGACCGTCAACCTCTTCTTCATGATGGGTGTGCTGGTCTCGTTGAATGCCGTTCTTACATTACCAGGTATCGCCGGTATCGTGCTCACCATCGGTATGTCTGTCGATGCCAACGTGCTTATTTTCGAGAGGATCAAGGAGGAGCTGCGTGGAGGCAAGGGCATTAAACAGGCCATTGCCGACGGTTACAAAGGAGCCTCCTCTGCTATCATCGACAGTAACCTTACCACACTGGTCACCGGTGTGATTCTCTATTACTTCGGCACAGGCCCCATCAAGGGCTTCGCCTCAACACTGGTAATAGGTATCATCACATCACTCTTCTCTGCAGTGCTTATTTCACGCCTTATCTATGAATGGCTGCTGAAGAGGAATACAAACCTGAAATTCTCAGCTCCCTATACGCAGAACTTCATGACCAACATGAAGGTCGACTTCATTGGTTTAAGGAAGTACGGGTATATCTTCTCGATTGCGCTGACCATACTCAGCATAGTAACCCTTTCCACAAAGGGGCTGAGCAGAGGTATCGACTTCACCGGAGGACGCAATTATGTTGTCAGGTTTGAACAGCCTGTCAATACCGTGGACATAGCCAACATGCTCTCTGATGAACTTGAAGGTGACCCGCTGGTTGTGACCTTCGGATCGGAAAACCAGGTTAAGATAAGCACCAAGTACAAGGTTGAGGACCCGAGTGCCACCGCGGAAGTGAACAGCCTGATCTATAACGGGCTGAAGGAGCTTATCCCCGGCGTTGACCAGGCTACCTTCGTAAATGATTACATTGTAAGTTCCGAAACGGTGGGTCCGACAATTGCAAAGGACCAGGCCTCCAAGGCTGTCTGGGCAATAGTGCTTGCCCTCATTGGGATGTTCCTCTACATTTTCATCAGGTTCCGGAAGTGGCAGTACGGGGTCGGTTCGGTGGTCGCACTGGCACACGACGTGATAATAGTGCTGGGACTCTATTCCATACTACAGGGAATAATGCCCTTCTCAATGGATATCGACCAGGCGTTCATCGCGGCAATTCTTACCGTGGTGGGTTATTCGCTCAATGACACCGTGGTAATCTTTGACAGGATCAGGGAGTACCTGCCCATCTACCGGAAGCGGGCCACCAAAGAGGTATATAACATGGCTCTGAACAGTACCCTGGCCAGAACACTTAACACCGGTATGGCAACCATATTTGTACTGATAGTGATATTCATATTCGGAGGCGAGGTGATCAGAGGATTTATATTCGCCCTTCTGTTTGGTATCGTCTTCGGAACATATTCGTCATTGTTCGTCTCAACCCCGGTTCTCTATGAAACAACAAAGAGAAAAGGGGCCGACAGCGATGCCGGCAGCGCTGAATCCGAAAAGAAAAAGATAGCCGGTTAAAGGCATCTGACCTGAGGCTGCCCCGATGAGGCAGCCTCAGTCATTTATTGGCGCACCCCTCCGGTATTTTATTATTCTTTAGTACCTTTGCCGGGCAGTTGCTAACAGGTTTATGGGATTGATACTCTTTATAAGCGGACAGGAAATAATTATCATTGTGATAATTGTGCTGATACTCTTTGGCGCTGACAAACTCCCGGAGATAGCCCGCACTATGGGTAAGGGCATGAGGGAGGTGAGGAAGGCCACTGATGAGATCAAGAGGGAGTTTGATGAGAGCACGCAGGATATAAGGAAGGACATCAGCGATGTGACTGACTCCGTCAGGAGAGACATCAATGAGGTGACAGACAGTGTGACCCGGGAGGTCACCGATGTGACTGACAGTGTGAACCGCGAAATTACCAATGTATCGGACACTTTAACCAGGGAGGTCACCGATGTGACAGACGATGTGCGCAAGGATTTCAGTGAGGCTGCATCGCCTCTCTCTGACGAGATAAACGACACTGCGCGCGATATAAACAAGGAGGTTCAATGATCAGGGCAACAGGTATTCTCAAGGCATATGGTGACCTGAAAGTACTTAAGGGAATTGATCTTGAGGTCAGGGAGAAAGAGGTTGTTGCCATTGTCGGAGCCAGCGGTGCCGGCAAAACCACATTACTGCAGATCATCGGCACCCTCGACAGGCCTGATGGCGGTACAGTTCTGTATCACGGCCAGGATGTAGGGTCACTCTCGCAGCGGGCACTGGCATCATTCCGGAACCGCAACATCGGTTTTGTATTCCAGTTTCACCAGCTGCTGCCCGAGTTCACCGCTCTTGAGAATGTATCCATTCCTGCGCTCATAGCAGGGAAACCGCGTGCCGAGGCCGGGGCGAAAGCCTCTGAGTTATTGGCTTTCCTGGGTATGAGCGACAGGCTGGATCATAAGCCGTCGCAGCTCAGCGGCGGAGAGCAGCAGCGTGTGGCGGTGGCGCGGGCTATCGTCAACAGCCCCTCACTCATCCTGGCAGACGAACCCTCCGGAAACCTTGATACAGAGAACAAGAAGGAACTGCATAACCTCTTCTTCAGGCTGCGCGACACCTTCGGCCATACCTTTATCATTGTGACCCATGATCCGCAGCTGGCCGCGATGTCTGACAGAACCATCAGGATAAAGGACGGTCTGATCACTTCCTGAAGCAGAGATGCCCTTCCTACAGACAAATACTACTTATTTCCAGTCATCCCTTACATCTGTACAATAAATTACGAAAATAACATTGACTTTAGTGCAAATAATGATGATATTTGCCATGACTATGTTACAAATAAATAATATATCGTGATTTTCAAAAGAACATTGGAGAAAAATCTCGAGACCTGGAGGAGGAATCCTGATCATAAGCCGCTCATAATAAGGGGTGCAAGGCAAATTGGTAAAACAACCCTTATTCAGGAATTTGCAAAATCATATTTACATAAAATTGTATTGAATCTTGAAAAGTCCCCGGATGCTGATGTTTTCAATGATAGCATGAATGTAAAATCCATTGTGGAGACACTTTTCCTTTCAGCAAATATTCCAATATCAGCAATAGGTGAAACCTTGCTTTTTATTGACGAGATTCAGGAATCACCGGCAGCTATTCAGATGCTTAGGTATTTTTACGAGGAGTATCCCCGGCTTAATGTGATTGCAGCCGGATCACTCCTGGAGTTTGCAATGAAAAAAGTGAAAAGCTTCCCTGTTGGAAGAGTTGAATTTTTATACATGCATCCAATGAATTTCATTGAATATCTTGAGGCTATTGACCATAAGCCGGCATTGGAGCAGATAAATAAAGTACCGGTTGAACCATATGCTCATTCAGTGCTGTTGACGTTATTTAATAAGTATGCGATTGTCGGGGGAATGCCGGAAATAGTAAGTAATTACCTTGAGACGGGCAGTATGACAGAATTGCCCAAAGTATATGAAGGCATTTGGGGAACATACATTAGTGATGTTGAAAAATACGCTTCAAATGAGACGGAGCGAAAGATCATGAAACACATAATGTCTACAGCTCCGCTATATGTTGATCAGCGAATCAAATTTCAGAATTTTGGTCAATCGAACTACAGATCAAGAGAGGCAGGGGAGGCCTTCAGAAATTTAAACGATGCTAAGATCATTCGGTTAATATACCCGACCACCGATGTTGATGTTCCGGTAAAGGCTGATTTGAGGAAATCACCACGTCTGCAATTCATGGATACTGGTATAATTAACTATGAGCTGGGTATCCAGGCCGGCATGATTTCCTTCAAAGATTTGAGCAATTCGTATAAAGGGGCAATTGTCCCCCATGTAATAATGCAGGAGTTAATATCATTGAATACAATTAATGATAACATTCCGCATTTTTGGGTTCGCGAGAAAAAACAGTCCTCCGCCGAAGTAGATATGTTATTCACCTACCGCGACAAGGTCATTCCGATTGAAATTAAATCAGGTAAAGAAGGAACATTAAGGTCACTGCATCAGTTCATTGAGCAGTGTAATCATCCATTTGCTGTTCGGATGTACGCAGGGAAGTCTGAGATTATTAAAACGAGAACCGTTGGCGGCAAACCCTTTCTGCTCATAAATCTGCCATATTATCTTGGGACCAGATTACCTGATTACATCGCTTATTTTGTAGATAATAATCAACTTACGTGAGCTTAATTTATCTGGCCTGATCGGGACTATGGAGTTAAATAAGACACAGTTAAAGAAGCTGCTTGATCAAAGGGTTGATACATACAACAGACCCCCATTCATTGAATTCAGATCCGATTAGCATACCCCACAGGTTTTCAAAAAAAGAAGATATAGAGATTGCCGGCTTTCTGGCTGCCACTATTGCCTGGGGTAACCGTATTGCGATACTCAGGAGTGCGGAGCGGATGATGGAGATCATGGGGAATTCCCCGTATGATTTTGTGATTAATCACCGTGATGGTGACCTGAAATGTATCGACGGGTGCATGCACCGCACCTTCTTTGCCGAGGATTTCATATACTTCATTGAAGCTCTGAAATATATATACCTTGAGAAGGGTGGGATGGAGGAGATCTTTGCCCGATATCAGACTGACGATTCGCTTCAGCCTGCCATTCATGAGTTCCGAAGAATCTTTTTTGAACTGCCTCACAACGCCAGGACCGAGCGGCATGTTTCGGATCCGCTTAAGGGGTCAGCAGCAAAGAAGATCAACATGTTCCTGCGGTGGATGGTGAGGAGGGATGACAGGGGAGTCGATTTCGGGTTGTGGCGCTCCGTATCTCCGGCGGTGCTCTCCTGCCCGCTGGATGTGCATTCCGGTAATGTGGCGCGCAAACTTGGTCTGCTGAAGCGGAAGCAGAGCGATGCAAAGTCAGTTGCCGAACTTGATGCCAGCCTCCGTGCGCTTGACCCTGCGGACCCTGTAAAATACGACTTCGCCCTGTTTGGCCTTGGAGTATTTGAAAACTTCCGGTAGATCATGGCAAGCAATTACTTCAAATTCAAACATTTCACCATTCATCAGGAACACGCATCTTTTAAGGTAACTTCTGACAGTGTGCTGCTGGGAGCGTGGGCCGCTGTTGAAGGGGTGGAAAATATCCTTGACATAGGCACCGGGACCGGACTTCTTGCCCTGATGGCTGCGCAGAGGTCTGCCGCAAGGATTGTTGCCATAGAGCCTGATCACGACTCATATGTGCAGGCAGGGCTGAATTTTGAGGCCAGCCCATGGAACGAGAGGATAATACTGTTGAATACCTCAGTTCAGGATTTTAAGCCGGAAGACGGGTCCGGGTTTGATGCCATAATTTCCAATCCGCCCTATTTCATTGATTCTCTTCTCAACCCGGATGCGAACAAAGCCCGTACGAGGCATACCATCACGCTCAGTCAGGCTGACCTGCTCGGGGCTGTGGTGAGACTGCTGAATCCGGGGGGCACTCTTCACATGGTGTTACCGGTAACCGAGGCTGAGCTGTTTCTTTCACTTGCGGTTACTTATGATCTCTTCTGCAGCAGGCGGATGCTCGTGAGCCCCAAACCTGCTCATCCGCCTTCAAGGGTACTGATGACGCTTGGCCATGAAGCAGTCCCATGCACTGATGATGAGATTGTAGTAGAAAAAGGAGGGAGACATATTTACTCTGACGAGTATGTCTCCCTCACAAAGGATTTTTACCTGAAATTCTGACAGGTCTCGCGTAATTCCGGATTTTGCAGTAATGTTCTTCCCTGATTCCTTGATTAGAGTGGTTTTCGCCTTATCTGCCCGTGAACTGTCAGAAATCTGCCCGTGAACTGTCCGGAATCTGTCTGTGAACTGTCCGGGGATCACTGCTGCGCTATTTTATCATCATCTCAACAGGCAACCCGTATTCCTCTTCCATCCTGATGCCGTTGGCTTCCAGTTCATCAAGGATGGGGTTGTATAATTCAGGCAGTATCGGCCGGTACACGCCGTGCAGGATTATCTTGCCGGTGAGTATCATCTTGACAGCCATTGCAGCTGGAAGGGCAACCGTCCGTGCAATCGAGGTGTTCGTGGCCGGGGTGCCGAAGTCGAGCATCCGTGAGCTGATGACCTCGCTTTTCCCATCATGATAGGTGGCCAGGAAGAGGTGCTGCATCACGATCATATCGCGCTCATTATCCTTCAGCCACATCAGTTTGATCATAAGATCGGAGGTGATCTCATAGGGCGATGTAACCTTATATCCCATGTCAGTGTCATTGAACATTCCCAGCCACTCCAGTGCATCCAGAGCCCTGTCGGTAGGATTGAGACCCGGCTTCTCCTTCAGTTCCATCCTGAGATCATTGCCCGGAACCCCCGCTTTTTCTGCAACGAATTGCCTGTAGCTTATGCCCGTGTAATCCTTGTCACCGTCGTCAATCAGGCCTATCGCCTTCATCAGGTCCAGTGTCTCGCACCATCCTTTGAACCGGAAGGTGCCGCGGTACATTGTTCTGATCCCCTTGAGTCCGTATATGTCGACATAGCTAACAAAATCACGGTTTGGGTAAACCTCCAGTTCACCCACTCCAGGGAAAAAGTGCGGAAATCTTACCTTGAAAAGGTTGACAGGTTCCACATTGACAATCTCTCCGTGCTTCAGGTAGGTGGCTCCGTTGCGGCTGGCGAGCACAACCCCTTTCGGGCTCCATGAGAACTTGTAACCAAGCGGGTTGGTGGCATACTCGGGTGCAGGCAGGGCGCCGCAGAGCGAATAGAACTCATCGATCTTGCCTCCCCTATCCCTGACGTTGTCAATGATGCGCATGGCTGACATGTGGTCAATACCGGGGTCAAGGCCTGCCTCATTGAGGAAGATCACGCCGGCTTTCACGGCATCGTCATGCAGCGCCTGCATCGCAGGTGATACGTATGAAGTCGTCACCAGGGGCTTCCTGTGTTTCAGGCAGAGTTTCGCTACATCAACGTGATACTTGTAAGGCAACAGGCTGACTGACAGGTCGCTCTCCTTAACCATCACGGAGAGTGTATCCATATCTTCCGTCATCCATGCCACTGATCTCCCGTTCTTGTGTCCGCCAAGAAGCTTGTCAGCCTTCTCTTTTGTCCTGGTGGCAATTATTACTTCAAAACCTTCTTCAAGCAGGTACTCGACCATTGGCTTTGACACCAGGCCGGCACCGAGAATGAGTACTTTTTTCATGTTTGTATGTTTACTGAGTTTGATTTCCGGATTCCCGCAGGCATAATATTACTGAAAGCCTTTATACAAAAGTATATAAACTCTTCCGGAGTATTTATGATAAAAGTTATACTTAAGTTGAAGGAGATTTTTAATTTTGTTTTCTCGGAGAGTATTAAGCCTCCGGTCCCGGATGTCTCAGATGCACAAATATGTCGAAACACCACTGATGAAGCAGTACTATGCCGTCAAGGCCAAGCACCCTGACGCTATACTCCTTTTCAGGGTGGGCGATTTCTACGAAACCTTTGGCGAGGATGCCATCCGTGCCTCTGAGAATTCTTGGCATCACACTTACCCGTCGGGCTAACGGGTCGGCCAGCTCCGTTGAACTTGCCGGTTTCCCCTGGCATGCCCTTGACACCTACCTCCCGAAGCTTGTCAGGGCCGGGCAGCGAGTGGCTATCTGTGAACAGCTTGAAGATCCGAAGCTGACGAAGAAAATCGTTAAGAGAGGCATTACCGAGCTGATCACACCGGGAGTCTCGTTCAGTGACAACGTGCTCAACCACAAGGAGAACAATTTTCTTGCAGCAATACACATAGACAAACAGGCGGTAGGCGTGGCCCTGCTCGATGTCTCCACAGGAGAGTTTTTTGTAACCGAAGGAGATACGCCGCATGTTGAGCAGGTACTGAATAACTTCCAGCCGCGCGAGGTGCTGTTTGAAAAGAGAAAATCAGAACTGTTCCGCGAAAGATTCGGCAGCAGGTTCTACACATACAAGCTTGACGACTGGATCTTCACTCCGGAGACAGCCACCGACAGGCTGCTGAAGCAGTTCGGCACAACCTCCCTGAAAGGATTCGGGGTACATGGCCTTCCCCAGGGCATCGTTGCCGCCGGGGCCATCCTTTATTACCTTGACATGACCAGGCATGAGAACCTTGGTCACATCAACCGGATCTCACGCATCGAAGAGGAGAAGTATGTCTGGCTCGACCGGTTCACGGTGCGCAACCTCGAGCTATTCCATTCGCCTTACGAGGGAGCGAAGACGCTTATTGACATCGTTGACCGGACCCTCTCTCCCATGGGAGGGCGCATGATGAAGAGGTGGATCTCCCTTCCCCTGAAGGATACGGGCGTGCTTAACACCAGGCTTGATATCGTGGAGTTCCTGATAAGAGACAAAGGTATCAATGAAGCTATGGAAGGGCTGATCAGGGAGGTAGGAGACCTCGAGCGGCTTCTGAGCAAGGCTGCCGTGGGTCGCGTTACCCCGAGAGAGGTGGTACAGGTACGCAGGGCCCTGACAGCCATAGGAGATCTGAAGAGACTGTGTGCCGACAGCGGCTGCCAGCCTCTGGTCTCGCTGGCATCAGGTTTTGATCCTTGTCCCGAGCTGGCAGAGATCATTGGCCGGACGCTGACGCCTGACCCGCCCGTAGCCATAAACAAGGGCCAGGTGATTGCCGAAGGCATCTCACATGAGCTCGATGAGCTGCGTAACATCTTCTACGGAGGCAAGGAATACCTTAACGACCTGCAGCAGAGGGAGGGCATCAGGACGGGCATCAGCTCGCTGAAGATAAGCTATAACAATGTCTTCGGGTATTATATAGAAGTACGCAATACGCATAAGGACAAGGTGCCTGCCGACTGGATACGCAAGCAGACCCTCGTTAGTGCGGAAAGATACATCACTGAGGAGCTGAAGGAGTATGAGAGCAAGATACTGGGAGCTGGTGAGAAGATACTGGCGCTCGAGACATCGCTATTCAATGAGCTGATACTCTCGCTCACACCCTACATAGCCCTCATGCAGGCTGACGCTGCGGCTGTGGGCAGGCTCGATTGTCTCCGCTCGTTTGCCGTTATCTCGGATGAGTATGGTTATTCAAGACCGGCTCTTGATGACAGTCACGTGCTTGACATCAGGGATGGACGTCACCCGGTTATAGAGAGGCAGCTTCCTCCGGATGAACCGTATGTGCCCAATGACGTCTGGCTTGATAACGATAAGCAACAGGTGATAATACTCACCGGCCCCAACATGTCAGGCAAATCGGCACTGCTGAGGCAGACCGCGCTGATTGTTATCATGGCCCAGGCAGGCTGCTTTGTCCCGGCCCGCGAGGCGCGCATAGGCATCATAGACAAGATATTCACCAGGGTGGGCGCTTCCGACAACCTGTCGCTTGGCGAGTCCACCTTCATGGTGGAGATGAACGAGGCGGCGAGCATACTGAACAATCTATCCGACCGCAGCCTGATACTTCTTGATGAGATTGGCAGGGGTACAAGCACCTATGACGGCATATCCATAGCATGGGCCATGGTTGAGTATATCCATGAGTACAGGCAGAAGGCCAAGACCCTCTTCGCCACTCACTACCATGAGCTCAATGAGATGGAGAACACTTTTGCGAGAGTAAAGAACTACAATGTATCAATCAGGGAGCTTGACAACAGGGTGATTTTCTTACGCAAGCTGAAGAGAGGTGGCAGTGAGCACAGCTTCGGTATACACGTTGCACGAATGGCCGGTATGCCGAAAAGTGTTGTGGGGCGTGCCGATGAGATCTTGAAACTCCTTGAGGAGGGGCGCGGCGGCAATAACCTGGGTAAACCTGTGGATGAGATTGACGTTCACCGTGAGGGTTACCAGCTGAGCATCTACCAGCTTGACGACCCGGTGCTGAAGCAGATACGCGACGAGCTGATGGGTCTTGATCTTGACAACCTGACTCCCATGGAGGCGTTGAACAAACTGTACAATATCCGGAAATTGCTCAGGTAAATTCGGTTGTCTGCATTTATGAACCCTCCATGTGTCAGCACATAATAATACAATAGCAATTATATTGTTACATCGAGGATGCATCATACCTCAAAAATCATTTGTTTTTATGATGAAAAAAATATTAAATTTGCAGTCACAATTGCGGGAATAGCTCAGTTGGTAGAGCACGACCTTGCCAAGGTCGGGGTCGCGAGTTCGAGTCTCGTTTCCCGCTCAGTAATAAAGAGGTTGTCTTATCATTCCAGGACAGCCTTTTTTGTTTGCCGGATGTACGCCGGAATTGGCCTCTTCCGGGGAGCTTCATCCCTGCAATAAGTCTCATATATGCATAAAAAGAGAGACGCCTCGCCGGGCATCTCTCTTTTCGTGACGGCACCAGAAATGGTGCCGGTGTATGATGATTGTACTGACTGTTACTTCACCGGACCCCATTCAATGAGTATGCCGTCCCTGAAATAGAGATATTTCTTTGAGTAGATCCACTCCTCATCAACGCTCTGATCGACGTACATGCGGTTAATCTGTATCGGTTTTCCCCAGCTGTCACGTGCCATATCCGAGTTGACTCCCTTCCATACCTTATGCTGGTACAGACGTTTGCCTATGTCTGTCCCGTATTTATTTACAAGCATCTCATACCTGTCTTCAGGGGCATAGTACTCCTGCTCTCCGGCTTGCTGGCGGGGTTGAGACTCTTGTGGCTGAGGCTGTGCCTGCTGTGGCTGCCAGGCTGCCGGCTGTTCTGCAGCTGCCGGCTGGGTTGCCCGTGCCGGTGCAGCGTTGAGCACCCGTTTGGCTGCTTCAAGCCTGTCAGACTTGACGAAACCATCAGCGCCATCAAACAATACCCTTGTGAAAACCGAATCGGGCGTAACCACCTCTACAGTGCTGGCGTCGGGGATGATCATAATAACGGAGGTAAGGTCATCCTTGTCGCCGAAGAGCCTGACGGCCCCTTTGGTGGTTGCTTTAGGCAGATCCTGTGCAATTACTATGATGCCCATAAACAATACGAGCATTGAAGCTATCATTTTCTTCATGGTGTTGTGTTATTTATGAATGGTTATGATCAAAAACCGTACCACCGTCATTTTTTCCGGATGATCATCAGTCCGTCTCTCAGCGGCAGCACTATTTTTTCAACGCGGTGATCTTTGCGCACCTTCTCATTGAACATCACGACTCCCTTTGTCTGAGGGTCTTTCAGTGCATCCCCGCTCTCAATCTTGCCTCCCCACAGGACATTATCGGCTATGATGAATCCTCCCTTACGGACCCTGTCAAATACGAGGTCGTAATATTCGCTGTACTCACGTTTGTCGCCGTCAATGAATACCAGGTCGAAGGTGTGGTTCAGGGCAGGTATCACCTCCTGGGCTCTGCCGGTATGCAGTGTCACCCTGTCTGCCAACCCTGCAAGGGCAAAGTAATGTGTGCTCATCTCGTTGAGCTCATCGTTCATCTCAATAGTGTGCAGTTGTCCGCCGCTCTTAAGTCCCCGGGCAAGACAGATGGCTGAGTACCCGGTGTAGGTGCCTATCTCAAGGATGCGGGAAGGGTGTATCATATGAGAAAGCATCTCCAGGAATTTTCCCTGGATATGTCCCGAGACCATGTTCGGGTTAACCACATAAAGGTGTGTCTGCCTGTAGAGATCCTCAAGCACCCTATCTTCAGGGGTACTGTGTTCCCTGATGTACCTGTCAAGATCTTTCTCCATTCTGCCTGTATATTAAAGTTGAAAGCGATGATTTGTCGAAGATTGTGCCGGCTGTCTCAGAGAGCTCAGCGGCGGACACCGCATCTATCTTTCTGAAAATCTCATCCATGGTATCGATGCGGTCAAATATCAGCAGGCTCTTGCCCAGGCTGAGCATGAGGCTCTCGTGGTTCTCGTATTCTCTTGCGAGGTAGCCCTTAATCTGGTTCTTCGCCCTGGTAAGCTGCAGGGTACCCAGCGGCTGGCGCCTCAGCCTGTCAAGCTCCGCATGAGTGAGCGAGATGCTCTTTGCCAGGTTACGGTTGTCTGTGCCGAAGTATATGGTTACAAGCCCGGTGTCGGTGTAGGGGTTGTACATCGACTCAACATTGTAAGCATATCCGCGCTTTTCCCGGAGTGAGAGGTTAAGGCGCGAGTTCATCCCCTGTCCTCCCAGGATGTTGTTGAGCATGAAGAGTCCCATCCGGCGCTTATTGTGAAGATCATAGGCAATGTTTCCGATGATGCAGTGGTTCTGAAAGGTGTCCATCTTCTTTTCGGCCGAAACAGGTGTGTAGATGTACTCCAGCCTTTTCCTTTTTGCGCCGTTGCCGGGTTCAATCCGGCTGAAGTGCTTTTCAAAAAGGGATATTATGCTTTTAGGGCTGATGGCGCCCACAGAGCAGAATACCATCTGCGTGGTGGAATAGTTTCTTGTTATGAATTTACGGATGGAGTCGGCTGAGATCGACCTCACTGTGTCAGGGGTGCCGAGGATGTTTCTGCCAATAGGCTGGTCAGGGAAAACCAGCTCCTCGAACTCGTCAAAAATATATTCTGCCGGGTTATCGAGGTATGAGTTTATCTCCTCCGAAACAACCTCTTTTTCCTTTTCGATCTCGGCAGGAGGGAAGGTTGAGGAGAAGAGGAGGTCGGCCAGCAGTTCTGTGGCGCGCGGATAGTGTTCTTTGAGGAAGGAGGCATGGATGGCTGTCTCCTCCTTGGTGGTATAGGCATTCAGTTCGCCTCCCACGTCTTCGAGGCGGCTTAGAATATGGTATGACTTACGGTGTGTTGTTCCCTTGAAGAGCATATGTTCGATGAAGTGGGCTGTGCCGTGTTCTTCGGGCAGCTCATCGCGTGAGCCCGCGTTGATAATGATACCGCAGTGCGCCACCTCGCTTGCCGTCTGGCCGTGCACCATTCTGATGCCGTTGGGTAGAGTGTGAAAGGTAAGGTTCATGCCTGTTTTCAAGAATGGACAAAGATAACAATGAAATCAGGCGGTTGGAGCATTCAATAAAGTGAAAGGGTGGTGTTGCATGAAAAAGAAAAAGGCAGTATATTTGCGCACCGAAATGGTACCATAGCTCAGTTGGTAGAGCAACGGACTGAAAATCCGTGTGTCCCCGGTTCGATTCCTGGTGGTACCACGTCTTAAAATCGCAAATCCCGCATGATCAATGATCTGCGGGATTTTGTGTTAATGGGGGTGACGGAATTGGTGACGAAATTCGAAACAGGACAATTGTAGGATGTTATAGATTTTGGCTCAGCCAGGAATCTAGGCTGTATACCTCCTTCCGATAATTCCCTCCTGCATCATCAGATCAACCAGGACCAATGCTGTGGCAGCTTCAACTATTACCGGCACACGGAGGGCGATGCAGGTGTCATGTCTGCCCTCAATCTCCAGGTCGACCATCTCCCCTGTGACCAGGTTAATGGTGTTTTGTTTCTGATGGGTGCTCGACGTAGGCTTCACCGCAATACGGAATACAAGATCATTCCCGTTGGTTATCCCGCCATTGATTCCGCCTGCATGGTTGGTATCCGTTTTACCGTCGGTTGAGATAAACTTATCGTTATTTTCGCTTCCCCACATGCGTGAACCAGTAAAACCGGACCCGAACTCAATTCCCTTTACAGCCGGAATTGAAAAAACCATGTGACTAATTAGCGATTCAACTGAATCAAAGAAAGGTTCTCCCAGTCCGACCGGCACGCCAATCACTGTACACCCGATGATACCTCCTATTGAGTCCCGTTTGTTAACAGCTGCTTCGATTGCAGCTTCAATGTCTGTCTTGCCACCGGCCTCCTGAAGAGTTGCTGACACAAGTGCCGGGCTGATCAGCTTTTTGGCGACCACCCCTGCTGCCACCAGACCCAGTGTAAGGCGACCGGAAAAATGGCCTCCTCCGCGATAATCTTCAAATCCACCATATTTCTTCATGGCTGTGAAATCAGCATGACCCGGCCTTGGTGTTTCACGCAGTTTTGTATAATCGCGTGACCGTGTATTGGTATTGTCGAACAAAAGGGTCAGCGGCGCTCCGGTGGTATAGTCTTCGAATACACCGCTCTGTATCTTAAGCAGGTCAGGTTCTTTACGGGGAGTAGTACCCGGGGCACCGCTGCTGCGCCTGCTCAGATCATCGGTAAAATCTGCTGAGGTTAATGGCAGGCCCGCAGGGCAGCCGTCAACGGTTATGCCCACACACTCACCGTGCGATTCGCCGAAGATGCTGATCCTGAACAGTTTTCCAAAAGTATTCATATTCTTATGCTTTACTTTCACTCATTGGTAACTATAGTCTTATGATTAATTGATCCTGGAGGTCTTACCCGGGATACCTATGCAAAATGCAACAAAGACAAACTCATCATTCGTTTAACATTAAACAATTTTACAAAACCTTTGTTTAACCCTCCTTCAATGTATGCATACGACAAGCGGAAATTTATTTTATCAGCCAGGGTGTGATGCGCTGGTTAATTTTCGGGCCGGAACGATCTAAATTGACATTGTGTAAAATTTTTCCCTCATCCGTTCGTTGATTAATAGAGCCATTGTATTAACAAATCCAAACCGGGGAAAATGAATCAAACAGGGTTTAAATATTTACTGCTGCTATCTGTATTCTCATTTACAGTTTCGATGGCAGCCGGGCAGACAAGAATTCCGGACGAGCTTACTACCGGCACAATCCGTGAGCAGATCAATTACATAGAGAATAAGACAAGGATCTACGAAGATTACCGTGCAATAAGGGAAGACATGTTCCGGAAAATAAACGGTAATATCCTGGATACTCTTACCGCAGAGAAGAGCCGGGTTACGGCTTTAAAAGAGCTCACAACAACCTTAAACGAAAAGACCGATTCGCTGAACGTTTTGCTAGGCTCAACCAGGAATAGTCTTGATGAGGTTACAGCTTCAAAAAACAAAATAAGCGTACTTGGCCTGGAGATAAATAAGAAAGCCTATAACGCTGTCATGTGGATAATAGTTGGAGCATTACTTTTCGTGATGGTTATTGGATTTCTCATCTTTAAAAGGAACCTGGTGGTGCTCCTCAGAACCGAGAAGGATCTGAAAGAGCTTAAGGATGAATTTGCAGCATACCGGCAGTCTTCCAGGATTGCCCGGGAGAAAGTGGAAATGGATCTTTTCCGCGCAAATCAGAAACTAAAGGGAATGTAGTGTCACCTGTTTTCGGGAATCAGCTCGTAAGTGTGTGAAGATTTGTAGTCCATTGTCCAAAAGAACGGGAAGAGCAGGAATACTCCCCCGATTATAGCACCCACATTAGCCTCTTCGTTTCTTTTCAGGACACCGTTGAAGTCCTCATAACCATCCATGACAATCCGGATTGGTGTTGCACTGCCCACAATCTTGGTGTCGGTGTAGGTGTAGGGGGTAGTCCCGACCGGCTCTCCGTCAACATATAACTTAGCCCCGTTGGGAGAGGAGTTGATGATGGTGGTTGAAGCACACCCCGAAAGAAGGATTGCACTGCTGAGGAGAAGTGCCGTGATCTGCAAGAAGATTTTTCTTTTCATAGTCCGCAAGAATTTTAGTAACAGTATTTTTTTTATTGATAGAAGCAGAACAAAAATGAGGCCATACCACCCTGTTTTTGAATAAATCAATCAATGAAGCAAGGAGTCTCTAAAAATGTTTTCAAGCCAACCGATTTTTCGCTGTTAAACAGGATCGGTATATTGAAAACCGGGATTTTTGCAGGATTGCCCGCAAAGAGGGATTTCTTTTTTTTTCGAATGAAGACATTATCCGAGCAAGTTATATTTAGGTAAAAATTTGTAAAAGTCATAGCTACAGAGGTCTAGAAGGTAATAAAAAAACATAAAAATTTCGAACGTAAATAATAATTTCCTTTGTAATGTGACATAATTAATTATCTTCGGCCTCTTGACAGATACCATTTATTGTATAATTAACACCTGCAACCATGTTACTCCATCAGCAATTTGTCCGCATGGCAAAGAAGCATGCCAGTAAACTGGCAATTATTGATAAGACAACAGGCAAGAGCGTTACTTATTCAAGGGCTCTTATCGGTGCTCTCATTCTGAGCTCCAAATTCAAAAAATATGACAAGGGATTTATTGGCATAATGATCCCAACCTCGGCCGGTGCCGCACTTGCAAACGTGGGTGCACTGATGAGCGGCAGGATACCAGTTCTCATCAACTATTCTACAGGCGCAGAGGCCAACGCCAGGTATGCACAGAAGAAATGCAAGTTCAAAACGATCATTACCTCAAAAGCCCTGCTTGAGAAGATCAACTGTCCCGTGATTGAAGGTATGGTGCTTATAGAGGATATCATGGCGGGTGTTTCAACGGGTGACAAGCTCAAGGCTGCCCTTATGACAAAGCTTCCAGTGGGCATGATTTTAAATTCTGTTCACTCAGGCAATGAAGATGACACAGCCGCAATATTATTTACAAGCGGCAGTGAGAAGGATCCAAAGGCAGTACAGCTTTCACACAGGAACCTTATTTCAAATATTGAAAGTTTCAGCAATTACGTGCATATTGGCGAATCAGATGTATTGCTTGCAAACCTTGTCTTCTACCATATCTTTGGACTAACGGTCAACCTCTGGGTAGCATTCTATCATGGCATGACTATGGTTTCATATGCCAACCCCCTCGATTATCAGACTGTCAGCAAGATTGCCCGAGAGGAAAAACCAACAATTATGGTTGGCACACCGAGTTTCTTCTGGGGTTACCTCAACAAGTCCGAGCCCGGTGACTTCAAAACGCTGAGACTGATGGTTGCCGGTGCAGATAAGTGTCCTGATGCACTGAGGGATGGCTTCATGAAGAAACATGGCGTAACACTACTTGAGGGTTACGGAGCAACTGAAACATCACCGGTTATATCTGTTAACTCAATCGAGTTCAACAGGCCGGGCAGCACCGGCAAGGTTATTCCGGGTGTTGAGGTCAGGATTGAAAATTTTGAGACCGGGGAAAACTGCAAAACCGGCGAAGTTGGGAAAATAATGGTCAAAGGAGACCTGGTAATGAAGGGGTATTATGAAGATCCCGTGCTTACTGCTGAGGTCCTTGTTGACGGCTGGTACAACACCGGTGACATGGGCTTCTTTGATGAGGACGGCTACCTGTGGCATGCAGGACGTTTCAAGAGATTTGCAAAGGTGGGAGGGGAGATGATCTCTCTCGTCAAGGTTGAAAATGTTCTGGAGAAGTTGTTACCTGAAGGAGTTTCATGCTGCGTTGTTGAGATCCCTGACGAAAAGAAGGGGTCATATATTGTGGCATCAGTATCTGCAGAGGTTCACAAGACTGAAATACTCAGGAAGATGATGAATGAGCTGCCGAGCATAGCTCTTCCCAGGGAGTTTGTTGTTATCAGCGAATTGCCGATGATGAGTACCGGGAAGATTGACTTCCGGACCACCACGAAGATGGTTCAGGAGATCATGAATAAATCGGGGTTCGCCGGTTAGCAGAATAATTTTAAAGAAATTTCTTCCGGTCCCTGCGCTCAAGCCACCTGATAAACAGGAAATTAGCCAGCCCGATGACAACCATAATGGCTGCAAAGATTGGGTAGGAGTGGCGGATATTGGTTTCGCCGCCAGTAATCACCGTCCACTCACTCATTCCGAAGATTCCGGCCAAAAGTGTCAGAGGCATGAAGATGGTTGTTATAAGAGTAAGCCTTCTGACGGTCGAGTTGGTCTGGTTTGAGTCGCGCGCCATCTGGTTGTTCAGCATCGAGGCATAGAGTTCCATCAGGCTTGTGACGTTATCGCGGTGGCTTTCGGTCATCTCAAGGAAATTTGAGAGATGGTCGAAAATATCGCGGTAGTGTACTGAGGCCTTCTCGGGCACCTGCTCGCAGTCGTTCCGGCTTATCTTAACGAGAATCTCCCGTTCATGGAAAAGACTCTTGCGCAGTCCCAGCAGGTTGCGGCGCAAGTATGTCAACATGGCGGGATCAAAGGTTGACGGCGAATTCAGTATTGCCTCCTCGGCCCGGTCAATGTCTGCCTCCGCCTTCTCCACAGCATCAGCCATCTGGTCGACGATATAGTCGAGGATAATGTGCATCAGCCATGCCGGACCGCGCTTAACAGCTGCGATATTCCTCTCTATGACTGCCTCAATACCATCTATCGGGTACTTTGTTGCCTCGGAATATCCGCTCACGGTTACACAGGAATTTTTCACCGATGAACAGATCAACCTCCTCCGACATTAATTCTTCCTGTTCATATCGCAGGGCGTTAAAAACGATGAAGGCGTAGTCCGGGAATATATCCATTTTCGGGACCTGGTTCTCATCAGTACAATCTTCGAGTGAAAGGGGATGGAGGCCAAGGGGTTCAATAAGTTCAGAAAGGTCTTCGCGTGAAGCTTTCCGGTAGTTGAGCCAGACGTACCCATCGTCATTCAATACGCTGACGGCTCCGGCGAGGGTTTCTATCTTATCCAGGCTGCCGCCTGAAGAGATGTGGTAAAATTCAGATGTGGCCATATCGATATGCTATAGAAAATGATCTGTCGGTTAACATTTGAATTATTGAATAGTACACGGGATAATTAAGCATTGAATTCACTTTTTAAGATGACTTCGATTACTTGCTTTAATAAAGGCAAATCCTTTTTTACGGTATCCCATATAACCTTATCCTCGATGGCATGATATTCATGCAGGATGAAATTTCTGAAAGCCCTGACCTTATACCAGGGAAACTCATACTTATCAAGAATTATTTCATCAACATGAATAATTGCTTCGCCGATAACCGCAAATTGAAAAAGGGTAGCGTCAATTGTCTTTCTGTCTTCCAAAAATGAAGATTTGGAATATTCCGCAATGAAATGCTCAATTGTAGTTATCGAATCCAGGATGTGACTAAGTCGGTCCCTGTTAGTTATTTTTTGATTTTTCATAGATCAGAATCAGTTCGGGAGTAATACGTTTGAGTATTTCAGGATTTACGGCTCCCTGCATTACAACATCAACCTTTACGGGGATCAACTTCTCCAGCTGATACTTTATCTCGGCCAGATCAAACAGGGTAAACGACTTCTTATCAGGAACGTGCACAAGTATATCTATGTCGCTGTCAATATCATGTTCTCCACGGGCATACGAACCGAAGAGCCAGGCCTTTTTAACCTTGTTTTGTTTCCTGAAGTACTCTCTTACTCTTTTTATTATCTGTGCTTTGGTAACCGGTTCCGCGGAAAGATATACAATTCTTTTCTCGGCAAGGGCAATCGCTTCAATTGCCTGTACCTCCCCACCCACTTCATGAATTATTTTATCAGCCAGCCACAGGACCATAAGAGTACCCGGCTCAACCCCAAAGTACTCTTCCAGCTTTATAACGTTGTCTCTTGTTGCCGTTCGCTTGCAATTCTCTATTTTACTCAGGATAGCCTGGTCAATATCCAGAAACGCGGCAACTTTCCTTAAAGGATCGCCTTTCTGCAGTCGCAACTCACGTAATTTATCTGCGAAGCTCACCATTGTGAATATTTCATATTGACAAATATAGTCAAAATGATTCATTCAACAATAGTTTTATTTTTTTCAGAAGATCCTAATTGAGAATGCTTCCCGGCCTGCCGGGGCAATTTTTGCGGGCACCAAGGATCAGTAGCTCCGGAAAAACTCAGATCAGGCTCTGACAAACGATTGGTCAGGTAGTTACGAGGGGTCTGTGGGCAAGTAGCGTGGCAATGTCATGAAAATGAATGTTGTAACCCTCGTTCTCGAGAGAGGTGACAAACTCACCATGTGGGCGGTTACGCCGGTAATCGGGTTCACGCGACGGGTGCCTGAGATATTTTTCAAAGATTGAAGGGTCCCCGGCGATATTCAGAACGGCATGATAGACCAGGCGGTTCTCACGGCGGTGCATTGATGATCCGAGAATCTTCCTGTGTCCGATGGTTATGTCGGAAATACCCCTGGTGCCGTAATTTTTCACCCCCAGATCAGAAAGGAGATCAAGGATCATTCCGTTGACCTCCATGAAGAAATCCCTTGAGCGTACCAGCCCCGGGAACTCACGTGCCACGGTTATCACTGCCATCCGCGGGGTGAGTATGACCGCCTCTCCACCTGTCGGACGTTTGGTTACCGGTATGCCGTCGGACACCACATTTTCGAGTATCAGAGATCTTTCCGGGTTGTTGCTCTGCCCCAGCACAATTATGGTCTCCGCCGGTTGCCATACTAGCATGCCATCACCCGTACCGCCGAAGAGAGCGGCATCGGGCAGGTCATATGGTCTTATCTTAACAGCCATGTCTCAATGAAGTCAGGCTTTGTGCACGGGTTTACCTATGGCATCAGACCCTGCCTCCAGGAATACCTCTGAGATGGTCGGGTGGGCATGCATTGTGTGTGCCACATCCCAGACCGTGCTCTCAACGGCCATGTAGGCCGATGCTTCACTGATGAGGTCAGTGGCATTGTGAGCGATGATCTGAACGCCAAGCACCTCGCCGTACTTTGGCTCCGAAATAATTCGCAGTACACCCTCCGTCTGTCCCTCGGTCAGCGCTTTGCCGTTGGCTGACAGCGGGAACTCGTTGACTTTATATTCAACACCAACCGCAGCAAGCTGCTGCTCGGTCCGGCCTATCTGTGCAATTTCCGGATCAGTATATATTGTCAGCGGTACACGCGTGGTCTCCATCGTCTCGGTGATACCGAGAATATGGTTCACAGCGGCCATCGCCTGTGCCGATGCGGCATGGGCATAGATACTCTTGCCGTTGACGTCGCCTACGGCGTAGACACCCTTTATGCTTGTCATGAAATGCTCATCGGTGACATAAAAACTTTCATCCGTCTCAGGCTTCAGCGATCCCACCGGCTTGATTCCCTTACGAGGCATGCAGTTAACAATACCTTCATATTCATCAAGGTTGACCGAGTCGTAGCCTGCCGTTCCTTCAATGACCTTTATCTTCAGGGAATCAAGCCTGCGGCTGATGTACGTGTTAAGATAGTCATCAAGAGCAGGGAAGACCTTATCAGCCGTCTTGAGGAGCGTAACGTCCTTTCCGATCAGCGCAAGCATCTGTGAAACCTCCGCTGACACCGGGCCTTCGCCAACCACCAGCAGTTTCCCGGGGATCTCCTTCATTGAGAAGAAGCTCTCGAGGTTGAGGATCTTGTTCTCATGCACCTTGAAAGGCAGAGGCCTGGGGTATGAGCCTGTGGCAATGATGATATTCTTCGCCGTGAGCTTGCGGTTATCAACTACCACCGTGTCAGCGGCCTCTACTGAGGCAGTGCCGCTGATGGTCTCAACGTTGTTTTTCTTAAGCAGGTATTCAACTCCCTTGGTCAGTCTCCTCACTATACGCTCGGAGCGCTTGACGCCCTTCTCCCAGCTGAATGTCAGCTTTTTGGGATCTAGTCCTTCCACACCGAAGTCAGCTGCCATGCCCAGTCTCGAGAAGTATTTGGCGCTCTCAAGCATCGCCTTGGAGGGGATGCATCCCCAGTTAAGGCACATCCCGCCGACATGCTTCTTCTCAATCACGGCAGTCTTCAGTCCTGCCTGCCCTGCCCTGATGGCGGCAACATATCCTGCCGGTCCGGCGCCTATAATGATAAGATCGTAATCCATCTTCCTTGTTTTTATTTATTGTCTCATTATCAGTGACAGCGGGTCTGCAACGCCTGCCGCCACATCATTCAGGAACTCTGTAGCCTCGGCTCCGTCAACCATCCTGTGGTCAACTGAGAGAGAGAGAGGCATCACATTCCCCACCTTTATCTCACCACCGGCCACCACCGGCTGCTGGTTGATGCGTCCTATGCCCAGGATACCCACCTGCGGGTAGTTGATCACGGGTACGCCGAACCATCCGCCCAGGGCTCCGTAGTTGGTGATGGTAAAGGTGCCGTCCTTCATGTCTTCGAGTGTCAGCTTCCTGTCGCGCGCCTTGACTGCTATATCAGCCACGGCCCTGCTCAGCTCTTTCACAGTCAGCCTGTCGGCATTGCGTATCACCGGTACCACCAGGCCATCCTCCGTGCTTACTGCTATACCAATATTATAGTAGTTCTTATAAATGATGTTTCCCTTTTCGAAATCCATCTCGGAGTTCAGTTCAGGGTGACGTTTCAGCGCTGCCACAACTGCCTTGATTATGAAAGGCAGGTAGGTAAGGCTGATATCCTCCTTCTTGTATTCCTCCCTGTATCTTGCCCTTGCTTCAACAAGTGCCGAAACTTCCGGTTCGTCGAAGAGTGTCATGTGTGCAGTGCTCTGTTTTGAGCGCAGCATGTTTTTGGCGATCGACTTGCGCATCTGGGTCATAGGTCTGACCTCGACAAGCTCACCCTGGAGGGCGGCTGTGGCCGGTGCGGCGACGCTCATGGCAGCTGCTGCCGGTGCATGGAAGTTATGTATGTCGCTCTTCATCACCCTGCCGGCAGGACCTGTTCCCATGACCTGGTTAATGTCGATGTTCATCTCGCGTGCCATGGCCCGTGCCACAGGTGTTGCCAGCACCTTGCGCGGTGCGGCTGCGGAAGCGGCAGGTTTAAGCTCGGTGCCCTCATCGCTTGCGGGAAGGAATGCGTTATTGGATGCCACCTCCAGCGTGCCGACCACGCCGGCGCCCTTCTCCTCTACTGCCTCCACTTCCGGAGCAGGTGCCTCAGTGCCAGCCTCACCGGCAATTTCTATCTCAACGAGTGTCTCTCCCACATGTATCGTCTCGCCGACCTTGCCGTAGCGCGCGGCTATCGCACCTGCACGCGGTGAAGGAATATCCGTCACCACCTTATCGGTCTCCATCTTCACCAGCGGCTGTCCCACCTTGACGGCATTGCCCTTGTCAACGTACCACTCAATGATGATACCTTCGGTCAGTCCTTCGCCAATATCAGGGAATTTGAATATATATCTCATCAGCTCAGAATTTTATTGTTCTTTCAATCTCATAGAATATTTTCTCGGGAGTGATCATGTAATGATGCTCACCCTGAGGGTAAGGCACTATCACGTCGAATGCCGCCACCCTCTTCGGGGGAGCCTCAAGATGGAGGAAGGCCTCCTCATTTGCCAGCGCCATTATCTCGGATCCCACCCCGAAGCTGCGCGGTTCCTCACCCACAAACACCAGGCGGCCGGTTTTCTTCACCGATGCGGTTACTGTCTCCTTGTCAAGCGGATAGATTGTGCGCAGGTCAATCAGCTCGACGGAGTACCCTGCCTCCTTGGCCATGACCATTGCCTTCTGTACCTCGCGGATCATAGCTCCGTAGGCCACAACGGTTACGTCTGTTCCCTGCGAGAGGACCTTTGCCTTTCCAATTGGCACGGAGAACTTCTCTTCGCTTACCTCCTGCTTGATAGCCCTGTAGATGCGCTTCGGCTCCAGGAAGAGCACGGGATCATCACTCTCAATTGCTGAGATCAGAAGTCCCTTGGCATCATGCGGTGTTGAAGGCACAACGATCTTCAGTCCGGGTATATGAGCAAACATAGCCTCCATGCTCTCGGAGTGGTGTTCAAGGGCGTTGATGCCTCCGCCGTAGGGCAGGCGTATCACTATCGGCATTTTATATCTCCCGCGTGAGCGGTTGTGCATGCGTGTTACGTGTGAGATTATCTGGTTGAAGGCCGGGTAGATGAATCCGCAGAACTGCATCTCTATCACCGGGCGCAGTCCTGCTGCGGCCATGCCTACTGCCGTACCGGCTATCCCCGACTCGGCCAGGGGAGAGTCAAAGACCCTATCAACTCCGTGTTTCTTCTGCAATCCTTCTGTAACCCTGAAGACACCACCCTCGAAGCCGGTATCCTCGCCGTATACAACGACGGTCTTATCCTCTGTCAGTTTGATATCAAGAGCGTCATTGACGGCATTGACTATATTCATTGCTTTCATTTGCGTGCGTTTTTCCATTGTAAGAATTTTTCATGCTCGATCTGCTGGTCGCGGAGCTCCTGGGGCATCTCGGCATAGGTATATTTAAACACATCTTCAAGAGGATAACTGACAGTCTTCTCTGTCTCCATGAAGAGGCGGTCGATCTCCTTTTTATATTCCTCGGTGATCCTCTCCTCCTCTGTATCTGACCACAGTTTCTTCTTCTCCAGGAAGAGCTTCATGCGGCGAAGCGGATCCTTCTTGTCCCACTCCTTCTCCTCATCTGTTGTACGGTACTTGGTGGGGTCATCCGATGTAGTGTGCGCACCCTTCCGATAGGTCACAGCCTCTATAAGCACGGCCTGGCTCTCAGTGCGGGCATACTCATGTGCGAATCTGAATGCTGCCAGCATGGCGAATATGTCGTTGCCATCGACCTTAATTCCCTTGATGCCGTACGCCTTTGACTTTATGGCGATATTGAGGCTGGCTGTCTGCATCCTGACAGGTACTGAGATGGCGTACTGGTTATTCTGCACAACGAATATCACCGGTACTTTCCATACGCCGGCGAAGTTGAGAGCCTCGTGGAAATCACCCTCGGATGTACCGCCGTCGCCAACGAATGCGATTGCAACCTCATCCTTTTTCTGGTATTTGATGGCATATCCTATGCCTGAAGCGTGAAGCAGCTGCGAGGCAATGGGCACGGAGAAGGGAAGAACATGATTTGCTTCGGCAAACTTAAACCCGTCTTCATGACCCATCGCGTAGAGAAATACCTCCTTTACCGAAATACCCTTGGCAAGCCAGGCACCAAGCTCGCGGAAGGCCGGCACCAGCCAGTCGTCATGCCTGAGCACTGAACCGGCTGCAACACCGATTGCCTCCTGCCCGTAGTTGGGGGGATAGGTAAAGACGCGTCCCTGCCGCTGGTAAGAAACGATCATGAAATCGAGTGTTCTTACAAACAGCATATCCTTATACAGTTTCAGCATCTCGTCGTCGGAGAGCTGAGGCATCAGCTCCTTGCTGATAACCTTTCCGTTGTTGTCAATGACCTGTAGCATCTTGTCATCTGCAGGGTCAAACTGGTCGAACATATTTTTTTTTGTTTAACGTTTCTTGAATAAAAGACAAACAAACTTCGAATTTGTTCAGAGAGCGGTTTGATACCTGTTTTATGTGAAGAAATGTTAACAGGTGCAGTATTGAAGTTTAATTTGTTTTAAATTAGCAAGATGATAATCCAATCATCAAACCCAATTCCTAAATAATATGAAGAATCTCATCAAAGCATTTTTGATCATTACCGTTATTTCTGCGGCCTCCTGTCAGAAGAAGACAGGAGATGAACTTACCATTCCGTTTGAAAAGTATACACTTGACAACGGACTGAATGTGATACTTCACGAAGACAAGTCCGATCCGATAGTATCGGTTGCCATCTACTACCATGTGGGCAGCAACCGTGAGGTGCCGGGTCGCACAGGCTTCGCGCATCTCTTTGAGCACATGATGTTCCAGCAGAGTGAGAATGTGCCTGAAGATCAGTATTTCAGGCTGATACAGAGTGCCGGCGGAACCCTTAACGGCTCCACTAACCAGGACCGGACCAACTATTATGAGACGGTTCCGAAAAACGCCCTAGAAATGGTCCTCTGGATGGAGTCAGACCGTATGGGTTACCTGGCAAACACTATTACGCAACAGGCATTTGCCATCCAGCAGAACGTGGTTCAGAACGAAAAGCGCCAGAATTATGATAACAGGCCTTACGGCCACTCATCAACAGTGATGGCCAGGGCATTGTTCCCGGAGGACCACCCCTACAGCTGGACTACCATCGGGGAGATGAAGGATCTCTTCAATGCCACGGTGGATGATGTGAAGGAGTTCCATGCACGTTATTACATACCGAACAATGCAACCCTCTCGATTGCAGGCGACTTTGATCCTGTCGGGGTGAAAGAGCTGGTTCAGAAATACTTTGGCGAGATACCCGCCGGTGCTGAGGTAGAGAAACCTGAGCCGATGCCCGTGACACTTGCAGAGACGAAGAAACTGTATCATGAAGACAACTTCGCCAATACTGCACAGTACACCATGGCATTCCCGTCTGCCGAGATGTATAATCCTGATGCTTATGCCCTTGCGGCCCTGAGTGAGATCCTTGCCGGAGGCAAGAAGTCACCGATGTACAATGTACTTGTCAAGGAGAAAAAGCTCACCTCCAATGTAGGTGCCTATAACATGGCGCAACTGCTTGCCGGCACTTTCCGGATCTCTGTCAATGCCAACCCGGGCGTCTCTCTGACAGAGATTGAGAAAGCCATCTTTGAAGCCTTTGAACGTTTTGATTCCGAGGGTTTCAACGAGAAGGACCTCGAGAGGGTGAAAGCCGGACAGGAGACCCGCTTCTATAACATGATAAGCAGTATTGACGGTAAATCAAAACAGCTTGCCGAATATAACATGTACGCCGGTGACCCGGGGTATTACAGGAATGATATGGAGGCGATGATGGCCGTCACCGTTGACGATGTCAACCGCGTATATGAGAAGTACATTAAAGGTAAGAATTACGTATCCACCAGCTTTGTCCCGAAAGGCAAGGTTGAACTGGCTGCCGAAGGTTCAGTCGATGCGGGCATAGTTGAAGAAAATATCCTGGCTGCCACCGAGGTGAAGATAGAGGAGGGTGCTGCTGAGGAGATACAGAAGACTCCGACCTCTTTTGACCGCTCGGTACAGCCACCGCTGGGGCCGGATGTGTCAGTGACCGTTCCTCCTGTCTGGAAGTCGTCGCTGGCAAACGGTTTGCAGCTTTACGGCATACAGCATAACGAGGTGCCGCTTGTTCAGTATATCATCGTCATTGAAGGAGGGCATATGCTTGATGATATCAGCGCCCCCGGGGTGGCGAATATGCTGGCGATTATGCTGAATGAGGGGACGAAGAACAAGACGCCAGAGGCACTGGAAGAGGAGATCGATCTTCTCGGAGCGATGATCAGGGTCTCTGCCGATGATGAAAACATAACTGTAAGCGTCAATACCCTCGCCCGAAACTTCGAGAAGACCCTTGCCATAGTTGAGGAGATGCTTCTAGAACCCCGATGGGACTCACTTTCCTTTGAACTGTCGCGCACCCGCGTGCTCAACGGTCTCAGGAGGAGCTCCATCGATCCGACCTACCTCGGTTCCATGGCTCTGTCAGAACTTGTCCTGGGCAAGGATAACATATTTGCGACTGATGTGGCCGGCACCATTGAAAGTGTTGAGTCTATGACAATGGATCAGATAAGGTCTTTTTATGAGAAAAGCATATCGCCCTCGGTTGCACGGTTCCTGGTTGTAGGTTCAGTTGATCAGCCCCGGGTTGAACAGGCCCTTGCATCACTGAGCACCAACTGGGCAGCCAAAGAGGTTCAGATGCCTGAGGTGACTTATGCGCCGGCACCTGAAAAATCTATGGTATATTTCGTTAATGTGCCCGGGGCAAAACAGTCGAACATATACATTGGAGCCCCTTCAATTCCCAGAGGACATCCTGATTACTATCCAGCATTCGTTGCAAATTACAAGCTCGGTGGCTCGTTCAACGGCTATGTCAACCTGGTTTTGAGAGAGGAGAAAGGGTACACGTACGGAGCCAGGACCAGTATCAGCGCTCAGAAGAACTATGGCGGTTTCATCGCCAGTTCTGCAGTAAGGTCAACCGCCACCCTCGAGTCAGCCGAGATCTTCAGGGATCTGATGAAAAGTTACAGGGCAGGGGTTTCGCAGAGTGACATCGACTTCACCAAGGATGCACTGCTCAAGGGTAATGCCTTAAGGTTCGAGACGCAAAGGGCTCTGCTGGGCATGCTGAATACCATGAGTGCTTACGGACTGCCTGATGACTATATCGCCCGCGAGGAGGATTATGTAAGGAACCTTACTGTTGATGATGTCAATGCCATGGTTCAGAAATACATTGATCCCATGAAGATGTACTATGTGGTCGCCGGCGATGCCGCCACACAGCTTAAGGAGCTCAGAAAGCTCGGCTTTGGGGAACCCGTTTTAGTGAAATAACAGATACTTTGAAACCCACATGTTATACTAACACAAACACTTATAAGTATAACTTTATCAACATGTGGGTTCCATCATACCATTAAAATCAAAATTTTATTATCATGAAAAAAACCATCAGTTTGATAATGTTTACCGCGTTGCTCCTGGCTTCAGGATGCACCACGGAGAAGAAGAGCACCCTTTCAGTACCGTATGAGTCTTACAAGCTTGACAATGGGACTGACGGTGATTCTCAACGAGGACAAGTCCGACCCCATCACCTCACTGGTAATACTATACCATGTTGGCTCCAGCAGGGAGGTGCCCGGTAAAACAGGGTTCGCCCACCTTTTTGAGCACATGATGTTCCAGCGTTCCGAGAATGTTGAGGAGGATCAGTTCTTCAAGTATATCGAAGGAGCAGGCGGAACCCTCAATGGGGGCACCAGCTTCGACCAGACAATCTATTTCGAGGTAGTCCCGAAGAATGCCCTTGAGATGGCCATGTGGCTTGAGTCTGACCGTATGGGATTCCTTCGCAACACCGTGACACCGCAGTCGTTTGCACTCCAGCAGAATGTCGTTCAGAACGAAAAGAGGCAGGGGGTTGATAACAGGCCCTACGGCTTCACCGATTATGTCATCCTGAAAAACCTCTATCCCGAGGGGCATCCCTACAGCTGGGATGTGATCGGAGAGATGGAGGACCTGGCAAATGCTACCGTTGACGATGTCAAGGATTTCCACAAGAAATTCTATGTCCCTAACAATGCCACGCTGGTGGTGTCGGGCGACTATGAAGTTGATGAGGTAAAGGCACTGCTCGAGAAGTATTTCGGAGAGATACCTGCAGGGGAGGAACTGACGGATCCCGAGCCGATGAATATCACGCTGCCGGAGACAAAAAAGCTCTATCATGAGGACGCTTTTGCACGCGCTCCGCAGTACAACATGGTAATACCGACCTGCGAGCAGTACACGAAAGATTCCTATGCGCTTGACGCCCTGGCCCAGTTGCTGGGAACCGGCAAAAAGTCACCGCTCTACAAGGTGCTTGTAAAGGAGAAGAAGCTCACCTCCAATGTCAGGACATACAACAATGCCCAGGAGATAGCCGGCCACTTCCAGATAAGCGTAACGGCCAATCCCTCGACAAGCCTGAATGATGTTGAAAAGGCTATTTTTGAATCCTTTGAGAGGTTTGAGACCGATAAGTTCACCGAAAGGGACCTTGAAAGGATCAAGGCCGGGCTTGAGACAAATTTCTACCGCATGATGAGCAGCATCATGTACAAATCGTTCATGCTTGCAATGTACAGCGAATTTGCCGGTACTCCCGACTATATGACCGAGGAGCTGGAGATGATACAGAAGGTGACCATGGATGATGTATGGGATGTATATAACCGATACATCAAAGGCAAAAACTATGTCTCTACCAGCTTTGTTCCAAAAGGGCAGCTTGATCTGGTTGCTGAAGGATCCGTGAATGCAGGTGTTGTTGAGGAGGATGTGACTAAGGCCACCCAGGTGCAGGTTGCAGATGCAGGTGAGGAGGTCATTGAGAAGACTCCCAGCAGCTTTGACCGTTCAGTGGCCCCGGTGCCGGGTCCCGATCCGTCGCTGACACTACCCGAAGTATGGAAGGCAGAGGCGCCCAATGGCATGAAGATCTATCGGAATTGAGCAGCATGAGCTGCCGCTGGTGACATATTCCATTGTGATCAATGGCGGCCACATGCTTGATGATCTGAGCAAGCCCGGCGTGGCAAGGTTCACTGCCCAGATGCTGAATGAGGGTACATTTAACAGGACTCCCGAGGAGCTTGAGGAAGAGATACAGCTTCTCGGTGCGAACATCAGGATATGTGGAGGCCAGGAGAATATTACGGTTTCTGTCAGCTCACTGGCACGCAACTTTGAGAAGACCCTGGCTCTGGTTGAGGAGATGCTTCTTGAACCACGCTGGGATGAGGAGCAGTTCTCAATAAACAAGACGCGTACCGTCAACAACCTGAAACGTAACCTTGCTGAGCCCAATTATCTGGCCAGCAATACGTTCAACAGGCTGACCCTTGGTGCGGACAATATCTTTGCCATTGACAACAACGGGACGATAGAGAGTGTGGAAGCCATCACAATGGATGACCTGAAGGCTTTCTATGAAAAAAATCTCTCTCCCTCTGTGGCCAACTTCCATATAGTGGGTGATGTCGACAAGGCCAGGGTGGAGAAGGCGCTGTCAGGACTTAATTCAAGATGGATGGTCAGGGAGGTGACCATGCCGTCCGTTACCTTCCCGCCTGCGCCTGAGAAATCAGACATCTATTTTGTTGATGTTCCGGGAGCCAAGCAGTCGGTTATAAGTATAGGTACGATGGGATTGACCCGTGACCACCCCGATTTCTACAAGGCCGATGTTGCAAACTACATGCTCGGAGGCACTGCCAGTGCACGTCTCTTCATGGTTCTCAGGGAGGAGAAGGGGTTCACCTACGGAGCCTATTCAGACTTCAGCGCGCATGAAGAACTACGGCACCTTCAGGGCTTATGCCTCTGTTCGCACCGATGCCACTCTCGAGTCTGTGGAACTCTTCAGGGATATCATGAAGGAATACAGGGCCGGCGTTCCGCAGGAGACTGTTGATTTCACGAAGGGGTCGCTGCTCAAGGCCAATGCCCTGCGTTTCGAGACCAATGAGGACAAGCTGGGGATGCTGAGTACCATGACGTCCTACGGGCTGCCCGATGGATTATGTCAGGCAGGAGGAAGATTACCTGAGGGGTCTGACGAAGGAGCAGATGGACGAGACGGTGCAGAAGTACATTGATCCGATGAGGATGAATTATGTTGTGGTGGGTGATGCTGCCACACAGCTCAAGGGATTGAAGAAGGTCGGGTTCGGTGAGCCGGTACTGGTAAAGTAACCTGATTGTAAGTATAGGGTCAGAGTTCGCCTCCGGCGAGTTCGACCCGCCCATATGGGCTTCGGTTCAGGGTTGCGGTGCTGGCGCACCGCAGACCCTGAACTCTTTTATTCCAATATGTTCCCAGCCTTAAAGGTTTCACGTTGATCACCTGAGCCTGATGTTTCCCTTCAGCCTGGTATCTCCCGCTGAAGCGCCCACCAGGAGCTCAATTCTGCAGAGATCATTATCCCATGCATGCTTCGTCTCGTTCCAGTACATAAGACTCGTTACCGGGACTGACAGGCTTACCGTTTTGGTCTCCCCCGGATCAAGTGTTACCCTTTTAAATGCCTTGAGTTCCTTCTGCGGCCACTCTACTGAGGGATTAATACGATGCACGTAGGCCTGCACAACTTCATCCGCTGTCATTTTACCTGTGTTCTGCAATTCAAAATTTATGGTGATTAAATCGTTTTCACCATACGTTTTTTTATCACTCCTCAGGTTTGAGTATTTGAAAGAGGTATAGGTGAGGCCGTAGCCAAACGGATACATCACCGATACTTTCCTCGTGTCGAACCAGCGGTAGCCCACAAGTGATTCTTCGGAATAATATGCATTATCAGGGTCATTCTTCAGTCCCTTTGCTGTTTCTTCCCGGTTCTGTTTGGTTGTGTCACCGGTAGAGACCAGGTTTGCAAAAACATCCGCGTTACTGTCATTCTGAGGATAGTTACCCAGGGCATATGCCGGAGAATCTTCAAGCTTTACAGGTATCGTGAAAGGCAGTCTCCCGGAAGGAGAGATAGTCTCCGAGAAGCACATCGGCCAGTGCATTTCCGCCTTCGGAACCGTTAAACCATGAGATGAGCAATGCCCTGGAGAGCGGGTTGACAGTGTTGAGATCGTTGGGTGCGCCGCTGGTAAGCACTGTAATGATATTCGGGTTCACTTCTGCAATGCTGGTGATCAGCTTATCCTGACCTGAAGGAAGGTAACATATCCGTTCCTGTCATCTCCCTCGGTTTCCACTGCCCGGTTATTACCGCCTACAAACAGTACTAGATCTGCCCCGGAGGCAATCCTGACTGCTTCATCAGCGAGTTTCCGGGCGGTCACTTCCTTTGCCTGTGCCTCCTTTTCAAGCTCTTCCGGTGTCCGTTTCCGGAACCTGTCGGCCCAGTTGTACTGTTCCGGTTCATATCCTTTGACATATATGATTTCAGCCCTGTCGCCAACCTTCTTTGTCAGTCCCTCAAGCGGGGTCACTTCATACAGGGCTTTCACACCTGCACCGAGTCCTCCTGATGCCATTTTCTGTGTTGCGTTGGCCCCGATAACTGCTATCACCGGTTTGCCGACAAGCTTTAACGGAAGCACTCCGTCATTTTTCAGCAAGACTATGGACTTGCTGGCTACGTCATAAGCAACTTTCTGCTGTGCCGGCTGAGAGGTCATTTCCCTGTTTGCCTCGTTTTCAGGGACAGGTTTTATGGCCATTCTGACACGCAGTATCTCGCGAACACGTTTATCAATCAAGTCTTCGGAAACCTTCCCTGCTTTGATTGAATCGAGCAGGGCCTGACCGAGATATTTACTGTCCGGCATTTCAACATTAAGGCCGTTTTTTATTGAGTTCACAGTGCTGTGTGTTCCTCCCCAGTCGGAAATAACCATTCCGGCAAAGCCCCATTCGTCACGTAGTATCTCATTGAGGAGCATATCATTTTCCGCACACCACCAGCCATCGACCTTGTTATAGGCTGCCATCACCCCGTAAGCATCGGCCTCTTCAACTGCAGCCCTGAACGGTGGGAGATAGATCTCGCGGAGAGCCCGTTCTCCGACGATCACGTTTACTGTCCCGCGATTATTCTCCTGGTTGTTCAGTGCGAAGTGTTTAAGGCAGACAGCGACACCGTTGTCCTGGACGCCTCGCGTATATCCGACTGAGAGCCGGGAGCTAAGGAACGAGTCTTCGCTGAGGTATTCGTATGTTCTTCCGCCTGTAGGGATTCTCTGGATATTAATAGCTGGTCCAAGCAGCATATCTTTCCCCCGCAGACGTGCTTCCTTTGCAATAGCGGATCCGTATGCATATGCAAGTTCCGGGCTCCAGGTGGCTGCCAGTGCTGATCCTGTTGGGAAGAAAGTGGCTTTATCGTTGACCCATCCGAGCGGCATCCAGCCGTCAGGCTGCAACTCCTCCCTTATACCAAACGGACCGTCAGCATACTTTATGTCGGCAATTCCCAGTCGCTCTACGCCCGCTGAAACAAACATGTGTCTGGCGTGCAGCATATTTACTTTTTCTACGAGTGTCATCCGGCTGATTATGCCATCAATTTGTTTATCATATTCAAGCAGGGTTGATTTGCGGACCTGTCCTGCGGCGCTGCCTGCCAGCAGAGATGTGACGATGGCACAGGCAGCAATTCTGGGATGTTTCATAAGGTTTTGTTTGTTTGATAATTCATTAAGGCCGGGAATTGAAATTGACTGCCGTAAATATAATTTACATATGCTCTACTTCTTCCTTTTATCGTAAATGTTATTTCATGAAGCAAATTCTGACCATTGTCCTGATGTAGGGAATGGGGTAGGAGAGGAATATAGTTTCGGAGTTACATTTGTGTGGTAATGCGGTCCCGGAGCTCTGTACTATTTAATTTCTATCTTTGCACAATCCATCGCCCGGATGGTGGAATGGTAGACACGAAGGACTTAAAATCCTTTGGCTGCAAAGCTGTGGGGGTTCAAGTCCCCCTCCGGGTACTGAAAAAGAGTGAGAGTGAGAGCGAGTGCGAGAGCAATCGCGAACACTCTCATCTCTTTTTTGACTCACTACGTTCGTCGAGCTCCCCCCTATAAATCGAGGCTCGGTTCTCAAGACTCACTCACACACTCGCACTTAAAAAACTCATGCATTTCCCGTTTTTTCATAAATTAGCTTTTGCTGGAAAAGCCATGCCCTTGACCACTCTACGCCGGAGCAAATTGACCATCTCGGGCCGGTATTAAGTGCTTGTTTTTAAACTATGTATGTTATTGCATTATTCTCCGGCCAAATGTGGTCAACCCGTCCGGCTTTTGCAGTCTATACCTGATTACATATTTGCATGAATTCCAACTTTGGTTTATATTTGATAGTGAAATAAATAAACCTATGAGATGGCATCCATCATAGAAGGATACAACTACGACATCTTCATCAGCTACCGCCAGAAGGACAACAAAGGAGACAGGTGGGTGAGCGAGTTTGTTGATGCTTTGAAGGACGAACTGGAATCCACATTTAAGGAGGATATTTCAGTTTATTTCGACGAAAATCCTCACGACCGCCTGCAGGAGACTCATAACGTTGATAAAAGTCTTGAAGGAAAACTGATAAGCCTTATCCTGATCCCTGTCCTTTCTCAGACATACTGTGATCCAAAGAGCTATGCATGGCAGTCTGAGTTCCTCCCCTTTATAAAGATGGCCGAAAACGACAACCTTGGGAAGGATGTCAGGCTCAGAAGCGGTAATGTTGCAAGCCGGATACTCCCGGTAAGAATTCACGATCTTGAGGCAGAAGATGTAAAACTGTTTGAAGAGGAGACAGGAAGTGTATTGAGGGCGCTGGATTTCGTGTTTAAAACATCTGCAGGTGTAAACAGACCGTTGACTGAAGCTGACAGTCCCGATAAAAACCTGAATAAAACTCTTTACCGCGACCAGATAAACAAGACGGCGAACGCGATCAGAGAGATTATTTCGGGCTTGAAAACTGAAATAACTTCTCCTGTTAATGAGAAGCCACAACATACCGGACATTTGGAGGAAGTCAGCATAAGTGAGACAACACCTGTTCAGGTGAAGGCTGTTAAGAAACCATCAAAAAAAGTCCTTGCCGGAGCCGGTTTATCAGCAATAATCTTAATAACAGCTTTAATAACATTCTGGCCGAAAATATTCAAACAGGATGAATTTAAAGACCTCCGTGAAAAAGACGGGAGAATCTCTGTCGCAGTAATGCCATTTAAAAATATGACTGGTGATTTATTATATAACAATTGGGAAGATAGTTTTCAAAGTCTGTTAATAAACCAAATCTCAGGCACTCCGGAGTTATCTGTTTGTCCCTTTGAAACCATGCTCGACATAATAGGGAGTACCGGTCACAGGAACTACGCTTCAATAACGCCTGTTATCGCCAGGGAAATTGCAGCAAAGCTTGAATCCGGAACCATAATTACAGGGAGTCTGGCAAAAGCCGGAGGAAATTTTCGTATCAATATTCAGCTTTCAGGGACTGAATCCTCAGAAATATATAAGGCCTTTACTGTCGGCTGCCGGGAAGAGAATGATTTTTTTATTATGGCCGATTCCTTATCGGTTATGCTTAAAAACTTCCTGAGAATTGAAACAATGAAGTCGGAGGTACTGCAAGGATTAGAAATGCCTCTTAATACGAATTCCCCTGAGGCCTATATGTGTTTTATACAAGCATTAAAATCAATGGTCAACAACAATTTATCACAGTGTAAAAATTATTTGGAAGAAGCCCTGAAAATTGATCCGGATTTTTTTGACTGTTATTATGTTCTCTCAACAACTTGCTATACACTAGGAAGATATGAGGAAGCAATGACTTATTGGAGTAAGGCCGAAGGATACAGCCACATACTGTCTGTCAGGGATAAAATATATAATGATGCCTTTAAATATGGGTACCTGGATAAGAATCCGCAAAAAGGACTTGTGGACTTTTATCAGCTTGCAGAGACAGAGCCTCAGAACCGGCTTCTTCTCAATTCTATTGGTGATCTGAACAGAGTGATACACAACTGGGATAAAGAAATAGAAGCCTACGAAAAGTACATTGAAATTGATATTAAATGGGGTGTCATGGGGAAATGGTATTATCCATATATGGAACTGGGTGATGCCTACCATATAAAAGGTAATCATAAAAGAGAGGCAGAACTGTATAATGAAGTATTAAATATTGTTCCGGACAATCGAGCCATTTTTTTCAGACAGGCTAGGTGTGCCTTGTCGTTGGGAGATACGGCCAGAGCAAACGGGTTAATAACCAAAATTGTATCTTCATGGAACTTTTCCGAGGTACAGTTAAAAAGATATCTGGGTGATTTATACTCTGAAGCTGGTATTCCGGATAAAGCCGAAGTATATTATCGACAGGCATTTAACCTGAATCAGGAAAATCCATCAATAAAGAATATTCTTGCCCGATTTTTAATAGAGAATGATCAGGGCCTGGAAGAAGGGATTGACCTGGTTAACCAGGTATTGGAGTCTAATCCTGATAATTATAATTTCCAGTTTACAAAAGGGCTGGGTTTGCTTAAGCAGGGTCACTACAACGAAGCAATGAAACTTCTGGAAGAATCCTGGAATTTGAGACCTGCCTATCTTTATGATCATTACATAGCTTTACAGGAAGCGAGAAAGGCTGTTGCAAAGCAGAAGAATTAAGTTTCTTCACAGAAACAACTTTACGCTTAAACACCAGTGACCGCCAGGGTTTTCTTTGCGACCTGTTTGTTACGGTCTGGAGTATCAATCGAGAAAATATCTGAGATGCTTGGCCATTCAAGTACTTTAGTCACCCGTCATTATCTTGGTGGTATGAACCTGGATGAGACCTTTGATACAAATAAGGACTTGTTTTAATCATGCAAGATTCACAGCTAGGTAATGTATAGTTCAGTGAAAAATGATGAACGTATGTAAAGTGCAAAAAACGGTCAAATTGGGTTCTGGCTTTTCCACTATATAGTCACTGACAAAAAAGATTTGTACATTTGCAGTAAAGAGTTGAATATGACAACTAAAGATTATATAATATCTACAATTAAGACTAACCGACAGTCGCTTATCAGGCTGGGAATACAGAATGTTGGTCTTTTTGGTTCATATTCCAGGGATGAGCAGTCAGTTAAGAGTGATATTGACATCCTCATTGATTTTACACCTGAGATGGAAAGCTTCGATAACTATATGGCTGTTTGCGACATATTTGAACAGCTTTTTAAAAATGAAAAAGTTGAAATTGTTACAAAAAATGGACTAAGCCCTTATATTGGGCCCAGGATACTTAACGAAGTGGTATATGTCTAAGGAACCTGTTGAATACCTAAAACATATTCGTGATGAGAGTTTATACATTCTATCTGTCTCCAGCACGGGTATTACCAAGGAAGAATTCCTGAACGATGAAACGCTGAAGCGGGCTGTTGTCAGAAGCCTGGAAATAATTGGTGAAGCTACCAAGAAGATCCCAGCTGATTTCAAAATAAAATGGAATAATGTCAAATGGAAAGAAATGGCAGGAATGAGAGACAGGCTGATTCACGACTATATGGGAGTTAATTATGCAATAGTCTGGGATGTGATTATTAATAAGATTCCTGAACTTAGTGCGCAGGTGATTAATGTAATTGAAAATGAATAAAGAATTAACTATATATTAAATATCCCCTAACTGGTTGCAACTTTTGTCCGTTCGGGGTACAGCGCCCACCGAATCCGCCGACTGGCGGAGAAGGTGGGCTGAAACAGAGCGAGAGTGAGAGTGAGAGCGATAAGAATCGCGAACGCTCTCATCTCTTTTTTGACTCACTTCGTTCGTCGAGCTCACCCCGATAAATCGGGGTTCGGTTCTCAAGACTCACACTCACTCTCAAACTTTCTTTAAAAGATTTTCCGGTGTGTAATTCCCAATGTCAGGGATTAAAAAATTGCCCCTGAGCATGTTAATATTGAAAAAATGTTTTATGTTTGTCTACGGTGTGAAAAAGTCTGTACCCTAAAGGGATCAAATTTGTTTTTGTTTTAAAGCTGGACAAAATGCTTAACGTAACTTCCAAGTCAGATTGTGCATTTGATGTAAATAAAAAATTATTCCTTAAATATTTAGTCAAAAACGGTGGTCCTGAACTTCATGATTATGAAGAATTTACTTTCATTGTCAATGCTTTGGATCCAAAACATCAGAATGAGTTCAGGGAAGTATTAAATCCAATCCTTAACGTCAATTCTCTGGCTGGCCGTTGTTACACAAAACCATTTGGGTATCCGGGAGATTTTTATTTAATCGATCAAATTTATTCCTGCCATGTTAATGGAGATAAAAAATACCGTAACTGGGATATTTTTTTTCAGAATCTGGCCGGATCAAGAGCTGTGAGAAACCGTAAAGATTATTTCCTTAATCAATGCCTAAATCTTGCTCTTAAAAAACATGGTGAAAAAAGGGTACTGATACTCGGTTCAGGACCGGCAACAGATGTAAATGAATTTCTAAACATATATACCGGAAACGATATCAGGTTTGACCTGGTGGATTTTGACCAGAATGCTATTGATTATTCGTCAAATAAGAACAAAAAATTTGAAAAACTGATTTCTTATTACAAAGTCAATGTTTTAAGGTTTGAGCCTTCCAGGAGGTATGACCTTATCTGGAGTGCCGGATTATTTGATTATTTCAGGGAGAAGCACTTTGTTTACCTGCTAAAAAAATACATCAATTACGTAGCAGAAGGAGGTGAACTTGTAATTGGCAATTTCAGCACTGAAAATCCATCAAAAAACCTTATGGAGGTCGTATCTGAATGGTACCTTAACTACAGAAGCAGAGAGGATCTGTTAAAGATCGCCGGAGAGGCAGGCCTCCTGAACGGGAAAGTTTTTATTGATGCCGAAGCACTTGGGGTAAATCTTTTCCTTAATATTCAATGAAACTGAAAAGAAACTTTGTTTTCTGTGTCAAATTTTCTGCTTTCTAAACACATGCAAAGCATTTGATTCAACAGGTAAAGGATCTCAGACGCCTATTACCTTCCTGCTTGTCGGCCTTCCTACAAATAATCTGTGAACAAAAAATCTGTAAGTTGATTGAAGGTATAATTGCCTTGATCAATGAATAAATGCTTTTGTCTAAACAGAAATCCAACCCAATTCAATCTTTACTATTCAAAAAAAAGTTAAAAATGCTATTAATTCATAATTTTTAAAATCAATTGATAAAATCTAATGCCCACTCCTGACGTTTATTATCAAATCGATAGTGTGACGATGATGAATATTTTCAAAAATATGCGTATTTATTTTATGGGATTAAGCCCGGAAAGCTCGGGATCAATGACTTTTAACAAATTAACCCTTTCATTTACAGGATACTTGTCGAATTATGAATCTGAATTTCTAAATGACTACTATGTCAAGGCTTTGAATCCGGTCAGGTTTTCACTGATCCTGGCGATGATCTTTTATAGTGCGTTTGCACTTCTTGATGCTGCCACAGTACCGGAACTGAAAAAAATATTCTGGTTTATAAGGTTCGCTGTTGTATTTCCGTTTTTGTTGTCAGTATTTGCCTTTACATTTTTCAAAACGTTCAGGAAATATATGCAATTGTTGATAGCATGCATCATATTCATTACCGGATTCGGGATTATTGTAATGATAATACTTGCTGCCAGGTATTCTAACTATTCATATTATGCCGGCCTTATACTGATCTTCATTTTTGGATATACATTTGCTAGAGCGCGGTTTATTTATGCATCGTTAGCGGGCTGGCTGATTGTTATTGCTTACGAGATCTCAGCTATATGGATCTCAGACACACCTTTCACAATACTGATCAATAACAATTTCTTCTTTATCAGTTCAAATATTATCGGAATGCTCATAGGGTATTCCCTGGAACTAACCTCCCGCAGGGATTTTTATATGAGAAAACTCCTTGAACTGGAACAGGACAAAGTCATAGCAGTCAACAGCACCCTGGAAAAAAGAGTAATTGACAGGACACGACAACTGACAGATACCAATTTAAAACTAAAGAAAGAGATTGAGGTTCGCAAAAGATCCGAAAAGCAGAGAAGCGAACTGGAAGCTCAGCTTTTTCACCTCAAAAAAATTGAGACTATCGGAACGCTGGCAGGGGGTATAGCGCATGACTTTAATAATATTCTGACACCGATCCTGGGTTACACAGATATGGCCCTGGAAGAAATTCCTGAGGATAGCACACTGCGGTTCGATCTGGAACAGATAAATCTTGCAGCTGTAAGAGGGAAAGACCTGGTCCAGCAAATCCTGACATTCAGCCGGGAAGTGAACGTGGAGAAGAAGCCTGTTAAACTGGACCAGATAGTGGTCGAAGTAATAAACCTTATCAAGGCATCCCTCCCTCATGCGATTGAGATAAGGAAAAGTATTGATTCGGGAATAGGGATAATTCTTGCAGATCCAGTTCATATACACCAGATTATCATGAATTTATGTACTAATGCCATCCATGCGATGAAACATAGGGGAGGCATCCTTGACATAAAGGTCGATAGTGTACTGGTAGATCAGAAAACAGCGAAGGAAATTAACAATCTTAAGGTTGGGATTTATGTAAGAATCAGACTGTCAGATACTGGTCATGGAATGGACAGAAGAACAAAGGAAAGGATTTTTGAACCATTCTTTACCAGTAAAGAAGTAGGTTCAGGAACAGGACTAGGTCTTTCTGTTGTACATGGTATAGTCAGCAATTATAATGGGGCAATAACTGTGGAAAGCACTCCGGGGAAAGGTACAATTTTCACTGTTTTTCTTCCATACAACACCTCATATCTCGTAAATGAAATCAAATCTTCGGATCAGCTTCCAAGGGGAGTCGAACACATCCTGTTTGTCGATGATGAAATGGACATAACTTTTATGGGCAAAAAGATGTTGGAAAATCTCGGATATAAGGTTACCACCAAGACCAACAGCAGTGAAGCATTTGAGGAGTTTAAAAGAAACCCCGGGAAGTATTCATTACTAGTAACAGATCAGACAATGCCCAAAATGCTGGGCACCGAACTTGCCGGAAAAATGAGGAAAATAAATCCCGACCTGAAAGTCATCATATTAACCGGATACATCGACAAATTATCTGATGCGACAAAGTCAAAAACCGGTTCTTATGAAATAATCCTGAAACCTATCAAACTGAACGAGTTCAGCAAGGTTATCAGAAAAGTACTGGATGAAAAATAATCAACTTTAGCAATGGCGAAAATATTGATAATAGATGATGATCCTTCGATCCTGACAATGCTTAAAAGGATGCTTGAAAAATCCGGATACGAAGTTGATATTGCCAGCAACGGCAGTGAAGGTTTAGAGAAAATTGAAAGCTGTCCCCCGGATCTTTTGGTAACTGACATTGTGATGCCTGAAAAAGAAGGTCTTGAACTGATATTATACCTGAGAAGAAAGAATCCGGGATTAAAGATCGTAGCAATTTCAGGTGGTGGCAGGTTTAATTATGAGGGATATCTCACCAGCGCAAAACTTCTGGGGGCTGATCTGACCTTTCAGAAGCCGCTAGTTCACAAAGAATTTATACAGGCTATATCTGACCTTATTAATACTAAAATATAGCGGCATTTTTCACCTTTCACACCGGAGGAATTACCTGATTATTTAACGGGCAATATATTCAACTCATCAGTTGAAAATCCTGGGAGGATCAGTCAGATTATGCGGGAGTAAATCATAAGATGCTGCTTCAGCAGGTTGCAACTTCTGTCCGCCCGGGGTACATCAAAAAAGAGGTTGTCAGACCTCTTTCTTTCTTCATAAATCCTAAATCGATGTTCCTTGTCCGATATTCAAAATGATTTATGAAGAAGGATTAACGATTTAAGATTTTTGAAGTTGACTGTCAATTCTTTACACAGCGTACTGACAGTCCTCTGCCTTTATGGAATTCGCTTATGTGAAAGATCTCGCTGTCATTGTACATTCGTATGCCGAATGGATTTGTTCCAGGACCAATTGTAGTTGACCAGAAATTATTATTGATGCCCAGGTAAGCATAATCACTGTCCTGGTAGCGCTCACCGCCTGGCAAGGCTGTAAATCCATACGCATCAGTAGCGCCAGTATTTGGACTGTTCCAGTGGGTGGTGCCTTTCTCTTTAAGATTACCTCCTGCCTTATTCTCACCTCCTGTATTATCACGAAGCAGTTCCCATTCAGCTTGAGAAGGTACATGCCATCCTGCAGGACACAATTTTGCAGTGGTAACTGCAGCAAAGTTATATAATGCACCGTAAGTGTTGCCATTGACTGAAGCGTTATTGTCATACCAGCAGTAACCTGGAGTTATAAGGTTATTCCAATCGGTATTCCCTGCAACAAGTGGTATTGCCGTACCATCATTGAATTTTGTTGTTTTCAGGTTCTTAGCCATCCAGGTCTGGGTACCTATGACTACCGTTTTATAGACATTGCCATCAATGTCAGTGACGGTTTCAGAGTCGTCATTTTTTTTGCAGCCGGTGACCATAATTAAGATCATGGTTACCAAAACAAGCAGTTTAGCAGGGGGGGGTGCAGTCTTTTTCATAAGGGGGTATCAGGGGTTAGAGATTTATTCAGAACGGATGGTTCATTTCATCGGATTCAAGGTTTTCAACGGCAATTAATTTATACAAAATTTGTTACAATGCAATAATCTTGATGTACTTATTTTACTGATCAGAACATTGATGCAACAATTCAAATCTTCCAGCCTGACTGCAACTTTTTTCCCGCAGGTACACAATCTCGAGGTCTGACAATCTGAAAGCAGCCTGATGTTTTACTAACACGGAGCTACCGGCTTTGAGCCATGAGCTTTTTCATGAGTGTTTCACTTATTATAAGCATTATACGGAGCATGTTATAAAATCATTATTTTTGGATAGTTGAATAACCTGAGACAAGGCAATATCAAACACCGGGAATTTTAACCTACATTCTATGCTGACAAAAGATTTGGTACTGGAGTTGTGGAGCAAAACATATAATACCGAAGGGAAACCCGACTGGTCGCATATTCTACCCTATTACGATAATGACATCTATTTCAGGGATTCCATTCAGGAAATACACGGAATCGAAGAATTTACCGCCATGACGGAACGCCTGACAAAACGCTCAAAAGATTTAAAAATGAATATTGTCAAAGCTGTTATGGAGGAGAATATTATTTTTATTGAATGGGAAATGACCATTAGTTTTAAAAAAAATCCAAGTTCGTCTTATATGGTTCAAGCCGGCTGACTTTAAATGACGCAGGGAAAATTATTGAACAAAGAGATTATTATGATTTATGGGGAGATATTTTTGACAATATTCCGAGATTTGGTAAAGCATACAGAAAATTTATGAAGAAGAAATTTGGATAAGAAGTGCTTATGAAAAAAAATAAAAAATTCTTTCAATATTTTAAAGAATACCAGTGGTCTAACATATTTGCAATGATCAGAAACAACAGGTTAGACCCCAAAATTTGCACTGATGATTTTAAAGATAAACTTGTTGTTATAACCGGAGCTACATCGGGCATCGGTTATATAACAGCCAGAAAATATGCCTCTCATGGCGCAAACTTGCTGTGCATAAATCGCAATCTGCAGAAATCAGAAGCTTTATGCCGTGAGATTGAAAGTGAATATGGTGTTAAATGTGATTACAAAATAGCTGATCTGAGTAATTTACAGGATATTCATCAGGTGGCAGAAGAACTGTCTAATCTCAAAACCCCAATTGATGTACTGATACATAATGCAGGTATTTATCTGACAAAAAGAGAATTAACTCCTGATGGAATTGAAAAGGTTTTTGTGATTCAATATCTTTCTTCCTTTATTATAAATTTCATTCTGATGGATAAGCTGAAATCTCAGGAAAAAGCCAGAATTATTCTGGTTAATTCCGAAGGTCATCGTTTTGCTGCCTGGGGATTGAGATTGGATGATTTGAATTGGGAAAAACGTCGTTATTCCGGTTTAAAAAGTTATGGTTCTGCCAAAATAGCCCAGCTTTTATCGATGATTGTTTTTAATGAACATTTTAAAAATACGGGTGTATCAATAAATGCAATGCATCCGGGAGCTGTTAAAACTGATACAGGCCAGGAAAACGGACCAGTTTACCGATGGTTTAAAAGGAATTTTCTGGATAAAACATTAAAATCCCCTGAAATATCAGCCGAAGCATTGTATTATCTTGGAGTTTCAAAAGAAATTGAAGCTGTTAGTGGAAAATTTTTTAATTTAACCACCGAAGAGGAACCAGCACCACCGGCTCTGGATAGAGAAGTAGCTTATGAACTTTGGGAAAAGAGTCTGGAATTAGGTGGATTGAAGGGTTCAAAACATGTAAATGTTTGGCGCAAAACATGATTATTGAAATTCGTGAATTACATAGAATATGTCTGAAAATAAATACAATACAATCATTGTTGGAGGAGGTATTGCAGGATTGACTTCTGCAGCTTATCTCTCACGTGCAGGACAAAAAGTATTGCTTATTGAAAAAAACAAGGAATGCGGAGGACTGGTTAATTCCTTTACCCGGGATGGCTTTCATTTTGATGCCGGAGTAAGAGCCCTGGAAGATGCAGGTATTATTTTCCCGATGTTAAAGGATTTGGACATTCAGCTGGAAGTTGTTAAAAGTCCGGTTTCTCTGGGAATAGAAAATGAAATTATTACATATAGAGAATTTAGGATAGTCTGAGAAAATACAGGGAACTTCTGATAAAATTCTATCCCGGAAAGTGAAGATGAGATTGATAAAGTCATCAAAATCATCCGAAAAATAATGAAGCACATGGATGTACTCTATGGTATAGAGAATCCGGTGTTTAAAGATTTAAAGCGTGACAGAGATTTCATTTTCAAAAAACTTCTGCCCTGGCTGCCGAAATTTATTTTTACCGTTGGAAAAATCAACCGCATGAATATGCCGGTTGAGGATTATCTGGAGACATATTGTAAAAAATCCTTCACTCAGGGATATTATTTCACAGCATTTCTTTAAAAATACACCTACCTTTTTTGCAATGAGCTATTTTTCATTGTACCTGGATTATTTCTATCCCAAAGGGGGAGTGGGAAAACTTGGCGGATGCCATGAAAAACAAAATAATAGAATATGGCGGAGAAATAAAAACGGAGACAAAAATTATTGAAGTTATGGCTGATAAATGTCTTGTTAAAGACCAGAATAATGTTACTTATAAATATGACAATCTTATCTGGGCTGCTGATTTAAAAACACTGTACAGAATTGCAGAAACAGAAGGTTTGTCACCCAAAATCAAAGCAAAATTCGAGGATACAAAAAACAAGATGCTGCAAAATCGGGGCGGAGATTCTGTTTTTACTCTATTCCTGGAAGTGGATGAACCGCTTGAAAGTTTCAGGAAAATTGCAAATGGACATTTCTTCTATACACCCTTCAAAACATGGCTTGGGTGAAACTCACAGGGAGGAGCTTGATAATCTGATAAGTAATTGGGAAAATAGTTGATAAGAAAAAGATTTTGACCTGGCTCGATAAATTTACCAGGTTAAACACCTACGAAATTTCTATTCCCGGACTAAAAGATCCCGAATTGGTTCCGCCAGGTAAAACCGGGCTGATTATCAGTTTCCTTGCTGAATATGATTTGTTTAAGAAAATTCAAAGAAGCAGGCTGGCTCGATGAGTTTATTTCAGAACTTGAGAATCGGATATTGAGTGTAATATCTGATTCTGTCTACCCGATGTTAAAAGATAAAATTATTACACGCTTTTCTTTTACACCCTTAAGCATTGAAAACAGAGTAGGCAGTTCCGAAGGAGCTATTACCGGATGGTCATTTCAGGAATACCTGTGCCAGTCGTAAACAAAATTCAGATCTCGGATCGTTCAGTTCTGACACCGATACCTTCAATTTTTCAGGCCGGGCAATGGGCTTACAGTCCTGCCGGTGTACCCATGTCAATATTAACCGGGAAACTTGCTGCTGACCAGGTGTTGAAACAGAAGAAGAAGCATAAAACCCCATAGTTAAAAGAAACCGCTTACAGAACAAGGTTATTGGTAGGCTATGCCCACAATTTCAAAAACAATATCTTCCGTGTCTCGCTTTAAAGTGACTTTGTCTCCTACTTTTTTATTTATCAAAGCTTTGGCTAGAGGTGCTATAAATGAGAGTTTGCTTCTGGCAATGTCTGCCTCGTCAACACCTACTATCTGAAAAATCTGGATTTTGCCGGACAGCTCATTTTTCAGGGTTAATTTTGCTCCGAACCTTATTTCGTTTTGAGGTTGTTCAATCAGATCAACAACTCTGGCTTCGGCAATTCTGTTGTTTAGCAGCTGCAACTTTGCGTTAATGTAATTGAGGGCAACACGTTTCTCATTTTCGCTGGTGCTGCTCAGGTTGTTTTTTTCGTTGATCAGTATCTCTTTCTCAGCCAATAGCTGATCCATTCCGGCACGGGTAACGAAGTTTGTTACACCTTCCGGCAGAAATGCCCTCTGTGGCACTATCGGTACTTCTTCCTGGTCGTCTTCTTTTACAAATCCTCTACTCATAGCTTATTGGTCCGGACCGCTAAATTATTTATTAAAGAACAAATTCCATCACCTTCAGGCGGTTTTCGGGTGACCTGTTTCCGGGAGATCCGTTTATATAGCGGATTTTAATATAGGAAGAGAGCAGCAGTTACAGCACCTTTTTCAATGGCGAAATAGATAAGCCCGACGGGGCCCATGACAACATTGCGAACCCGTCCGTTTCCCTCAGGAAGCTGCTCACGGCGGGTCACTTAACCCCCAGCACTTTCTTAATGGCAGCCAGGTTCTCGGGATTAACAATAGTCTTGGCTTCGGAGGTGTACAGGTAGTTAATCTTATCTCCGTACCGTTCCACTATCTTTGCCCTGACCATCTTCCCGAGGCTGTTCAGTAGCTTGTTATCTGCATTGAACGGTTCATCAAGAATACCGATTGCAGCAGGCAGCCATCTTGATGGGAAGAGGTCATCATGCTGGCCTCCGGTCCGGTACTGGCTTATCACGGTGTCAAGTTCATCCAACACTGCCTCGAGGCCTTTTGAATTTGCGAGATCTATATTTTTGTTTTTTGCCCACCTGGCCAGGGCCTCTCCGTTAGGCACCAGCAGTGCGGTGGTGTACTTGTTCTGATTGTTGTAAAGCATCAGCTGGTCAATGAAGGGAGACCTGTCGGTAATTGTCTCCTCAATTCCCTCGGGACTGTATTTCTCACCGTCATCTGAAATAAGAAGGCTCTTGAACCTTCCCAGAACATAAAGAAACCCGTCATTATCCACATACCCCATATCTCCGGTATATAACCATCCATCGCGGATTGCCTCCCGGGTTGCCCTTTCGTTTTTCCAATAGCCCTGCATGACATTCTCACCGCGGATCACTATCTCTCCCTTTTGCCCGACAGCCAGCTCCTGCCCATCTTCATCGCATATCTTAAGGTCCAGGTTTTTTACCAGGAAGCCTGATGATCCGAGTTTATACCTCTTTTCTACGTTTCCCGAGATGACAGGAGAGGCTTCGGAGAGCCCGTAACCCTGGAGCATAGGTATCCCGATGGCAGAGAAGAATTTCTGGAGTTCGATGTCAAGAAGTGCTGCTCCGCCGAAGAAGAATTGCAGTCTTCCGCCAAAGCCTGCCCTGATCTTTTTGAAGAGGATAAGGTCGTACAGTTTGTAGAGGGGTTTGAGGAAGATCCTGAGTCCTTTCCCCTTGTCCCAGCCTATGCCATTGTACTTATAGGCAACCTTCAACGCATGCCTGAACAACTTTTCGATCAGAGGACCCTTTTCTTTTATTCCCTTTTCAATCCCTTTACGGAAATTTTTTGCAAGGGCAGGAGCACTGAGGAGAAAAACCGGCTTAATCTCCCTGATGTTTTCGGGGATATGTTTTATGGAGTCGAGGTATGATTTGCCTGACTGCACAGCTGCCAGGCTGGCTCCTGTAGCCATTATGATATAAATCCCCACCGTATGTGCGAATGAGTGGTCCCAGGGAAGTATAAGCAGCGTGGTCCACCATTCGGGGACATCCATGAGTGTGAGCGTCTGTTCAATATTGGAAGTGTAATTCCTGTGAGAAAGGATTATAGCCTTCGGGTCAGCCGTGGTTCCGGAGGTGTAGCTGATATTCGCATAATCGTTCGGACCGACCGATTTTACCCTCTCCATGAATTTTTCATATTGTTTGCTCAGGTAATCCTCGCCGGCTTTCCTTACAATTCCCATGAATATCTCATCTTTGGCATAGCTTTCCCTGGGGTCAAGCAGGATGACCTTTTCAAGATTCGGCAACTCCTGCCTGATGGAATTAATCTTTTCATACTGAAGGGCTGAGACTATCACCCAGCGCGAGCCGGAATGGTCAAGCCTGAATTTAAGGTCGGCGCCTTCCTTAAGCAATATGGAGAGAGGCACGCATATGGCTCCTGCGTGGAGGATGCCAAGCTCGCTTATGACCCAGTCTGTCCGCGATTCCGACAGCAGGGCAATACGGTCGCCCTTCTCTATTCCAAGGGCTAGCAGTCCGGCTGCGGTGACATAAGCCAGATCTTTAGTCTCCTTATAGGTGATTGACTCGTAGCGGTTTGTCCTTTTCTCAAGCAGGTAAGGATTGTCGCCAAACTTGTCGGCGCTGTTTTCAAGCAGATCAATAATGGTTTTCATTCCGGCTGATTGTTAGTAAATTAACCTTCTCTCAAAGGTAAGAGCTTGTTCGACCAAAGTCAACTTTTTTTTGAAGTCATGATCTGTTTCCGTTAATTCAGAAACCTGATAGCGTTCTGGCCTGGCACTTCTGGTTCAATAACACCTGGTTATCACCTGAGGGAAGCGGGTGCTTCTGTGATTATTTCCAGAATCAGCACCGGCCTCAAGGTTTTGCCCGGATGATTTCCAGGATCACTACCGGCTTCATTGCTTTGCCCGGATTATTTTCAGGATCACCACCGGCTTATCGAGGTACTGCCCCTGCGCACTTATTGAATGGATCCTCTTTACTACATCCATTCCTTTTATTACTTTCCCGAAGGCCGCGAAGCCCTGGAGATCAGGATTTCGCCTGCCCCCATAATCAAGTTCGGGCTGATCGCCGACACAGACAAAGAATTCCGAAGTTGCGCTGCCGGGCTCTGCCCTTGCCATGGAGATGGTCCCGTTCCGGTGGCGGATCCCTGTCATTGGAGTTGTCTCATGAGCAATGGGTGGAAAACCTCTCTCTTCCTCCTCATATCGTCCTCCCTGGATTACCTCTATAAGGACATTGTTATCAGGCTGGTTATCAGTCCTGACCACCCTGTAGAAACAGGAGCTGTCGAAGAGCCCGGCGTCGATGTACCTGAGAAAATTTGACGAGGTCACCGGAGCCCTTTTAAGATCAATTTTTGCATGAATATCGCCAAGCTGTGTCTTTATTATTATTTTCTCCTTCCTTTCTACAGGTTGTGCATGCAAGCTGGAAACCAGCATCATGGCAATAAGGGTGCAGCAGCATGGCATTCTCATGAATGCAAGATAGCTATTTCACTCATGCACTGTATATGGCATACCACAAATAGGTGACCCTAAACTCCTGTTTGTCGGTTTCCGGAGCAACGACTTTTTTTGTGGGTATTAAATCGTATTTTCAGGTAAGCAATTTATATTAGGTATTCTGGCAGTAATGCAGTCAGTGCCATGATTTATTGCGTGTTACGCAGGAAAGAATAAGTTCTGCAGACCTGTTGCTCCCACTTCCCCCTTTTCCCCATCGTCAAAACGACGCTTTCTTTACTTATTTTCACCCGGCATTACGGTAAGTCATGCCACCAGGGTATCGTGAGGAAATGGTAAAATTTTAATTGGAATAAGAATATGCTTAAAGGAATTGTTTCAAGGCTGCAGAGTTCAGGTCTTTTCCGGATCAGAACACGGATTATTTTTATGTTTGTTACCGGATTGGCTGTATCAATGATTGTACCTGTCCAGGCCCAGGATACGGATGAGTTTAAGCCCGGAGGTAAACCTGAGGTACGGATTTTTACGGGTTTCAATACCACCTTTTCCGATGGGGAGAGTCACAGCAAGTTTGATGTGACCCGTGCCTACCTGGGATATGGGTACAACTTTTCCAGGAACCTTTCGGGACGAATAGTCTTTGATGTTGCGGATCCGTCAGTAGGAAAGCTCCAGTTTACAGGTATGCTGAAGTTTGCCTATCTGAAATATCAGACAGACAAATGGACGGTCACAGGGGGGATGATTCCCCTGCCCGAGTTTGCGCATGCTGACAGAAAGTGGGGTTACAGATATATCTACAAGCCCTCACATGATGCATACGGTTTTGGAACAGCTGCTGATCTCGGATTAAGTGTGGCGTACAATATTGCCCCCTGGATAATGGCTGACGTGACGCTGATGAACGGTGAGGGATTCAAGCTTATGGAAGCCGATTCCATCCTTAAAACAGCTGTCGGTGTCACTTTGATTCCGTTAAGTAATTTTTCACTACGCGGTTATTTCGACAACATGGGGAGGGATGGCCTTAACCAGCAGACGGCTGAGGTAATTGCCTCGTATGAAAGCAAGGGATCTATGCTATCCGCTGCCTGGCATTACCGTAAAAATCACGGGTTGATTACCGGGCATGATTACCATGCCATCTCTTTTAACGGAAGAATACCTGTCAGTGATAAAGTCACAATTCTTGGCAGGTATGACTATGCTGCTTCCCCGAAGATCGGAAGTGAGCCGGATCCGTGGAACCTGTCAAAAGACGGCCAGCTCTTTCTGGCAGCAGTGGAAATAGTTCTTTCTAAGGGAGTGAGTCTTGCGCCCAATTACCAGGGCTGGAAGCCTGCAAGCGGCGATATGCCGTTCATATCAAGGTTTTCTCTTTCTCTTGACCTGAAAATCTGAGCGAATTACGGTTTCGAAGGCATCCCTAAACCTGGCATAAGTCAAACCAACCGTCAAATCCCCGGGAAACAGTTGCCGGCTCTATTTAGGACCAATCAGCTGGAACAGAACCCGGGAAACAGTTGCCGGCTCTATTTGGGTCCAATCAGCTGGAACAGAACCCAGGAAACTCCAAGGGTAAATATTATATTGAATCCCTGTGCAATGATAAAGCTGTAGAACGGCTTTTTGCTATCCATATGCCTGAAGTCGGAAAAGCGGGTCTCAAGGCCAATGCTGACAAATGCCAGGTTGAACCAGAAGGTACTGAATGACTTGATCACCTTGCCTGATGACTGGGCAGTCTCAGGACTTAAAAGGAATGAGAACACCAGTGAGGCGAGGATGAATCCCAGGACGAATTTCGGAAAACGGTCCCATATGATTCTTGCGGGCACATGCTTACCTTTTTCGCCGTCACTTCTTTTCCTGTAGGCCCAGAAGATCGAAATCGCAAAAGCGGCAAGGCCGAGCAGAACGTTTTGTGAGAATTTTACTATTGTGGCATATTTGAGTCCTTCCTCCCCGACTATGGTTCCGGCGGCAACTACGGCCCCCGTTGTGTCAATGGTGCCTCCGAGCCAGGCGCCGGTGACTATCTCAGACAGCCCCATCCATTTTGCAATGATGGGAAGAAAAATCATCATCGGAATTGCAATAATGAGGACTAGTGAGATAATGAACGAGAGTTTCTTCTTGTCTCCGTTGATGGCACCGGCAGTAGCAATTGCTGCTGAAACCCCGCATATTGAGACGGCGCTTGCCAGCATGGTTGAGAATTCGTCATCAACCTTCATCTTCCGCGAGATCCAGAATGCAAAGTACCAGACGACGCTCACAACGATAACTGCCTGGATCAGGCCGAAAGCGCCGGCTGAAAGGATATCCTTGAAGAGAATAGTAGCACCCAGCAGTACCAGTCCGATCTTGACGTACAGTTCTGTCAGAACCCCTGAACGGATCCAGCCGGGAAGCCTGACAAGGTTCCCGATGATGAGACCAAGCAGTAGTGAAAAGAGGACCGTTTCGAGCCCCAGGTTCTTAAATCCGGCGTAAGATGAAATGAACTGTGCCAGAATGACCAGAACGTAGACGGAGATAAATCCCGGGATAAATTTCTTCAGCGAGTCGCCGCTAAGTAACACCCCGATCACCGAGATGATGCCAAAGATCAGCAGAGAGGACAGTACTGAGATCCATAGCGAGGTGGCGCTGAATATGCCTGGTATGTCCTGGTTGCTGCCCCACCCGGCCTTTCCGCCGAAGGAAGGAGTGCCGATATTGTAACCGGCTAATACGACAACGAGTATCAGGATAAATCCTGTGACGACAGAAGCCCAGTCCTGCCCGATTATGAATTTTCCTGTGCCGGTGGCATTTTTATTTTCTGTCATGGTCAATTGGTTAGTTATCAGGTATTCGGTTTAGTTTTAATATTTCGCCGCTGCAAATATGACAACAATTCGGAATTGAAAACTAAGCATAAAATGGTATTCTTGCCCGGTAGCCTGAGTTTTCACTGCGTTATTAAGCAGTAGCGGATCCACATCGAAGCTATTTTTCTATATTCGCACCATTGCCTAACACAACGATAATATGAGAAAACTCCAGGACACCTTCTCGAAATACGATCTTCCACAGAAGGCAATGCAGGCTGGCATCTATCCCTACTTCAGAACCATTGAATCTGACCAGGATACGGTTGTGACAATCAAGGGGAGAAGGGTAATGATGTTTGGCTCCAACAGTTACCTTGGACTGACAAACCATCCTAAGATCAAGGAGGCGGCAAAGCGCGCCATTGACAAGTACGGTACGGGCTGTGCGGGGTCAAGGTTCCTGAATGGCACTCTTGATATCCATATCGAGCTCGAAGAGAGGCTGGCCGGTCTTGTAGGCAAGGAAGGCGCACTCTGTTACAGCACCGGGTTCCAGGTCAACCTGGGTGTTGTCTCTGTGCTGACCGGCCGCCGCGATTATTTATTGCTTGATGAACTGGACCATGCCTCCATCATCGAAGGAAGCAGGCTCTCATTTTCAAAAGTGCTGAAATACGGGCACAATGACATGAGAAGCCTTGAAAACAAACTAAAGCAGTGTGCACCTGAAAGTCTTAAGCTGATAGTGGCAGACGGCATTTTTTCAATGGAAGGCGATATTGTGAAGCTTCCGGAGATAGTTGAGCTGGCCGAAAAATACAATGCATCAATAATGATTGATGATGCTCATGCCACAGGTGTCCTGGGCAAAAACGGATCAGGCACAGCGTCACATTTCGGCCTCACTGACAAGGTTGACCTGATCATGGGAACCTTCTCGAAATCACTGGCTTCCCTTGGCGGATTCATTGCTTCAGACAGGGATACGATAAACTATATCAAGCATAACTCACGGTCGCTTATCTTCAGTGCCAGCATGACTCCCGCCTCTGCAGCATCGGTTCTGGCGGCAATAGATATCATGGTGAGCGAACCCGAAAGAATAAGCCACCTGTGGGATGTCACCCGCTATGCTCTCAAGGGTTTCAGGGAGATGGGCTTTGATACGGGGAAATCTGAAACCCCTATCATCCCGCTATTCATACGTGATAACGTCAAGGCGCTGACCCTGACCCAACATCTCCTTGCTGACGGTATTTTCGTCAACCCGGTGGTATCCCCGGCCGTACCCAAGAATGACAGCCTCATCCGTTACTCACTGATGGCCACTCATACCAGGGAGCAGGTAGATATATCAATCGAAAAAATCACAGGGGCTGCAAAGTCACTCGGGATTATTAAAGACACTCGGGATTATTAATTAGTGGACAGGCATCAGGGACGGGTTAATTTTCAGCTTACATGAGGAAAGTAATATTGATAACCGGAATTTCATCAGGATTCGGGAAGCAGACATCACGAATGCTTGCAGAGAAGGGCCATGCGGTATACGGTACTGTACGGAAAACAGAAAAAACCGATGGGAATGTCAATATGCTGATGATGGATCTGACTGATATTGACTCAATAAGGCGAACGGTCAGGGACGTAGTTGAAAAGGAGGGAAGGATAGATGTACTGATAAACAATGCCGGGATGCATACCGGAGGAGCGATTGAGACCACTACGGCTCAGAACATCAGGCTTCAGATGGAGACAAGCTTTATGGGTATGGTGAATCTTACGCGTGAAGTGTTACCGGTTATGCGCCGCAATGAAGGAGGCACAATAATAAACATCAGTTCCATTGGCGGCCTGATGGGACTGCCTTTTCAGGCATTCTATTCTGCCGCCAAATTTGCCGTCGAAGGTTTCAGCGAGGCTCTGAGGATGGAAACAGGGAGGTTCAATATCAAGGTAGTTGTTATAAACCCCGGTGATTTTCATACAAACAATTCATCCAACCGCAGAGGGTACCTGGCTCCGTCGGGGCCGGATGACCCCTATAACGAACAGTTTGAAAAGACACTTGCGGTTATCGAGATTGATGAAGCCAGCGGCGGGGATCCGGCGGTACTGGCTTCCAGACTCGTAAGGATAGTTGAATGCCGCAATCCCCGCAACCGTTATGTTATTGCATCAGTTGATCAGAAACTTGCGGTTTTGCTGAAGAAAATCCTGCCGGGGAAGATATTTTCATCAATCCTCTCCAGCCATTACGGCATACGCCGGAGAATGAACTGAATGCCTTGCTGCAACAGAGGCTAAATCTCGCCCGGTCTTTTGAAATATTTTGACTGGGCCCTTGGGACAACCTCGCCGGTAAAGCGTTTTACGGTTCCTTTGGTTGGGGTGATAATCACATCTGCATTGCTGCCTCCGCTCTTCTTGAGTGAGATCTCAATTTTGGCATTTATGAAGAAGCCTTTTGCCTGCATAGAGACCTTTACATTCCCTTTTTTGTCAGTGACCTGGTTGAAGTCAGAGACGGTCAGCTTATTCGTATTGTTGTTACCTGTCAGGATGGATCCCTGGAGGTATGCGAATTCCTTCTCATAGGAGAAGAAATTTGCGACGTCGGTATTGGTTTCGAATATTCCCGTACTGCCAGTCTCGTAGGAGTCGACTATAATAACGAAGTCTTTTGTTTCAATTGTGGCCAGGGTCTTTTCAAAAGCTGCAAGTGCTGGCTGCTTCCCTTTCGGCCTTTTTATCCTGTGATACTGCCGGCAACAGCGCAGCGGCGAGGAAACAGAATGTCAGAAAGAATTTCTTCATGATAGTTCAGGTTTAATGCTAATAGTTGCAAATTTACATTTTATGGGATACAATAAGCGTGCCCGGGCATCAAATGCCCGTAATAAATTTCCGGTCGCGGCGTGGACCCCACTGCGGGGGTAAGATTTATTTAAGGATGCCTATCGCAATTCCGGCCACGGGAGAGACTCCTGAGAAGTCGATATTGAACCAGTCTTTATAACGGGTGAATCCCTCTTCGTCCTTGTACTTGCTGAGCCTGATGTTCCCCCCGGCAAAGATGTCAACGGAAAGTACCTTGAAAAGAGGGATTTTCATTCCGACGATGACCCCTCCGGCAAATATATTCAGATGCTGTACTATCTGCTTGTCAACCATTTCCCATTCGCCCGGCTCCACTTCAGTCCACTCCTGGGTATAACCGGTTATTTTCATGTTTCTGAAAGTAACCTGTGGAGCGGCATATAATCCCAGTGGAGCCTTCTGCCGCTCATTATGGTTTGCCAGGAGGTAGTTCCGGAACTGGAGATCAATCCTCCACCGGCCATCACTTCGCCTTCATAGGGTTGATACATATTGCTTGACGCGTCAAAGTATGAAAAGCTCTGATTGGAGAACCAGTAGTTTGAGATGCCCTGTGTGGTTGAATAGGTTGCCATCCCGCTTATGTTTACCGAGAATTTGCTGTTCAACACTCTCTCGTATGAAAGGCAGAATGTCCCCTCCAGCAGTCTCACCGGGTCAAGGGTAATGGAAGATTTATATGATGTGATAAAAACAGGTTCCGGATCAGGTGACTCCATGGTTTGATATTCAACGGTCCTCACGACCTCCTGTTCCCGGGCTACATTAATGAGAGAATCCATCTCATTTAGTTTTGAGGTTATCTCCTTCGGGTCAAAATCCATGGAATCTATTTTGGAGCTTATCTCTTTCAGTTTTACGTCAAGTTCTTTGGGTTTTGATTCCCAGAGTTTAATTTTTACATCAAGAAGTTCGAGCTTTGAATCGAGGAGCTGCAGCTTCAGGTCAAGCATTTCCGATTTCTGTGATATGGTATCCTGCCCGTAAGCAGATGGCCCGGAGGGCATAATAAACAGAAATACAACAGTTACCGTTAAGCAGATCAGATTTTGTTTCATGACAGTCAGGGTTTGGTTAAAAATCTGGTTAAATCAGGGTATAAGAAATTTCAATGATACTTTGCGCAAATATCCTGCCAATATGCTTTTCGGTTGCCTTTAATGCAAAGTTTTTCAACATACGAGTATACAAGCAGTTAAATTATTGTCTGCTGGAACCCTCATCAGGTTTCCACAGAATATGCACGGGTAACGATCAGAAAAATTTGTCTAATTAATTAAAGCCAGTAACTTTGATATAAATGAAAGGGATTGTTGCCTCATATTGCTTAACACAATCAAGAAGTATGGCGGCAATACTTGTCTTTCAAATACTAGTGTCCTTTCAGGTCAGGTCTCAGGTTCCGGCAGCGGGAACTGACAGTACGCGACTTGAAGCTGTTCAGCTTCTCAGTGAGTATTTAAAAATAGCTTCTGTGACGGGCAACGAAAAAATGGCTGGCGAATTTATCGCCGCCCAATGCCTGGAAAGGGGGTTGACTATTACAACATTCACTGACAGTGTTGATTGTTACAATTTTGCTGCCTCCCTGTACCCGCTGGAGTTGCGAAAACCAAACATAATCCTTCTGAGTCATCTTGATGTTGTCAGCGGGGGAGTAGATACCGTATGGAACCATCCGCCTTTTTCCGGAGAGGTTGTCGGCGATACGGTTTGGGGCAGAGGGGCAATCGACATGAAAGGTGCAACAATAATGCATCTTATGGCAGCCTCCGCGTTTGCAAAGAGAGCTTCTCAGGAAGATCTCCCGGTGAATGTCACACTGTTGTGCGTATCAGGAGAAGAGACCTACGGGACCAGGGGATCAAAAATTATCAGCGAAACATACCTGCCTGAACTGTATGCGATCGTAGTTTTCGGTGAGGGTGGCATCGGGACAACGGGGTTGCTTTCAAAAACACCGGAAAAGCCGGTCTTTTTCATTTCATTAAACGATAAGAGAGCACTTTGGTTAGAGCTCAATCTCAATTATAAAACATCAGGCCATGGGGCTGTGCCTCCTCCTGATTATGCGACCGGGATAATGATCAACTCCCTGAGTAATCTTGCACAGGCAAACCCCAGGATCCGGTTCAATCATGATAACAAAGCCATGTTAAGGGCTTTTGGGGAAATGGAGCGAGGAGTGACAGGTTTCCTCCTAAAAAACCCGGTACTATTCAAGCCGCTGGTGGCCAGTGGACTGCGGAAGAATCCGTTGATGCTTTCTACGGTGACAAATACCATTACTATCACTCATATTGCCTCTGAGGAGACCGATATTAACCAGATACCGCAGCAAGTCAGCGCGTTTCTTGATTGCAGGTTGCTGCCCGAGACCTCTACAGCATGGTTCCTGGATTATATCAGCGGGAAATTAGCCGATACGCAGATAAGAATAAACATCATGACAGAAACACAAAATGCTGCTTCCACCGCTCCTGACAGGTATTACGAATTATTAGTGGAATCGATAATCGAGACCTACCCGGGTTGCGGGATAATCCCGGTTCTGTTTCCTGCTACTACTGACAATAATTTCTTCCGCAACAAGGGGTTGCCTGTTTTTGGAGTCATTCCGGTTATCCTTCAACAGGAGCTTCTGGAAACGATCCATAATTATAATGAAAGATTGCCTGTTGACGCCCTCCTCTCCGGAACGGAAGTTTATACCCGTTTCATTGAGAAACTGCTCCCCGTAACTTTTCAGGAGACAGACTCTCTTACTGTCTCAGAGCTCTAGGATATTCTTCAGATTGTTTCCAAGAATTCATCTCTTTTTCGGCATCCGGCAGGTCGAGGCTTCTCACCCTTGAGATAATCAGGCTGACATTGTTTTTACCGTAAGGGGTATCTGATCCCATCGTCAGTTTCCGCGGCCCGAATTCCTTTAATGCATGTTTGATCAGTCCGGTCGACACAAGCTGCGGACATGAGATATCGAAGTAAATATTGTCACCCACACTCTGTTTATGAGCAACAAAAATCTCAAGGCCTATAAGATGCCCTGTAATGAAAACAGTCTTGTGATTTTGGGCGACCGAAACAAAATCGATAATCTCATTGCGGGAGTGAAGGTGGATGAAGAGAGGAAGGTTTCTGGCGGCAGCGTAGCTTGCAAGATCGTTGAATGAGGAGGAGTTTGTTTTGAAAGGATGGACGCTCTGATGGAGCTTTATGCCTTTGTATTTCCAGAGTTTGAATTTTAATTCCAGGTCATCAATTAAATCATTTCTTCGCATGTCAGCCCAGTAAAACTGTATGACGCGTCCACCTGACAGACATGCAATTTTAAAAACTTCCTCGTTGCCGGTTTCAATATATTGCTCTGTTTTTCTCCTTGCCGATGTTGCCCTGAGCAGCCTGTTTACACTGAAGCTGAGCTCTTTGTCGGGGATCTTCCCGGCCAGCACCGGGAGTGGCATGGATCTGGGTCGTGCTGTATCAGAGGGGCAAAGCACAACCTTGTCGGCACCGGCTCTGTCAAGTGCCGAAATAATGGAGGGGAGGTCCTTATATTCACCCCCTTGATGTGCATGGCCGTCAATGATCATATGATATTGTCAATCCGACGGTTTACTGCATCCTTGAAGTTAATGCCCGCCTGATATTGCAATATACGAAAATTTATTCACCATCTTCTTCACTGAGGAGGCATGACCCGCCGGATGATATGGGAGCCTTAGCTGCAAAAACAGTTGGGGAAAACCTGCAGGGGTGACAATTCTTTTTATACTTTTGCAGCCCAAATACTTAAGAATACGAAAGAGATAAGAAATATTGCCGTGATAGCGCACGTCGACCACGGCAAGACTACACTTGTAGATCGAATACTGTACCAGGTCAAGCTTTTCCGCGACAACCAGGTGATGGGTGACTTAATACTCGACAGCAATGACCTTGAGCGGGAGAGGGGTATCACCATTCTCTCAAAAAATGTCTCGGTACGTTACAAAGATGTCAAGATCAATATAATAGATACGCCGGGCCACTCTGATTTCGGAGGCGAGGTGGAGAGGGTACTGAACATGGCTGAAGGCGTGCTCCTTATAGTGGATGCCTTTGAAGGACCTATGCCCCAGACACGGTTTGTACTTCAGAAGGCGCTGGAGCTTGGGCTCAAGCCCATAGTGGTTATAAATAAGGTTGACAAGCCCAACTGCAAGCCCGAGGAGACCCAGGAGAGCGTCTTTGACCTTATGCACAGCCTTAAGGCAACGGAGGATCAGCTTGACTTCCCCACCGTTTACGGTTCGTCAAAACAGGGATGGATGGGCCCCGACTGGGCACAACCAACAACTGATGTCAGCTACCTGCTGGATACAATAATCGACCACATTCCGGCAGCGACGAAGTCTGAGGGAACCCTCCAGATGAGGATATCCTCGCTTGATTATTCGTCGTACATGGGGCGCATTGCAGTAGGAAAAATAAAGAGGGGAACCCTTGTCCCGGGCAGCCAGGTGTCGCTGATCAAGCGCAATGGCATAATAATGAGGAACACGGTCAAGGAGGTATATCTCTTTGAGGGGTTAGGGAAGGAGAAGACCAAGAAGCCTGTACGGTCAGGGGAAATCTGCGCCGTGTTCGGCATGGAGGATTTTGACATAGGTGATACCATAGCCGATGCTGAAATGCCGGAAGGGCTGCCCTACATGCAGGTTGATGAGCCCACCATGAGCATGCTCTTTACATCAAACAACTCGCCTTACTTCGGGCGTGAGGGCACGCTGGTCACATCACGTCAGCTCCGGGAACGGCTTTTCAGGGAGACGGAAAAGAACCTGGCAATGAGGGTTGAAGAGACTGACTCAGCTGATACATTCATAGTGTACGGCAGGGGCATCCTGCACCTCTCGATACTCATTGAGACGATGCGCCGCGAAGGCTTCGAGCTGCAGGTGGGCCAGCCGAAAGTACTGATAAAGGAGGTTGACGGATTAAAGCATGAGCCGATAGAGGCTCTTACAGTACAGGTGCCTGAAAATTTCGCCGGGAAGGTTATCGACCAGGTCACCCAGCGCAAGGGGGAGATATCCAATATAGAAGTAAGGAACGACCGTGCCCATCTCAACTTCAGGATACCGGCCCGGGGGATAATCGGACTGAGGAACCAGGTGCTCACCGTCACTGAAGGGGAGGCTGTTATGGCGCACCGTTTTGACGCCTATGAACCGTGGAAGGGGGAGATGGCGATAAGGCGCAACGGCTCGCTGATAGCCATGGATACGGGAACGGCCGTGGCTTATGCCATTGACAAGCTGCAGGACAGGGGCAGGTTTTTCATTTTTCCCGGTGAAGAGGTCTATATGGGCCAGGTTATAGGGGAAAACACGCGCCAGGATGATATTGTAGTCAATGTCACAAAGACCAAGAAGCTCACCAACATGAGGGCTTCCGGTTCTGACGACAAGGCCATACTGACGCCGCCTGTACGCTTCTCGCTCGAGGAGGCAATGGAGTACATTGCATCCGATGAATATATAGAGATCACTCCGAAGTCGATGCGCCTCAGGAAAATCAAGCTTGATGAGAATGACCGCAAGAGGGCAAAGATGAAGGCTGAGTAGTTTTTCAGCCTTTGGTTTCAGCATACTTTTTGTACAACGATTTTAAACAACAAAAAACCGGCAGATCTCTCCGCCGGTTTTTTCTCAGCCTTGTGTGTTTCTTACTTGCGGCCTGCGCCGGTTCCCTTAACGGTAGCCGGACGGTTGGTCCTGACGCTTTTAGCGGCGCCTTTGTTCTTTGTTGCAGTCTTGGCCTGCTTCATTGACTTCTTTGCCTCACCGTTCAGTTTCGCCTGTTCCCTGACCATCTGGCCCTGTCCTTCGCCGCTCCCATCCTTAAGCTGGGTGCGTGTCTGGGTCTGAGTCATGATCGGATCACCGCTCTGTGTCTGATCCTGAACCTGAGCTTTTGTCCTGGTCTGTGTCTGAGTCTGAGTCATGATCGGATCACCGCTCTGAGTCTGATCCTGTACCTTAATCTGCTGCTTTGCCTCAATCCTGAGCTGTTTCTTGGTTTTTGTCTGGGTCTGGATAGGCTCTGAGGTCTGTGCCATGACGCCTGCACTTATCAGAAGTGCTATTGCGCCGAAAAGAATTTCCTTTTTCATTTTGTTTCTGTTTTTGGTTTATTATCAAATAACAGATCAAAAATAACTCCGTGAAAATGAAGCTATAATGAATTTACAGGGAAAAAGAAAAAAAATTGCGTGCCTTTTCCGGGTTCGGAAATTACTCTTACTGCAATGTCATGAAAATCTGCTATCGATTTTGTGATGGCGAGCCCGATTCCGGTGCTGTCGCCTTGTGGGTCAAGCCTGGTGCTGAAGCGTGAGAAGAGTTTGTCAAGCTGTTCGCGTGACATGCCCCTTCCGGTGTCGCAGACAGAGACTTTAAACCTTCCCTCGCTGTCCTCCCCGCTTATTTCTATCCGACCCGCTCCGGGAGTATTCTTTACTGCATTGTTCACCACATTGTAGAACATTGAGAAGAGCAGCGACCTGTTGGCATTGCTGATAGAAAAGTTACGGTTACAGTCAAGGGCAATGGTCACTCCTGCATCCTCAGCTATCGGAGCCAGTTCTTCGACTACCTCATTCAGCAATGAGCCCAGGTCAACTGTCTCCTCCCTGAGATATTGCCTGCTCTCAATACGTGCAATCATAAGAAGTGAGTTTACCAGGGTTTTAAGCCTGTGCAGTGTCCTGAGTGACTCCTCTATCCCTGCCTCAATGTCAGGATCTATGTTCTCCTGAAGGAGCATGTTCTCCAGTTTGCTTCGCAGTACCGAGACAGGAGTCATCAACTCATGGGAAATGTTCACCGTAATCTCCTTCTCCTTCCGGAAGAGATCTTCGATCTTTCTCATCATCTCGCGCAGGGTATGGTCAAGCTGGATAAAGTCTTCCGTTGAGGTTACGACAGGTTCGGCGTTGACAAGGGAAGTTGATGAGGTCTCTTTAAGCCTCCCGGTGATGATCCTCAGCGGACGGAGTATGCGAGCCGTATAAAAGAGGTCGGAGAGGAGGGTGGTGGCAATGAAGATTGCAAGAAATATCAGGATGATCCTGCGGATGTTTCTTGCTGCATAGGTTATGCTCGAGAGGCTTTTACCGATCTCAAGGAGGTAGGTCTGACCGTCGATCTTCAGCGAGTAGTGGAGAACGCGGTATACTATGGCTTCGTCATCAATGAGGCGCTGTGTGACTTCGATAAAGTTCCAGTCCTCTGCAAGGTCACTCCTCTCGAGGCTGATAAACTCCTCCTTTAATATATTGTAACTGCCAAAACCGTCCTCAGTACCTGAGATGATGAATGGTTCGATGCCCACCTGAGAGATCAGGTCAATGACCTCTTCTCTTTTATCTATAAGCTCATTGTCAGTCTGGCGCGTGTTGATGCGTTCAATGATGAGGGGAAGAAAACCGATAAAGAGTGCAGAGAAGACCAGTTTTGAGAGCAGGTTGAAGAGGGCTAGTTTAGTCTGTAGTTTCATCATGCTCCTTAGGTCACATTACCTGTCCGTGCTTACCCTGTAACCAACACCCCTGACTGTTTCAAGCCATGGAGAGGGTGCGTGGGCGTTCAGCTTCTTTCGTAAATTTTTTATATGGACGTCGATAAAATTGCTGTCATACTGGTCATCGAGGGTGTTGCCCCATATATGCTCATACAGCTGATGGCGGGCAAGTACTTTGTCATGGTTTATCACCAGGTAGTGCAACAGGTCGAATTCCTTTCTTGTTATTTCAACCTCCCGGCCGTTATGCTTCAGCTTCCTGGCCTGGGTCTCCATTACAAATTCGCCGAGAGTTATATCCGGAGAGGTGATCTGGAATTTCCTTCTTGCCACAGCCATTATGCGTGATTGAAGCTCTGCCAGAGCGAAAGGTTTTGGAAGGTAGTCATCGGCGCCAAGGTCAAGCCCCTTCACCCTGTCTTCAACGGCTCCGCGGGCGGTGATAATGATAAATGAAACATCGATGCTGTTTTTTCTGGCTTCCCTGATCAGGTCAAGCCCGTCGTAATCCGGAAGGCCGAGGTCGAGAAGAACAAAGTCGTAAAGGTTGACGGCAATCTTTTCGGAGGCATCCCTGCCGGTATAAGCCACATCGCAGAGAAAGTTTTCTTTCTTCAGCCAGGCTGCAATCTCATTGGCGAGGCTCTTTTCGTCTTCAACTATCAGGACGTTCATATCCCAAAGTTAAAAAATCCTGAAGAAGGCACTTGCCATAAAAAGAAAACCTTTCATGCCTGTTGTCCCGGTCTCTGAATATAATGGCAGGATATATCCGGGTTCGAACTCAAGAGTAAAGAAATCGTAGCTGAAGGCTATGGGCACACCGAAGTCTATCTCCAAGGGGCCGAAATATTCGGTATAGGTTGTAGATGATCCCGAGCCGCTGCTTCTCCATGGTCTGTATCCGGGCGATACTGTAGTGGTTGTGCCATCCGTCGTCTCTATGCTGATCATTTTCCCGAAAAGAATATTCACGTATGGATCAAAGGAAAAGAATGCCTTGTCGCCTGCAAATGAAGGTGTCTCAAAATATCTGGAATGCCTGGTCTGCAGGTAGAACTGACTTCCCCCTGAAAAGAGGCCTCCGAGGGATATTTTTGAATAGAGTATTCTCCAGTCGAAGCCAAGTGTGGCGTCAGCATAGGTAAAATTGCTGAAGAGTGTGTCCCGCAGTGATTCGGCCACACCGTATCGCGAAAGGCCCAGGCTTATGTCAAACCATGAATTAAAAGTATGGTTGAAGCTCAGACCGAGGCTGTAGAAAGCGAGGAAGGGAGAGAATCCGCTGATGGTATACCCTGTGGCAGAGAGATAAAGTTTGTCATTCAGCCCGTAGGAGAGTGATGTATATCCGAAACTGTGATCCTGTGACATGGTAGTTCCCAGATAGACCATGTTGCTTCCGTAGCCGGCGCCGGCATAGAGTGAGTGTACCCGGTTCTTTCCTGTTGCTGACGCGGTGTCAGGGGTGAGTGTTGGGTTCTTCCCGTCAGCGGCTGTGGTGTCAGGGGTGAGTGTTGGGTTCTTCCCGATAGCGTCTGTGGTGTCAGTAGAGTATGTTGGGTCATTTGCCTGCTGTGCCGATGCAGATATAATGAAAGCCTGCAGCATTATACCGCAGGCAATCGCAGCTGTCAGAGATGTCCTTCCCTTCATCGTGTCCGTTTTCAGATTCCTATCTTTTACCCGGACCCTTTGCGCCGCCCGGTTTCCCCGCACCCTTTGGTATCCTTGACCCAGATGGCCGTTCAACTGATGACGGACGGGCGCCACGCGCCTTGCTCCAGTCGGGCCTGGCACTCTGTACCTTTTTGACACCGGGTGTATTTGTGCCCTGATCCTGCGCTTTTGCCTGGTTGTTGGTCATCGCCTGACCCTGGCCTTGATTCTGGTTCTGGCCCTGATTTGCACCTGGCCCTGGCCTTGATTCTGCTTATCGGTTTGGTTCTGAGCCTGCTCCCTGTTCTGATTCTGTTCCTGAACCTGGCGTTCGCGCTCCTGTGCACTTACGGTGGCCGTATCAGGCTTGACCTTTACTTCCTGCGCATTGATGACACCGGTTGTGACCAGCATAACAGAGACCATCATCACCGTCATCATCAGCACTGTTTTTCCAATCATTTTCATTGGTTATACCATATTTATTTTATTGGTCGAATGGAAATTGCATGAAATTAAATAATCAAATCCATTTTTGAGCTCTTTCTCATGCAAGTTTCATAATTCATCCGGTTTTATTGACCGAAGATCCTTTAATTATTTTTCCGTTCATTTAAACTCTGCATTATTGAACTGATACACAGCAAAATTATATAACTGAAGATGAAGAAAAGATGAAAGAGAGCTTTTTTATAAATAAATTTTGCAAAAAGTGTATATATTACATTTAAATAATTATATAACTTGCATACTGATAAGAAAGGCAGTAGGGAGTAGGGAGTAGGCAGTAGTGGGTTGGCTGTAGGCCATTAAGTATTGTATACAGGTAAATAATATTCAATATTTAACCTAACAAAGAAAGAATCATGTTAACACTTGACTGGATCGTACTGGGGGCTTTTGTCCTCGCGCTGGTTGTATTTATTGTTCTTTCCATCCGTTCAAAGAGCAAGACTTCAACCGACTACTTTCTTGCCGGACGTGATGCCACATGGATCGCAATCGGCGCCTCCATCTTTGCCTCAAACATCGGCTCAGAACATCTGGTAGGACTTGCCGGAGCAGGCGCATCATCAGGTATGGCCATGGCCCACTGGGAGATGCACGGATGGCTCATCCTCCTGCTGGGCTGGCTGTTTGTTCCGTTCTATGCGCGCAGCGGGGTTTTCACCATGCCCGAGTTCCTGGAAAGGAGATACAATAAGGCATCCAGGTCAGTGCTTTCCATAATATCACTGGTAAGTTACGTGCTCACCAAGGTAGCGGTAACCGTCTATGCAGGAGGAGTTGTCTTTAAAGACGTATTCGGGATTGAATCGGTATGGGGTATTGATTTTTTCTGGATCAGCGCCATCGGACTGGTAGTGATCACAGGTATCTACACTGCCCTTGGAGGCATGAAGGCCGTTCTCTGGACCTCAGTGTTGCAGACGCCCATATTGCTTTTTGGGTCTATTGCCGTGCTAATAGCGGGGCTCATAAAAGTGGGTGGATGGGATGAGCTGATGCATATCTGCCGTGCCGTTCCCGTCAATGAATTCGGTGATACCATGACCCAGCTCATCAGGTCTCCGAAGGATCCGACCTACCCGTGGACCGGCGTGCTGCTCGGTTCCGCTATCATTGGGTTCTGGTACTGGTGTACGGACCAGTACATTGTGCAGCGCGTTCTCTCCGGCCGCGACCAGACCCAGGCCCGGCGCGGCGCCATCTTCGGCGGTTTCCTGAAGCTGACCCCCGTATTTATCTTTCTTATCCCCGGAATGATAGCCTATGCGCTCAATCAGCAGGGAGTGATACATCTTACTTCTTCCGACTCGGCTTTTTCGACACTTGTAAAGGAACTGCTTCCTATGGGATTCAAAGGGCTGGTAGTGGGCGGAATTCTCGCTGCACTGATGAGCTCCCTCGCATCATTGTTCAACTCCTCGGCCACCCTGTTCACTATTGACTTTTACCAGAAGTACAAGCCAGAGGCACCAGAGGCAGAGCTCGTCAGGGTGGGACGGATAGCCACCGTTGTTGTGGTGATCCTGGGCATCCTATGGATACCCGTAATGAGAGGCATAGGGAAAGTGCTTTATGCATACCTGCAGGATGTCCAGTCGTTGCTGGCTCCAGGTATCGCCGGAGCATTCCTTCTTGGCATACTTTCAAAGAAAGTGACCCCTGCCGCAGGCCTGACAGGCCTTCTGACAGGCTTCACCATCGGTATGGCCCGCCTGATCGCTACCGTTTTCAAAGGATTTCTTGACGCGGACGGTTCGATATACCAGGTATTTGTCGGCACAAACTGGCTGCATTATGAGATCATCAACTTTGCCATCGTCATTATCATGATGATAATTGTGAGCTACTTCACTCCCAGGATTGATGAGAGGAAGATCGTCGGGCTTTATCTCGGGTCTGCCTCAGCCGAACAAAAAGCTCTAACCAGTGCCAGCTGGAATAAATGGGATGTGATCACTTCGGCTTTTATTATTGCGGTCATTATAGCATTCTATGCCTATTTCTGGAATTAACAGGATAATGAACTCATTATATTTTCAATGCAATGGACAAGAAAAAGGTTGAACTATGGTTTATCACCGGCAGCCAGCATCTGTATGGCGAGGAGACACTCAGTCAGGTAGATGCAGATTCAAGGGCTATCACGGCTGCGCTCGACAAGTCTGATTTTATACCCGCGAAGGTGGTATTCAAACCGGTGCTGACTAACGCCGATGCCATAACGTCTATATGTCTTGAAGCCAACAACTCCCCGGTATGTGCCGGGCTTATCACGTGGATGCATACCTTCTCACCGGCAAAGATGTGGATTTCAGGGCTGAAGATGCTGAACAAACCGATGCTCCACTTCCATACCCAGTTTAACCGTGACATACCGTGGTCTGAGATCGATATGGATTTCATGAATCTGAACCAGTCGGCGCACGGCGACCGTGAATTTGGTTTCATCTGTTCGCGGCTCAGGCTTGAACGCAAGGTTGTTGTGGGGCACTGGCATGACCGGGAGGTTCTCAGTGCCATTGGGACCTGGTCACGTGCAGCCATGGCAGCGCTCGATGCCCGCTCACTTAAGGTTGCCCGTTTCGGTGATAACATGAGGGATGTTGCTGTTACCGAGGGAAATAAGGTGTCTGCACAGCTTAATCTCGATTACCAGGTGCACGGTTTTGGGGTCGGCGACCTGACTGATGCCGTCCTCAAGGTATCAGACAGGCAGATAAGCGCACTGGTAAAACAGTATGGAGATGAATACAAGGCACCGGCAAAGGTACTCTCTGCTTCGGCCGTAAGAGAGGCCGCGCGCATAGAGGCGGGCATGCGGACTATTCTTGAAAAGGGAAACTTCAAGGCATTCACAACCAATTTTGAAGACCTTCACGGACTGGTTCAGCTGCCGGGACTGGCTGTTCAGAGGCTCATGGCCGACGGTTACGGCTTCGGTGCTGAGGGTGACTGGAAGACAGCGGCTCTGGTGCGCTCAATGAAGGTGATGGGAGAGGGTCTAAAGGGAGGCACATCTTTCATGGAAGACTACACCTATCATCTCGATCCTAAGAATATGTGCGTCCTTGGCGCTCATATGCTTGAGGTTTGCCCTTCAATTGCCGCCGGGAAGCCGACGCTGGAGGTACACCCGCTCGGGATAGGTGGCAAGGCAGATCCGGCCCGTCTGGTCTTCAAAGCCAGCCCGGGAAAGGCCGTGGCAGCCTCCCTGGTGGAGATGGGTGACCGCTTCAGGCTGATCGTCAATACGATGAAGGTGGTTGATTGTCCTCCTATGCCGAAGCTCCCCGTCGCCAGCGTGTTGTGGAAACCCGAGCCGGACCTGAAGACTGCCGCCGCAGCATGGATCTATGCAGGCGGCGCTCATCATACCTCATTCAGCCAGGCTCTTACTGCGGGACACCTCGCTGACTTCGCCGTGATGACCGGAACAGAATTCATACTTATTGATGGCAAGTGCGATATAGACCAGTTCAGGAAAGAACTGAGATGGAATGACCTCTACTACCACCTGAACAAAGGTATGTTATAGATAAATTAAAAGGTATGCTGGAGATCTATGCAAGGCATCAGAGATACTTCAACGCAGTAGACTGCATTATCTTCGGGTATGACATTGCCCGGAAGGAACTCAAACTCCTCCTGATCAAGAGGAGTTTTGAGCCTGCCCTCGGGCAGTGGTCACTGGCAGGCGGTTTTGTGAAAGATGGCGAGAGCCTTGATGAAGCCGCCTGCCGTGTGCTTTGCAGCCTTACAGGTCTTTCTGACCTGTACATGGAGCAGCTCTATACCTATGGCGCGACAGACCGTGACCCTGGTGCCAGGGTGATCTCAACGGCCTACTTCGCTCTTATTGGAATACATGAACTGGACCCTGAGATTCAGAGGGATAACGGAGCCCACTGGCGGTCATTGTCAAACCTTCCTGACCTGATCTTTGACCATCACATGATGGTTGACAGAGCTCTGCTTGAGCTGGTGAAGACAGTCGGGGTACGGCCTGTGGGCTTTGAACTTCTTCCTGAGAAGTTCACTCTTGTGCAGCTTCAGAATCTTTATGAGGCAATCTATCAGAGGCCGATAGACAAACGCAACTTCAGAAAAAAGATCCTCTCAATGAACCTTATTGAGAAGCTTGAGGAGAAGGAGAGGGAGACATCAAAGAAAGGTGCCTGGTATTACAGGTTCAATGAAGAGAAGTACAGGGAGCTGGCCATGAACGGCTTCTTTTTCAATCTTGCCGTAAGCTGACTTGGACTCTGCAACGGCGGGACCAACAACTAAAAGGATATTATCATGCTCGAAAAGCTTAAGGAAGATGTCTTAAGGGCCAACCTCGACCTGGTAAGGCATGGCCTGGTCATCATGACTTTTGGCAATGTCAGCGGGTTTGACAGGACTGCAGGACTGATGGTCATCAAACCATCAGGAGTGTCATACAATGAAATGACGGTCAATGACATGGTGGTCACCGATCTCAGCGGCAGTGTCATTGAGGGTACCTTGAAGCCATCTACGGACACCCCCACTCACCTTGCGCTGTACAAAGCCTTCCCGGGGACAGGAGGTGTAGTGCACACTCACTCAACACATGCAACAGCGTGGGCACAGGCCGGCAGGGCGATACCCTGCCTCGGGACCACCCACGCTGACTATTTCCATGGACCCGTGCCGGTGACCAGGAGATTGACGGCAGAGGAGACGGAGACCGATTACGAGTACAATACAGGCCTGCTGATAGTTGAGGCGCTGGGTGGCATTGACCCTCTTACCATGCCTGCTGCCCTGGTAAACTCACATGCCCCCTTCACCTGGGGAGTGACCCCTGCACAGGCTGTTCATGTTGCCGTGATACTTGAGGAGGTGGCACGTGTTGCCGCCCTGACCGTCACTATTGGTCCTCCTCATGAGATTGACAAACACCTGCTTGACAGGCATTACCTGCGCAAGCATGGCAGCGATGCCTATTACGGCCAGAAAAAATAAGATGTCAGATAAAACTAAAATGCATAAGTATTCAATCGGAGTAGATTTCGGCACACTCTCAGGCAGAGCCGTGCTTGTTGATACCACTACCGGCGAAGAGGTGGCGGTTACAGTTCATGACTATTCTCACGGGGTGATGGATGAGAAACTCCCTGATGGCACCCCCCTCGGGGTTGACTGGGCACTGCAGCATCCGCAGGATTATCTTGATGTGTTCCGCTTTGTCATCCCTGAGGTAATGAAGATGGCTTCAGTGAGCCCTGATCAGATAGCGGGTGTGGGAATTGATTTCACGGCATGTACCATGCTCCCGGTGACGGTTGACGGCACCCCGCTCTGTTTCCTTGATGAATACAAGGGCAGACCCAACGCATGGATCAAATTATGGAAGCATCACTCCGCCCAGGATGAAGCCAACATGCTGAATGCCATTGCGGAGCAGAGAGGGGAAAAGTTTCTAAAACGTTACGGAGGAAAAATATCCTCTGAGTGGATGATACCGAAGATATGGCAGACGGTCAATGAGGATCCGGGGATTTATGACGCCGCTGACCGTTTCATTGAAGCGGCTGACTGGGTTGTATGGCAGCTTACAGGCAGGGAGACACGCAATACATGCACCGCAGGATACAAGTCCATCTGGCACAAGCATGACGGATACCCCTCTGATGATTTTTTCAGGGCGCTCCACCCGAAAATGGAAAAACTTGTTGATGAGAAGCTCTCGCGAACCCTTATGCCCGTTGGAACGAAGGCCGGGGTCATCTCCCCTGCCGCGGCGAAGCTGACAGGGCTTAAAGAGGGAACAGCAGTGGCTGTCGCCAACGTTGATGCCCATGTCTCGATCCCTGCTGTGGGTATCACCTCATCAGGAAAGATGCTTGCCATAATCGGAACCTCGACATGTCACATGCTCCTGGGAGATGTGGAAAAAGAGGTGCCGGGCATGTGCGGGGTGGTTGAAGACGGGATCATTGAAGGATTTTTTGGATATGAGGCTGGACAGAGTTGTGTGGGTGATCATTTCCAGTGGTTCGCAGAGAACTGCACCCCGGCTGACTATAAGGCAGAGGCTGATGCAAGTGGAATTGACCTCCATGCCCTCCTGACGGAGAAGGCGGCACGGCTGAAGCCGGGGGAGAGCGGACTGGTAGCGTTAGACTGGTGGAATGGGAACAGGTCGGTGCTTGTTGACGTCGACCTGACAGGCATGATAGCAGGAATGACCCTCTCCACCAGGCCCGAGGAAATCTACCGCGCGCTTATTGAGGCCACCGCTTACGGTACAAGAATGATCATTGAAACCTTTGAGGAGAATGGCGTACCTGTTGAGGAGTTCTATGCAGCCGGAGGCATAGCAGAGAAAAATCCTTTCGTAATGCAGATCTATGCAGATGTCATAAACAGGGAGATAAAAATCTCGGGGTCGCCCCAGGCACCTGCACTCGGCTCGGCAATGTTCGGGGCTGTGGCCGGAGGAAGGGAGGCAGGAGGATTCGATAACATCCGTGAGGCTGCCGCCGTTATGGCAAAAGTCAGGGATCACACATACAAGCCGGTAGTCCGCAGTGCGGAGGTCTATGACAGACTCTTCGCTGAATACCGGGTACTGCATGATTATTTTGGCCGCGGCGCAAATGATGTCATGAAGCGGCTCAAGCTCATAAAAAAAGAGACAAGAGGTTGAAAAACAAGTATCTGATATTTATGATAATGGCTGTGATTGCCGCTTCCTGCAGTCCGCGACCGGATGAGGAGGAGATCATACAATGGCTTGCAACGCCTGCACCGGGAGAGGTGCTTATCAGGGATAAATTCTGGTCGCCCAAAATAGAACTGAACAGGGTCAGGACCATTCCCTATGTCTTCAGCCAGTGTGAGCAGACAGGCCGCATTGACAATTTTGCCATCGCTGGCCGACTGAAAAAGGGGAAACATACCGGTGAACGGTACAATGATTCAGACGTGTTCAAGATTATTGAGGGCGCCTGTTATTCATTGATGGAAACGCCTGATCCGGAGCTGCGACGATATGTTGACAGTCTTGTCACCCTTGTCGCAGCCGCGCAGGAGAATGACGGCTATCTCTACACCACCCGCACCATTGACCCGCTCAATATGGCTCCGGGAGCAGGAAGAGAGCGATGGATAGACGAGCGTGTCAGCCATGAACTTTATAACGCCGGGCACATGTACGAGGCTGCGGTAGCTCATCATCTGGCAACCGGCACATATACCTTCATTAATGTTGCTCTGCGGAATGCCGAACTTGTTTATAATGAGTTTGGCTGGGGAAAAAGGGAGATTGCTCCAGGCCACCAGGAGATAGAGATAGGCCTGATCAAGCTCTACAGGCTTACCGGTGAGAGAAAATGGCTGGAGCTGGCCCAGTTTTTCCTTGATGTGCGGGGCAGGCCCGGTGAATATGTACACCATCCGGAGGGGAGCAGGTTTGAGGTTTACAATGACTCGGTCTACCTGCAGATGCACAGGCCGGTTCTTGATCAGGCTGAGGCTGTAGGCCATGCGGTCAGGGGTGCCTATATGTACACTGCCATGGCAGACCTCTCTGAAGCAACCGGTTATAACCGGTATCTTAGAGCGTCGCAGAGGATATGGGAGGACGTCACACGTGGAAAGATATACATCACCGGCGGCATCGGTTCGAAAGAGGACGGCGAGGCATTCGGTGAATTCTTTGAGCTGCCAAATATGACAGCCTATACTGAAACATGCGCATCAGTGGCAAATGTATTCTGGAACCACCGGCTTTACAGGGCCACAGGTGATGCAAAATACCTCGATGTACTGGAGCGTACTCTTTACAACGGACTTATCTCAGGCATAGGGAGCGACGGATGCCACTTCTTTTATCCCAACCCGCTGGAATCAGACGGAAGCTTTGAACGCGCGGGATGGTTTGACTGCTCATGCTGCCCTGTCAATGTGGCGCGCTTCATGCCAGCCCTGAAACAGTATGTATGGTCATTGTCCGATGAAGGGGTGAATGTTAATCTCTTTATCAGCTCGCAGGCGAGATTATCGACAATAGGCGGAGAGGTTGTAATCAAACAGGAGACTGAATATCCGTGGAGCGGCAGTGTCAACATCAACGTTGACCCTGACAGTGAAGGCAGCCTCTTCACCCTGGCGATACGTATTCCGGCATGGACCGGCAATTCACCGTTCGCCGGAGGCCTTTACAGCTACATAAACCGCCCCGGGAAGAAGATACGGATTACTGTCAACGGTATTAGAACGCCATTTAGAACCGTCAACGGTTTTGCAGTCATTGAAAGGGAATGGAACAGGGGAGACGTTGTTGCTGTCACTCTGCCGATGGAGCCGCGGTTCATCACAGCCAGGGATGAGGTTGAGGCTGACAGGGGAAGAGTGGCTCTGGGAGTCGGGCCGGTGGTATACTGCCTTGAGGAGGCAGACAACGGTCCGGTACGGGAGCTGACAGTCGATCCTGAAACAAAGGTCGATTTTGCTTTCGAACCCGGACTGCTTGGTGGGGTTGGCACACTCTCCTTTACTGCGAAAGCACCCTCCGGAGAGGAAAGGGTAGTGAAGGCGGTTCCCTATTATTCCTGGGCCAACAGGGGCAGGGGTGAGATGACAGTATGGATTAAATCGGAAAAATAGCAGAGAATGAAAAAAACGGGAAATATTTCAGCGGTTGCTGTCATTGTTTTGCTTGCCATGACATCATGCGCAGGAGCGGGAGAGGATGAGAACTACTCCATCAGGCCGGTGCCTTTTACCTCGGTGAAGATGACAGACAGCTTCTGGGCGCCGCGTATTCAGAAGAACCATGAAGTGACCATCCCCATCGCATTCGGTTATTGTAAATCAACAGGGAGAGTGAAGAATTTCGAGATTGCCGGCGGACTTGACACCGGCGCTTTCCAGACGATCTATCCTTTTGACGACTCCGACGTCACAAAGATCATTGAAGGGGCGGCCTATTCACTCCAGACATACCCTGACCCGGAGCTGGAGGCATATGTTGATTCACTGATATGGAAGATCGGGCTTGCCCAGGAAGATGACGGTTACCTCTACACCAACCGCACAATTGCGGAGATGGGTTACGGTAAACTACATGAATGGGCTGAGGGCGGGAGATGGGAGAAAACCAATATCCTCAGCCATGAGCTGTACAACCTGGGACATATGTATGAAGCTGCCGTGGCTTACTACCAGGCCACGGGAAACAGGGCGCTGCTTGACATTTCCCTGAAATCAGCCGATCTTGTTGACAGGGACTTCGGATGGGATGCCTTTGTGAGCTATCCCGGGCATCAGGTGATAGAGATGGGTCTTGTAAAGCTTTACAGGACCACCGGGGATAGAAGATATCTTGATCTTGCCAAGTTCTTCCTTGATGCACGCGGCACACGCGACGACGGCGACGAGTACGCGCAGAGCCACATAAAAGTGGTTGACCAGACTGAGGCGGTAGGCCATTCTGTACGTGCAACATATATGTATTCAGGCATGGCTGATGTGGCTTCCATCCTTAAGGACGAAGCCTATGTCAACGCCATTACAAGGATCTGGGAAGACCTCGTCCACAGGAAAATGTACATAACCGGAGGCATAGGCGCCTCGGGCGGCAACGAGGGATTTGCCGAGCCTTACCATCTCCCGAACATGACCGCTTACTGTGAGACCTGTGCATCCATAGGCAGTATCTTTTTCAACCACAGGATGTTCTCGATGCATGGTGAAGGCAGGTATTTTGACATCATTGAAAAGACCCTCTACAACGGGGCTCTCTCCGGAGTCAGCCTCTCGGGCGACAGGTTCTTCTATCCCAATCCGCTTGAGTCCGACGGCCGGCACTCACGGTCACCCTGGTTCGGATGCGCATGCTGCCCCTCTAACATTTGCAGGTTTATCCCGGCAATCCCGGGTTATATCTATTCGGTCACTGACGATGACCTGTATGTGAACCTCTTCGCATCAAATGAGGCCAGGATCAGTTTCGGGAAGAATGATGTGACGGTAACCCAGGAGACGCTTTACCCGTGGGACGGCAAGGTGACCATGACAGTGAGGCCGGAGAAGGAGGGGGATTTTACCCTGCACATTCGTATTCCCGGATGGGCACGCAATGAGGCAATGCCCGGAGCACTTTATCTGTTTGCCGACACTGTTGAAGAGGAATTCTCGCTCCTGGTGAATGGGGAGGTGCCGGAAGTCTCTGTGACCGACGGATATGTCATCATTAATCGAAAATGGAAGAAAGGTGACAGGGTTGAGCTCTACCTTCCGATGCCAGTCAGGACTGTGGTTGCAGATGAAAGGGTAAAGGAAGATGCGGGTAAATATGCTATCCAGAGGGGACCTCTGATGTTCTGTGCCGAGTGGCCCGATAACCCGGAAGGGAAGGTCCTTGACATTCTAATCGACGCCAGTCCGGCTTTCACAGCGGAATTCAACCAGGGTCTGCTTAACGGTACTGAATTGATCAAAACAACGGGTTACAGATCAGTCACTGCGTCTGACGGAACTGTAACACCGGGCGAACCTTTTGCGATGACCCTGATCCCGTACCATCTATGGAATAACAGGGGCAAAGGGGAGATGAGGGTTTGGCTTCCGCATACAGTACAGTAATAGTCTGAAGAATCAACAAGAATCAGAATAAAACACACAAAATCAGGGATATGAAGAATTACGGAACATTGTTGACAAGCCTCCTTATTCTCTGTGCAATGATCGCTTCGGTTAATGCACAGTCAACAGGAGAGGCGGTTAAGGCAAACATGATTATCAGTACTGATCTCGGCACTGCAACTATAAGCCGGCATATCTACGGTCATTTCTCGGAACACCTCGGCCATTGCATCTATGGCGGGTACTGGGTGGGAGAAGGGGCTGCCATCTCAAACACCAGGGGTATCAGGAATGATGTGGTGGAGGCGCTGAAGAAGACTCAGATACCCAACCTGCGCTGGCCCGGGGGATGTTTTGCGGATGAGTACCACTGGATGGACGGCATCGGGCCGCGGGCACAAAGGCCCAAGATGGTTAACACACACTGGGGAGGTGTCACCGAGGATAACAGCTTCGGGACACATGAGTTCCTCGACCTGTGTGAACAGCTTGAGGCTGAACCGGTCATCTGCGGTAATGTGGGCAGCGGCTCGGTCGAAGAGATGTCGAAATGGGTTGAGTACATCAATTTTGACGGGGTCAGTCCCATGGCAGAGCTGCGCCGGTGCAAACGGCCGCGATAATGCATGGAACCTGAAGTACTGGGGCGTCGGCAATGAGAACTGGGGCTGCGGCGGAAATATGACCGCAGAATTCTATGCTGACCAGTACAGGAGATATGCCACATACACCCGCAATTACGGAGGCAACCGACTGATGAAGATAGCCGGGGGAGCCAATTCAACCGACTATAACTGGACTGAGGTTCTGATGCAGAAGATACCTCACAATATGATGTGGGGTCTGTCGCTTCATTACTATACGACGAACTGGAGCAACAAGGGATCTGCCACCAAATTCGGTGAGAAGGAATACTTCGAAACGCTTGAACGCTGCCTCAATGTTGAGAAGGCTATCGACAGGCATATTGCGGTAATGGATAAATATGATCCCGCAAAGCGCGTTGCACTGGTGGTTGACGAATGGGGAACATGGTGGGATGTGGAACCGGGGACTAACCCGGGGTTCCTCTACCAGCAGAACACCATGCGCGATGCCATGGTGGCAGCCCTCTCACTCAATTATTTCAACGAGAAATGTGACAGGATAAAGATGGCCAACATCGCACAGACAGTTAATGTACTGCAGTCGCTGATACTTACTGACGGGGAGAAAATGATCCTTACCCCAACCTTTCATGTCTTTGAAATGTTCAAAGTGCATCATGATGCCACAATGCTTCCGCTGCACCTGAACTGCGTCAACTATGCCATGGAGGGCAAGGAACTTCCGTCTGTCAGCGCCTCTGCCTCAAAGGATAAAAACGGGAAGGTGAATATCTCCCTGGTCAATATAGATCCGGCCAAGGGGGTGGAAATGCTTATAGACCTGCGCGGAGGCGAGTACAAGGATGTATCCGGAAGGATTTTGACATCACCTGAAATTACGGCTCACAATACCTTCGATAAGCCTGAAGATGTAAAGCCGAAGGCCTTCAATGAAGCAAAAGTCAGAAAGAACATGGTTACCGTCACGGTACCGCCTGCCTCGATAATAATACTTGCTGTTGAATAAAACCGGCAGGTCTGGTCATTGACCGGAAGACAGAAATTGTATATTTGGAGACACTTTTATTAAGAGGAAAAATGAAAAGAGAAAAACTGTTATTAATATCTGCACTGGCACTGGTCATGTTTATCATGGGCTCATGCGCAAACAATAAAGCAAAAGAGATGGTTACTACTGAAAGCTTCGGCTCATTTGAAGGGAAGGATATCTTCCTTTACACGCTCACAAACAAAAATGGTGATTTCATCAGACTCTCAAATTACGGGGCAGTGATCGTAGAGATCAGTGTGCCTGACAGGGACGGGAAGAGGGAGAATGTCACTTTCGGGTATGATTTATTTGATGGCTATGCCAACGGAGACCTTTATTTCGGAAAGGTAGTGGGTCAGTATGCCAACCGCGTAGCAAGGGGCAAATTTTCGGTTGACGGAGTTGAGTATACCCTGGCCATCAACAATGACCCCAACTCTCTTCACGGTGGACCCACCGGCTGGCACAGCCGGGCATGGGATGCAGAGGTGCTTAAGGGCACCGACTTCCCGGCAGTTAAATTTATCTACAATAAGCCTGACATGGAAGAGGGTTACCCGGGCAATGTGGTTGCGGAGGTAGTCTATACATGGACAGATGACAACGAGATCATAATGGATTACAAGGTCACAACCGACAGGAATACCGTCATCAACATCACCAACCATGCATACTTCAACCTGCATGGCGCCGGTGTGGGTGACATCCTTGATCATGAGGCATTAATCAGGGCGTCTGCCTTTACTCCAGTTGATTCAACCCTCATCCCTACCGGTGAGATAAGGCCGGTGGAGGGCACCCCGTTTGACTTCCGTACCCCTCATCTGATAGGTGAAAGAATAGGGGATGATTATGACCAGCTTGTGCTTGGCCGCGGTTATGACCACAACTATGTTCTTGACAATGTGGAGCTGGTTGATGCAGAGGTTTATGATCCTTCAACTGGCAGGTTGCTGGAAGTCATCACAGACCAGCCCGGGGTACAGCTTTACACCGGCAACTTCCTAAATGGCACACAGACAGGTCACGGCGGCAAGGTTTACAACTACCGTACCGGCTTCTGCCTTGAGACGCAGCATTTTCCTGACAGTCCGAACCAGCCTTCGTTCCCGTCGGTTGTGCTGACGCCTGATGAGCCGTTTTTGTCAAGCACCACCTTCCGGTTCAGCGTTCGGTAGACTTTTTTGAAAGTCTACAGTCTTCGGTCATCAGTCTAAAGCAGGCAGTCTCAAGTCGACTTGGCGCCTGCGCAATGAAGGAAGGAGTTGCGAGTTGCGAGTTGCGATTGTCGGATTAAGGTTCAATGCTCCGACCAGTGTTCTATACCGTTATCACCACATTCCCTTTTTTGTTTCCAGCCTCAAAATGCCTGTGAGCTTCGGCTGCCATTTCTAGCGGGAAACATCTGTCAATTACAGGTTTTAGTTTTCTGTCTTCCAGAAATTCTTTTATAAGTACTAAATCTCCTTGCCTGGGGTCTGCAAGTGCACATATAACCTTTTTATCTCCGCTTATCGATGTCCGGAGCATCTGAAGCAGTTTTGCGGTTTTAAAACTTGCCAGCAGATAGATTCCGTTTTGCTTCAGTGATGCCTTGTACTTTGCAAAAGATCCCTTGCCCAGGATGTCAAAGATGAGGTCATAAGTCTCTCCGTTTTTTGTAAAGTCTTCTTTTTTATAATCAATCACCTTGCCTGCTCCAAGGTGTTTCACAGATTCCATCCCCTCCGTACCGCATACTCCCGTGACTTCTGCCCCGAAGTAATGGCTGGCAAGTTGAACGGCCGCTGAACCAATCGCACCGGAAGCGCCAATAATAAGCAGACTCTGGCCTTTACGGATATTCACCTTTCTTAATAGACAGAGCGCCATAGTCGCTCCATAAGGAACAGCAGAAGCCTCTTCATATGTCATATTGGAAGGTTTCACAGCAAGGATACCTTTTTCGGGAATGCAGAGGTACTCGGCATAAGCCCCCATTTTCTCGCCGGTATAACCAAAAACCTGCTCGCCTTTTTTGAATTGTCTCACATCATTGCCAACCATCTCAACTTCTCCGGCAAATGTGTTTCCCAATATTTTTCTTTTAGGCTTGCTGAAACCAAAACCAAATCGGGCGAGTATCCAAAACAACGATAGCATATTGAATTCACTGGTTGGAATGTTTTTGAAATTTCGGGCAATAATATCTCCATAATTTACCGAAACAGCGTGAACCCTGATTAGGACCTCATCACCTTTCGGAGAAGGTCTTTCTACTTCCTGCGGATGGAGGACACCAGGTTCTCCGTACTCTGTATAGACTATTGCTTTCATCTTACTGTTTTTTATTTTTATTCTGTTTAGCTCTTAATTTATTAAGCACCGGATCATCCTCCGGGTTAAATATAAATACATCGGACAATTGAACATTGAAGGTGTGTGCAATTCTGAATGCCAGCTCCAGCGACGGGAAGTACTTCCCATTCTCAATGGCCACAATGGTTTGGCGGGTAACCCCGGTTCTGTCGGCCAGCTCCTGCTGGGTCATCTCGTTGGCAAAAAAGCGGAGCCTGCGGATGCTGTTGCTGATTAATACCTTTACGTTATCCATATTACGCTCCCTTTCTGTAATAGATGATTTTTGCAGCCTCCGATGCCAGGCTGGCCAAAAATCCTGATGAGATAAGGGTAAGAAACATTACGTAAGGTTTCATTCCCATGGCCAGTGACCCCATAGCCAGCATAAATCCTAGAATGAAAATCCAGTGCGAAATCCGGATGGATTTAAGTTCAATGAGCTTATCGCGCTCGTCTGTAAAGCCGGGCATATCCTCCTTCGTGATAATGCGGTCTGCGATGGCAAACACGATGTGGATCACGATTTGCACGACAATTGCAACCGGTATCAGATAAAGAAATGATTTCCCCCAGAACTGGAAATCGTTCAGCAGCTCCAAATCAGCCTGAATGTAGTTCCTGTAAACATACAGCGAGTAGAATCCGATCACCAGCACTGAGCCGATAATGGATACGATTGATTGTTTCTCCTGGTGTCCCATAATAATACCTCCTTGTGTCGATTAATTTATACTATATGTAAATATATAACGACACAAAGATATGTAAAATATACATAATGTCAAATAAAATATACATTTAATTTTAAATTTTATCCGGGATTTGATAAAACAGACGTATGGGCTGGGGCAAGTGAGCAGGCTGCAGCCATTGACAGACTGCTGTCCCGACACTTCGTGTATGTGCTTATGTCTCCTCCTGCGTCGGAGCCTCAAACCGCTGACTCCCACTACCGCCTACTGCCTACTGCCTTTTTTTTATAATTCCCGTATCTTGATAGAGCGGAAAGAGACCTCGTTGCCGTGTTCCTGCAGCAGGATGTGGCCCTTTTCTGACTCACCGAACCCGGGAAAATCCTTGTATTTGCTTTCGCTGACCAGGCGGCGGTAGTCTTCGCTGCCCCTCTTCATATTCGAGTACCTTGAAGCCGTTCAGCCAGTGCTCCACATGACCGTTGTATTGAGACAATATGTCCCGCGATTCCATTGTCCGACCCCATTGAACCGCTTGTTTGCCGCCGGTATCAGATCATAGAGTGAGGAGGTGGTCCTGTTGCCGTCACGCCCCATCTTTGCATCAGGGTGCCGCAGGTCATCCAGTACCTGGTATTCAAGGCCGATTGCGGAGCCTGTCGTTGCGTAATCTTCCGTGACGAAGTATTTGACTCCGCTGTTGGCCCCTTCGGTTATCATGAACTCAAAAAAGAGGTCGAAGTTGCCATATTGGTTTAAAGTCACAATGTCTCCGCCACCCTTCGATTCAGCTCCTCCTGAAGCAAGCACTTTCAGGCACCCGTTTTCAATGACCCATCCCGATTTAGGAAACTCATTTTTATGAGCTCCTCTCCATCCGGTTGAAGTGGCACCGTCAAACAGCAGCTTCCAGCCGTCATTCACCTCTCTGTCCGTCAGGGTATTAGGAATGAAATTTGCCTGGTAGATGGCAACAGTGTCAGTATTCATGTATTCTTCAAGGTTCTCAGTGACAATCCTGATATTCCTCCACATTACCCGGGCACCAGCCAGCTCTTTTGCCACGGCGTGTACCTGGAACCCGATGAATCCTGAGGTATCGGCATCGTCAATCAGGTCTGCAACGGGCACTCCGTTGATCCATGTCCTGATCCTGTTGCCAATTGCCTCCACGTGGTAACTGTTCCAACTGTATCTGTCAAATGATTTAACAGCTGCCTGGTTATTGGGAGTGACAGGGTACAGCCATTCTCTCCTTGCTTCGTCATAGATGCCGCCGCTCCAGCCTCTGTCTGTAGGATCTATCTCGACCTGATAGCCGAAGACAATCACGCCACCGTCGGCCTCCCGGCTGTGGCTTCTGATCTGGACTCCGGAGTTGAGAAGGGTGTCTACTTTCACCTCAAACTCAAGGATAAAGTCGGAGTACTCCTCGGTGGTGCACATAAAGCTGTTGGGAGTATCAGCGGTGGAAATACCGACCATCACCCCATCCTCCACTATATATTGCGCCTGTCCTCCCAGCTGTACGAAGCCTGAGAAGTCCCTGCCGTTAAAAAGCTCCTGCCAGTCTGATTTCCGGCATCCCGATAAAACAAGGAGTATCACCATGCAGGTGAGAAATAATTTCGATTTCATTTAGGTATGTAGTTAGGTTAGTATTCTGGAAATTTCCAGGGTGAGTTATAATATGGTCTGATCAGTGCATTGGCATCATCCTCGCGGAATTTACCGGCAGTGTTATTCCATGTAAGCGGTTTCCCCAGCCTGCACGAGACATTAGCCAGGTGGGTCATCTTTGCCACCTGCGCCCCTATTGCCACGTCGGCATTCGGCAGTTTGCGCGTTGTCATGCAGTCGAGGAAGTTTGCCACATGAGCAGCCAGTCCGCCGCCGGCTACCGCCTGACCCTCTACGGTCTCCGCCTTTGTCTTCAATGGCACGGGTTCCATGCGGGGTGCCGAATCTACCTCTGGTATCACCTCCCATCCGTTGCGGTCAAGCACCAGGGTGCCGTTCTCGCCTATGAAAGCCAGTCCGTGTTCACGCCCGTAAGGTCCGTCCTTGATGCCGCAGGCATGGTCCCAGCTGATGGTGAAATCGTCATAGACATACGAGGCCAGCAGGGTGTCAGGGGTTTCCATTGCATCTGTCGGGTAGGCAAATTTACCGCCCGCGGTGTAGACTTCTCTGGGAAGATCAGCTTTCATGCCCAGCAGGGCATAGTCGAGCAGATGCACACCCCAGTCGGACATCAGTCCTCCGGCATAATCCCAGAAGTACCTGAAATTATAGTGGAAGCGGTTCGGGTTGAAGGGCCGGTGCCTGGCAGGCCCCAGCCACATCTCATAGTCTACCCCGGCCGGTACCGGGCCGTCGGGCTGAACGGGAAGGGTCTTCTTCCATATCATGTAGGCCCATACCTTAACGGTTCTAATACGGCCAAGTTTGCCGGAATGAATGAATGCGACGGCATCCTGCCAGTGGGGGTCGCTGCGCTGCCACTGACCGGTCTGCACGACCCGGCCATGCTTCCTCGCCGCCTTTACCATGGTGTCACACTCAGCGATGGAGTTGGCGAGCGGCTTTTCGCAATAGACATCCTTGCCGGCCTCCATCGCCGTGATGGCCTGAAGGCAGTGCCAGTGATCAGGGGTTGCAACAATCACTGCATCCACATTACGGTTGTCTGTCACTTTCCGCCAGTCCTTCACAAGCTGCTGAGGTTTTTTCCCGGTGATTTTCTCAACGTCAGAGGCTCTCTTGTAAAGCCACTCATCATCTATGTCACAGATCGAAATACATTCCACCTGCGGAAATTTCAGGAATGTCTCAAGGTTGGACCATCCCATGTTACGGCCGCCGATCAAGGCCACACGTATCCTGTCTGACGGGCTCACTATTTTGCCGGGTATGCCGTAGGCTGATGTCATGGATCCCAGTCCTGTGATTCCGGCGGAGGCCAGTAGGCTGTTTCTTACGAAGTCTCTTCTGTTGCTCATGATCTGATTGCTTTTTTGATTAACTGAAAGTATGGCCAAGGCTGTTCCCAAAGGTAATAAATCCTAACTTTAACATCGCTAAAACAGACAATCGGCAGGTTAAGCCCTCATGTTATTGTTATATAAGCTTTTATGAGTGTAAATTCATTAACAGACGGGGTCCATCATACCTTTAAAATCAAAATTATATTATGATGAAGAAGATAACGGTTTTCTCGGTTCTCATTTTTTTAACAATGCAGGTCCAATATGCTCAGATACCTGACTATCTGAATACAGATCTCTCATTTGAAGCGCGTGTCACTGATCTTGTCAGCCGTATGACCCTTGAGGAGAAGGCAGCCCAGCTGCTGTATACCGCACCGGCCATACCGCGGCTGGGTGTTCCGGAGTACAACTGGTGGAATGAGGCGTTGCACGGGGTGGCCCGCGCAGGCTATGCCACCGTTTTTCCCCAGTCTATCACTATTGCCAACAGCTGGAACGAGGAGCTGATGCTTGACGTTGCCAATGCCATCTCCGACGAGGCCAGGGCCAAGTATCATGAGTTTTTGAGGCGGGGAGACCATGGCATCTACCACGGTCTCACATTCTGGTCTCCCAATATAAATATATTCCGTGACCCTCGGTGGGGCAGGGGACATGAGACCTACGGCGAGGATCCTTACCTGACCGGGCGTCTCGGGTTGCGTTTTGTGCAGGGCATGCAGGGTTCAGATCCCAGGTACCTGAAGACGGTTGCCACTGCCAAGCATTATGCGGTACACTCAGGTCCCGAACCTCTGAGGCATCAATTCAATGCACTGGTGAGTGAGCGCGACCTGCGTGAGACCTATCTGCCTGCTTTCCGCACCCTGGTGAAGGAGGGCGGGGTTTACTCCGTCATGGGAGCCTACAATCAGTTCCGGGGCCATCCGGCATGCGCCAGCGAGGAGCTGTATGGCATTCTCAGGAACGAGTGGGGGTTTGACGGGTATATTGTTTCCGACTGCTGGGCAGTATCTGACTTCTATAAATATCAGGGCTACGCGAAGGATGCCGCCGAAGCAGCTGCCCAGGCCCTTAAGGCCGGCACCGACCTGGAGTGCGGCGTAGACTACAACCACCTTATGGAGTCTTACAGGCGCGGACTGATCACAGAAGCCGATATTGACAGGGCCGTTAAGAGAGTGATGACGGCACGCTTCAGGCTGGGAATGTTCGATCCGGACACTATTGTTGAATATGCCCAGATCCCTTACCAGGTGAACTGCTCGGACTATAACAGGTCGCTGGCGCGCCAGGCTGCCCGTGAATCGATAGTCCTTCTCAAAAATGAGAATGGGATACTTCCTCTCGGCAAGGATATAAGGACGATCGCGGTCGTCGGACCCAATGCCGATAACTGGGAAGCCCTGGTGGGCAACTATAACGGCATACCTAAAGATCCTGTCACGGTGCTGGAGGGGATCAGAGCCAAGGCAGCAGCATGTATTGATGTGACATATGCTGAGGGCAGTGATCTCGCTCCCGGTGTACATAATCTCTTCCCTGTTCCTTCCTGCTTTCTCAGGACACCTGACGGACGGCAGGGCGCTCTCGGCAAATATTATGACAATCGGGATATGGAGGGCGAGCCTCTTTTTACCAGGGTTGATGACAACATTGATTTTTACTGGGACAATGACTCGCCTCACCGGCTGATGCCGGCAGATGACTTCGGCATACACTGGGTGACGGACCTCGTTGCGCCAGCCACCGGGACATACCATCTCGGGACCTGGGCCTCTTCGTCTTACGAATTGTTGCTTAACGGAGAAAAGGTGATGTCTTTCCGCGGTGAACATCACGGATTCCATAAGGAGATTCCTGTGGAGCTTAAGGCGGGGGAAAAGTACAGGATCGAGCTATATTACAGAAACTACAGCGGTGATGCTGATGTAAAACTGTTGTGGGCAACACCCCGGGAAAACATACTTGAAGAAGCGGTCGCAAAGGCTTCAGAAGCTGATGTAATAATTCTTGCCCTTGGATTGTCTCAGCGACTTGAGGGGGAGGAGATGGGTATAAAGATAGACGGGTTTGAGGGTGGAGACCGCACCAGCCTTAATCTGCCCAAAAACCAGGAAGACCTTCTTAATGCCATGATAAACACAGGGAAACCGGTTGTGGTAATCCTGATGAACGGGAGTCCTGTGGCATCACTGCAGGCACACGAGAATGCCGCAGCGATACTTCTTGCCGGTTATCCGGGGGTTGAAGGAGGCAGTGCAGTGGCTGACGTTTTATTTGGTGATTATAATCCTGCCGGTCGCCTTCCGGTGACATACTACAGCTCCGTTGACCAGCTGCCGCCGTTTGAGGAGTATGATATGGCAAACCGCACATACCGCTATTTCACGGGTACCCCACTGTATCCGTTCGGCTATGGCCTGAGTTACACATCATTTACCTACAGTAACCTGAGGGTACCGGAAAAAATGGCTGCAGGCAGTGATGTCATGGTTGAAGTTACCGTCACCAATACCGGCAAGATGGCCGGAGATGAGGTTGTACAGCTCTATCTGACTGATGAAAAGGCCTCTACGCCGCGTCCTGTGCGTCAGCTCGAGGGATTTAAACGGGTACATCTTGCAGCCGGTGAGAGCCGGACTCTGGAGTTCACGCTGAAGGCGGAGCAGCTCTCATTGATCAACGACAGGGAAGCGAGGGTTATTGAACCGGGATGGTTCACCGTTGCCGTTGGTGGCATGCAGCCTGGATCTTCAGGGGCAGTCGCCGGGGAACCGGGCCGGGTTATGATCGCGCGTTTCAGGATGACCGGCAAGGAAACGAAGGTTGCTGAATAAACAAAAGGCTGGACTCTTCGTTTATTAGACGTGACAGCAATTGAAAGAAACAGGAAAAGGACCGGGTGGGTTGTCATGCTTACCGCGGTTACAATGGTCATTGAGATCATTGCAGGGTTGCTTACAGGCTCCATGGCTCTTCTGGCTGACGGTATACACATGGGATCGCATGTGCTCGCCATCGGGCTGAGCTGGGCTGCTTATGTGCTTGTTCAGAAGCTCTCGGCCAACCCTTCGTTCACAGGAAGCAGGGAAAAAATACTGACTCTTTCCGGATATACCAGCGGACTTATACTGCTGATCTTTGCAGCCATGATAATCGCGGGTGCCGTTGGGAGGTTCATCAATCCGCGTGTCATCGAATACAGGGAAGCAATCTTGATAGCTTTCATCGGTCTGGGTGTAAACATTCTGAGCGCTTTTCTGCTGCACCACGACAATGAGGAGAGGGACAACAACATCAGGGCTGCTTATCTTCATGTGCTTGCCGATGCTGTCACCAGTGTGGCGGCCATCATCGGGCTGGTGGTAGCCATGATATGGGGTCTCTCTTATGTTGATGCCATCGCAGCGCTTATCAGCTCTGCCGTAATTATCAAGTGGTCACTCGGATTGCTCAGAGACTCAGGGCGTGAGCTCATCGCCTGATTCCCGGGGCGGTATTATTTTATACCGTTATAGCCCCAATGCTTATCTTTGCCATCATATCAGATGAGTATGCTTCCTGAAGAGTTCCTGGAACGGATAAGTCACCAGTCATACATTGACGGTGCCAGCCTTGCGAATGCCCTGAGCCGGCCGTCGGAGACATCCGTGAGGGTCAATCGGTACAAATGGTCTCATCCCGTTCAGGGATATGAGAAAGTCGGCTGGGAGCCAGATGGTTATTATCTTCCGGGGAGGATTCTCTTTACGCCTGATCCCCTTTTTCATGCCGGAGTTTATTATCCGCAGGAATCGTCAGGTATGTTTGCCGGAGAGCTCTTCCGGCAGCTTACTGCGGGGATGAACGGTCCACGGGTCCTTGATCTCTGCGGGGCTCCCGGGGGCAAGGCCACACATCTGTCGGCTCTCCTTCCTGATGACGGTCTGCTTGTTGCCAATGAGGTGATCAGGGCGCGGGCGGCAGTACTGGCGGAGAACATCACGAAATGGGGCTTAGGTAATACCGTTGTTACTCAGAACGATCCGGCACGCTTTGCCTCACTGCCAGGCTTCTTTGATGTCATTGTTGCCGATGCCCCCTGTTCGGGGGAGGGCATGTTCCGCTCTTCTGCCGCCGTCCGGGAGTGGTCTCCGCAAAATGCCAGACTATGCAGCGAACGGCAGCGCAGGATCGTGATGGAGGCATGGCCCTCTCTAAGACCCGGAGGGATACTGATATACTCGACCTGCACCTTCAATCCTTCCGAGAATGAGGAGAATATCTCATGGGTCATGGAGACCACGGGAGCGGAGCCGTTGACTGCCGACCTGTCCGGTACTGCCGGTGTCACCGTCATCAGCCACGCCGGTCTGCAAGGCTATGGCTTTCACCCGGGGAGGGTGCGGGGAGAGGGTTTTTTCATTGCGGCGTTGCGCAAACCTCCCGGACCCTCCGCATCACGCCGCAGTGCCGCCGGGAGAGGAGCGATAAAACCCTCTGCCGCAGCATTCAGAAGGGCGGAGCCGCTGGCTGACTTTGACCGCAGCAGGGTGATCATGACAGATAGCAGGATTATTGCGCTGGCCGCCGATCCGGATGTTCTAAGCCATCTGAGCGAAAGACTGACGGTGATAAAGTCGGGTACAATGATTGGCGAAATGAAGAATGATGATCTTGTTCCTGCTCATGACCTTGCAATGTCTGTGCGACAGAAGCGCGGTTCGTGGCCGGAGTATGAACTCTCATATGATGAGGCGGTCTCATTTCTACGGCTTGAGATGAGGCCTCCAGCGTCGATGCCCCGGGGAAGGGTCCTGGTGCAATACCGGGGAGTGCCGCTCGGATTTGTAAACAACCTCGGGAGCAGGTTGAACAACGGTTACCCGCAGTCATGGCGCATAAGGATGGAAAAACAACCTGGCTTTAAAGAAATATTGTAAATCTCCTTTTGTTGAACTAAACTTTCACAAGGAATAATTGTTCTTTGGGAAATGAATTAAATCTTAAATTTATCCCAAACAATCACTTCCCCTATGAAGACAGATATAGAGATTGCTCAGAGCGCCGTTATCAGGCCCGTGACAGAGGTTGCCGGTAAGCTTGGCCTGAGTGAAGATGACCTCGAGCTCTACGGAAAGTACAAAGCCAAACTGCCTTTGTCTCTGATTGACGATAAAAAAGCGGCAAAGGCAAAGCTTATACTTGTTACCGCCATCACACCCACGCCTGCCGGTGAGGGCAAGACCACCACATCGATCGGACTTGCCCAGGGTCTGAACCTTCTGGGCAAGAAGGCAACGGTTGTGTTGCGTGAACCTTCGCTGGGGCCTGTCTTTGGCATTAAGGGCGGTGCTGCCGGCGGCGGTTTTTCGCAGGTGATACCCATGGAGGATATAAACCTGCACTTTACCGGTGATCTCTCGGCAGTTGAGAAGGCACACAATCTGTTATCGGCCATGATTGACAACAACATACAGGCCGGTGAAAGCAACCTGGGCCTTGACGCCAGGACGATCTCATGGAAGAGGGTGATGGACATGAATGACCGTTCTCTCAGGGACATAGTCATCGGTCTTGGCGGGACGACCCAGGGGGTACCCAGGGAGACAGGCTTTGACATTACGGCCGCCTCGGAGGTGATGGCCATCCTCTGTCTTGCTACGGGCATCAGTGATCTGAAGGAGCGTCTGGGCAACATCTTCATCGGGTACACTTACGAAGGCAAGCCGGTATTTGCACGCCACCTGAAGGCACAGGGGGCCATGGCCGCACTTCTTAAGGACGCCCTCAAGCCCAATCTGGTTCAGACCCTTGAAGGCACCCCTGCCATAATTCATGGCGGGCCCTTTGCAAACATTGCCCAGGGAACCAACTCCATACTTGCAACGAAGATGGGTCTTTCCCTTAGTGACTACGTAGTCACGGAGGCCGGGTTTGCCAGTGAGCTTGGCGCCGAGAAATTCTTCAATATCAAGTCGCAGGTCGGCAAACTCAAGACCAATGCAGTAGTCATTGTGGCCACAATCAGGGCCCTCAAATATCATGGCGGCGTCAAGCTTTCAGAGCTGGCAAAAGAGAACCTTGAGGCTTTGGGTAAGGGCTTTGAGAACCTCGACAAGCATATTGAGAACATGCATTATTACGGATTCAGGCCGGTGGTTGCCGTCAACCGCTTCAGCTCCGATACCCAGGCTGAGATAGATCTTCTTACAAGGTACTGTGAAGAACACAATGTCAGGGTGGCCGTCAACACTGCCTGGTCAGACGGAGGCAAGGGAGCTGTCGAGCTGGCCGAAGCGGTCATCGAGGCTACCGAAGCCTGCACCGACTGTTTCACGCCGCTCTATGACCTCGCATGGCCGCTTGAAAAAAAGATTGAAACAATAACCACGCTGATGTACGGTGCAAGGAATGTCGAGTACACGCTTGAAGCCAAAGATCAGTTGAAGAAGATAGCAGACCTGGGGCTTGGGAACCTTGCCGTTTGCATCGCCAAGACCCAGAAGTCGCTCTCAGACGATCCGGCGCGGCGCAACAGGCCAAGGGACTTCACTATACGCATCCGGAAGGTGGAGCTCTCATCAGGAGCAGGGTTCATCGTGCCCATCGCCGGTGCAATAATGAGAATGCCGGGACTGCCATCGGTGCCGTCAGCCGAGAAGATAGACATTGACGATCAGGGACAGATAAGCGGATTATTCTGAAAAAGACTTATCCTTACATTTCGGCTGCCGTGCTTGCCGGCGGGAGGGCTTCACGCTTCGGTGGCATCAACAAGGCTCTGATCGAGATAGATGGTCTCCCGATCATCAATCGGACAATAAAGATCCTTGAGCCTCTTTTCAGTGAAATCATACTTGCCGGATGGCCCGGGAGCAGCCCCCTGCCAGACGGGGTTATCCCTGTCGATGACAATTTCACCGGTCTGGGACCGCTTGGAGGCATAGAGGCAGCCTTGAAGATTTGCTCATCACCGTTGCTGTTTGTTTTCGGAGGTGATATGCCCTGGCTCTCCGCGGAGCTCATCAGGGAACAGGCAGAGGAGATGAGCAGGGAGCAGGCAGGAATCCTGGCTGCCAGGATCGGCGGGCTGACAGAGCCGCTGCACTCTATTTACAGCCGAAGCCTGCACGGCGAGCTGGTGAGATACCTGAAATCAGGGAGCAGACCGGCAGTCATTGACTTTTACAAACTGGTGCACACGAGATATTACGACCTGCCCCGGACGGCAAAGACCCTAAAGGCATTCACAAACATAAACAGTCCCGGAGATATCAGCAGCGACCCCAAGGGAAGCAATCCAAATTAGGCCGGGGTGGCGGTTGTCGCCGCGTGGTTTTGTCACTGGTACACCAATCTTTCACATGGCCTTCACCGGCCGAGGCATCTGCAACAGAGACAGCATCATTTCCTATTATTTACCGTGATTCCCGGCTAATCTTAACGAAGCCCTGTTATCTAAAGTTAAGTGCGATTTTATTCTTAATTTTACGTTGGACCTAAAGGAATTAGTCATGCGAAAGACTTTCTTGATCATTTCCGTGGTGGCCCTGGCGCTTGGCGCCTGTAACCGGTACCAGGATTACAGCAGGGTTGAATGGCAGGAAAAGGATCTTCCCGACTGGGAGAATCCCGCAGTGAATACGGTTAACACCGAGAAGCCGCATGCTACGATGGTGAGTTTTCCGGATAACGCTGCCGCCCTGACGACAGGTTGGAGAGAATCAGAAAATGTCCTGTCACTTGACGGGAAGTGGAAGTTTCATTATGCCGCCACCCCTTCAGAGCGGCCCTACTGGTTCTTCAGGCAGGATTTTGACACCAGGCAATGGGCTGAGATAGAGGTGCCTTCGACGTGGGAGAGAGAAGGGTATGGCATTCCCTACTATGTGAACGAAGGTTATACCTTCCCGGTGAATCCGCCTTACATTGACCATTCAGACAATCCCGTAGGTTCATACTGGCGTTCATTCATGCTTCCCTCCGACTGGAAGGGGAAGGAGGTCTTTCTCAATTTTGACGGTGTCAGCTCTGCATTTTATGTCTGGGTCAACGGTGAGCAGGTGGGATACAGCGAGGATAGCAAGACGACGGCAGAGTTCAATATCACCCCCTTCCTGAGGAGAGGTCGTAATACATTGGCTGTTGAGGTCTACCGTTACAGTGACGGCAGTTACCTCGAGTGTCAGGACTTCTTCAGGCTCAGCGGGATACAGCGCTCCGTATGGATGCATGCCAGGCCAAAGGCCTATATCCGTGATTTCTTTGCCAGGGCGACACTGGTGAATAATTACAGTGACGGGCACCTTGACCTTTCGGTTGAGATGGCCGGCACTGACCGGAAGCTGGCCGGGCTGAAGCTCGAGGCCGGGCTGTATGAAGGCACCACAAAGATCTTTGGTGAGACCAGGGAAGCTGAAGTAGCAGACAGCATTGCCGTGGTAAAACTCTCTGCCGGGATGCCACAGGTGCAGCCCTGGTCTGCCGAATCACCGTCGCTTTATACACTGGTACTGACCCTTGCTGACAGCAGGGGCAGGGTGTTGGAGAGCGTAAGCACCCGTATCGGTTTCCGCACGGCTGAGATAAACGGGGGTCAGTTTCTTATTAACGGCAGGGCTGTCAATCTCAAGGGCACAAACATGCATGAGCATGATCCGGTGACCGGCCATACAATAGATGAGGCTTTGATGTTAAAGGATATAAGACTTATGAAGATGCACAACATCAATGCGGTGCGCACATCTCACTATCCTCAGCCTGAGCGGTTTTACGATCTTTGTGATGAATTCGGGCTCTATCTTATTGATGAGGCCAATATCGAATCGCATGGTATAGGATACAACCCGGACGTGACCCTTGCCCATAAGCCGGAGTGGCTGGAACAGCATATGTTCCGCACTGTACGAATGGTTGAGCGTGACAAGAACCATCCTTCCGTAATCACATGGTCTCTGGGCAATGAAGCGGGTGACGGGCAAAATTTTGTTGCTACTTATAAATGGATTAAGCAGAGGGATGATTCGCGCCCGGTGCAATATGAGAGAGCGGAAAAGATTACGCATACGACTGAAAGACACACTGACATCTGGTGTCCGATGTATGCCCGCATTGATTACCTGGAGAACTACGGCAGGAACGCCGGCAAGCCAGGCTTTGACCGACCGCTCATAATGTGCGAATATGCCCATTCTATGGGCAACAGCACCGGTAACCTACAGGACTACTGGGTTATTATCGAGAAGTACCCCATCCTTCAGGGCGGATTCATCTGGGACTGGGTTGACCAGGGGCTGCTTGAGACCAGCGATGACGGCGAGGAGTTTTTTGCCTACGGCGGCGATTACGGTGAGGTTGGTTCCTACAGTGACGGTAACTTCTGCTGCAACGGGCTTGTGGGTCCTGACCGCAAGCCGCATCCGGCACTCTATGAGGTAAAAAAGGTATACCAGTATATCGGTTTTGTCGCAGCCGACCTGGGCAGAGGGCTGGTTTCAATTATCAACAAGTATGACTTCACCAACCTCTCTCTCTTTAATATCAACTGGGAGGTGTATGCCAACGGTGTCCTTCACGGATCGGGTTATCTCAGCCAGCTCGATCTTGAACCGGGTGACACAACCACCGTTGAGATACCATGGGGAGAGATAACTCCCATGCCGGACACGGAGTATTATCTGAACATCTATGCCTCAAGGGCGGACGAGTGGGGGATAATACTGCAGGATCACATCTACGCCTCCGAACAGTTCCTGCTGCCATTATTCAGCATCGCTATGTCTGAGGTTGAAGAGAAACTGGCTCTCCTTGACCTCAGGAGTGAGGGCACTGACCTTACCGTAGCCGGTGAAGGCTTTTCGGTGGTTTTTGATATGTCTGCGGGCCGGATGAAATCTTACATTGCCGATGGCCGGGAGCTCCTTCTCTCAGGTCCGGTACCCGATTTCTGGCGAGCTCCGACTGACAACGACTATGGTAACGGCATGGAGAAGAGGAATGCTCCCTGGAGGGAGGCCGGCCGGAGGGCGGTGATGAGATCGGCACATATCAGCCAGCCGGGCATGGGCAGCGCGGAGGTAAACTTCGCTTTTGACATACCCGGACCTGACAACATGAAGATTGCCGGCCTGGTGACCAGGTATACTATTAGTGCCGGAGGCGTGGTTGATGTATCGTTCAGCTTCACCAGGAGTGACAGGAGCCTGGAGGAGATACCCCGGGTGGGGATGCAGATGATCCTGCCCGGCAGGTTCACCGATCTTTCATGGTACGGAAGGGGCCCGCATGAGAACTATTCTGACCGGAAGACATCTGCCTTCGTCGGAGTGTATGAGAGCTCCGTTGCAGACCAGTACGTTCCGTACATCAGGCCGCAGGAGAACGGTTACAGGACGGATACAAGGTGGCTTGCCGTCACTGACAGCGAAGGCTCCGGCCTGCGTTTTGAAGGCAGTCCGGTATTTAGTTTTGCAGCCATGAACTACCTGCATGAGGACTTTGAATCGCAGGGTAACCTGGCCAGATACCGGCCTGATGCAAAACTGGTTAACATGCACCTTGACGATGTCAGTCCGCGCGACCTGGTAAGGGTAAATATAGACTACGGCCAGATGGGCGTCGGAGGCGATGACACGTGGGGAGCGCGCACACACCCCGAATACTGCCTGCGTGAACCTAAGTATGAATATTCCTTCAGGATGGTGCCGCTGCGTTAGCAGATGCCATTCATGGTAAATTCAGGATGGTGCCGCTGCATTAGCAGATGCCATTAACGGTAACCCGCCATCACTTTTTTGCCGGCATTATCTCAACCCTCAGCACCGAGTCGCTGCCGGTTATGATATTGCTGACATTGTAAGGTATGGGTTCCGAAAGGTATTTTCTGTCTGCCTTCACCACAATCATTCCTGATGCCGGCAGTCTCAGTTCCGCAGGCGCACCTTCAGGTCCGCCGGTCAGTTCCATGGGCAGGTCAGAGCTGTTGCTGAGTTCGAACCAGATGCTCTTTCCGTCATCCTTAAAGGTTGATCCGGCCGTAACTACTGAACGGAAAAGAGGAGCGGCATACTCTTCGAAGGCGGCGAGGCTGTTACCATACCAGACGGCAGTGCGTCCGGCAAACATGGCCTCTTTAAGTGATTCCGGGGTCCGCTCCCTGGCAAAGACCAGTGTCATCGGGCGGTGAGAGTACTCCGGAGCGCTGAATTCCTCACTGATGATGACGTGTATATCACTGTTTCCCATGACCGCCAGTTTGTTATCGCGGCACATATCCATCACCAGCGGATAGTGTTCGTGTTCATTGACATACTCTATGCCGTGCATCCATCCATTGGCAAGGAGCTCCTTATGAACAGGGTACATTTTGGGGATTCCGTCCGGCTCCTGGCTCTTCCATCCCGGATGGTTCCACTGGATGAAGGCACCCTGTCTGACAGCCGCCTTAATGACATCCATGAAATCCGGCAGGTTGAGAGAATCTGCATCGGTGATGAAGAGGGCATTGAGGTGTCCGGGAGGCATTTTCCTTGTGATCTCGGTGCCGTGCACCAATATTATATTGTAATTGTCAGCCGTTGCCTTTGCTATCTTCCATGCCGCATTGTGGTCAGTGGGGACATACTCCTTCTTTTGCTGGTATTCAATATGGTCAGTGATCGCAATGGCATCGAGGCCGTCCCTCCATGCTTCTCCAATCCGATACGTTGGCCATACGATACCGTCTGAAAATACGGTGTGGGAGTGAAAGTCGCATTTAAGGGTTACGTAACCCGGCAGTTCAGGCAGGTTCAGGATGCGCCTCTGGGCTGATAGTGACATTGTGCCCAGGAGCAGGAGACTGATAAGTAGGATTTTCTTGTTTTCATATGTTTGCTTTATTATGTCTGAAAGTCTAAAGTCCGTAAAGTCTGAAGGATTTGCGATTTGCGATTTGCGAATTTCGATTAAATCGACAATCGAAAATCTGGAATCGAAAATTCCTCTACTGCCTATTTCCTCCCATGTCCGTTCACCTCCCTGCCCCGCAGGATGAGCCTGTCATACAGGAAGAGCATAACGCTGGCGGCAATGGCTATGGCTGTAAACAGCATCCACACCTTTGACGGGTTATAGGTATCCCACAGGAAGCGGGTCAGTTGCTGAGCATCCATTCCGAACAGCTCCTGTGCCCTGCTAACATAGTCGGTCTGCGTGAAGGTGCCTGATATATCAGGGATGTCAAATCCCTTTTCCGCCACAGCCCTTTTAAGCAGGAATATTTTATCTGCCATCATCTCGTACGGTTTACCCGAAATCCATCCGGCTCCGAGATGACCCAGGGCGATCGGAAGGAAAGCAGTTCCCATGTAAAGCGCCTTGCGGTCCGGGGGGGCAATGCCGCCGAGGTACTCCTGCACCTTTGGTGACGAGGCCATCTCACCGATCGCGAAGATCAGCACTCCCAGCACGATGATCCACGGGTTAAGATTTGCGAACATCATACCGAGGCCGAAAGCCAGGATAAAGATCCCGGTCATGATGGAGTTTAGAGGTCTTACCCTGGCAGTGACAGAGGAGACCACCAGCTGGAAGAGGATTATGAAGAACGATGCAAGGCTTGAAATGGTAACCGTGGTGATGGTGCCCGGATCAAGCCCGAGTGTCATTGACATCTTATCGAGGTTCACCCAGGTCTCAAGGAAAACCGGGAACGAATAATAGAGCTGGTTGTAGGCAGTCCAGAATACACCTATTATTAACAGGAACAGCAGGTACCGCCAGTCGGTAAGTGTTACCCCGATATTTTTGAACGCGATCGCGACATTCTGCAGGAAGGTATTCCCGTTCTCCGTCACTGCAGGTTCCCGGTAAAGAGTTATGACAAGCAGGAAGTTCAGAGCCATTGCCGCCATCGACATATAGAAAACCATGTCCCAGTTGTGCTTGTACATCAGGCTTGCCACAAAGGGACCGATAAATCCGCCTATGTTGACCACCATATAAAATATACCGAACCCGAGGGAGGCAGTCTCTCTGTTGGTCACCCTTGCCACCGTACCTGATATGATGGGCTTGAAGAGTGCTCCCGCAACAGCAAGGAGAATGAATGCAGCGAAGATGGAGCCAAAGGTCTCAAACCTGCTCAGCATGAGGAATGAGAGGATATAGGTTATGAAAGAGACGATGAGCACTTTTTTGTAACCTACCCTGTCAGCGATGGCGCCTGTTATCACCGGCAGGAGATAGAGGATCATTGATCCTGTTCCCATGATGGTTCCCTTCTCCACGTTCGAGAATCCCAGTGCGCCAGACTCCTGTGACGAGGTGAGGTAGATGGCAAAGAAACCGTTGTAGAAAGCATACCAGCCCCATCTTTCAAAGAGTTCAATAAGGTTGGAGACCCAGAAGAGAGCGGGAAATTTCTTGATTGTACGGGAGAAGTAGTTCATCAGGAACTTTTTTCGGGGCTTAAAATAGTGAAATTACTGACACCGCTCAGTGGTTCTCGCGGATCATTTTACCTGTTTTGTGGCACATAGAAATAGGCTTCCTTCCTGTCGGCATCATCCCAGGTGTATGCTTCGCGGTTTCTTGAATCCGCTCATGAATCCGAGCAGTGCAGCGTCGCCGGCGCACATTGTGGTATGGACCGTGAGTGACATGGCCAGCACCCATTTCCACCAGACGGGGCAGAATGCCATTGCGATCAGGATGCCTGCGGCGATGGTAATAAAGGGGGTGAGGGCGACCACCGTAAAGAGTCTCCTCCCGGCAACAAACCGATGGGCTGTCACATAAAATATTCCCTGGCGCAGATCGGCTCCGAGGCGGATGTCCCTGGCTCCGGCAATCCTGAAGGGTATCAGATGCAGCGCTTCATGAACAGGTATAATCAGCAGAGGGATAACAAGCAGTCCTGCCAACAGTCCCCGGATTAACTGCGGATCATCTGCCGGGTATCTCAGTCCAGGCCAGAACCAGGCTGCAAGAAAGAGTGTTATGGCGGCAGTGATCCAGATAAGTGCCATGGGCATACTGAACCGGGTGAGGTGACTGATGACGAACGGTGCTATCTCTCCGTAATGCAGGGTCAGGACCTTTTCATAGCCTGATTCCTCTTCAAGCTCTTCGATACCGGGGGTTGATTTCATTAATGAACAAAGATATAAGATTGCCGTTCAGGCTAAATGATAATGATCAGTTTTGTGTTGCCTTGAAACCTTTGGCACAACAATTGGTTAAATTTGCAGGAGATTATGAAAAGGCTTTCCGGCATATTGTTTATGTTGTTTTTTTGTATCACCGGTTATTGTCAGAAGAAAGACACGGTAACCCCTGCCGTGGTTCCCCCGGCCATGGTCACTGTTTCGCAGGTGAATTCTGACACGCTGCTTGGCGTATATCATGTGCTTAAGACAGCCACTTTTGACGGGCAGACCTATCCTCTGGTTGAATTGCAGGAGATAACCGTCGTGGCCCGTATGCCACGTGGAGTGCGATTTGATTACCGCAGGCATGCGCGCCTGGTATATAATGTACGGACGTGTTTATCCCTATGCAATGCTGGTCAGGGACGAGTTCGGGCGCATCAACAGGCTGCTTGAGACGATGCCTGATGAAAAGGCCCAGCGCAATTTCCTGCAGCAGTATGAGAAGGAGCTGTTCACTGCCTACGAGGATGACATGAAGAAGCTGACCTTCACACAGGGAAAGATCCTGATTAAGCTGATAGACCGGGAGACGCAGGTCACATCATATGATCTCATAAGACAGTACAGGGGGAAATTCTCCGCCACCTTCTGGCAGAGTATTGCCCGCATTTTCGGGACCAACCTGAAGTCATCATATGATCCAGGGGGTGATGACTACCTCATCGAGCAGGTTATCCGCGAGATTGAAGCCGGGAGGCTCTGATCACCTCTCACCGAGCAGCTCCTTTATTGCCCGGATGACCTCATCGGCATCGCGGGCAATCTCTGAGAGGGTTGCGTCGAGCATATAGCAGGGTGCAGTGACAATACGGTTCTTCCTGTCTACGGCCACTTCTCCGTGCTGTTTATTCTCGTGGGTTCCCCCCATTGCTTTTATGTCGGCAGCCGCGGGGGCATCTGTTCCAATGGTGACCGTCACATCATTCAGTACCCTGGTGATAAGAACCGGTGATATGCAAAGCGCTCCGATGGGTTTGCCCGCTTTATGGGTTGAGCGGATTGCCTCCTCAACAACCCTGTCGACATGGCATTCGGGGCCGTCAAAGGCGTAGGTGCAGAGGTTTTTGGCCACTCCGAACCCTCCCGGGAAGATCAGGGCATCATAATCACCGGCCCTGTATTCCGTCAGGGCTTTGATATTTCCTCTTGCAATCCGGGCGGCTTCTGTCAGAACATTTCTTGACTCTTTCATTACCTCGCCGGTGATATGGTTAATTACATGGTGTTGCATCACGTTGGGGGCAAAGATCTGGTATGTGCCGCCATTTCTGTCAATCGCGTACAATGTCATCACCGCCTCATGGATCTCGGCACCGTCCTTCACGCCGCACCCGGCCAGTACTACTGCTGCCTTCATATCAGGTTTATTAAACGTTTCGTTAATAAAGGTACAAAATACCTTTGATTTACCGGAATGCAACCCTCTTGTCAGCTGCCGGGATTCTTTCGTTCTGATCTTTATTTGGGTCGGATTTAGGAATTTCACCTTCCTGAAATGTGTAATTTTCAATGATACAGGTAAAAAAAAACCTGAAATCATTAATTGGCGGCAAATATTAACTATATTTAACCCCTTCCAAATGCTGCGGAGCGTCCGCTGAAGTGAACGCTCAGTTAAATGAGGAAGTTTTTGACCTAAACCTATTGTTAAACTTAAACTCTGATCTATGAACAGACTCAAACTGTTGCTATCACTGTTTGTGTTCATGGGCTGTACAGCCCTGATGGCACAGACGGTGACGATTAAAGGAACTGTTACGTCAGCGGACGATGGCTTGCCCATACCGAGTGTTGCTGTGACAGTAAGAGGTACCACTATTGGTACCCTGACCGGTGCGGACGGTAGTTTCACCGTTGTTGCACCAGCCAACGCCTCTCAGCTTGTCTTTAACTTTGTCGGCATGAAGGCGGTTACCGAGACTATCGGTGGCCGTACGACCATCAATGTTGTCATGGTAACTGACATGCTTGGCCTTGATGAAGTTGTTGTAACCGCCCTGGGTATATCGCGCGAGAAAAAAGCGCTGGGATACGCTGTCCAGGACCTCGGTGGAGAGAGCATCGAAAAGGCAAAAGTGTCGAACATCGCTAACGCATTCCAGGGTAAATTATCCGGCGTTCAGATCTCCAACACCGACGGTGGTGTTGCATCGGGCGTCAGGATCCTTATCAGGGGTGTGAACTCGCTTTCAGCAAGCGGCAACACGCAGCCCCTGTTCGTCGTTGACGGTATTCCTATCAATAACTCCACGTCCGATGTCGGTTCATACGGCGGTAAGGACTATGGTAATATGTCAAGTGACATCAACCCTTCGGATGTTGAGAACATCAGCGTGCTCAAGGGAGCAAGCGCTGCCGCACTGTACGGTTCAAGAGCCGTCAACGGTGTTGTTCTTATAACCACGAAATCAGGTAAGTCACGTACCGGCCAACCCGGTCTTGGCGTTACCCTCGAACAGAACCTCATGTGGGAAAACCCGCTTATTCTTCCCAAATTCCAGAACCTTTACGGACAGGGTGGCGGCGGAGAATTTGAATATGTCGACGGCAACTATGGTGGTATCAATGATGGTGTTGACGAAAGCTGGGGTCCTCCGCTTGACGGAAGACTGATCCCTCAGTTCGACAGTCCCTATGATCCCGAAACGGACACCCGCACACCGACGCCATGGATTGCCCATCCTGATAACATCAAGAGCTTCTTTGAAACCGGGCTGAAGCGCACCACAAACCTTTCTGTTGCAGGTGCAAGGGAAGGCGCCAGTTTCCGTCTGTCACTTTCTAATCAGGACATCAAGGGTATCCTTCCGAATACCGATCTTGTCAAGAACTCAATCGCGCTTAACGGTGAGCTGTCAGTTACAGACAAGATCACTGTCGGCGGTTCGGCGAACTACATTAACAACAAAAGTGACAACATCGCCGAGAATGGTTATAACGCCGGGAACCCGATGCAGTCACTGATGCAGTGGTTTGGACGCCAGGTTGACATGGATGTACTGAAGGAGAAGTGGAATGAGACGGACCCGAAGACCGGCCTCCCATTCAACTGGAACCACAGCTACCACAACAACCCCTACTGGACCCTCAACAAGAGCACCAACTCAAGGAACAGGGACAGAATGATCGGCAATGTCAACTTTGCATGGAGATTTACTGACTGGATGACCTTCAGGTCTCAGGTCGGAACTGACTGGTCTGTTGAAGACATCATGGAACGTACAGCCAAAGGCGATATCGGAAGAGGTGACCCCGAGGGGGGCTTCTCAGCATACTCAAGGCGCAGGCAGCAGGTTAACGCCAACACCAGGCTTGAGTTCGTCAAGTCTTTCGGCGACATCAACTTTGACGCTGCCGTCGGTGCTGAATACAGCCATTATGATTATCAATATCATAGCAGCAGTGTTCCTGACCTTATTGTTCCCGACCTCTATTCAGTCAGCAACGCTGCTGCTGCGGCCACAACTGGCCTGAGCGAAACGCACCAGGAGCTGCAGAGCGTATTCGGAACAGCAAACGTAGGGTTCAGAAACTGGCTGTTCCTCAACCTTAGCGGAAGAAATGACTGGTCATCAACCCTGCCTATAGACAACAACTCGTATTTCTACCCATCGGTATCCCTTTCATGGGTTGTCTCTGATGCTTTCGGGATTGATTCCAAGGTTCTCTCCTTCCTCAAACTGAGGGCCAGCTATGCTGAAGTAGGTGGTTCTGCAAGCGCTTATGAACTGAACGGTGTTTACTCTGCATGGGATCCCTATAATGGCAATCCGTCGCTCAGTTATACAAACACGATCCCGCCTCTTGGACTGAAGCCTCAGAGGAAACGTTCGAAGGAAGCCGGTCTTGAACTAAGGTTCTTCAATAACAGACTTGCTCTTGATGCTGCTGTTTACAGGGAAAATACGATCAACCAGATCATGAACATCTCTGTATCGCGTACTTCAGGGTTCAGCACTCAGACCATCAATGCCGGTAACCTGCAGAACCAGGGTATCGAGCTGCAGCTGATGGCCTCACCGGTGCAGACCCCGAACTTCTCATGGGATATGACCGTCAACTGGTCAACCAACGAGAACAAGGTGGTTGAACTTTACGGTGATATGAAATACCTTAATCTCTATAGTGCAAGCTGGAACGCCTATGTTTACGCCATTCCGGGACAAGAGTACGGAACACTCTGGGGTTATGCAATAGTTCGTGAGAATGCAACACCTGTATATTATGATGCAGAGAAGACACAGCTTTCACACTACGTCTATTCAGGCAGGCCTCTTGTTTCAACCTCAGGAAGGTACATCCGTTCAGGAGCAAGGACAGACCTTGGTAATGTCTATCCCGACTGGTTCGGAGGTGTCAACAACTCCTTGACCTACAAGGATTTCAATTTCAGCTTCCTTGTTGACTTCAGGAAGGGTGGACTCATCCACTCAATTACTCATATGTTCGGTATGTACACGGGTATTTTTGAGGAGACGGCTGCAATCAATGCCAACGGCAAGAACATCAGGGATGCTGTTGCAGATGGTGGCGGAGTACTCATAGAAGGTGCCGTTTTCGGAAAAGTTCTCTCTGACGGAACAATTCAGTTCATCAACGCTGACGGCACGAATGCCACAGCTCCGGTGGAAAACAACAAATACGTCAATGCCAATACATGGGGTTATGACTTCTATGGCAAGAATGAACTGAATACCTTCGATGGCAGTTTTGTCAAGCTTCGTGAAGTCTCTGCAGGTTATTCATTCAACAAAATCGACTTCCTGAGGAAGATCGGAGTCAAAAACTTGAACCTGTCACTCGTAGGCCGCAACCTGTGGCTCATACATTCGAACGTTCCTAATATTGATCCTGAGACAAGCAACAGTGCCGGTAACACTTCCGTCGGTGCAGAGAATAATGCTATCCCTTCTACCAGATCGTACGGATTCAATATCAGACTTGATTTCTAACCTAAATGCATCTGATTATGAAATACTTAATGAAAACACAATCATTTATACTGGGATTGTTACTGATTATTGGTCTCGGCTCATCCTGTACCAAGGGATTTGAAGAGATGAACAAGAATCCGAACAACCCTGTGGACGTACCTGCTATTAACGTCTTCACCGCTGGAGTTTACTCAGCAATCAACACGCAGCTGGGCGGATGGATGCAGCATACTTACCTGGGTCCATGGTCGCAGCAGTGGTGCAAGATCCAGTATATTGACGAGGACAGATATATGCCTCGTGATATGTCTGGTTATTTTGAAGGCCCATATATTAATGACCTTAAAAACCTTCAGATAGTCATTGATAAGGCTACGGATGAGGGAGCTGACAGATTGCTGGCAGCCGCCAAGGTCATACGGGCATGGGTTTTCCTTTACCTTACCGATTGCTGGGGTGATGTCCCTTACAGTGAAGCCGTTCAGGGCCTGTATGCTGATGGAATAATGACTCCCAGGTATGACCCTCAGGAGGATATCTATCCAGACCTTCTTGCTGAGCTTGAAGAGGCAAACGTACTTCTGACCGGAACATCAGTAAGCTTCGGTTCGGGTGATATTCTTTACGGCGGCGACCCCGTCCTCTGGAGAAAATTTGCCAATTCACTTAAACTCAGGATTCTCAACCGTGCAGCAGGCACGCCCTGGTCATTCACTTATAATATGGCCGGCGGCGGTACCGTAACAACAACTGCAGGCGCTGCAGCTATGGCTGATGCAGATGCGAAGATGGCTGCCATATTGGCAAGCCCTTCACAGTACCCCATCTTCGGATCCGGTGATGATAACGCAGAACTTGTATGGCCGGGAATTCCCTACAGGAATCCTATCTACAACACCCTGTTTGCAAGGAAGGATCAGGCCATTTCTGAGACTATGGTTGACTGGCTCAAGGCCCGCAATGACCCGAGGCTGCATGTCTATGCAGCACCCGACACTCAGCTCGGTGGCATCCGGAACTCTTGAGTATGTTGGCTTCCAGAACGGCCGCGGAATCACCGCTGCCATTTTCCCGGAGATCTCCATGCTGGGTACGGCGATAGCCTTTATTGAAGGTGCCACTTCGAAGGTGATGACCTATGATGAGGTTGAATTCCTCAAGGCAGAACATTACCTTAGGACCAACCAGGATGTGAAGGCACAGGCTGCATACGAGGCAGGCATTGCTGCCTCAATGGAAAGATGGGGTCTGGTTGACGGTGGTACTATAAATCCCTCATGGGGTTTCGCAGGTGACATAACCGTAGGTGCTACAGCTTACCCTGTAAATTACACCACCTATCTCAGCAATCCGCTTGTTGCATGGTCAGGCACAACCGCCCAGAAGTTCCAGAAGATCTGCGAACAGAAATGGGCTTCAATATTCGGCCAGGGCATAGAAGCTTACACGGAGGTCAGAAGGACCGGATTCCCGGCAAGGATCTTTGAATATGAGCTCGAAGGATCTTACTATCCGAATCTGGGTCTTCCCATCAGGGTGCAGTACGCACTCAGCGAGCAGACAAACAACACTGACAACCTGTCTGCTGCTCAGACAGCCGAGAAGATTGAGATGATCAATGAAGGCATGTTCAGCACCAACGGCACGCAGAGCCAGGTGTGGTGGAATACCCGCAAGAACCCGATTCCAACAGTGACTGATGTGAAATAATCGCCGTCAGTTTGATGATATGAAAGAGAGCCCCAGCGGCTCTCTTTCTTTTTAAATAAAAACAGTAACTTTATGTGGCGCAGTTTTTGCGGCGAACATTCTGTAATTAAATAACTACGTCAATGAAAAAGTTGCTCTTCTTAATGACAATCCTCGTAGTGCCAATATTCATGGGTTCAATTTATGCCCAGAACACCTGCAAGGTACTCCTGCCCCGAATCGGGAGATTCTTACACCGGAGAATGCAAAGATGGCCTGGCAAACGGAACCGGGGAAGCTTACGGTGTTGACCAGTACAGGGGTGAATTCAGAAAAGGGTTGCCTGATGGGATGGGAACCTATATCTGGCAGACTGGCGAGAAATATGAGGGGCAGTGGAAGAAAGGCCTCCGCGACGGGAAGGGGACATACACAACCCAATATATGGGGCGGGATTCCCTGCAGACAGGTATATGGAAGAACGACGTTTTTGCAGGTCAGGAGAAGCTCCCGCCATATGTCATCCAATACCGGAACAACCTGGGAAGGGTAACCTGCATGAAGATGGGGAACACACCGCACTATGTCAAATTCAAATTCAGCAGATCCGGAGAGTCCTCAACCGTGCTCATCAGCAACCTGATGACAAGCGGAAGTTCCGGTAGTGAAAGCCTGACCAACGATATGGTCGGGTATGAGAATATTGACTTCCCGTTTGAAGGAAGGTTAAAATTCACTGCTCCCAATGCATTCAACACAGCACTGCTGGACTGTGAGCTGCGTTTCCTGATCAATGAGCCGGGAGCGTGGACGGTGACCATATTTTATTGAACAAAAAACAGTAGCTATGCAAACAAAGGGGCTTGTCATAACAGCATGCTTTCTTTCCCTGATATGGATTCCTGTACATCCGCAAAGCGATTGCAAAGTGATGCTTCCGAAAATTGCTGATTTCTATACCGGAGAATGCAAAAACAGCCTTGCACATGGTGTTGGAGAAGCATTTGGAGTAGATCAGTACAGGGGCGATTTCAGAAAGGGTCTCCCGCAAGGTATTGGAACATACATCTGGTATACCGGTGACAGGTATGAGGGCGGCTGGGAGAAGGGGTTGCGAAGCGGCTACGGAATCTTTACTATGAATTATATGGGCAGGGATTCAATAGTTGCAGGTGTCTGGAAAAAAGACCGGTATATCGGTCAGGAGATTTTGCCCGATTACGCCATTTTGTACCGCCATGGAGTAGGGAGGGTAACATGCATGAAATCGGGAAAGACACCCACTTATATCAGGCTGAAGTTTACCCGTTCCGGGGAGGCATCAAGCGGTGCCATAACTGATCTGCTGCTTACCGGAAGCTCGGGCTCCGAAAGCATTACAGATACTCTCATCGGCTTTGAGCATATTGATTTTCCCTTCACAGGAAGGGTCACATTCAGCGCTCCCAATGCCTTCTATTCAGCCATTCTGAGCTGCGATGTAAGGTTCGTGATTAACAAACCCGGAGCGTGGATCGTGACTATCTACTACTGATCTAAATTCCCTTTCCCCTGATTATCGTTCCCAGGGTGTAGAAGATAATTTTGAGATCGAGATAGAGGGATACATTTTCAAGGTAGAGCAGGTCATAGTCAAGTCTCTCAAGCATCTTGTCAAGGTCTGAGGCATAGCCAAGCTTCACCTGTCCCCAGCATGTAATACCGGGCTTAACAGCCAGGATCCTGTTGTAGTACGGTGCCCTATGCTTTATTTTTTCGATGTAATGACGCCTCTCCGGCCTGGGTCCTACAAGAGACATCTCCCCCCTGAGTACATTGATGAAGTTTGGTATCTCATCAAACCTGTGCTTTCTCATGAACCTTCCCAACGGGGTGATACGGGCATCACCCTCTACCGCCAGCTGAGGGCCACCAGCCTCGGCATTGTTGCCCATCGACCTGAACTTGTAGATCATAAAGGGCTTGCCGTAGCGGCCTATACGCTCCTGCCTGAAGATCACCGGTCCTGCGCCTGAAAATCGTATGAGCAATGCCAGCACCGCCATCAGCGGGGAGAGGACAACCAGGCTGGCAGCTGAAAGAGAATAGTCGAGCGTCTGCTTGATCATCTGCTGCCAGTGTGGCATCTCCCTGTATGATACCCGCAGCAGGGGAGTGGCATAGATGGGACCTGCCTCCACGTGTCCGGTGATGATGTGCCGCATTGACGGCACCGCCTTGACCAGCACGTTGCGGTAGCATATTGTATTGACGATGTTTTCCACGGTATGGTACTCCTTCTCCTCGAGCGCCAGGATGACCTCGTCAATATCATTTTTCTCAATAACACTGAGAATGTCATCTGTTGTTCCGAGCCATGGAATCTCTACGGCCAGATGCCCCCCGGCCGGTTGCTCTCCGGCCGGTTGCCCCCGGCCAGATGCCCCCCGGCCAGATGCCCCCCGGCCGGTTTATCATCGGCTGGCATCTTCCCGGTCATTTGATTATCGGCCGGTATCTCCCCGGTCAGGCCTCCGACAGTTACATAACCTGCGATCAGGTTACCTGCAGGGATCTTCTCATTATTAATATCGGCGATAAGCTTCTCAGCTTTGCCGTTGCTGCCGGCAATCAGTGTTCTGAATCCAGCCTCGCGCCGGTGTATCCTGGCGGAGACACCGGAGGCGATTATGAACCGTGGTATCCATGTAAGCATGAACTCCAGCAGAAACAACACTGTGAATGACTTGTAATACGTTGAGTAATGGCCTACGGCATCATCAAGGATCAGCACAAAAAATAGTACCACTACCGTCGCCAGTGTTACCACAATTGATTTCCCGAATTCAAGCAACCGTGAGCGCCGCAGCGGGTCGGAATAGAACCCGGCCATTGCAAACATGAAAAGAAAAAAAAGCGGAATAAGAAATATCCCGGACCAGAACTTGTTGCCCAGCTCCATCTGGAAATATTCACCGTATAAACGTGTCTCAATAAAGTACTTGCGAAACAGGTAGAAGAGCCCCCATGCAACCGCCGAGCTTGCAAAATCGGCTAAAATATAGGACAGTCTGATTGTGCGGGCAAATTTTTTCATCAGTGTGCGCGAGCGATATGCAAAGATATCTGTTATTTTTAGACCAAAATCATGCAGCAATGATTGAAGAGTCATTTGAGGCTAAAGGTAAGAGGAAGAGGCTTATAGAGGAACTGCGGGGCAAGGGCATCAGTGATGAGAGGGTGCTTGAGGCCATGGGGCGAGTGCCGCGTCACCTGTTCATGGATGATGCGTTCCTGAAGCATGCGTACCAGGACAAGGCGTTTCCGATTGCTGCCGGACAGACAATTTCTCAGCCCTACACGGTAGCCATACAGACCATACTGCTTGGTGTCGGGAAGAGAGACAAGGTGCTTGAGATAGGCACCGGTTCGGGGTACCAGGCAGCCATACTGGCTGAGATAGGCGTAAAAGTATATACTATAGAGCGTCAGAGGGAGCTGCATCGAAAGGCACAGCTGATGCTCGGTTCACTGGGATACAGGATCCATTTCTTTCTTGGTGACGGATATGAGGGCCAGCCGCAGTACGGACCATATGACGGCATCATCATCACAGCTGCTACGGCAGAAGTGCCTGAAAAGCTTCTCAGGCAGCTTCGTGTGGGAGGGAGGCTGGTGGTTCCGCGAGGCGACCGTAATTCGCAGGTTATGACGCTTTGCATCCGCCGGGGCGAAGAGGAATGGGAGACCACCACCCACGGCCATTTTGTATTTGTCCCCATGCTAAAAGGCATTTCCAACGGAAACGAAAGAGAGTGAGATTATGAAGATATACAAAGAGGTATTCTCTCCAATCGAGGTCAACACTTACATTCTTGAGGGTGACGAAGGCGGCTGCATAGTAATAGACTGCGGATGTTACGGACCGGCCGAGGAGAGAAGACTGGAGAAGTATTTCAAGGCCAGGGCGCTGACGCCAGTGCTGCTCCTGAATACTCACTGCCACCTTGACCATATATTCGGCAATGCGTTCATGCTTGAAAGATTTGGGCTGCGGTCATGGTTCCATGAAGGTGACAGCCATAATCATGCAAGTGCCACAAAGCACGCCCAGATGTTCGGCCTTGACATGGAGGAGCCCCCAATGCCGGCAGGCTACCTATCTGACGGCGAAGTTTTGACGGCAGCAGGAGTGAGCCTTGAGGTTATCGCTGTCCCGGGTCATTCGCCGGGCGGGATAGCTTTTTACTCTGAAAAAGATGGCGTTATCTTTACCGGTGATGCTCTGTTTGCCGGCAGCATAGGACGTTCCGACCTGCCTGGCGGCGACCATGAACAGCTGATGACGAATATCCGCAAAAGGCTTTTTATCCTCCCTCCTGATACGATAGTCTATCCGGGACATGGCCCGGAGACAACAATCAGGGAAGAGATGAAGAGTAACCCTTTTTTCGTGTGAAACACGCATGACACCAAAACGGAAACACAACAGCAATAATTTTAAGACATGGATTTCACATCATGCATTAATTTAATTCTATTATGATAAATCATGATTAATATGGTTTTTTTTGTCACTCCCTTTATGCTAATTTCGCTCCATTCCTCTTAATCAAAAACAAACTCACCTGAATATGGTATCTGATCATTTTGTTAACCGTCACATCGGGCCTCGCGACAGCGAAGCCGCTGAGATGTGCAAAACCATTGGTGTTGATTCCACAGACCAGTTGATAGACCAGACTGTTCCGGCATCAATCAGGCTTGACAGGCCTCTTAACCTGCCTCCGGCAATGAGTGAAAATGAGTATCTCGCACATATCAGGGAGCTGGGCAGGCGCAATAAGATTTACCGTTCGTTCATCGGGCAGGGTTATTACGGGGTGGCAGTGCCACCGGTGATAATCCGCAATGTGCTTGAGAACCCGGCATGGTATACATCATACACTCCATATCAGGCTGAGATCTCGCAGGGGAGGCTGGAGGCGCTCCTGAACTTCCAGACCATGGTGGCCAGCCTTACCGCCATGGATATCGCCAATGCCTCTCTTCTTGATGAGGCTACTGCCGCCGGCGAGGCTATGATCATGATGTACAATGCCCGTTCACGTGACAAGGTGAAGGCCGGTGCAAACCGTTTCCTTGTTGACAACTCTGTCTTCAGGCAGACCCGTGATGTGCTTGTAACCCGTGCCGCTCCTCTTGACATTGACATACAGTTTGTTGACTATATGCAGATTGAACCGGACAACCTCCTTTTCGGTGTGCTTGTTCAATATCCTTCCTCGAACGGTGAGATACGCGACTATCGTGAGCTGGCAGAGAAGGTCCATGGCGCCGGCGCCTTCGCAGGCCGTCGGAGCAGACCTGATGAGCCTCGCCCTGCTGACACCTCCCGGTGAGTGGGGTGCTGACATCGTCTACGGATCGAACCAGCGCTTCGGCCTTCCGATGAGCTACGGCGGTCCGCATGCCGGCTTCTTCGCCACAAGGGATGAGCTGAAACGCAACATGCCGGGAAGAATTATCGGAGTGTCGGTAGACGTCCACGGCAACCAGGCGCTGCGCATGGCTCTTCAGACGCGCGAGCAGCACATCAAGCGTGAGAGGGCGACGTCAAACATCTGCACTGCACAGGCCCTGCTGGCTACCATGTCAGGCATGTATGCCCAGTATCACGGCCAGGAGGGAATCAGGCGCATTGCCATGAATATCTTCTCAGCGGCATGCACCCTGTCAAAGGCGCTGAAGGGACTGGGCTACACCATCAGACATGAGCAGTTCTTTGATACGGTTCGTGTGCAGGCTGTCACCGGGGTCACCGCAGATATGATACAGAAGATTGCACTCAGCAAGGGTATCAACCTCTGGTATCCGTGTGCCAACTGCGCCGTCATAAGCACCGATGAACTAACAACTCTCAGGGATATAAATGACATCGTTGCCGTGTTCGCCGAGGCGGCAGGCAAAAAGGCGGAGGAGGTGACAGAATTGTGTGACTGTTTCTGTGTTGACGATAAATTCAAGCGTACATCACCTTTCCTGCAGGAGCGCACCTTCAACAGCTATCACAGTGAGACTGACATGATGCGTTACATCAAGATGCTGGAGCGCAAGGACTTTTCACTGGCGAATGGTATGATCCCACTTGGATCATGCACCATGAAACTCAACCCGGCTGCCTCGATGTTCGCCATGAGCTGGCCGGAGTTTGGAAACATACATCCGTTCGTTCCTGCAGACCAGGCAGAGGGGTATCATAAGGTGATGGAAGAGCTGGGGGAAGCCCTGAAGGAGATAACCGGCTTTGATGCTGTATCGTTCCAGCCCAATTCGGGCGCTGCCGGTGAGTACGCAGGACTGATGGTCATCAGGCAGTATCATATCAGTCGCAATGAAGGGCACCGTGACGTGGCACTCATCCCGTCATCAGCTCACGGTACCAATCCCGCCAGTGCAGCCATGGCCGGCATGAAGGTGGTGGTTGTGGAGTGCGATGAGAAGGGTAACATCAGTGTTGACGACCTGAGGAAGAAAGCCGTTGAGCACCGTGATAACCTGAGCGCTGCGATGATAACCTATCCCTCAACGCACGGTGTCTTTGAGGAGGCAATCATTGAGATGACGGATATAGTCCATGAAAACGGCGGTCTTGTTTACATGGACGGAGCGAACATGAACGCGCAGGTAGGTTTGACGAGCCCGGGGCGCATCGGGGCTGACGTATGCCATCTTAACCTGCACAAGACATTTGCCATCCCCCACGGCGGCGGCGGTCCCGGCATGGGTCCCATACTGTGCAACACGAAGCTGGCTGAGTTCCTTCCGTCGCATCCGGTTGTGAAGACCGGCGGCAGTCATGGTATCACCGCTGTGGCGGCAGCACCTTTCGGCAGCGCCCATGTGCTGACCATCAGCCATGCCTATGTAATGATGCTTGGAGCTGAAGGGCTTACAAAGTCAACTGTGTATGCCATTCTGAACGCAAACTATATTGCCGCATCTCTGGGAACCATGTTCAAGATACTCTATACCGGAACCAGAAACCGCTGCGCGCATGAGTTGATTTTCGACTGCCGTGGTTTCAAGGAGGCAGGCGTGGATGAATCGGATATCGCCAAGAGGCTGATGGATTACGGGTTCCATGCTCCCACACTCTCATTCCCCGTGCACGGAACACTCATGGTTGAGCCTACGGAGTCAGAACCCAAGGCTGAGCTCGACAGGTTCATCGATGCAATGAAGAACATATGGAGAGAGATCGATGAGATAAAGGATGGATTGGCTGACAGGGAGGACAACGTACTTAAGAATGCTCCCCATACTGCTGCTGCGGTCATTTCCGACAGCTGGGCCCATGTCTATCCGCGTGAGAAGGCAGCCTATCCGCTTGCATGGACCGTCGAGAACAAGTTCTGGCCTTCGGTGGGCAGGGTGGATAACGGTTACGGTGACCGCAACCTCGTATGTACGTGTGCACCGATAGATTCGTACCGGTTTGATACGTTCAATTCAGGCAGTAGGGAGTAGGCAGTAGGCAATAGTGAAGTCTTCAGTCGGCAGTTCTGCCTTAAATCCGAATAATTGAGTATCTTGTAGCCACCCCCTCCCGGGGAACCGGTACATTTAGCTGCCGCGCCCTGGCCGGGGCAACCTGATTTAACATTGACGCACTATGGAATCCATTCATAAGTATGACATGGGAGTGATAGGCAATTGTTCATTTCTTGCCTATATAAACAAGACAGCAGAGGTAAAATGGATGTGCCTGCCAAGGTTCGACAGCAGCTTTCTGTTCGGGTCATTGCTCGACGACGCCAAAGGAGGTGAGTTCTCCATCAAACCGGCGGGGAAGGATTTTTACACCTTCCAGTCATACCTGAAGAATACGAATATCCTTACGACGGAATTCATAACAGATGACGGCAAGTTCCGGGTCACCGACTTTGCCCCACGGTTCAATCAATACGACAGGTATTACCGGCCACTGATGCTCATCCGCAAGATTGAGCTCCTTGACGGCAATCCGTTCATTACCGTGAAGTGCGAACCAGTAGGCAGCTACGGGGCTTTCAGCCCTCAGATAGTGGCCGGCAGCAATCATATCCGGTTCCTTAATTTTGATACACAGGTCAGGCTTACAACTAATATTCCTCTTACCTATATCATAAATAATCAGCCGTTCATACTGAATGACACATGTTACATGGCCTTTACCTACGGTGTTCCGCTTGAGGCACCCCTGGAGGCAACGGCTGACGATTTTCTTGAGAAGACCTCCAAATACTGGGGACACTGGATCAAAAACACCTCAATACCCAATATCTTTCAGGATGAGATCATCAGGTCAGCGCTGGTGCTGAAGCTTCATCAGTTTGAGGATACAGGGGCCATCATTGCTTCGGGCACCACCAGCCTGCCGGAGGCTCCCGGAGCCGGCAGAAACTGGGACTACCGCTACTGCTGGATGAGAGATTCGTACTATACCCTTAACGCCTTCAACAATCTCGGGCACTTCGACGAACTGGAGAAATATTTTCTCTATATACAGAATATCATTCTGTCAGAGAAGCAGAAGATAAAGCCCATGTACTCCATCGCCGGCACAGCTGTCCCAAAAGAGAAGGAGCTTGAACTTGAGGGATATTTGGGGAACAAACCGGTGCATCTTGGCAATGACGCCTATAACCAGGAGCAGTATGACATCTACGGGCAGGTTCTTGCCAGTCTCCTGCCGCTCTATATTGACAGGAGGCTCAATTACCTCTCTTACAAGAAGTCGAGGGAGGTCATCTACTGGCTCCTCAGCCGCATTGAAGAAACGATGGAGAAGCCTGATGCAGGTATCTGGGAATTCCGAAACAGGATGCAGGAGAACTGCTACACCTTTTTATTCCATTGGGCAGGCAGCAAGGCTGCGGAGAAGATTGCTTCCTACTTTTCAGACAATGACCTCAGGGCCAAAGCCGGGAAGCTCGCAACCAGGGCGGCGGAGAAGATAGAGATGTGTTACCGTACTGACCGGAAGGCATACATGCAGGCCATTGGCAATGATAACTATGATGCCGCCACCATTCACCTTGTGACAATGAATTATCTTGACCCTTCAGGTGACAGGGCGCAGGAGCATCTGGCTGCACTGGCTGACCACCTGAAGACAGAGGAGGGTTTATTCTACAGGTATATTCATGATGATGACTTCGGTAAACCTGAAACAACCTTCCTTGTATGCGCCTTCTGGTATGCCGAGGCCCTGGCAAGCACAGGCAAGGTAGACGAAGCAGCCAGGACCATTGAAAAACTGCTTGAATACTCCAACCACCTGGGCCTCTTCAGTGAAGATGCCGGCCGTGACGGCAGCCAGTGGGGCAACTTCCCCCAGACATACAGCCATGTGGGACTGATGAATGCGATATATCGGATTGCAGCAAAGCAGGACAGGCCCGTATTCCTGTAAAACAATTGAAATGGAAAACAGCAGACTACCTGAATTTAAAAGAATAGTGATCGTTGCCTACAGGCTCCCGTTCACCATTAAGGAGCGCAACGGCAACCTCACGGCAGTTCAGAACACCGGAGGACTGGTCTCTGCGGTGTTATCACTGACCGAAAGGATGAGAAAGGCTGATAACGCCTCCGTAATGGATAAGACCGTTTGGGTAGGCAAAGGTGAACATTCTGCCGAAAAGATGAACTCACTTGATGAGGTGAAGGAGGCTTTCGAGCTTATGCCGGTAAAGATACCTGACAGTGTCAATGAGAAGTTCTATGGCGGTTTCTGCAATGACCTGATCTGGCCTCTGTTTCATTATTTCCCTTCCATGGCGATTTTCGGAGAGGGTTATTTCGAAAACTATCGTAAGGCAAACCAGCTCTTTTTAAGGGAGCTTAAGAAGATAATCAAACCGGGCGATTTTATATGGATACATGATTATCAGCTGTTTCTGCTGCCGGGAATGGTCAGGGAAGAGTTCCCGGAGGCGTCGATAGCCTTCTTTTTGCATATTCCTTTCCCGTCATATGAGGTATTCCGGATTATGCCGGACGGCTACCAGGCCGCAATATTAAAGGGACTTTTAGGTGCTGATCTGATAGGTTTTCAAACTCATGACTATGCACAGCATTTCCTGAAATCGGTAAGAAGATCTCTGGGCTATGACATTTCGCTCAATACTGTTATGTCAGAAGAGATATATTCACGGGCTGATGCTTTTCCGATAAGCATTGATTATAAAAAATTCAATGAAGCCGTCGTGCTGCCGGAGACGGAAAAATTCATTTCGAGGATACGCAAACAGAAGCGTGACCGACTTCTCATCTTCTCAGTTGACAGGCTTGATTACACCAAGGGATTCCTTAACAGGCTGTCTGCCTTTGAACTTTTCCTTGAGCGTTACAGTAACATGAGGGGAAGGGTGATATTCAATATGGTGATGGTTCCCTCACGTGATACCATTGTCCGTTACCAGGAGATGAAGAAGGAGATTGAGGCCACGGTAGGACGCATAAACGGCAAGTACGGAACCCTGGACTGGAACCCTGTTATATATCAGTACAAGTCATTGAGATTTAATGAGCTGGTAGCTCTTTACTCGCATAGTGATGTCGGACTGCTGACCCCTCTGCGTGACGGCATGAACCTGGTGGCCAAGGAATATGTTGCAGCACAGCATCAGCATTACGGTATGCTCATCCTCAGCGAGCTGGCAGGAGCAGCTGCGGAGATGAGCGAATCGATACTGGTCAACCCGTCGGACATATCACAGTTGGCCGATGCAATATACCAGGCCCTGACCATGAAGAGTGAAGAAAAGAAAGTCCGCATTGAAGCCATGAAAAAGCGGCTTCACGATTATGACGTATTCTCATGGGCCGATGACATCATCAGGACAACCGTCAAGGTGAAGGCTGACAGGCAGAGTTTCAGGGTCAGGCTTATCAATAGTGATATCGAAAACGGAATCATAAAATCATTCTGCAAGGCGGTAGCGCCCTTACTTTTCCTTGACTACGACGGTACGCTTGTACCGATAAGGGAGCTGCCCGAGATGGCAATACCTGACATGAAGCTGATATCACTTACCGAGAGGCTGGCAGCAGTGACTGATGTAGTAATCATAAGCGGCCGCAAAAGGGATTTTCTCGACAAGTGGTTTTCCAACCTTAACCTGACGCTTGTGGCAGAGCACGGGGCCTTCATCCGCTATCCCGGCATGGAGTGGGAGTCGTCTCTTGATCAGGATGATTCATGGAAAGAGAGGATCCTTCCCCTTCTCAGCAGGTTCACCACCAGATGCAAGGGCTCCTTCGTTGAGGAGAAGAGGGCTTCGCTCTCATGGCATTACCGCAATGCTGATCCTGATCTTTCCGCCCTCAGAGCCATAGAACTGAAAAATGAACTTGAGGAATCAATAATTAACATGCCGCTGCAGGTCATTGACGGGCATAAGGTGGTTGAGGTGAAGATGTCAGGCTATAACAAGGGTTCTGCAGCAAAGAAACTGACAGCATCGGGTAAGAATGATTTCATTCTTGCCATGGGTGATGACAAGACCGATGAGGAGCTTTTCGGGGCTTTGCCTGACAATGCCATCTCCCTCAAGGTGGGTAAGGGTCCTACGCGTGCGAAATATAATTTCTCAAAACAGCCCGAGGTGACGGCGTTTATTACCCGGCTGGTGGAGGCTAAAGAGGCAGTAGGCAGTAGGCAATAGTGAAGTCTTCAGTCAGCAGTCAGCAGTCAGCTGTCAGCAGTCATTTGAGGCAGTAGGCAGTAGGCAGTAGTGAAGTCGGCAGTCGGCAGTCGGCAGTCAGCAGTCGGCAGTCGGCAGTCAGCAGTCGGCAGCAGAGGAATTTTCGATTTCAGATTTTCGATTGTCAATTTAATCGCAAATCGCAAATCGCAAATCGCAATTCCCTCAGAACAGATCCTCGATGACCATTGAGTAGAGATCAGTCTGCGAGATACCGGACACAGCGGCCTGTCTGGGGATGATGCTCTCCCCGGTCATGCCGGGGACAGTATTGATCTCAAGGAACTGGGGGCCCTCTTCGGTGACAATGAAATCGACCCTGACAATACCGCGGCAGGCGAGGATGTCATAGATCTCCGACGAGAGCTCCTGTATGCGTGCAGTCACCTCCTCAGGCAACCTCGCCGGCGTTATCTCTTCAGAAAAACCATCGGTATATTTTGCCTCATAGTCAAAGAACTCCTTTTTGGGAACTATCTCTGTGACGGGCATGACTATCTTTCTCTGTTTCGTCTTAACCACTCCGCAGGCCACTTCAGTTCCTTTCATGAACGACTCCACCAGCACCTCGTCCCCCTCAACGAAAGCCTTTTCAAGGGCCTCGGCGAACTCGCCCGCTTCCTTGACCTTGGTAACCCCGAAGCTTGATCCGCTGGCGTTGGGTTTTACGAAGCAGGGCAGGCCTGTCTGCCTTACTATCTTGACGGCATCATACTGCTGTCCCTTCCTGATAAGCAGTCCGCCCGTCATGGGTATTCCATACTCGTTCAGGTAGAGCTTGCAGGCCTGCTTGTTGAATGTCAGTGCAGAGACGAAGGCATTGCAGCTTGTATAGGGTATCCCTGTCATATCAAAATAGCCCTGCAGCGGACCGTTCTCTCCCGGATCACCGTGAATGGAGATAAAGGCTGCATCAAACGTGATGCGCTGATCATCAAGCACCAGGGTGAAGTCATTCTTGTCTACCCTGAAAACACGGCCTTTAGGATCCTCCCAGAACCAATCGGGACCCTTGATTGTGATAATGTATGTCTCATATTTCCCTTCAAGTGCCCTGGCAACACCCTGGGCGCTGCGGACTGAAACCGGGTATTCGGATGAATTTCCTCCTGCAACAATGGCAATGGTCCTCATTACTATGCAATTTTGCCCCAAAATTACACTATTTAATATCGCGCGAAGATGCAAATGAAAAAAACCTGCTGACAAACCACGGGCAGTGAGGTTACTGCTGTGTCATGGAGACGGTTTTTTATTTAAATTTGATGCTGAATCAAAATTATCAATTGGAAAATGGAAAAGAAACCTGTTAGCAGAATTGTGACAGTAGTGATTGTACTTGTTGCCATTTTACTGTTTATTTCATGGGGTGTTGGGATCTACAACAAGATCGTCCCGATGAATGAAAAGGTGGCCACAGAGTGGAGTAATGTCGAGACCCAGTATCAGAGGAGGGCCGATCTCATACCGAATTTTGTAAATACCGTCAAGGGGGCTGCTGCCTTTGAGCAGGAGACACTGACGAGGGTCATTGAGGCAAGGGCAAAGGCCACTCAGGTGACCATTGATCCCTCGAACATCACTCCCGAACAGATGCAGGAGTTTCAGGCTGCCCAGGGCGAAGTCAGCTCTGCCCTCGCCCGCCTGATGGTTGTAGTGGAACGGTATCCCGAGCTAAAAGCCACCCAGAATTTCCGTGACCTGCAGGTTGAGCTCGAAGGCACGGAGAACCGTATTGCCGTTGCCAGGAATAACTTCAACGATGCTGCCAGGGAGTACAACACCTTCATCAAGAAATTTCCCAACAACATGATTGCCTCGATCACAAAATTCAACGACAGGCCATATTTTGAAGCCCGCGAGGGAACGGATATCGCGCCGAAGGTTGAGTTCTGAGGATCAGAGTGATGAAAGCTTCAACATTCTTTACCCGCGAACAGCAGGAGGCTATTGTCAGGGCCATAGGTGAGGCCGAGCACGCCACGTCGGGAGAGATCCGCGTGCATATTGAGACATCATGCAAAGGAGATGTGCTCGATGAGGCTGCATGGCTGTTCAGGAAGCTGGGCATGCACAGGACTGCAGACCGCAATGGGGTGCTCATCTACCTTGCAATAAAGGAGCGCAGGTATGCCATCATCGGAGATACGGGGATCAATGCAGTGGTAGCGCTCGGGTTCTGGGACAATATACGCGATCACATGAAGCAGCGGTTCAGTGAGAACCTCTTCACTGAGGGCCTCACCGAGGGTATAATCATGGCCGGTGAACAGCTGAAGGAGCACTTCCCTCATACCAGGGACGACATAAACGAGCTCACCGACACCATCTCATTTGACATTAATGAACCGAGGGTATGAAAATGAATAAGCTGAGATCTTTTTTATGCCTTTTACTGCTCCTTCCCGTAACACTCAGCCTGGAGTCGCAGACCCTCCTTACCAGGCCTGACCCACCTCGCCTGGTGAACGACTATGCAGGCGTCCTCTCTGCCTCCGAAGTGCAGTCGCTTGAGAACAAGCTGGTTGCATTCAATGATACAACATCCAACCAGATTGCCGTGGTGATTGTAAATGATCTTCAGGGGTATGACCGGTCGGATTTCGCATACAGGGTGGCGAAGGATTGGGGAGTAGGGCAGGGCGATTTCAACAACGGGGTGCTTATACTTGTCAAAACCAAGACGGAGAGTTCCTCCGGGCAGATCTTCATTGCCACAGGTTACGGCCTTGAAGGGGCCATCCCTGACATTGCGTGCGCTGATATCATTGACAGGGAGATCCTTCCGAGGTTTCGCGAGAACGATTATTACAGCGGGCTTGATGCCGGGACTGAAGTGCTCATGGCCCTGGCAGCCGGTGAGTATTCCTATCAGAGCTATGCGGGGGGATCATCATCACCCACAGTACCGGGTATAATCATATTTATCATTATCATCGTCTTCATTCTGATTGTCTCTGCCGGCAGTTCAAACAACAAGCACCTGAGGAAGGGAGGATCAAACAACCTGCCCCTGTGGCTTCTGTTGAGCATGATGGGAGGCGGTCGGTCTCATGGCGGTAGCTGGGGAGGATTCTCCGGTGGTGGCAGCAGTGGCGGCGGCGGGTTCGGTGGGTTTGGCGGCGGTGGATTTGGTGGCGGGGGCGCGGGAGGCAGCTGGTAGGCTTCTCAGTCCATAGTCCGTCAGTCCACAGTCCACAGTCCACAGTCCACAGTCTTCAGTTAATCAATAAGTTAAGGACTGTCGACTGGTTTTGACTGCTGACTGCCGACTGATTTTGACTGCCGACTGACTCAGTCTCTGCCGGCCGTATATCCCCTCCACTTTGCCAGAACCGCTTCCATGTCAGGTGGGAGGGGTGATTCGAAGGAGATCCGCTTACCGGTGACCGGATGATCAAAGGCCAGGGTCTGTGCATGCAGTGCCTGGCGCGGGATGAGCGCGAAACAGTTGCGGACGAACTGCTGGTATTTGGTGAAGGTGGTGCCTTTCATGATACGGTGGCCGCCATACTCCTCGTCATTGAAGAGCGGATGACCGAACCATGCCATGTGTACCCTTATCTGGTGGGTGCGCCCCGTCTCGAGACGGCACTCAAGGAGCGACACATAACCGAGCTGCTCCACAACCTTAAAGTGCGTCACCGCATGCTTTCCCTGACTGCCGTCGGGGAAGACCTGCATTATCTTACGGTCTCGCAGGTTGCGTCCCACATGGCCTGTGACAGTGCCTTCAGCGGGGTCAGGTGTACCCCATACCAGTGCCATGTAACGCCGGCCTGTGGTGCGGTTGAAGAACTGCCTGGCGAGCCTGTTATGGGCATACTCGTTCTTGGCAACGACAAGCAGCCCTGAGGTGTTCTTGTCAATGCGGTGCACCAGTCCCGGCCTCACTTCTCCCGACTGAAAGAGAGGAAGGTCCCTGAAGTGGTACATAAGCGCATTCATCAGCGTACCTGAGTAATTGCCATAGGCAGGATGCACTACCATCCCGGCGGCCTTGTCAACGACGATCAGGTCATCGTCTTCGTAGATGACACTTATCGGGATCTCCTGCGGAATGAGTTCTATCTCACGCGGGGGGTTGGGAAGAAGTATCTGAATGACATCCAGGGGCTTTACCCGGTAGTTGGGTTTTACCGGTGTTTCATTCACCAGTATGTTTCCGGCCTGTGCTGCTGCCTGCACGCGTGTGCGTGAGACATTCTCAATGCGTGCAGCAAGGTACTTGTCTATGCGGAGCAACGACTGACCGGGGTCAACCACATACCGGTAGTGCTCATAGAGCTCCTGCTCCTGCAGGTCAGGCAGTTCCTCTTCAGCCATTTCAGTTCCCCGTCATTTTACTATTATTACCCTCAGCAGGGAGATTGGCCTCCCGTCACGGGACCTTACAAGCAGCATGTAATTGCCTGGTGAAAGCCTCCGGAGATCAGGCCGGTCGGTGCGGTCAAGTGACATCACCATTGCTCCTGATGATGAGACAACGTCAATGATGAAATCGTCAGGGGCTCCGTCGGATGGCACCAGTGTCACCAGGCCCGATGAGGGGTTGGGGAAGAGATGGAAGAGACCGTTTACAAGTGTTCCTCCATCTGATGATGTAGCCGTTCCGATTCCTCTCATCACCGGGCGCATCATGATCGTCCCTGGTGCCATGCTTGCCTGCCAGATTCCGCTGAGCATGAAATACTGTCTTCCTGCGGGGGAGGTATTCAGGTCGAGGCCTGCATTGATGAAGACCTCTGCATCCTGTCTCCAGCCTATCCAGAAGTAATCTGTCACCCTGACAGGCTTTTCAAAGAGATATGTTATGTAGCCGTTCAGGTCTGTGCCCGGATCTGCCACCGGACCGTCAGTGCTGCCGAGAAGCACTCCCGGCTGGCCGTTGTCATCAGCCCAGACCATGATCTCAAACCCTCGCTGGTTCTGATTATTATAGGCATCATTGAAACAGATGCTGATGGCGGTTACCGAATCAGCGATGAACGATCTGAACCGCAGTGCCGCCATGGCGTTGCGTGAGCCCTGACCGTTGATGCCATACCCTGCCTCGGCGGTGCCGTCGTCAATGGCAAAATAGTCGGTGAAGCGCTGCTTGAACCTTATGGTGTCATTGCGTTTCGGGTCAAAGTCGTCTGTGATCAGTGAGACGGTGACCTCGAAAAGAGCCGAGTCGGAAGCGTCGGAGTCATAGGTATAAAGGAGCGGTGCATCATACTTCACATCTGACAGGGGGCTGACGTTGGATGCCCCGGCATTGAAGGTGCGCACCACTGCACCGGTGACCGTGTTTTTGATGGAGACCTGCCTGGTGACATTTCTTACTATGGTGTCATTATTGCGGTAATTGATGGGTGCCGTGGGGCTCATGGCAGAGAGGTATGCCTGTCTGAAGTGTCGCCACGGCATCGCCTCGTATTCCTTCAGCAGTGATCTCTGCGGAAGAGTAAGGGCGACATCATGCAGGACCGTGTCATTATATCTTCGTCCTTTATTAAGGAAGACATGGTCAATATTCCATTGGTCGGCGTTTCCTGCCTGGGAGGGTTCAATAATTACTCCGGCCAGCGAGGCATAGTTCATAAACATGAACCTGAAACCGTTCATCAGGAACCTGCTATCCTTTACGGGTATCATTACGTGACGGAATCCGTTCGTCGGGCCGCCAGCGGCGTGCCATATGCTGTACCATCTCTCTTCTCCGGGAGCCCAGAAGCTCAGTGTCAGGCTGTCGTCGCTCTCAGGCATGTCAGCAACGCCACCGGCCTCATACATGAAGCTGAGCCAGATGCTGTCAGAGGGCATGTATTCCATGTTAATGGCCCGTGAGGTGAGGCGGTCAGCGGCAAAGACAAGCTGCGATGCCCCATCATATAGCAGGCCCCGTTCATCAAGGCAGTCAAGGGTTGCCATACCCTGTGACGGCTGCCTGACCGAAAAGGTGTTGTTGACGAATGCCAGTATGTCGCTCCACCTGTCAGTTGAGGGGAAGAGGCTGTCTTCAGAGAAGTCATCAATGAAGGGGAGCGGCACCGGTTCTTCTGCAGCAGCTCCCTTATGCAGGGGCCGGGTTGTGGCGCCGGCCAGCTGAATGTTATATGAAATACCGGTAATAACCTCCTGTGCGGAGATGTGGATCGATGTCAGCGCGGTAAGCAATATATATATGAACCATTTTCGTCTCATCACAGGGATGGTAATTCTGTTCCCTCCGTGATAGTGGTGCCTTCAGGGTTCAGGGTGTCGGCTCCGGTGGCGTCAGGCATTAACCTGAGGGTGTCGGTTGTAAGCCAGATATAGACCGCTGATCCGAGCTGCACCGAGGCATCTGGGTGATACACGGGGTTCTGCTTGTAGACAAAGGCGTTGATAGAGTCATCGGCAGTTAATACCGTGGTATCAAAGACATATGCTCCGAGGTTGAGTGATGCCCCGAGTATCTCATTCCTTGCCTGCTCCAGTGTTGTTCCTGTGAGTCGTGGCAGGGCGGTGCGCTGGCTTGACAGTCCCCTGCCGAGGACGAGGTCTATGACCATCCCCTTCTGGACTGAATCGCCAGGGGAGACATCACGGCCATGCAGTGTCTGTCTGAGAACGAAGTCGACGGTCAGGTCGGACACATAGTTCAGCTGTCCGATCTGCAGGCCTGCCGTTTCGATGATTGACAGGGCCTGGCGGCGTGGCAGCCCCACGAGGTCAGGCACGGCGACCATCTCGGGGTTGAAAGCGTTTATTGTAGCCTGGATGGTGCGTCCTTTCTTCACGCGGTGGCCCGGGAGAGGAGTCTGCTCCGCCACGCAGCCGCGCGGCACGAAGGCGGTGTAAACTGAGTCAATGATCTGCAATTTCATCCGGTTTTTATTGACCACATGCTGTGCCTCGGTTATGGTCAGACCTCTTATCTCGGGTGTGGGTCTCGACTGACCGTGGCGGGTGTAGATGTTAAGCCAGATGATCAGAAAGAGTATTATGGCAACGCCGATGACCAGTGCCAGAGCCAGCTGCTTCCAGAAGACCCGGCTTTTAAGAAATTCCTTGACGCTCATCGTGTGACGAAGTATTAAATTATTAACGCAGGGTCAAAGATAAAATTATATTGTGAGAGTGCGGGGTATTACCACTCCTTAACTGTGCGGTAGTTTGTATCACGTTCCACCGGTCTGAAGCCTGCTGACCGTATCATTGCTACCAGCTCGGTTGTTGAGAGGCTCGGGTTAAGGTCCTCGGCTCCTGCCATGGAATAGATTCGGGTAGTGTCATCAATGGTGCCGTCGAGGTCATCGGCTCCGAAGGCAAGGCTCATCAGTGCCGCGTTTCTGCCGGTAGCAGGCCAGTAGGCTTTGATATGACTGAAGTTATCAAGGAAGATGCGTGAGAGAGCATAGTTGCGCATGTCTTCCGTCACCGGCACCTCTCCAAGCTCACTCATCCGGTTGTTGGCTCTCTTGAACTTAAGCGGGATGAATGCATTAAATCCTCCTGTGCGGTCTTGCAGTTCTCTCAGCCTGAGCAGGTGGTCAATGCGCTGTTCCGGGCTCTCGGCATGGCCGTAGAGCATGGTTGCGTTTGATGATATGCCCAGGTTATGGGCAGCCTCGTGGATGGCGAGGTAAGTATCGGCATCAGCCTTCTCCCTGCAAATCTTTCTCCGGAGCGACTCATCGAAGATCTCAGCACCGCCGCCGGGGATGGAGTCAAGGCCGTAATCGCGCAGGACCTTCAGACCGTCACTGTATGTCATCCCTGCCTTCCGTATCATATAGTCGAGCTCAACGGCTGAGAAGGCTTTGATGCTTATGTCAGGCCTCACTCTCCGTATTGAGGCGAGGATGTTTCCGTAGTAGTGTATGTCACGCGACGGATGCACTCCGCCGGTAATATGCACTTCGGTGACAGGAATACCGTCAAAACGCCTGACGATGTCCAGTATCTCGCTCTCCGACAGCTCCCAGCTGTCGGGGTCACCTTCAGGCTTGTGATATGAGCAGAAGCGGCAGTTATAGACGCATATATTTGTAGGTTCAATGTGAAAGTTACGGTTGAAGAAGACTGCGTCGCCGCTCTTTGCTCTCTTGGCTCCGGTTGCCAGCACAGCCATGAGTGAGAGATCAGCCCTCCGGTAGAGTGTCAGCGCTTCATCCGGTGTAATCCGTCTGCCGTCAAGGAGTGCCTCTGCTATCTCCGTGATATCCGGTCCGGCATTTTTAAGGATCAGCTCTTTCATTTCTCGAAATATTGGCAAATTTACTATCACCGTAACAGAGTATAAATAAAAAACCGCCTTAATTGTTCATTAAGACGGTTTTTTATTCTCTGTCAGCCTCTCAGTCCTTATGACCCACCTCGTCAGAAACAGTCAGTTTCTTCCTGCCCTTGGCCCTGCGGGCAGCGAGAACCCGCCTGCCGTTGGGTGTTGACATTCTCTCCCTGAAGCCGTGAGTGTTAGTCCTCCTCTTTCTTGATGGCTGAAATGTCCTTTTCATCTGTTCCTATAATTTTGTTGTTTACTTTCCGGTTTTAAAGACTGCAAAGGTAGTCATTTTTTGAAATAATTAAAGCGGAAGGAATTTTTTTTATTTCACCGTGGAAGGTAAACGATTTTTTTTGTCTCGAAGTAAGGTTCGTCAAACCAGTTGCTTATCGGCACAACGGCGGCGGAAGAGTGAAAAGGCCTCAGCTCTCTTTCGAGATCGCCTCCCTTGAGGAAGATCCAGCCGTTCTTTTTGTTATTGAATGAGAGGGGGGAGGAGAGATGCCTGGTCAGTTTCACAAACTGTTCCACCTCCGTCACCGCCCTGCTAATTATAAAATCATATGTGCCGTTGGTTTTCTCCGACCTGACCGGGAGAGCCAGTACATTTCCAATGCCGGCGGCAGCGGTTATTTCGCTGACGACCCTTATTTTCTTGGCAATTGAATCGATCAGGGTGAACCTCACTTCGGGGAAGAGTATTGCCAGTGGTATGCCCGGCAGTCCGCCTCCGGTTCCGATGTCTATCACAGTCGTTCCGGGGAGAAAGGAGATAAAGCGTGCGATTGACAGGGAGTGAAGCAGATGATTTACCTCAAAATTTTCAATATCCTTCCGTGAGATGACATTTATCCTTTCGTTCCACTCTCTGTACAGTGACGGCAGCATCGAAAACTGCCGGCGCTGTTCCTCTGTAAGTGAAGGGAAGTATTTTTCGGTTATTGTGGTCAAATACCGCTGGTTTTACTGCGGACCATATTCAGTATAAGGACTTTTGCCCTGAAAAGCCTTGCCTTGACCGTACCGATGGGAAGGCTCAGTTCGGTGGCTATCTCCTCATATGAATAGTCTTCAAAGTATCTCAGTTCGATCAGCCTGCGGTAACGTGGCTTGAGTGTCTTTACTATCCTGTTGAGAGAGGCTGCCGTCTCCCGGTCTATCATCAGTTCGTCGGGTCCTCTCGTGTCAGAGGCGACGGTAGCCTCCATCTCGTCCTCCTCACCCTCATCATGGTCGAAAGGCCTGGGTGTCTGGCTCTTGCGTCTCATGAAGTCGATGCAGTTGTTGGTGGCGATGCGGAAGAGCCATGTGCTGAAAGCGTGTGAGGGAACATACTTCGCAAGGCTGTTGAAGGCCTTGCCGAAGGCTTCTATGGTTAAGTCCTCTGCATCAGAGGGATTGCTTACCATTCTGAGCATGACATAGTAGACTGAATCACGGTACCTGTTGAGCAGCTCGGTGTATGCCCTGCTGTCGCCGTTCAATGCCCGGTCAATGACCTTCAGGTCATGTTGCGCTTTCTCCGATAGGCCGCTTACTACTTCCATGTCTCTCTGCCCTTGCCTCTTCTGATGGTTGTGACGTAAAGGAATGCCGTTACGAACGGTGCCAAGATATCAAAAAAGAGCGAGATAACCCATAGCCGGGGTTCATTGAATGTTGCGGCAGCCTTGCGGATTATGACCGCCCTCATGACCAGTCGTGCCACCGCGATCAGAAGCACCGCGGGCCATGATGCGAGCATGATCAGGAGCGTTATCAGCAGTCCGTAATATGAGACCCTGCTGAAGGGCTCGAAGAAGAGCCTTATCCTGTCATTCTTCTTATAATAGGCGGCCGCGGATAAGTGTCTTCTCTTCTGTTTGATCCATGCTCCCAGGCTCTTATGTGCTGCCGATAGCGTAAAGGAATCATGTGAGAGCATCAGGCCGCAGTTGTTGCTCGTGGCGTTCCGGTTGACAAACAGATCGTCATCGCCTGACATGATATGATTATGGGGTCCGAATCCGCCCTTTTCAAAGAAGAAGCTTCTCCTGTATGCCAGGTTGCGACCCACTCCCATATAGGGTTTGCCTGCCATCGTCATCCCGAAGTATTGCATGCCGATGAACATCGTCTCAAAGCGGATATAGCTGTTGAGGAGACCCTCCTCCGCGATATACCCACCGTAGCCGATTACAATGTCAGTTTCCGGTCCTGCTGTAGCAGCCACCTCGCGCAGCCAGTTGGGTGATGCCGGACGGCAGTCGGCGTCAGTGAAGACCAGCAGCTCATTCTTCGCTGCCTTGATGCCGATAAGCATGGCAAGCTTCTTGGTGTGGGTGAAGCCGGGGTCCTTCTGGATCATTGATACCCTGAGGTGCGGATATCGCTTAATCATTTCCCCGAGGATATCATACGTATTGTCTTCCGAACAGTCATTCACCACCACAACCTCGTACGAGGGGTAGTCCTGCTCCATAACAGCCGGGAGGAACTTTGTGAGGTTCTCAGCCTCGTTACGAGCGCAGATGACCACCGAGATTGGAGGCATCTTCGCGGCGGACCTGGTTTTGTCATCTTTTGCAAATGCTGCCCTGCGATAATACCCTAGCCAATACCAGCCCTGGATGAAAGCCATGATTATCAGCAGCGAAAGCAGTATTATATGCGTCGGTTCAGTTGAAACGATCATGAAAGTAACATTGTCCGCAGCAATATTATAAAGAATTGGATAATGGTTGCAAGAATCTTTTCAACAATTATAGCGCCGTTTTCCCAATTTGATAACCGTCTGTTCATAATCAGACGGAGAAAGCTTACTTTTGTGACCACCAGTGGGAGAATGATGTTCAGCATAGAGAGGAGAGACGGATCGACATCTGCCAGGGCAGGCGTTTTGCGCACGGCCCACGGCGAAATCCCAACCCCTGTCTTTATGCCTGTCGGCACCGGAGCCACGGTCAAAGGTGTACTTCACCGCGACCTGAAGTCGGAGATAAATGCCCCCGTGATACTGGCCAACACCTATCATCTCTACCTCCGGCCTGGCACTGACATCATCAGGGAGGCCGGAGGCCTGCACCGCTTCATGGCATGGGACAGGTCACTGCTTACCGACAGCGGCGGATACCAGGTCTTCTCGCTGGCTGCCAACAGGAAGCTGACGGAGGAGGGTGCGATATTCAGATCGCATATCGACGGTTCAAAACATCTCTTCACGCCGGAGAAGGTTATCGATATACAGAGAATCATAGGAGCTGATATTATAATGGCGTTTGATGAATGCGCCCCCTGGCCCTGTGACCACAGTTATGCCCTGAAGTCGATGGAGCTGACTCACCGGTGGCTTGACAGGTGTGTTGAACAGCTGAATGCCGGTGAACCACTCTACATGGCTGACCAGATGCTGTTTCCCATCGTCCAGGGAGCCATATATAAGGATCTGCGGCGCATATCAGCAGAAAAGATTGCGTCAAAGGATCAGCCCGGGAACGCAATCGGAGGCCTCTCAGTGGGCGAACCGGCTGAGGTGATGTATGAGATGATAGAGGTGGTGAATGAGATATTGCCCGCCGACAAACCGCGCTATCTTATGGGCGTGGGTACTCCTGCCAACATCCTGGAAGCTATTGCGCGCGGTGTTGACATGTTTGACTGCGTGATGCCCAGCCGCAACGGACGCAACGGCATGCTCTTCACACGCGAGGGTGTAATAAATATCAGGAACCGGCGCTGGGCCTCAGACTTCTCACCGGTAGATTCCGGATCGGATTCCTCAGTCAGCCGCACCTACTCTAAGGCTTACCTTCGGCACCTTGTCATATCGGGAGAGATGCTGGGAGCACAGATTGCCACTATACATAACCTCTCATTTTACCTCAGCCTCGTTAGAGAGGCAAGACAAAAGATACTTGACGGCACATTCGGATCATGGAAGGAAGAGACAGTTCGAAGAATTTCAGAGAGAGCATGAAGAAACTTGCCCCGGGAATACTGGACTGGTATATCATCAGACAGTTCCTCGGCACATTTGTCTTCTCACTGGTGCTTATACTGGGGATTGCGGTGATCTTTGACTTCTCCGAGAAGATTGACGACTTCATACAGAAGCAGGCCCCGCTGAAAGCGATCATCTTCGACTATTACCTTAATTTCATTCCCTATTTTGCCACCCTCTTTGCCCCGATGTTCGTTTTTATCTCGGTAATCTTTTTCACCTCAAGGATGGCCGTCAACACCGAGATCATTGCCATGCTCAACAGCGGGATGAGCTTCGGGAGGCTGCTGGTGCCTTATTTCATCTCAGCCGCAGTCATTGCGCTGGCCGCCTTCATGCTTCAGAACTACGTCCTGCCCCATTCAAACATCGCCAGGCTTGATTTTGAGGAGAAGTACTACCGCAGCTCCGACTTCAGAAAGATGAATGTCTCCTCCGTTCACCGCCAGGTCTATCCCAATGTCTATATCTACATGGAGCAATACAACAAGATATCGCAGAGCGGACGCAATTTCAGCATGGAGAAGTTTGACGACCAGGGCAGGCTTGAATCAAAGATGACCGCGAACATGATCAGGTGGGACAGCACAACCAACAAGTGGGGAGCATGGTGGTACTATATCAGGGAGACGGACAGTATAGGCGAGACGATCTCCTCAGGCCGGCGGGTAGACACCGTCCTTAATGTGGGGCCTGACGATTTTACCCGGTCACCGCAGTTTGTCTACACAATGACCTATGGCGAGCTTCATGATTACATCGATGTGCTGAGGTCGCAGGGCTCTGATGAGATCAAACTCTATCTGAATGAGAAGCACAGGCGCTATGCGTCACCGTTTGCCTTTTTTATCCTCACACTCATCGGGGTCTCACTCTCGTCGCGCAAGATAAAGGGAGGGATAGGGATGCAGATCGGTCTGGGGCTGGCGCTCACCTTCTCATATATTCTGTTCATGCAGTTCGCCTCTCAGTTCTCCCTCAAGGGAGATCTGAATCCTGCCCTGGCAATGTGGATCCCCAATATAATCTACTCATTCATTGCCCTGGGTGTTTACTGGAATGCGCCAAAATAGCACACTATCAGTGATAATGGGCACAAATAAAATTTTGTCTATATTGCGCTGCTTTTTTAAAATGTGTTTTTACAGGTATAATAAGCTTAATTATGGCACTGGAGAAAAAGATCAGGGAACTGAAGGAGAAACGTGAGAAGATGCTTCTCGGCGGTGGGGAGGAGGCTATCGGCAAAGCAGAAGGCCATGGGCAAGAACACTGCCCGTGAGCGTATCATGGCTATCCTCGATGACGGGACGTTCAATGAGTACGATATGTTCGTTGAGCATGACGCGCGCGATTTCGGCATGGACAAGAAGCACCTGCCCAGTGACGGGGTGGTTATAGGCACCGGCACGGTTCACGGCAACCCGGTTGCAATATTTGCGCAGGATTTTACCGTAGCCGGCGGTTCGCTGGGGTTGATGCATTCGCGCAAGATAACCAAGATAATGGATCATGCCCTGAAGATGAGGATACCCCTGATAGGGATCAATGACTCCGGAGGTGCACGAATACAGGAGGGGGTAAATTCGCTGGCCGGTTATGGAGAGATTTTCTTCCGTAACACCATCTCAAGCGGTGTGATACCGCAGATATCCGTCATTCTCGGACCGTGTGCCGGCGGAGCGGTCTATTCACCGGCGCTGACTGACTTTGTCTTTGTGGTTGAGAATATATCCAAGATGTTCATCACCGGTCCTGAGGTTATAAAGACCGTCCTGGGTGAGGAGATATCCATGGAGGCGCTTGGCGGTGCGCGTGTGCACTGTGAGGTCTCCGGCAATGCTCATTTCTTTGCCCTGTCAGAGGATGAGTGCTTCAGCCAGATCAAGCGGCTGATCTCTTTCATACCGAAGAACAACGAGGTGCGGGCAAAGGTCATTGAAACACTGCCACCGGAGAGCAGCTATGATATTGACAAGATAGTCCCGGGTGATCCGACCCTGCCCTACGATGTCAGGGAGGTCATCAGGGCCGTGGCCGACAACTCTGATTTTTTCGAGATACAGGAGTTGTATGCCGCCAACATGGTCATCGGCTTCGGGCGAGTGGGTGGCAGGACGGTTGGTTTTGTAGCCAACCAGCCGCTGGTGATGGCCGGTGTGCTTGACGTTGACTCATCAGACAAGGCGGCCAGGTTCATCCGTTACTGTGACGCCTTCTCCATCCCGCTCATCACCTTCGTCGACCTGCCGGGTTACCTTCCCGGAATAGACCAGGAGCATGCAGGGGTGATTCGCCACGGCGCCAAGGTGCTGTATGCCTACAGTGAGGCAACCGTCCCCAAGCTGACGGTGATACTGCGCAAGGCTTACGGAGGAGGGTACATTGCAATGAGCTCGCGCCACCTGCGTGCCGACTTCGTCTTTGCCTGGCCGACGGCGGAGATCGCAGTCATGGGACCGGAAGGTGCCGCAAACATCATTTTCCGCAAGGAGATAACCACTGCAGTCAATCCGGACGAGGTGCGCCGGCAGAAGGTGGAGGAGTACAAGGAAAAGTTTGCCAACCCGTATGTGGCTGCTTCACGCGGATATGTCGACGCTGTCATTGAACCATCCGAAACGCGCAGGATGCTTCTTCACGGACTTGAGGTATCTGATTCCAAGGATGTGCAGATGCCCTGGAAGAAGCATGGCATACCACCGTTCTGATCATCGCCGGAAAAACAGTACCATGGAAAAGAAAGAGACTGAGAAGATTACCATTGACCAGACAGAGTATACGACGAGACTGAGCCGCCGCTATGCCGAACGGAAGCCTTATGCTCCGCCGGTGCCGGGCAGGATCTCCAGTTTCATCCCGGGCACAGTGGTCGAGGTGTTGGTTCACGAGGGTGACACAGTAAACAAAGGCGACGACATTCTCATCCTCGATGCGATGAAGATGAAGAACAGGCTGAAAAGCCATATTTCAGGGAGGGTTGCGTCAGTCAACGTCAAACCCGGTGACAGGGTTGCAAAGGGAGTTGTCCTGGTTGAGATAGTCTGAACCGAGAGCCCTTTCAGATCAGGTCTCCGGTGTTCAGAAGATAGCGGGAGATTTCCCGCGGGAGCACCGGCTCTTCAGGGAAGATGCCATAAACGGCCGATCCGCTGCCTGACATTGATGCGTACAGGGCACCAGCCTCATAAAGGGCATTCTTTATCCTTCCCACCAGCGGATACTTGCTGAAGATATTAAGTTCAAAATCGTTTACCACCCTGCCGCGCCATTCACTTACGGGCAGGTTGAGCAACTGCCTCAGCGACAGTCCGGTGGGGCAGGGAACACACCCTGCGTAGGCCTCGGCGGTACTGATGTTGAAGTCGGGCCAGAGTATGGCAATGTGGTAGCTGCTGAGGTCAAGCGGAAACTCTGACAAAATGTTTCCCACTCCCTCGGCAAATGACGGGCTGCCGTCAATGAAGAATGGTGCGTCGCTGCCCAGCCTGCCTGCAAATGACCGCAGCTCCTCAGCATTGAGGCCGAACTCAAAATAACGGTTCAGCGCACGGAGCATCCCGGCCGCATCGGAAGAACCTCCTCCGAGGCCTGCTCCCACAGGTATGCTCTTGTGAAGATGGATACGTATGCCGGGGAAATCAAAAGAGTGCCGCATGAGCCTCACCGCCTTCATCACCAGGTTGTCCTCCGGGTCAACCTCATTCATGTGGCCTGTGACCCTGAGGGTGTCATGCCTGCGGTTGTCCTTCCTGACAACAAATTCAAGGGCATCGGCAAGAGCCACGGGGTAAAAGAAGGTCTCGATATTATGATAACCGTCAGGCCGCTTTTCAACGATCCTTAGCCCGATGTTTATCTTAGCCTTTGGAAATACTACCATGTCAGGATACTCTCTTGAGAGATCAAAAATATACGAACCTTTTTAAAATACCTCATATTTGACGAATATATCCGTTTTCAACATCTTTTTAACAATTTTCTGTTTGAAACAAAAGATTGCCTGCGACTCCTTTACCTGTTGTTATTGTTAAATTTGATCACGGCAGGAACAGCTGTTTTCTGAATTTATCTAACTGAATAACAATAAGATATTTAATGGCACAAGTTGCATCAAGAGGAAGGCAGGATAAGAAGTCTTCTGTAGTTGTCATACCTGAAGGAGGAAGGATCCCCCCGCAGTCGCCCGAGATGGAGGAGGCGGTTCTCGGAGCTGCGATGCTGGAGATAGAGGCTGCCAGGATGGTGGTAGACATGCTCAGGCCGGATGTGTTTTATTCTGCTGCTCACCAGAAGATATTTGCAGCGATTTCGGAGCTCAACAAGCGTGATCAGCCCATTGATCTTCTCACCGTCACACAGGAGCTCAAGCGTGTCAATGATCTTGAGGAGGCCGGCGGACCGGTTTATCTTACGGAGCTGACGTCCAGGATCGTCTCTGCCGCCAACATAGAGTATCATGCACGCATAGTCATGCAGAAGTATATTCAGCGTGAGCTGATTCGTGCGTCCACGCTCATACAGAACCTGGTCTATGAAGACACCCTTGATGTGACCGAGCTGCTTGACAGGAGTGAAGATGAGCTGTTTCGTATCGCCGAGGGCAACATCAAGCATGAGGTTGCACCCATTCATGAGGTCATCAGGCAGGCTCTGGCCGAGATGGAGGAGCTGGGCAAGAAGGAGGATGCCCTCGTGGGTGTACCGTCAGGGTTCACCAAGCTTGACCGGCTCACCTCCGGCTGGCAGAAGTCGGAGCTGGTCATCATCGCTGCCAGGCCCTCGATGGGCAAGACGGCCTTTGCCCTTACCATGGCACGCAACATGGCCATCGACCATGGCAGGAAGGTGGCCATCTTCTCGCTTGAGATGGCGGCCATACAGCTTGTAAACAGGCTCATTGTCTCGGAGACAGAGATCCCCGGAGAAAAAATCAAGAACGGCAAGCTCTCACCCGAGGAGTGGTCGCTGCTCGAATCACGCATCAAGTCACTCACCGAGGCCCCCATCTATATTGATGACACCCCGGCAATATCCGTCTTCGAGCTCAGGGCCAAATGCCGCAGGCTCAAGGCCCAGGGCAAGCTTGACCTGGTGGTTGTAGACTACCTGCAGCTGATGACCGGGCCGCCTGATGCAGGCAGCCGCGAGCAGGAGGTGAGCTCGATCTCCAGGGCACTGAAGAGCATAGCCAAGGAGCTTGCCGTGCCGGTGCTGGCACTGTCACAGCTGAACAGGTCGGTGGAGACACGCGGCGGAAACAAGAAACCGATGCTTTCAGACCTTCGTGAGTCGGGTGCCATTGAGCAGGATGCCGATATGGTGGTGTTCATCCACCGCCCTGAAAAGATGGGGGTGTCACAGTTTGAAGACGGCCAGTCGACCAAGGGTCATGCCGACATAATTCTTGCCAAGAACCGTAACGGCCCCACCGACGAGATCCTGCTTTATTTCAAGGAGGACAGGGCTACTTTCGTTGAGCCTGACGAGTTCGGATCGGAAATCTCATTCCCGGCAACGCCGGCAGGAGGGGTTTATACTCTCGGATCAAAGATGAATGACGACAAGTCATCAGACTTCAGTGATTTTTCACCGGATGACAACGGGCGCAAGCCCTCTTTCTGAGCCTGTCAGTTGAGCCTCAGGGTTAGCCTGAGCGCCACCGACCCGAATGAGGTGCCGCGGAAGCCGGCATATATGCCCAGTTCTGCCATCAGGAAGATCTCGCTCATGGTGTATCCTGCCTCGTAATAAAATCCCATTTCAGGTGTCCATAGCGCTGAGAGCCCTATGTTCTCCCTGGCGAGGGTCCTGCTCAGTCCGGGCAGCCTCTTCAGCAGAAGGGTGGGGGAGGTGTAGCGTATGTGGCCCTCTGCAAAGTGTCCTGGTGCCGAAAGGGAATAATAAGGCCTTAGATAAAACGCGTCCTCATAGTTATTGAGAAGGACGGGGCTGGATTGGGTATTGAACCAGTATATATCCTGAAGCTTCAGGTTCCGGCTGTTGAAAAACCCTCCGCCGCGGATGCGCCAGCGGAATTCGCTGAGCGGACCGAAACTGGTAGTCCGGAAGATCTCAGCCATGAGCATGTCATAGTGGCCCGGGTGGGTTTCACTCTGGTTGTACCCGTGCTTCCATGTCAGCATAAAGGTGGGGAAATCCGATCCGGCATAGATCTTTGCCCCGCCGGAGATGCGGTAGCGCTGACGGGGAGTCCATGTCAGGCCTGCTGTAACGGAAAAATGACTGTAGGCTGAGATCGGTAACAGATCATATCCTTCCACCTCGCCGTTAATAAATGGATTATCTGGCAGATTGTAGGAGTAGGGGATGTCACGCCTGAAAAATGAAAATGATGAGTAATTATTCAGGTTTTGGCGCCATTCCATCATGCATGACACTGACAGGTTGAGGCCGTTGGCGAGGTCTCCCCTGTGGCCTGCAATGAGGTAGAAACTGTCATAAAGCTTCATAAGGTTCTGCCTGAAAAAGAGCGAAGAGACCGTGTTCACCAGGGGGTTCACGCCTGAAGAGGAGAATTCATCCGACTGCCGGCCGGTTCTCAGGAAGATGTTTCCGGCACGAAGCGGATCATAAAGGAGGTTGGCTGTGACATTCCACATCAGCTGGTTCCGGCTGAAGGCAATCTTCGCTGAGGGTGCAAGTGTGAACCGCCCGGTCTCACCAGACCTCAGTGAAAGGCTAATCCCCGTGCCTGCAACAAATCCGTCGACGGTATTGAAGGAGAAGCTCTTCAGGTCTAAAAGCCCGTTAAACTCGAGGAAGGAATCCTTTGACAGCTGCCATCGCTTTCCTCCGGTAAGGTCCCTGACGAAGGTTGCTGCCGGGCTCCTCTTTCCTTCCCGTGATCCGGCCCCCAGGGTAATGGAAATGGTGGAGGTGTCACGTCTTGCCAGGGGTGTGCCGGAGGCTGACACCGTCGCCACGCTCTCCCTCTCCTCCGCAGTAAGCGGTATGGGCCTGGCATCATACCAGTATGATGAGTCCTTTTGAGTGGCGTCGTCCTCGATAATGAAAGTTGTTCTGTCGGTTATCTCCAGTGGGGGTGGGTCTTCGGTGCGCCGGGCATTCTTCTCATTCAGCCGTGCGAGTCTTGACATTTCACGGGCCGAGATATCATCCCTGGCAAGAAGAGCTTCTATCTCCCTCTGTTCAGGGGTTTCCGGCTCCGGCTGCTCCTTCGCTTCAGTCGATGCCATGTAAGCGGAAGGAACTGGGAGGGACCTGTCAGGTTCCACCTCAAGGTATTTCACCGCACTGGTATAGGCTGCCCTGGCCCTTACTCCCATAACGGATATGTCAATGTCAAACTCATGGCTTACAGGCATCCATATTCCCTCCTCGACGGGGGTGTACAACTGCCTGATCCTTACTCTCCCTGCCAGGTTCTCATTGGTCAGATCAAGCGAGTGTATAGCCCACAGGTCTTCAACGATATAGATCACACCGGTAAAAAGTTGCTGGCTCTTGCGCCGTGGTGTGACTCCTATTTTATCAATGACATAATTGCCCTGTGACGATGATCCGAGGAAGGTGAAGCTATAGTGAGAGAAGGCGTTTGGCGCCAGGGGTGATATTGCGACCTCGGCCAGCACAGGCTGGTAGAAGCTTGCCTCGAGGTAATCCATGGGCGAAGCGTGACCCTCGCTAACCGGCATGCTTGAGTTGGAGGAGACAACGCGGTGAACGTACTTATCAGGTGCGGTGAATGTTATTATGTTCAATGATTCGGAAAAGTAGTACTTTCCCTCCTCGAATTCGGCTTCATTGGCTTCGATCTTCATTCGGCGCCGGATCATGGCCGGCAATTTGTCAACGCTGCCTCCCCCCTTGATGTAAACTTCCGCCCTGTACATTTTCACCTGGTTCAGGTGGAAGGGTGCCATTCCTATGGCTTTGCGCATTAAGTAGTATGCGGGATCCCTGCCTGAGGCTGACACTCTTACCGCAGGGATCTCAAAGAGCTGTTCGGTGAGGGTGATATCGGCGGTGATATCATCGGTACTGAATGTAAAAACCCTTGTTACAGGGGTATAACCGAGGAACTGGTAGTTGATGGTGTATTTTCCCTCCGGCAGAGCGATCTCATAAAAGCCATTGTTGTTCGTGGTGGTTCCCTGGCGCAGTTCGGCAATATATATAGATGCCGCGGCCATTGGCATGCCGCTGTCATCGGTTATCTTACCGCGGATCACCTGCGCCCCGCACTGAAGCCATGGCAACAGAATCGCAATGATGATGATCAGTCTCCTGCCGCGCGTCATCAGGTGTTTTCTTCTGAATGCTCTTTCAGTGATGAACCGGCTACCACTATCACGAACTCGCCTCTCGGGGCTTTGTTCCTGAAGTGTTCAGCCAGAGAAGAGAGTGTACCTCGTATTGTCTCTTCGAATTTCTTTGTCAGCTCCCTCGAGACGGAAGCCCGGCGTTCACCGCCGAGCGCTGCTCCAAGCTGTTCCAGTGTCTTAATCACCCTGAAGGGCGATTCATAGAAGATCATTGTCCGTTCTTCATCCGCCAGCTGGGAGAGTCTCTTCTGTCTTCCTTTTTTCTGCGGGAGGAAACCTTCGAAGCAGAAGCGTTCTGATGGCAGTCCTGAGCTGACCAGTGCAGGCACGAATGCCGTTGCTCCCGGCAGTGCCTCCACGGGTATCTCTCTTTCGATGCACCGTCTTACGAGCAGGAATCCGGGGTCAGAGACACCGGGGGTGCCGGCATCGGAGACCAGGGCTGTCACCGTGCCTCTTTCGATGCCGTCGCAGACCGCCTCAAGGCTGCGGTGCTCATTGAACTTATGATGTGACCGCAGGGGAGCACTTATGCCGTAATGATCAAGAAGGAAGCGTGTTGTCCTGGTGTCTTCCGCAAGAATGAGATCCGCGGATTTCAGCACCTCCAGGGCGCGCATGGTGATGTCACCAAGGTTGCCTATGGGAGTGGGCACCAGGAGGAGCTTAGACATGAATGTTGAACTTTCGGCGTACCACGTCAACGAAAGAGGACTGTGCTGCGGGGTCCGAACCCATGACGGTGCTTTCATCGAGAATCCTCATCGCCTCACCCAGTGATGCTGCGGCATTGAGCCTGATGATGGTATCATGGTATGCTATGGTGTCGCCGCTGAAGAGCTCACGTATGAAGTAAAATTTGTCGTTCATACCTATGGCGGCACCGATATCGGCTATCGGCTTGCTGTGCATAACCGATGAGATGGCTCCCTCCTGTTTGGCTGACTGCATTTTTTCTCCGAGGGTGCCCATGCTGGCGAATCTGTCAGCCAGTATCGGCTTCTGCGGATCCTGCGTTTTCTGGTGTCCGGCACTCTTCGCCGCCGGAACCTCCATTGTCATAGGCCCGACAGTCTGTATCACCGGATCCGCGGTCATCTGCGGCCCGACAGTCTGTATCACCGGATCCGCGGTCATCTGCTGTCCGGCACTCTTCGCCGCCGGAACCTCCATTGTCATAGGCCCGACAGTCTGTATCACCGGATCCGCGGTCATCTGCGGCCCATCAGTCAGAATCACCGGTTCCCCGGTCAACTGTTTCCCGGAAGCCTGCATCACCGGTTCCTCATTTCTGGTCTCCTGAACCGGTGCGGGTGCCGTCACCCCGTTAAGACCGGGAAGGAGCCTGAGCAGCTCTGTTGCGCTGCGCACCCTCAGCCGGGCAAGTTCTATCTCTGCAATATTTGATCCGCCTTCAGCGTAGAGCTGGTCCAGCAATGCAATCGCCTCCTCCAGATCCCTTCCTATTATGCTCACTGCTTTAATGAAATCCATCTCCCTTTGTTTGTTGTAATGATCGTTTTCTTTATTTTGCAAAAGTAATTAATAATAATCTTTTCATTCCGAAATATTCTCTCTACAGTATTTAACGGCGAATTGATAATCTGAAGTATGGAGTTTCTTGAAAATTCGGTTGACAATGCCGGCAAGCGCGGATCTGTTGAGGTGATTGCGGGCTCCATGTTCTCAGGCAAGACCGAAGAGCTTATCAGGAGGCTGCGGAGAGCCATGTTTGCCGGGCTGAGGGTTGAGATTTTCAAGCCGGCGGTTGACACCAGGTATTCTGAAGACAAGGTTGTCTCGCACGACGAGAAGTCGATAATGTCGACTCCGGTCGAAAATGCAGCTTCAATACTTCTTCTCGCAAGCGGAGTGGAGGTTGTTGGGATTGATGAGGCTCAATTCTTTGACGGCAGCCTGGCAGATGTATGCACCAGGCTTGCTGATGCAGGCAGCCGTGTAATAGTTGCAGGTCTCGACATGGACTTCTCCGGCAGGCCGTTCGGCCCCATGCCGGCGCTGATGGCTGTGGCGGAGTATGTGACCAAGGTACATGCGATTTGTGTCAGGTGCGGCAACCTGGCCAACTATTCTCACCGGAAGACCAAGGATGAGAAGATTGTTGTGCTGGGTGAGAAGGACATTTACGAGCCACTCTGCCGGTCATGTTTTATCAAATCAGTGGACAGGTGACACTTAGCGCTCGCGAGCTGGTGCGCATTACTGACGGATCCCTGTCAGGCGATGGTTCGCCGGATGTAGGCGGCATCATGACTGACAGCAGGGCTCCCGGTGCAGGCCCTGACGTGCTGTTCATCGCCCTGCGCGGTCCCAATCATGACGGACACAGGTTCATAGAGCCATTGTATGGCAGAGGCGTGAGGCTGTTTCTTGTAGACACTCTCCCGCAAAACTGCAGTGAGATGCCCGGTGCCGGGTTCGTCAGAGTCGGCAATACGCTGGAGGCGCTCCACAGATTGGCACAGTGGCGCAGGGAGAGCTTTGGAGGCAAAGTCATAGCAGTGACCGGAAGCACCGGCAAGACGATAGTAAAGGAGTGGCTGGCCGGAGTCATGAGCACTACAAAAAGCGTCATACGCAGTCCGAAAAGCTATAACTCGCAGGTTGGTGTGGCACTGTCACTGATGAATATCGACGAGCGGTATGAAGTGGCCGTCATTGAGGCAGGGATCTCCAGGCCCGGGGAGATGGAGAGGCTGGCACGTATTATCAGGCCAGACACTGTCATAATTACAAATATCGGAGACGCACATGGTGAGAACTTCACCGGCAGGGATGCCATCGCCGCGGAGAAACTCAGGCTGGCGTCAGGAGCAGGGCTGGTCATCTGCAATGCCGATGATAAGATCATCAGGAATGAGATGGCAGGAAGATATCCTTCGGTACCTCACTTCACATGGTCACTGTCAGGGTCATCTGCCGATCTTTCGGTTGAAGCCGCAGAGATACAGAACGACGGGCAGATCCTGCGGTGCACAACAGCAAACGGAACCTTTGATGCGGTAATTCCATTTGCAGACCGTGCATCGGCGGAGAATGCAGTGTCAGTCATTGCCTGCTGCCTTACGGAGAACATGCCGGAACAGGCCATTGTGAGAGGGGTTGCGGAACTGCCTGCGGTGGCAATGCGCATGGAGGTTAAGCGAGGCATAAACGGAAGCACGCTCATAGAAGATTACTATAACTCTGACCCGGCATCTCTTGGGATGGCCCTTGATTTTCTCAGGAACCATGCACGTGGAAGGACCACCCTCATTCTCTCCGACTTCAGGCAGATTGGGGGTGATGAAAAGAGGCTTTACAAAGGGGTCGCCATGGCTGTAAAGAGTGCCGGGATTGATCGCTTCATCGGGATAGGGGAGGCACTGTTGCGGCAGAGGGATGCTTTTCCTGCCGGATCGCTCTTCTTCAGCTCTACCTCCGAATGTTCGGATGCCATTCGCGGACTGGTCTTCCGTGATGAGACCATTCTGATCAAGGGTGCCCGCGTCTTCGGCCTTGAACGTATCAGCGCCCTTCTGGTCAGGCAGCTTCACCAGACACGCCTTGAGATCAATATGGACGCAGTGGTTCATAACCTTAACGAATTCAGGCATCTTCTAAGGCCAGGTACGGGTATCATGGCGATGGTAAAAGCATTTGCCTACGGTTCCGGCTCAGCTGAGATAGCCTCCCTCCTTGAGTACAACGGTGTCAGCTGGTTTGCAGTGGCATATGCAGATGAGGGTGTGGCTCTCAGGGAGGAGGGGATAACTTCACCGGTAATGGTCATGAACCCTGACGGGAGCGTTATGGAGCTGATAGTCAGGCATAACCTGGAACCGGAAATATACAGCCTTGAGTCTTATACGGCGTTTGCAGCCGTTGCCAGGAGATACGGACTGCTGCATTACCCGGTCCACCTGAAGCTCGATACCGGGATGCACAGGCTTGGATTTGGTATGAGTGATATTGAGGCACTGCCGGGCCTTCTCTCCGGGCAGCAGCATGTAAAGGTTGTGTCACTGTTCTCACATCTTGCAGCAAGTGATGACCCGGCGCATGACGACTTTACGCACCGGCAGGCTTCGCTTCTTATATATGCTGCTGAGAGGCTGAAGAGAGACCTCGGTTACGGGTTTAAGATTCATCTGCTCAACTCTGCAGGCATCAACCGCTTTCCGGAATACCAGTTTGACATCGTAAGACTGGGAATCGGGCTGTACGGAATAGGCCGGTATGAAGGGGTGAATCTCAGGCACACCGGCAGGTTCATCACAGCAGTGTCACAGGTGAGGAGCGTGCCTGCCGGCGATCCGGTCAGCTACGGCTGCGGCGGTGCCGCAGAATATAACAGGGAGATTGCGGTCATACCCGTAGGCTATGCCGATGGGCTGCGCAGGGAACTGGGGGAAGGAAGAGGAAGCCTCTTTATAAAAGGCCGGAGGGTGCCCATCACCGGCAGCATATGCATGGATATGTGCATGGCCGATGTCACGGGAATGAGTGTCAGGGCAGGTGATGAGGCAGAGGTATTTGGTGCAGCCATCTCCGTTGAAGAGATTGCGGCACTGTGCAACACCATACCTTATGAGATTCTTACCTCAATACCTCCAAGAGTAAAGAGGATTTATGTCAATGAGTGATCAGCCCATCTGGCTGATCTTTTCGAGCCTGGAAGGGTCGATAATGCAGATCTTCTTTCCGTCGAGTGCTATCACCGACTCCGTGGCAAACATCGAGAGAGTCCTGATAGCGTTGGAGGTGGTCATGTTTGAAAAGCAGGCCAGGTCCTCACGTGAGACATAAGCCCTGATAGTCTTCCCGTCGTTCTCGACACCGTAGGTATCACGGAGGACAAGGAGAGACTCCGCCAGTCGGCCTCTGATATGCTTCTGGGTGAGTGACACGGTTCTTTTGTTCGAGAAAGAGAGCTCGAGGGCCATCATGCGCATCAGCTTCATGGTCAGATCGGGATTTCGCCTGAGGATCTTCATGAAGGCATCCCTGTCAAACCTGCAGACTCCTGAATCTTCAATCACCACTGCCGAGGCCGAGTATGATGTGCCGGCAAAAAAGGCTGTAAATCCTATAAGTCCCTGAGGCCTTACCATCCTGACGATCTGTTCCCGGCCTCCGATACCCTGTTTGAAAATCTTGACCTTGCCACTGGCCAGGCAATAAAGACCAGCGGGTCTTCCACCCTCATGAAAGATCATCTCTCCCTTCTTCAACGAGGAACAAACATGATCCTGAAGCAATAACTCCTTTTCCTTGTCAGGCAAATCCCTGAAAAGTGAAAATGGCCCTTCAAGACACTGTTCCAGGTAAGGATTATTATAGAACATCTCCGCTTATGTTAAACAACATATACAAAGATATTAAAAAAGTCGTTCAAGGGGAAAATTAACTTTTTTTAACACACTATAATACAAGTAGTTGAGGATGTGAGCAGGGGTCACCTGTATTTTGCAATTATTGGGATTCTTCTGCCACTGCCGAAGGCTTTGGATGAGACACGGAGGATCGGGGGCGACTGTTTTCTTTTGAACTCGCTGGTACGGATGAGTCTTACGACATTTTCCACAAGGTCCGGGTCAAATCCTTCTTCGATAATCTGTTCTGCCGACCTTTCGAGGTCGATATACCTGAACAGTACCGGGTCTAGTCTTTCATATGGAGGAAGGGAATCGGTATCGAGCTGATCTGGTTTCAGCTCTGCCGATGGTGGCTTAATGATTATGGCTGAAGGGATGATCTCGCTCCGGGCGTTGATCTCTCTGGCCAGCCTGTAGACATGGGTCTTGTAAAGATCGCCAAGGACGGAAAGACCTCCGATCATGTCACCGTACAGTGTTCCGTATCCTGTCGAGGCTTCGCTCTTGTTGGAGGTGTTCAGCACCATATATCCGAGTTTGTTTGCGAAGGCCATGAGAATGACCGCACGCAGCCTCGACTGGATGTTTTCCTCCGTTATGTCATTGGCCTTGTCGCCGAAGAATGGCTTAACGGTATTTTCAAGCACCTTGCGTGCCTCCTCAATACTTATGATGTGGAACGGGATCCCCAGGTTTTCGGCCATCTGCAGCGAGTCGGTCACCGAGTGTTCTGAAGAATAAACCGAAGGCATAAGGAGGGCGAGGGTATTCTGAGGTCCCAGTGCTTCAGAAGCCAGGGCAAGTACTACCGCTGAGTCTATCCCCCCTGAGAGACCGATTACAGCCTTTTTCAATCCGCTCTTTTCAAAGAAGTCTCTTATGCCCCTGACCAGGGCCCGGTGGATATAACCAGTCATATCATCGGGATAAGGTGAGGGGCATGAATATTTCTTTCTGTCACTTCCCTCAACCGGCACCTCAACTATTCTCACCTCCTCCTCGCAGAATGCCAGCCTCTCAAGTAGGGTTCCATCGGCATCGATCAATACTGATGATCCGTCAAATATGAGTTCGGTATAACCGCCGGTCTGATTGACCGAGATGAGGGGTTTTCCGTACTCTCTTGCGTTCCTGATAAATACATCGTCCCTCACCCGTATCCTGGTGTGGGAGAATGGGTTTGCCGCAATATTAATAATAAGCGACGGGTTTTCCTTCATGATCTCATCAAGCGGTGTGATGCTGTAGAGCCTCCAGACTCCCCTGTCGCCAAAGGGTTGTTCATCCCATATATCCTCACAGATGGTCAGAGCTATTCTTTCGCCATTCAGGTTGATGGTCTGGAACACCGTCCCCGGCTGGAAATACCTGTCTTCATCGAAGATGTCATAGGTGGGCAGCAGGGTTTTATTGACCACGGCTCTGACCTGGCCCTCCTGCATGAAAAACGCCGAGTTGTGGAGGCTTTTGCCGAAGACGCCGGTATTGGGCGAGGGGCCGCCCACAATTGCCGCTATTCCGGTACAGTGTAAGGCTATTTCAAGCACGGCAGCCATGGCGGATGTGATGGTGTCATTCCTGAGGAGGAGGTCAAGCGGGGGATATCCGGTTACAGCCAGCTCTGAAAAGACGATAAGGTCTGCACCCTGTGAGCGGGCATGGTCAATAGCGCTGATAATCTTCCTGCTGTTGCCTGAGACATCACCCGGTATATAATTCAGCTGTGCAAGTGCAACCTTCATGTCAGGAGCCTCAGAACTTCAATCCCAGCCTGATTCTGATCATCCTCAAACCTGATCTGTCTTCCGGCTGATAGACATCCTCAAGATCCTTGGTTACATCAAAGAAATCCTGGGCATAGCTGAGTCCTGCGATGAGGGAAATGTCGATACCAAGCTCATACTCGATTCCTCCGCCGAGGTGCCAGCCTGCGTTCATACCGTAGACTTCTGTCCTTGCATTTTCATTGCTGATCTGCATTGCGGGGATGTCAACAGTTGATTTAAGCAGCAGTCTGATGTCGAATCCGAGGTCTGTAAAGTACGTCAGGTATCCGACCTGGTTAGTCTGAAGGCGCAGGCCAGCCGGTATGTTTATGTAACGAAGGTTGTATTTTATCTCATTGCCTTCGGGTATAAACTGGGTGAAATTATTGAACACCATGGTATGATCTTCTGTCAGGCTCTGTCTTCCGCCGGCGGAGATAAAGCTTATACCTGATGAGACCGCGTAGTTATCAGCAAAGAAGTGGCGGACGTTGAGGCCGATGTCAAACCCCGCCCTGCTTCCTTCGCCAACGTATTCGGATTCGTTAGAGCCCATCCAGGATATTACCGGATCGGCATGAATCGCAAATTCAAGTTCCTGTGCAATGCCTCGCATTGAGGAGGCTGCCAGCAAAATGACAGCCAGCGCCTTCAGTGATGACCCGGTGTATGTTCTTTTCATGTGCAACTGGATTTTATTTTAATGGTCACATAAACCCACATGTTCAGCATATTGTTTTCATTCCTGTTTTAATTCTGATGACATGTGGGTTACATCTTCTCATTGCTTGCCGGGCAAAATTATAAATAAATGTCCTTATTTTGCATGATCAACATGATATTACCTTATATATGACCCATAGTTTAACATTCTTAAGGCTGACAGTGTCACTGTGTCTCCTTATGGCTGTCACTGGCTGCCATCGCGATCCCTACAGGGTAAACCTTAAAGGCATTGAGTGTAACCTGTCAATACGGGACCTTGGGAAGGATATTTTTGAGACTCCCCCAAACGAAATGGACGGCAAGGCAGATTTGCTGAAGCAGGAGTACGGAAGCGCACTGAGAACATACAGCACCGTCATTGGACTGGGTGACCCTTCAGACGAAAGATGGAAGTCGGCCTTCATCCTTTTTGCCACTGACCTGCGCAATCTTGAACTTTGGGATGAGGTTAAGCGCGTGTGGCCGGACACCGGGCCGCTCAGACAGGAGCTTGAGAGTGCGTTCAGCCACTACATGTATTACTTCCCCGGCAGAGTTGTTCCGGAGGTTATTACCTGCATTTCGGTCTTCAATAACAGCATTATTATCAATGACTCGTTGCTTATGATAAGTCTCGACCGTTATCTTGGTGCTGACTCAGAATACTACCCCTCGCTGGGCATTTTCAGCTACCAGGCGCGCAAGATGACACCGGCTTACACTGCCTCCGACTGTATGTACGCCTGGGCATCAACGGAGTGGGATTACAATTCTGCCGGATACGGAACCAAGACACTTCTCAATACTATGCTTCATGAAGCCAAGCTGGTCTATTTTACCAGGAGTATGATGCCTGCGGTGCCTGATACGATACTGCATGGTTTTACCGGACGGCAGATGAAGTTCTGTGAGAACAGTGAAGGAGACATCTGGCAATATCTTGTCAGCAGGGACCTTCTCTTTTCCACTGACGGGTTCCTGATACGAAAATTCACGGGAGAGGCGCCGTTTACCAGTTACTTCACCGAGGATTCTCCGGGCAGGGCAGTGGTCTGGACGGGATTCCGAATCATTGAAAAATTCATGAATAACAACCCCGGTGTAACCCTGGAGGAGCTTATGAATATGACCGACCTTCAGGCCATAATGACCGGTGCCAGGTACAGTCCGGACTAAAAAAAAAGAAGCTGTCCTTTCAGACAGCCTCCGGATCTGCTAAATGTAAATGCGGGTTATACCGGATGAATTGCCTCTACAGGGCAAACGTCGGCGCAGGCACCACAATCGGTACATATATCAGGGTCAATCTTATAGATATCACCCTCAGATATAGCCTCAACCGGACATTCATCTATACAGGTTCCGCAAGCTGTGCAGTCATCTGTAATTTTGTAAGCCATTATTGATCTGTTTTTAAAGATTACGGGCGTAAAATTATCCTTTATTTTTATAAGTTCCTACCAAATATTAAATAAAATTCACCCTTACGGAAGGCTAGTCAAATTTACTGCCAACCATGTCAGGGCAGCCGTTCCGGCAGCCATGGCCGTCTCGTCAATATCGAAAGCTGAGGTGTGCAAATGCCTTATATCATCGTCTTTCCGTGTGACTCCCAGGCGGTAGAGCAGGGAGGGGTACCGTTCTGCAAAAAAAGCAAAATCTTCGGATCCCATTCTCTGCGGAATACCGGTCACCCTGTCATTCCCCAGGAGTGATTTACACAGTGCGTCAGCCCTGGCGGTAAGCTCAGGGTTGTTGACCAGGACGGGGTACCCACCGACAAAACTGATCTCTATGCTGACGGCGTTCCTGGCAGCAAGGTCAGCAGCCGTTGAGCGCATCAGCTCTTTTGCCTCCTCTCTCCATTCTCTGCTGAAGGTCCTTAAGGTGCCTGCAATCTCCACCTTTTCAGGTATCACGTTTGTGGCTCCGAGGCCTGTAATCTTTCCGATGCCAATGACGGTGGGGGCTTTCTTCAGGGCGGCGGCCGCGACGGTATCCTTGAGAGCGATCACCAGTTCGGAGGCTATCCGTATCTGGTCAGTGTATTCCGATGGTCTGGCTGCGTGGCCGCCCCTGCCTTTCACCGTGATATAGAACTCATCGGATGATGCCATTGCTGGTCCTGCGCAGAGGCCTGCTGTACCTGACGGCAGTTCGGGTGCGACGTGCTGGGCGATGAACAGGTCAGGCCTGTACCTGTCAAGTATGCCTGAGTCCGTTATCAGTTTTGCCCCTCCCGGGGCCTTCTCTTCGCCGGGCTGGAATACCAGCAACACCGTTCCGGCAAATTCGCTGCGCATGCCGTTGATGATTCTGGAGGCACCAAGCAGCATGGCCACGTGGGCGTCATGACCGCAGGCGTGCATCACTCCGTTGGTCTGACTGCGGTAATCAGGACCCTCGCACTCTGTTACCGGAAGTGCGTCCATGTCGGCCCGCAGTCCGGCCGTAAGTCCTCTCCCTGCCGCTTCACCCCTGATAATGCCTATGATCCCTGTGCCGGCTACACCACTGAGGTGTTCAATGCCTTCAGCCTTCAGTATCCGGCTGATGAATGCGGCCGTTTCTCGCTCCGCATAAGAGAGCTCGGGATGCTGGTGGATATGCCTTCTGATCCTGATTATCTCCGGGAGCAGGGCTTCAGCTTCCTGAAGCACTCGTTTTTCTGATAACATCGTGATGCGTTTGTACTGTCAGAAATCAAGGCTGAAAGAGAGGTAGAAGATTGGGGGAAGGAGATAACCGTTATCAATTCCCCATGCGTAGTCAGCTCTCACGAAGTAGCCGAAGATCTGCGCCCTGGCTCCGGCTCCGAAGCCCATCACCAGGGGTTCGCGCATTGCATCGAGGGTGACCAGCACCGGACCGTTCTCGTAGATCTTGTCCTGCCAGTAGTTTTCATTGCCCCACGGGTTCCAGCCTGACCATGCCATACCGATATCGTAGAATCCCACAACCTGTAAACTGTTCAGGAAGTTGGAGCGCAGGGGATGGCCGGCAAAATATCTCACAACAGGCCAGCGCAATTCGCTGTTGATGAGTGCGAAGTTACTTCCGTTACGTATGTTCTGTGTAAACCCTCTCATGTTGGTTGCCAGGGCCTGAAAACCGTAATTCACGGCCGGGTTTACCGGTACGGTCTGGTCGAACATGGGTACTTTATTGAAGAGGTACCCCATCCAGTTGTCTACGCCGCCAAGGTAGTATATCAGCCGCGACGGGCCGAACGAGGTGCTTCCCGCAAACCTGTTGGCCCATATCAGGTCACGATGGATCTTCTGATAGTGCCTTATGTCGGCTCCGAAAACGAACAAGTCACTCTTCTTTTGAGTCACCTCCCGGAAGTATTCTCCGAAGAACTTGAACCTGGTCCCGTTATAGATGTTGATGGTACGCTTCCGGGTGTTGTCATAGATCACCTCAGCCTTGACTCCGGCCCAGTGCCGGTCAAATGATGGAGCCATCAAAGTGGCCTGGTCGGTTGACTGGATCACGTAGTTGTCATACCTGTAGGTGAGGGTCCCTTTAAGTGAGAGGACGGTGCTCAGTGGTTTCCGGAGAGACAAGTAAGAGGTGTAACTATTAATCTTATAGTAGCTGGAGTCATTGTAACTGTCAAACGACTGTTTATGGAAGATGACCTGTTTGTCAAACTTGCCCCTCAGTGCCTCGAGGCTGACAAGATATTCGTTGCTGTCAAAGTTGCCGGAGAATTTGAATCCTCCGGTAATACGGTAATCCTCAAAGAGATCAAGAGTCCCGATCTTGAATAGCATGTTCAGTCCGGGGTTGAAGTATGGAGCTCCCCCGTTGTATGCCTGATAGGTATTGTTCAGGAAGTTGAAGTCTATCTGGGTTGCAGAGTAATTATTGTAGAATGCCGGCCTGTAGACCAGGGCATCAGGCATCTTCATGCGGGAGGTATCGAGGTCGATATCCATATAATCCTTCCGCCACTGCAGTTCATAGAAGTTTTCCTTCTCCTTTTCAAAGACATAATTGCGGAAGTCTATCGGCTCATTGGTGGCGAAATATTCGTAGAGTGGTTTCTGAAGAGTGTCATTCATCCTTGCGCGTTCTGCCAGGAGCCAGTCTCTGAGCTGGTTGATGCTGTCAGCCGCCTGCAGCATGGCCGTCTGTTCTGCCCGCCATACCGTTGTTTTGATATCTTCGCTTCTGACGGCAGGTGCCTCTGCGGTTGATCCGTTCAGAAGCCTGTAACGGCCTTTGTCATATATTACGGCTGCATCCTGTCCTCCTTTTCTGTCAAAGGCTTCCAGGTTCCTCGGGAAATCGGTTGCCTGGCTGGCATTGATGAAGTAGCTGTAATGCAGGGTGGTGTCAATAAAGGCGATGGCACTGTCAACAGTGGCATTGTAAAAGTTCATGATACCGTTTCCGTTGCCCAGGAATCCAGTCGATGCAGTCGTTGCACCAATTGGGTTCAGGTAGTCATGCAGGGTGCCTTCGTCAAGCCGCGTCAGCAGGCGGTTACGCGCCCGCAGGTCATATGTGAAAAGGTTAAAGGTCAGCCCGGTGCGCTCCTGTGGGTCAGCCCTGTTGCTGAGCGTGTCGGTCAGCCTGTTCGACGAAAATATCATGGTCTCATCCTTTCCCCTGATGAAGGAAGGGTTGAGGTCATCAGCCGCGTCAAAGGTTATCCGCTCATTGGTGCCGCTGATGATGGTGTGTATGAAGATATCCGTCATTCCGTTAATAACGGCAGATACCAGCAGCCTTGATCCGTCGGGTGAGTATGAAAGTGAAAGGACCTTTTCAAAGAAAGGCATGGTGCGTTGTTCATACTTCTTCTGGTCAAGCCTGTAAAAATAAAGCTCAACGCCTCCCTTCTCCTCGTTGGCGAATGTCAGTATCTGCCCTCCGGGGTGCCATGTCAGGACGGGATAGGAGTGGTCAACGGTCTGTTCAAATTTGGGTTCGACCGTAAATATCCTCTTCGCTTTTTCTTCAGAGGTGTCATAGAGCCAGATTTTCCTTTTTCCCCAGTCATTCGATACCCAGGCCACATAGCGGCCATCGGGACTGACTTTCACTTCGGTGAAGCGTTCATAGGTTTTTGACTTTATTATCTCGCGGGGCTTGAGGTAATCTTCTCCCGGCTTCACAGCATAGTAATTTTCATAGTAGCTCTTCCAGTCACGGTAGGTGTCCTTGATGCTTTTACCCAGCCCGTAAAGGAACCCATCCTCTATGTTTTTGTAAATTTTGGAGAGGTATATGATGTTCGGTATAATGGCATCACCGTAGGTTTCGCCTATGTATTTCCAGAACGAGTGACCTGCGTAGACTGCCTCTTCGTACTCCAGGTTGTCAAGGTTCCTGTACCTGCCGTTCTCAAAGCCATCCCTGACCCGGTTGTCAGTCTCGCTGTCCCACCCGAAGGCGACATAGTTGATAAGTCCCTTGATGTACCAGTCAGGGATCTGTATCCGGGAGTTGCTGGTTACCCTGTCACGCATATCGGCATTGTAAAGCATCTCATAGACTACCACTTCGGCAATCGCTGACGCTACGAGCTTGCCAAACTCCTCCCTGTCACCGTTGAACCAGAGCATGACCTTGTTTTTGATGACCTTGCTGTAGCCACCCACATTGTAGTCATCCTCTGTGGATATCAATCCTATGTTGCTCTGCCGGAAGTCGTTCTGCTTGTTGTAAACAATCAGTATCAGGCGTTTATCAAGCGTGTAATCAAAATAATCCTCTATCTCATTGAGTTTTTCATGAGCCACTTTGGAGGCGTACTCAGCTACCTGGCGACCGAACTCGTTATAGTAGCAGTCTATGTCGTCAAACCTGAAATAGGTCCAGTAAAAATCATTATGTTGAATCCGGTTCTTGCCAAAGGTCATCTGCATGCCGTTATAGAACTGGCCTGATGCCGGAGTTGCCGGCAATAAACAGAGAATTGCTAAAAGCGGTATGAAGAGTTTTTTTCTTCTCATAAGCAAAAGCAGAACGCTCTCACTGGTTCGAACAAAATCTGTTCCAAATGAGTGTATCCGTGAGACAAAACTAATGGATAAAGCATTAAAAAAACAGAGGCATATCGATTTTTATTAATTTTGGTGCTTAAAATGATGCAATATATGCGGCCCGATCTTTGTTATCTGATTGGAACTTTTGCCGTTTACCAGGCCTGATTTTTGTTAGCTGTTTGGAATATTTACGGTTTATCCGGCCTGATTTTTGTTGACTGTTTGAAAAATTTAAGGTTTATTCTGCCATACAGGAAGTAAAATATGACTAATATGAAAAGAATTTTAACAGGATTGATGTTTTTACTTATGGTTGCCGGCCTGGCAGCGCAGCCGAAGCTGAATTTTGCCAGCACCCGTCATGATTACGGAACCATTAAGGAAGAAGCGGGCAAGCAGGAGGCTATCTTCAATTTCACCAACACCGGTGATTCTGTACTTGTATTAACCAGGGTACAGCCCGGGTGCGGATGCACTGCCTCCGACTATACAAAATCACCTGTTCCTCCCGGAGGCAAGGGATTTGTCACCGCAGTGTTTGATCCCCGTGGTTATAACAGTAAGTTTGCCAAGAGCATATCTGTATATTCGAATGCAAAACCGTCAGTTACGGTTCTCATTATTGAGGGGCAGGTAGTTCCGCGTGAGAAGACCGTTGAGGAGCTCTATACCTTTGCTGTAGGCCCCGTGAGGTTTGAATCAAACCACCTGGCCTTCACGACAACCAAGAAGACCGAGAAAAAGATAAGGGTGATGCCTGTAGTCAACACATCCAAAGAGCCTGCCACCATTGAGTTTGAAGGTCTGCCTGCCCACCTGTCACTTAAAGTTAGTCCTGCCACCATCAAACCTGGTGAGAAAGGACTGATAGAGGGCACCTATGATGCGAAGCTCAACAGCAGTGCCTGGGGCAATGTGAATGACCTGGTACGCCTAAAGGTGAACGGGCAACCCATGCCAAACATTTACCTTTATGTATCGGCCAACCTGGTTGAGGATTTCTCGGGGCTTTCGAGCCAGCAGCTTGCCAGCGCGCCAGTCTTCAAGCTGGAGTCCAACACGGTTAACTTCGGCACGGTAAAGCAGAACTCTTCGGCTGACGTTGAGTTTGTCTTCACAAATGAGGGCAAGAGCGACCTGATAATCCGGCATGTCAAGTCAGGCTGCGGGTGCACCGCACTCATGCCTACTGAGAATGTCATCAAGCCGGGATCTAAGAGCTCTATAAAGGCAAAATTCAATTCAGGAGGCTACAAAGGTCAGATTTACAAGAACATATTCGTTTATACCAATGACCCAAAGAACTCGGAGGTCATGCTGATGATCAAGGGTGAGGTGCTGGTTGAAGAGGGTGCTTCGAAGTAAAGATTATCTCCGGGGGCAGGAAAATAATGAGCAGGGAAAAACCACCGGCCGGAGCTCTTTCGGTACAGAAGGGTGTTGCACAGCCTCCGAGCATTAACCCCGACATGCTCAACCGTCTGAAAAAGAACAGACGGAAGAAACTGACTGCCGATGATTATACGGATGGGATACTGCGGGGTGACCGTACTATCCTCAGTCAGGCGATTACGCTTATTGAGAGTTCCCTCCCGGAGCATTATGACCTTGCACAGGCTGTTGTGGAGCGTTGTCTCCCTGCCAGTTCGCGGTCTGTCAGGGTAGGCATTACCGGGGTTCCCGGCGCAGGCAAGAGCACCTTCATTGACACTTTCGGCACTTTGCTTACACGTCATTACGGGCGGCGGCTTGCCGTCCTGGCGATTGACCCCAGCAGCCAGCAGAGCAGGGGCAGCATCATGGGCGACAAGACCCGGATGGAACAACTGAGCACTGATCCGGATGCCTTTATACGTCCTTCACCCTCTGCCGGTACACTGGGAGGGGTGGCGCGCAAGACCCGGGAATCAATAATCCTCTGCGAAGCGGCAGGCTTTGATACCATCCTCGTGGAGACGGTAGGGGTGGGGCAGTCAGAAACGGCAGCTCATTCCATGGTCGATTTCTTCCTGGTTCTGATGCTCGCCGGAGCCGGTGATGAGCTGCAGGGGATAAAACGAGGCATAATGGAGATGGCAGACACCATTGTCATCACAAAAGCTGACGGAAGCAATGTGCAGAAGGCGGAGATGGCCAGGGTGCAATACAAGAATGCCCTGCATCTGTTCCCTCTTTCACATTCGAAATGGAGCCCGCGGGTAATGACCTGTTCCTCAATTGAGAAAACAGGAATCACTGATGTGTGGGAGACGATACGCGATTATGTGAGTGTCACCAAGAGCAACGGATGGTTCTGGGAGAGAAGGAGGGAACAGGCCGTTACCCGTATGCATGAAACCATCATTGACACATTGAAGTTTTCATTCTATAATCACCCACAGGTACTGGCCCTGCTGCCCGAGCTCGAGAAACGCCTTCGCGAAGGAGAGACAACCTCTTATAAACCGGCATCAATCATGCTCGACAAATATTTCAGCAGCAACTGCCGGTAACCAAATATTCCTATCTTTGAACCTTCGAAAAATTGAAGTGTTTACCAATAAAATTCCTCAGATGAAAAAAACAGTAATCCTTTTTTTAGTTCTGGCCGTAGCAGCATCCTGCGCCAGGGAACAGAAATTCAGAATAGCAGGTACCATTGACGGCACTGAAGATGCCATGATGATTCTGCAGAAACGTATACCCGGAGGCTATGAAGTGATTGACTCCGTTGCACTTGAAAACGGTGCATTTGAAATGAGCGGAGTCATTGATTATCCCCAGATGGTGAACCTTGCCATCAAAGGCAAGCGGGGCGGAATGAACTTCTATCTTGAGAACTCTGACATAACCATCCACGGCCATGCTGATTCGCTTCATCTGGCATCTGTTTCAGGGTCACAGACACAAGCTGAGTTTGACACCTACAAGGCCGCATTCGACGAGTCGAACAGCGAGATGTCAGAGATATATGACCGTTACCGTGAAGCCCGTATGGCAGGGAATGATGCGCTGGCATCTGAGATAGAGAAGGAGCTCGAGGCGCTTGATGCCATGCAGAGTGAGATCAAGAAGAATTTTATTGTAAACAACCCCTCATCATTTGTAGCTCCTGTAGTTCTGAATGAACTCTCGTACGGGCTTGAGGCCGATGAGATGGAGGCCCTGATAGGAAAGCTCGACACTTCGCTCAACAAGGTTCAGCTTGTAGTCAATATGAAGGAGAGAGTTGTGCAGCTAAAGTCTGTTTCAGTGGGACAGAAGGCTCCGGATTTCACTCTCAATGACGTCGATGGCAATCCCGTGTCACTTTACTCAAAACTGGGAGGCAGCACGAAGCTCCTTCTGGTTGATTTCTGGGCTGCATGGTGCCCGCCCTGCCGTCAGGAGAACCCGAATATTGTTAAGGTATGGAAGGAGTATAACAAAAAGGGATTTGACGTCTTCGGCGTGTCACTTGACCGCAGCAAGGAAGACTGGGTCAAGGCCATCAGTGATGATCAGCTGACGTGGACCCATGTGTCTGACCTCAAGTACTGGGACTGCGCACCGGCTAAACTCTATGCGGTCAATTCAATCCCGGCAAGCTTCCTGCTTGACAGTGACGGAGTGATCGTAGGCCACAACCTGCGTGGCGATGCACTTGCCGCCAAGGTAAAAGAGGTGCTTGATTCGAAATAATCAAAAAAATAGACTAATTTAGGAAGCCGTTGGGGTATCTGTCCCAACGGCTTTTACATATAAAAAATAGTATATGAGCAGGAAAGATGATTTTTTCAGCCACATAAGCGCGGGTTATACCTGCAAGGGTGATTTCATAATTCTCGGGGGAGCGATTCTTGATGGTGTTCCGGTGGCGGATGCCCACATAAAGATCCCGCTGAAGACGATGAACCGTCACGGGCTTATTGCCGGGGCAACCGGCACAGGGAAGACCAAGACGCTGCAGGTTATCTCTGAACAACTCTCGCTCAAAGGTATCGCGTCACTGGTGATGGACATCAAGGGGGATCTCAGCGGAGTAGCCCGACCGGGAACGGAGAATGCGTTCATTAAGGACCGGCATGAAAAGATCAATCTTCCATATTCGACCATGGGCTTCCCCGTCGAGCTGCTTACCATATCTGATCAGGAAGGGGTCAGGCTCCGTGCAACCGTATCGGAGTTCGGTCCCGTGCTCTTCTCACGCATCCTTGACCTGAACGATACCCAGGCAGGGATCATGTCAATCATCTTCAAGTACTGTGATGACAATCAACTCGGGCTGATTGACCTGAAAGACATCAGGAAGGTGATACAGTACCTGCAGGGTGAGGGGAAGGCCGAGCTTGAAAATGAGTACGGGGCAATGTCTCCGGCATCTACGGGTGTAATACTGAGGAAGATAATAGAGCTTGAACAGCAGGGTGCAGAGCGTTTCTTCGGCGAGGAGTCGTTTGACGTCATGGACCTGATGCGCAGGGACAGCAACGGCAACGGATATATCAACATTATCCGCCTGACAGACATACAGGATAAACCCAAGCTCTTCTCCACCTTCATGCTGTCACTGCTGGCGGAGGTCTACAACACTATGCCTGAAAGGGGTGACCAGCCGAAACCCGAGCTGGTGATCTTCATAGATGAGGCGCACCTCATCTTCAGCCAGGCCAGTAAGACGCTGCTTGAACAGATTGAAACAATAGTCAAGCTGATCCGATCGAAGGGCGTGGGAGTTTATTTCATCACACAGAACCCGATGGATGTTCCCTCGTCAGTGCTGGCGCAGCTTGGTCTCAAGGTACAGCATGCCCTCAGGGCATTCACTGCCAATGACAGGAAGGATATCAAGCTGACCGCTGAGAACTTTCCAATATCAACATGGTATGACACTCAGACTGCACTTACCTCACTCGGAACCGGAGAAGCGCTAGTTACGGCGCTTAATGAAAAAGGGATACCGACACCTCTTGCAGCCATGATGGTGCGCGCCCCGATGAGCAGGATGGATATCCTCACCCCCGGGGAGATCGGCGAAATTAACAGGTCATCACAGCTGGTGACCAGGTACTCGCGCGACGTTGACCCGGAGAGTGCGGCTGAGATGCTCGAGAGGAAGATTAAAGCGGCAGAGATGAAGAGGAGCGAGGCGGAGGAGAGGAAGGCAAGGGAAAGGGATGCCGGACGCAGTACTACCGGACGCGGCACCCGCACAACCACGACGCGGCGACGCACTGCCACACATCCTGTGGTTAAGGTGCTTACATCAGCCACGTTCATCCGTGGCGTGATGGGAATCCTGACCAGGGCAATGAAATAACGTCGGGCTGCCATCCCCGGATTGAACAACCATGCTCAGGTCACCACGAAAGGCCTTTTGGAGAACGTTTGCGAGTATGACAATGAGACTGAAGAGGGCCGGGCTCAGAACCGCCGGTTTGAGTTCCTGATAACGGCCAACGAAAAGATGATCGCCGAGGCATCTGCTGAAGCTGAGAAAAAGTAATTCTTATAAGAACAGACTTTATTAACCAAACAGTTAAATTATGAAAACCAGGATTTTATCTGTAATCGCAACATTGGTGTTATCTGTCACTGCGCTTCAGGCACAGGTCAGCTTCGGCGTTGTAGCCGGACCAAACTTCCAGAACGTTACCGGCAAAGACCATTATGGGGACAAACTTGATAACGGATTGCTCGTCGGATTTCATGCCGGGGCAAAGGTGATCATTCCTTTTGCAAATGATTTTGGCTTCCAAAGCGGTATTCTTGTCAGCCAAAAAGGATCAAAGAACAATGATATATTTTTTACCACCAAGTCATCAGGAAGCGACTATACCACAACAACCAGGATAACTTTCCTTGAGCTTCCGCTAAACCTGATCTTCAGACCTGAATTCCTTAACGGCCATATTCTTCTTGGGTTTGGACCTTATATTGCCGTAGGGATAGGGGGGAAGCAGAAAGCTGATGCTTCACCCTTCATCTATGAGCAGAAGATCAAATTCAAAAATAAAATCACCTTTGATGAATATTGGGATGTTGATCACGCCTACTACAGGCCTTTCGATGCAGGTGCCAATATTTTTGCGGGCTATGAGCTGGATATGGGCCTTTACTTTCAGCTGAATGCACAGATGGGTTTGCTGAAAATAAATCCTGAGATTGAAGAAGCTGATGATGAGGCGGTATATAAAAATACAGGTTTTGGATTATCCATAGGATACAACTTCTGATGCAGCTTGACCGCAAAAAAACCGTTCGTATCTCCCGAACGGTTTTTTTTAGGCAATATGCTGTAGGCAATAGTCAGCCCGGAGGGATTATAGTATTGTAGATCAAGGCCGTGAATATAAAATTTGGCCGTAGAGCTTGCCCCGATAGCCGTTAGGCGTATCGGGGTGATTAAGTATTGTAAATAATCGCAAATCCGCCGGCGGGCGGACACAGTCGCAAATCCCCTCAGAATCCCTTCAACTCCATAAAAACCGTTGGTATTAGCAGTAGGAAGCCCAGGACAAGCAGCATAAGGATGAACGGCAGCACCCACCTGAACCACTTTTCATAGGGGATCTTCGCAACACTGAGCACTCCCAGGAGGACTCCGGACGTCGGTGTTATCATATTCGTGAATCCGTCACCCAGCTGGAAGGCAACCACAGTAGCCTGGCGTGAGATTCCGATCAGGTCGGAGAACTGCGACATCATGGGCATTGTAAGGGCTGCCTTGGCCGACCCTGAAGGCATCACAAGGTTTATCAGGTTCTGTACAACATACATCATGGTCACCGATGCCATCCTGCCTGTACCCGAGATTGACTCTGAAAGCTTGTAAAGGAGTGTGTCAATGATGTTGCCGTTTTGCAGGATGATGATGATGCCGCCTGCAAGTCCTACTATCAGCGCTGCCGACTGAATATCCTTAACCCCGTCGAGGAAGAGCTTGGTGATTTTGTTGGCACCATAACTCATGGCAATGCCGGTTGCCAGTCCCATTGCGAAGAAGAGGGTGGCGATCTCCATGATGTACCATCCGTAGCCCATCACTCCTGTGATAAGGAACAGTATTGTGAAGAGCAGCAGGTCTATGACAAAGAAGTGAACCGACTTTCTGAGTGTGATCCATCCGGTCACCGCAAACAGACCCGTCAGGATGGGTATCGCCGGAATATTTAGTTCCCCTTCGCCAAAAGAAAGAGCCGTCATCGGTCTGAAAACGGAAAAGACAACCATTACCGCGATGAGCATTATCCAGGTCGCCCATGCCGAGGCCGGGGTATGGTAATCAATTTTCAACTGTGTTGTGGAATGCAGTTTGCGCCAGTAGTCGTCATCTTCCATGACGGGTGAGCGGGTCGGATCCTTTTTTATCCGGCGGGCATAACGGAGTATGTATGCGAATCCTAAAGCACTGATAATCACCCACATGAACAGACGGTATTCCAGCCCAGAGAAGAGAGGGAGGTCTGACAGTCCCTGTGCGATGCCTATGGTGAACGGATTAAGGAAGGCGCCGGCGAAGCCCAGGGCGGCAGCCACAAAGCAGAGCGAGACGCCCACTATCGAGTCATAGCCCATGGAGACAGCCAGGGGGACGAAGATTATGGTGAAGGCGATGGTCTCCTCGCTCATTCCGAAGACGGCACCGAAGAAGCTGAACATCGTCATTATGAGCAGGAAGATAAGGTTATCGACGCCAATCTTCCTTATCAGTCCCCTGTTGCCCATCTTTCCTGTAAAGCGAAGTACCGATCCTATTGCCACATCGATGGCTTTGCTTTCGTTCATGATCCAGAAAGCGCCTCCGATGATGAGGATGAATACGATTATGTCAGCCTTGTCGACGAAGCCGTCGAAAAGGGCGGAGAAAACCTGCCATGTCTGGGGATTCTTGTCGGTGAAGTGAAATGATCCGGGTATAACCACGCTGCGGTCTATTCCGTTGACGCTGACGGTCTCCCTGTCAAAGGCTCCTCCGGGGATCACCCATGTCAGTACCGCGCACAGGACTACGATGCTAAAGACTATAACGTATGTATGCGGGATCTTCCTGAACACCATGCTGGGTTTTGCCCCGCAAAATAATAATTAATGCCGGTTTGGCAATAAGCTTCAGTCGGCAGTCGGCAGTTCACAGTCAAGTAAATTACTGATTAACTGAAGACTGAAGACTGAGGTCTACTGCCTCAGAATGACCCTCTTTACGCGATCCCTGGTTTCCGAAGGAGTGGGATTCAGCTCTGCGGACGAGAAGGTACCGTGTTCCGGGTCGATGCGCTCGAAGACCATCATGTAGAGGTCGAAGATGATCTCGAGGCTCAGCCGGTAGCGAGGCTCCATCTGAGGACAGACCTCTTCCATAATTTTCAGCGTGCTGAGGCGGTACTTATCGGTAATGTCAAGGTATTCGCGCATCATGGCCCGGAATCCTTTGGTCAGAGGCGCCCCCTGTGCCATCTCAAGCATGCTTTTGCGGGTGAGGCCGTGATTAACCATCATGTCATCTGCAAAGTAACTCAGGTTATTGAGCTGGTCCTTCCTGAAATCTCGTATAATATGCACGAAGTAGCTGAACATTGCGCACGGTTCTGCCGTTCTCCGGACGTCGAAGGGCGGATCGTAATACTTGCCGTCCCTCTCCTGAAGTCCGGCCAGGTGTACGAATATTGATGCCGGTGAGACTGAAGCCCCTCCGGAGTACCTTATGAATTCGTCCAGTGTTGCGAACCCGTCATGGGTCACGTCATAGAGCATCGATTCGGCAAAGGCCTCCAGAGACCATATCGGGACCCTGAACCGCTCAACGGTATCCTTAAGATCACTGCAGAAGGGTGATGTGTCTATGCCTTCCCGGACCATGCCCATCCACTCCTTCACATTTTCCGCAAATCTTTCCCTGTCGGCTTCAGGAATGCCTTTGTTGGCTGCCTTATGATCATCAATGAGGTCATCAAGCGCCCGCATGAACCGGTAGCAGGTACGGGCCGCGCAATACCTTTCATTATCCCAGAACCTGGCAGCAATAAGAATATTCGGATGGTCAATTATCTTTTCAAAGTCAACAGACTCAAATATTGCCATGAATTTATCCACTGTTTTCATCTCTTCCCCGCTGAAACACTTATCTGTTCGTTTATTATTCTTTCCGATACCAGTCTTGCCGAGAGAAGCACCATAGGTATGCCGTTTCCGGGATGTGTGCTACCCCCGGTGAAATAGAGGTTCCTGTAACGCCTGTCCCTGTTATGGGGCCTGAACCATCCCATCTGCAGGATATTATGCCCTATGCTGCCGAAGACTGATCCCCTGCTTACATTGAGTGCCTCTTCCCAGCTGTTCGGGGTTGTGACGATCTCGAATTTTATATGCTCCTCAATATCATCAATTCCTATGTTCCTGAGTTTGCGGAATACTGCCCTCCTGGCCTTTTCAGTCAAAAGGTCCCAGTCCTGCGGATGTTTCGGGTCAAGGTGGCCTACCCCGACAGCCACTGACAGGGTGTCACATCCTTCTGGGGCTGCTGAAGGGTCTGTGCGGACCGGGGCATGAATATAGAAGCATGGGTCGTCCCCCATTGACTTATCCCTGAATATTTTATCCAGTCCCTCACGGAAGCTGTCTGCGAGGAATGTGCTGTGATGCCCGAGTTGCGGATACTGTTTGTCGAGCGCCCAGTGGAGCACCAGCGCTGAGCAGGAGTAGTTCATACGTTCAATGCGGCGTGATTTGCTACCCGGAGGCAGAAGCTCACGGTAGACATAAGGCAGGTCGGCATTGGCAACAATGATGTCAGCCGCTGCCTCGGTGCCGTCAGTGAAAAGAACACCGGTGGCCTTGCCTCCTTCGGTCGTGATCTTCATCACCGGCTTCGCAAAATGGAACCCGACACCAAGTTCAACTGCTTTTGCCATCAGTTTTTCGGCGACACTGTACATGCCACCGACAGGAAACATTGACCCTTCGGTCAGTTCTGCCGCGGGAATCATAGAAAAGAGTGCCGGGGCACTGAAGGGGCTCTGGCCCACGTAAATATTCTGAAAGGTGTATGCCATCCGGAGGTGCTCCGACCTGAAGAACCTCGCGGTATAACTGTAATGCCTCAGGTAGGTCTTAAGCTTGATCAGAAGCATCACATTGCCCAGGTTGAAAAACTGGAAGAACTTAGTGAAATTGCGGCCGAGGAGTCTTTCGAAGGCCATGACATAGAGCCTGAAACCTGTCTTTACATATCTCTCGGCCCTTGCGTAACTTCCGGGCTCGATCTTCTCCAGCTGCTCCTCCATCCGCTTTTTGTCAGTGGTAAAGGCAAGGCTGGTGCCGTCGTCAAACCAGAGGGTGTAAATGTCATCCATCGGCTTCATGCGAAGGTCTTTCTCAAGCGTCAGCCCGAGGGAGTTTAAGACGTCGCGGTATACCTCGGGCATCAGTACTATGGTTGCCCCAACGTCGAAACGGTGTCCGTCACGGACTATATGACCGCACCGGCCACCTGCAGAGATGTTCTTCTCGTACACATCCACCTTGAAGCCACTTCGGGCAAGAAATATCGACGTGGCAATTCCCCCTATTCCGGCACCGACGATAAGCACCGTTCCATTTTCAGCCATCCGGTAAAAAAAAGCAGTTTAAGTGTTTATAAATTTCGTTTCACCTGCCCTTGAAGGGCAACCTTGCAACAAATATATTAATTATGGCTCCACGATCTGAACTGATGAAGGGTCAAATGCGGTATATGGCCGGTGAATGGCGGAAAAAGTCCTCTGATCACTCTGTGCCATCATCACCAGAGCTGGTGTACCAGAGGTTTAATATCCTCTTCATATACTTTGCCGATCGCACTGAGCTGCTCCTCTGTAAGAGGTGTTAGCGACATTGCTTCAAGGTTTGTTCTGACCTGGTCAGGTGATGAGGCACCAGGGATGATGCAGCTGACCTCCTCACGCATGAGGATCCATCTCAGTGCCACATGTGCCAGGGGTATTCCTGCCGGGAAGAGCTCCTTCAGGCGTGATATCGCCTTCAGGCCGGTCTCGTATGGTACACCGGCAAAGGTCTCCCCCTTGTCGAACATCATGCCGCCGCGGTTAAAGAAACGGTGATCGCCGGGTGCGAACCGGGTTTCGGAGGTGAACTTGCCTGATAGCATGCCACTGGCCAGCGGAACCCGTATTATCAGTCCTACATTCTTTTCCCTGGCCATATCGAACAACTTTTCACGGGGCCGCTGGCGAAAAATATTATATATTATCTGCACGGTGGTGACGTTTTCAAATTCAATGGCCTTGATGGCCTCCTCAACCTTTTCAACGCTGACACCAAGATTGAGTATCTTTCCCTCCTCCTTCATCTTTTCAAACTCACCGAAGATCTCGGGCCTGTAGTAAACCTCACCAGGAGGGCAATGCAGCTGAATCAGGTCAAGACAATCCGTTCCGATCCTTTTGAGAGAGTCTTCGACATAGCCCCTTAGTACGGCAGGTGTGTATCCCTTATTAACGTGCGGGTTTATCTGCCTGCCACATTTGGTGGCAATACGCACCTCTTTGCCGGAGCGTTCCACTGCCTTGCCAACGGCTCTTTCACTCTCACCATCAGAATAGACATCTGCGGTGTCAATAAAGTTCACTCCACTGTCAATGGCCTCGCGGATTATTGACTCCGCCAGGTCATGATCGAATTTTGACCCCCATTTGCCACCCACCTGCCAGGTGCCAAGGGATATCTCCGAGACCTCAAAACCGGTCTTTCCAAGTTTTCTGTAGTTCATTGGATGATGTTGTTATAATTACTGATAATCTGTGCCTGTTATCTGACAATGGTGTAATATGAAATGGTTATACTGAAGGTCAGGGGGTTCAGTCCGATCATGTTATCCGTCATCACCCGGTTACCCCTTGAATAGACCCAGGGAGTCCGGTTCAGCTTTATCGCATACCCTCCTGCCACCCCTAATGACCAATAGTCGCTGCTGCCTCGCGGACCTGAATACATGATGTATTCCATGTTCAGTCCTGCCACTGCTACAGTCTGATTAAACCTCAGTTCGATATCCCTCTCCTCAAGATAACTGGTGAGAGATATTTTACGGTCACCCGGGTAGTTCATCAGCCTGTATCTAAGCCATCGTAACGAGATCAGGGGAGTAAGCCGTATCCTGGCGGAGCTCACCAGGTCATAGCCTATATTAAGCTTGTAAGAGGTATTTTTAAGGTCAACAATGAGAGAATCTGTGTCATCCTTGTAGTTGTAACCCATTCCAATCCCGAGTCCGAAATATACCCTTGAAAATGAAACCCCCAGCTCCGGCCCGATCACAGCGAAAGATTTCATCAGGTCGGTATTGTGTGAACCCAGTGAAGGGGTGAACTGTGCAAAATCCGTGAAGATGGCATCCATGGTAAGTGATGACCGCATGATGACCCCGTTGCCATATTCATTGTAACTGTCATCAGGGAAGAGGTCATCGGGTATATAAACAGGGGTAAGGGTGATCTTCAGAGGGTAGGCCGTTGATTCGTCAATAACGACCTCCACGGGATTGAAGCCGAGGCACTCTGCCTGCAGGTTCATCTCCTTTCCCTGTTCAAGGAGGAGATGAAATATGCCGTTCATGTCAGCTGCTGTGCAGTTTGAGGTATTCACCTGGCATATTGTGGCTCCTACGATCGGAACGTCACGGTTATCCCGGATTATGCCGGTGACGACCGTCCCCTGTGCCACAGCGGCAACAGAGACTGCCGCCAGCAGCAACAGAGCATGAGTTCGTTTTCTTATTTCCATTATTCAGATTATAAGGTTCCGAAATGCGATATTCAAATTTATGGAAAATTAACATTATAAAGGGCCTGAAGCCTTATGATCCGCCGCAAAACATCTTTTGCCGTATCTATTAAGTATTATTTTTAGGCTCTGAAACCAACATCATTATGATATGAAAAGAAGTATTGCATTATACCTGCTCATGCTGCTTACACTCCATGCCACACCTCAGGGGAAAAAGGCACTGACTATTGACGACCTGGTAACGTGGAACCGTATATCAGAGAGGGTGATCTCCGATGACGGTTCGCTTATTGCATTCAAAGCCGAACCTTCGCTGGGTGATCCGGTGGTCACGCTATATGACGGGAACGGGGAGCTGAAGTCATCGTTCAACTGCGCCACTGGCATCACTATTTCAACTGACTCGCAGTTCCTGTTCTTCACGATCAAGCCTCCGTTGGAAGAGGTAAGAGCGTTGAAACTTAAAAAGACAAAGAAGGAGGAGATGCCGCTTGACAAGCTTGGAATTTATAATGTTGCCACCGGTATGACTGATACTATAGTTAGGTTGAAATCGTTCAAGGTGCCGGCAAAATGGGCAGGCTGGATAGCGTGGCAGACCGAGCCGCTGAAGGATAAGTCTGCATCACCGAAAGACACCACGGGCAACGGCGGGGAGAACAGTAAGGAGGCCGTTAAGGAAACCGGCAGTGAGTCCGTCATAGAAAAAAGACAGGAGGCCGTTAAGGAAACCCCAAAGGAGAGTGGTGCTGAGAGCAAGCCTGAGGTCATAAGCAGAGGTAAGGAAAATTTGCAGGAGATCAGCAAGGAAGCCGCCAGGGAGCCAGGCAGAGAGTCAGGAAAAGAGAACGGGAAGAAACCGAAGAGCGAGTCGGCCGATAACGGATATACAATGTATTATCGTAACCTCAGCACCGGCCTGACCGATTCGGTCAGGTTCGTGACCGAGTATCTCTTTGCCGAAGAGGCGGAGAAGCTTATCTATACAACCACAGGTGACGACAACGGGCTTGAACCCGGCGTCTTCATCATTGACCTGAAAAAGAGTACAACGAGCACCCTCTATTCGGGCAAGGCGAAGTATAAGCAGCTCTCACTCGATAAGAAAGGAGAGAGGGCCGCATTCATCTTGTCATTTGATGAGAAGGACAAGACAGGGAACACATATTCACTTTGTTACTGGGATGGCAAGGGATTGGCGTCAATGGCTGCCACAAGCGGAACACAGGGTCTCCCTGAGGGATGGATCATCAATGAGAATGCCAGGCTGACCTTCGCCGAAAACAGTCCGAGGCTCTTCTTCGGCACTTCCCCGGCATACAAGGTTAAGGACACGACGGTGCTTGATGAGGACCGTGCAGTAGTGGATGTATGGCACTGGGCGGAAGGCAGGCTGAAGACGGCGCAGTTGGTCAGCAAGCCGCGTGATATTAAGAAGAGTTACACTGCCGTTTTTCACGCTGACAGGAAAAAGGCCGTACAGCTGGCGACAGAGGAGAGGCCTGATATTCAGTTGCCCGACAAGGGTGACGGCCCGAAGGTTGCCGCCTTCTCTTCTCTTCCCTATGAACTCGAATCGATGTGGGAGGGAAATGCCGGAAATGATGTATGGATCGTTGATGTGCTCACCGGCGATGCCGTTAAGATCAAGGAGAAGCTCAGGGCAAGGACCCGTTTTTCGCCGGCAGGCAATTACCTGTTCTGGTATCAGGAGGCTGACAGCTCATGGTACGCGTGGGATGTTGCAGCAGGAAGGGATAAACGGCTGACCACTCCGGCAACTCTGAGGGTATGGGATGAAGAGAATGATGTTCCGGACCTCCCCGGGTCATACCCTCCGGCAGGATGGCTGAAGGATGACAAGGCATTCCTTGTCTCTGACAGGTATGACATATGGTCGCTTGACCCTGCTGCTGCCCGGGCACCCCAAAACCTTACGGGTAACGGACGGAGCGAAGGAATCCGGTACAGGCTGCTGGACTTCGATACCGACAATGACTACATTGATCCTTCAGAGAGACAATACCTGCACGGTACCAATGAGGTGACCAGGGGCCAGGGCTTCTATTCGATAGATCTCCGTAAGAGGGAGAAGCCGCAATGGCTTGCAGGAGGCGATTACGGCCTGGGAACACCGGTGAAGGCAAAAAAGAGTGATAATCTCATTTATACTAAGGAGAACTTCGGCCTCTTCCCTGACTACCTGGTAACGGACCTCTCTTTCAGGAATGAGAAGAGGGTTACCGATGTCAACCCCCAGCAGAAGGATTTCCTGTGGGGCACGGCCGAGCTTGTCAGCTGGACCTCCCTTGACGGAAGGAAGATTGAAGGGCTGTTGTACAAGCCGGAAGGATTTGATCCTTCACGGAAGTACCCTATGATAGTCAATTTCTATGAAAAGAGCTCAACCGAGCTGTTCAGGCACAGGAACCTCGAACCGGGCAGGTCAACCATTGATTATCATTATTATACAAGCAACGGCTACCTTGTTTTCAATCCTGATGTTTATTACATAGACGGATATCCCGGACAGAGCGCCTATAACTGCGTTATGCCGGGCATCATGTCACTCATTGAAGAGGGGTTCGTTGATGAGAAGCGTATTGGTGCACAGGGTCACAGCTGGGGCGGTTACCAGGTTGCCTACCTGGCAACCCGTACCACCCTGTTTGCTGCAATAGAGTCAGGTGCTCCGGTGGTGAACATGTACAGTGCCTACGGAGGCATTCGGTGGGAGTCGGGAGTAAACCGGTCAATGCAGTATGAGCACCAGCAGAGCCGCATAGGGGCTACGATCTGGGAGGCGCCTCACCTTTACTGGGAGAACTCACCGCTCTTCTCCGTCGACAAGATTGAGACGCCGATACTCATCATGGCCAATGACCAGGACGGCGCAGTGCCATGGTACCAGGGCATCGAGTTCTTCGTGGCGATGCGTCGTCTCGGCAAACCCGCCTGGCTGCTCAACTACAACGGCGAGCCACACTGGCCGCTGAAGCTGCCGAACAGGATCGACTTCCAGAAACGGATGGCGCAGTTCTTCCATCATTACCTCAGGGGAGAGCCGATGCCTCAGTGGATGAAGGAAGGTATACCGGCTACGGAGAAGGAGTTCACGCTGGGATATTAAATACAGATCATTCCGGATCATGCCGTTGAGGTGTTGTTGCAACACCTCAACGAGCAACCATATATGCACAGACGGACAATATGCCCGTCTGTGCATATCTTATTATGTGTGAATTATATAAATATTACTTTGAATTTTGTAATCATTAAAATTCAAGGATTAGTCACCTTTGTGTTAAGGTGCGTTGGACGTGGTTCCGGCGCCTGATGTTGCTATAGCTATAATCAATTTATAAATATTTGATAAACAATTATATATTCCTGATTGTTGTGGTAATATATAGGTGTAGACGATTTAAAATTTTGTGCTTGAGAAAATCAAACGACGCTATCGTTAGCAGAATGCATGGTTATTACTTCATAACTTGGTTAAAATATCCGCCCATCATGAAAGAAATTCTCTCAATCCTGTTTCTGTTCCTCTTTTACCTGGGCCCTCTGCAGGCACAGGTGTCGATCAGGGGAACAGTCGTTGATGATCAGAACATCCCGCTCCCCGGTGCATCTGTTCTTGTCAAAAACACCTTCAGGGGAACCATGACCGACACTGACGGCACTTACACACTGAGTGCTTTGCCCACGGATACTCTTGTTTTTTCAATGGTTGGAATGATTAACCAGGAAATCGTTATTGGCAGCAGGACAGTGATCAATGTTCTCCTTGCGACTGAGACCACCCTGATGGATGAAGTGGTGGTCATAGGCTACGGTACTGTTAGAAAGAGTGACCTTACAGGGTCTGTCAGTTCTGTCAAGACTGATGACCTGCTGAAGATCACATCACTGAATGCCGAGCAGGGGCTGCAGGGAAAAGTCACCGGGGTGCAGGTGATAAGCACATCCGGAGCTCCCGGAGCTGGGGCTGCCGTGAGAGTGAGGGGTGTTGGCACCTTCAATAACTCCTCGCCGATCTTTGTGGTTGACGGTGTCATTCTTGATGACATCTCCTTCCTGAACTCATCCGACATATCCTCCATGGAGGTGCTGAAGGATGCATCCGCAACGGCCATTTACGGATCAAGGGGTGCGAACGGGGTCATCATCATCACAACAAAAACAGGCACGATGGGCCAGGAGAAGGCCAGCTTCAACATCAACTCTGAATTTGGAATTCAGCACCTTGCAAATAAAATTGACCTGCTCAGCGGCAGGGAGTTTGCCATCATCTCCAACGAGATAGTTGCCGGGTCTTACAATAACGTCGATCTTGTTCCAAACACCGACTGGCAGGACCTGGTGTTTGGTCTTGCCCCGATACAGAACCATCAGCTTTCTGTCACCGGAGCGACAAAACTGACCCAGTATTACGTGGGCATTGGTGCGTTCATACAGGATGGCATTATTGACAAATCGAACTACAGCCGTATTACGCTCAAGCTCAATAACACCTACAATCTAACGCCATTCCTGAAGCTGGGTAACAATCTGACAATTGCGCCATACACCCAGCAGAATGCACCAAATGTAACTTACTCGGTCTACCGTGCACAGCCGGTTCTCGGGCCTTACTATCCTGACGGCTCCTTTGCCGTGGTATATAATGTAGGTAATCCCCTGGCTCAGCTGGCCTACTCCAATGATTTCAGGAAAGGGATCAGGGGTGTCGGAAATATTTTTGCAGAGGCTGCCTTTCTCGATTCCTTTACTCTGAGGACAAGCTTCGGGGTTGACGCCTCATATAACAAATCGACAAGTTTCACGCCGGCCTACACAGTATACAATCCTGATGGCACCGCCTCTCAGCAGCAGAACATCCTGAGCGATCTGTACAAGGGTACTTCTGATAACCTGAACTGGCTCTGGGAAAACACCCTGAGTTACCGGAAGACTTTCAACGATATTCATTCACTGGATCTTGTGGCCGGGTATACCATGCAGGAATCGACATCCGAGTTCATGGGAATGCCGGGGGAGAATGTGCTGCGTGACGGACAGGATTTCTGGTATATCAGTCCATCATATATCTATGACCCCGCCAACAATGTCAATACCATACAGTCGATTTCCAACGGTGTTGATGCAGGGCTTTACTATTCCATGATATCTTATCTCTTCCGCGCCAATTATTCGCTTGACAACAAGTACATTGCGACTGTCACCTTCCGTCGCGACGGCTCCTCAAAATTTACAAAGGAAAACAGGTTCTCCAATTTCCCGTCATTTGCCCTTGGCTGGAACATCGGGAATGAACAATTCATGAAGTCGGTTGATGCAGTCTCAAAACTCAAAATCAGGGCAAGCTGGGGAATTATCGGCAATGAGAAGATAAGTTACTATGACCGTTACGCGAGGGTCCAGTCTTCAATCATAGCCGTGCTGGGTAATCCAGATGCCCCGATACCTGCTGCAACCTACGGTAAAAGCGGCAATCCTGACCTGAAGTGGGAGAGTACTACCCAGACGGATATCGGCGCAGAGATTGGGTTTTTTGCAAACAAGCTCACGGGTGAATTTGACTTTTACAACCGTGTGACAAATGACATTCTGGTTGAACTTTCCACGCCGGGTCATCTTGGCAACGGACAGGGTCAGAAGGTGCGCTACAATGCTGCCTCCGTACTGAACAGGGGATTTGAATTCAACGTGAACTGGAGGGAGAAGAGGGGCGATTTCACCTACTCTGTTGGTGTGCTCGGGTCAACCATTCATAATGAAGTGCTTGAAATAGGAGGCACCAGCGGTGTCGACTCCACGCTTATAGGCGGTTATTTAGGTGACGGAAGGCCTGTTACGCTGAGCCGTGTCGGACTGCCTATCGGTGCATTTTACGGGTACAAGACAGACGGTATTTTCCAGGATGAGGGGGAGCTTGCCGCTTATCCCCATTCTGCTCAGGCAGGTCCGGGAGACCTCAGGTTTGTTGATATGACAAATGACGATGTCATTGACGGGCGTGACCGGACATTCATCGGCTCGCCCATTCCAAAACTCATTTTCGGATTTAATGGCTCGATGGAATACAAGGGAATTGACTTTTCCCTGGACTTCCAGGGTCAGACAGGTAACAAGATCTTCAACGGGAAAGAGGTGGTGAGGCCTGATCCCTATAATTTCGAGAAACATGTTTTCAGCCGATGGACCGGTCCGGGCACAAGCAACAGTGAACCCAGGCCCTCTTTTGGAGGTTACAATTTCACACCTTCCGACAGGTTTATTCAGGACGGTTCATTCATAAGGCTGAGGAGTGTCACCCTTGGTTATACACTGCCGGCCCGTATATCACAGAAGGCCTTCATGCAACAGCTACGGGTATATGTCAAGGGTTCTAACCTTTTCACTCTGACAAGGTTTACCGGTTACACTCCGGAGATCGGAAGCTATGATGTTCTGTCGAACGGGATAGACTACGGCGCCTATCCGATCACTTCCGTCTATTCAGTTGGTGTTAACCTGCAATTCTAAGAAAGATGAAAACCAAGATTACCATATCAATCATCCTGATGGCATTCCTTCTGATCACGGCGGGATGCGAAGATTTTCTACAGAAGGATCCGCAGGGAGAGCTGACACAGGAGGCCTTCCCCGTGACTGCATCAGACGCATTGCTTGCAACCAATGCTGTATATTCAACCATTCGTAACTGGGCGTACCATTCAGGAGGTTATCCGATAATGGATATCATGTCAGATGATGCCCACAAGGGGAGTAACCCGAATGACCAGCTTCCCACCATCGGACCGTATGACAAGTTTACCTATACCACGACACAGGATGGGCTTGACCGCTGGTGGAGCGCATTATACGAAGGTATCAAGAGGGCCAATGTGGTCATTGAGAAGGTGCCCTCCATTGATATGAACACTGACCTTCGGAACCGTTGTGTCGCAGAGGCCAGTTTCCTGAGGGGGCTCTATTACTTTGACCTTGTAAGGGCTTTTGGAGGAGTCCCCAAGGTGACCGTAACCACCCCTCCGACCAAGGTGCCGCGTTCAACTGCAGCAGAGATCTATGACCTTATCATAGCTGACCTGGGATATGCAATTGCGAACCTCCCGGATAAGAGCGCATACGGTCCGGATGATGCAGGCCGGGCAACGAAGGGTGCGGCCAAATCGCTCCTGGCAAAGGTTTATATTTTTAAAAAGGATTTTGTCAACGCGGAGAAGTATGCGCTGGAAGTCATTATATCTGATGAGTACGACCTGGAGCCTGTTTTCGCTGATGCCAACGGCAAACTGGGAGAACACGGAGTGGAGTCGGTATTTGAGGTAGGTGCAATGGAGGTGGACGGCGCCGGCGGCAACCAGTATGCCAATACTCAGGGAGTCAGAGGATCGCCTAACAGGGGCTGGGGTTTCAACAGACCTTCCCTTGATCTGCGCGCTTCCTTTGAATCGGGTGACCCCCGCCTCGAAGCAACCATTATTGACCTGGGCGAAGTACTTGACGGAGTGCTTATCCTGGGCGACGGGACTACCCCCGATGAGACGCTTGACGATGGGGGAAATGTAATTGAGGTGGAGTGTTACAACCAGAAGATATGGTACCCCGGTAACACTACTACCACTCAGTGGGGCCATAACAGGAGGCTGATCCGTTATGCCGACGTTCTGCTTATAGCCGCAGAAGCCCTGAATGAGAATAATAAGCCCGATGACGCACTGCTTTACCTTAATGAGGTGAGAAGGAGGGCACGTCAGGGCAATAACAGCATTCTCCCTGACATTACCGAAACAAACAAGGGTCCATTAAGAGACATTATCATTGAAGAACGGAGGAATGAACTTGCGCTTGAAGGACACAGGTTCTGGGACCTGGTCAGGACAAACAAGGCTGCCCCGGTGCTTGGTCCTCTGGGTTTTATTGCCGGTAAGCACGAGTTATTCCCGATTCCTCAGAATGAAATTGATATATCACAGGGTTCCCTTGAACAGAATCCTAACTGGTAGGTTAAAAGATAGTTCTAATGAATGTTAAATTTTAAAATTACAAAGTGTATGAAAACAAAAAATGCAATTTCAAGTTTGCTTTTTGTTGCTGTGGCATTTTCGCTTATGCTCAGCAGCTGCAAAAAGGAACCGGAGCCACTGGCACTGGATTCACTTATGGCCGGTACCATTGATCTCAATGGTGCCACATCACCGAACAATGTTCCGGTGAGTCCTACAATCGTTGCTACCTTTAATGTTAATGTGGATCCAGCAACGGCCACCACTGCGAACATCACGATGGCACAGGATTATGATGATGCCGATGTCCCACTGACAGTTACTGTATCGGGAAAGACTATCACTATCATGCCGCAGGCCAGCCTTGGTACCGGAGCTCTTTACCAGCTCAGTTTCGGTGCAGGACTGAAGTCACTGGACGCACTTGCCATCACCCCGTTCCAGAGAACCTTCACCACCGAAGGCACCTTTTCTCCTGCAGGTGCAATAGCACATTTCACCTTCGAGGATAACGCCAATGACATTATTGGCGCCTACGATCCCGTAGCTGCTGATGTGATTGCAATCACCTATACTGCATCAAGGAAAGCCGCTGCAGGCAAGGCTGCCACTTTCAACGGTACCACAAGCCTGATCGAGATCCCCAACGGTGATCTGATCATGAACTCCAACAGCTTCACTGTTGCATTCTGGATGAAGACCAACTCAGCCGATAAGACCAACGGGCATTTTGTCATGGGTCTGGCCGGATGGAACGGCTTCCAGTATGAGGTATTCGGTAGCTATGACGGCTCGAAATTTGCTTTCCAGTACGAGTATCCGGGCGGCACAGCGTCTGAGGACATGTGGTTCCCATCACTGGCCGACCTCGGCTGGAAGGGATGGACTTATGCAAGGAGCCTGACTATTGCCGAGATGACTGCACTGCTGAAGGATAACTGGACTAATATCATCTATACCTACAATGCCCCAACAAAAGTTGGCACTCTCTATTTTAACGGTCAGAAGATGAAGAGTTTCGACTTCAATCTGTGGCATGTCGCTGATAACAAGAGTAAGATTGACCGGACTTAAGTACGCAGGTCTTGCCGCAGGCAACCACCTGGCACTAGGCTTCATCCAGGGCAGGAACAACAGGACCATAGGTGATGAATGGGCTGATTATTCTCTTCCGGGGAACAATCACTTCAAAGGACAGCTTGATGACGTCCGTTTCTGGCACAAGGCACTTACAGAAACAGAAATTGGCCTGATGTATAATTCGGAGAAACCGTAACAGTTTATTGGTTTATGTTTATGGAGGGTCCAGGCAAGCGCCCGGACCCTTCCTTTTTTCCTTAATAAAATTAAACATGCGTAGGAGGTTATTAGGAGCGTGGCTGATTGCACTTGCGGTACTGGTCCTGTCTTGTGAAAAAAAGGATCCGGGTGGCGGCAATACGGGTAATGTCCAGCTTATAAGGGCAAAGATAGGCACCGTTTATCTTGATCTTCAGAACACTGTGGGGGAGATACCGGTGGATAAAAATGCTGTTATCGAGTTCAGCAATGTACTCGATACTGCTTCGGCACGGAAAAGCGTTCTTGTGAAAAAGAACGGCATCACCCTGGTCACCGGAGCTTATTCCTTCATCGACGACAACAGGACAGTAGCTTTCACTCCCGCTCAGAACCTGGAGCACTATGCAGAGTACACGCTGGAGGTCACCTCGTCGATCAGGGGAGTAAACGGTGAGACCTTTCCGGGTGTCATCTATAACTTCAGGACTGTCAACGGGAGAATGGTGATTAGTTCAATCACCGTTAACGACCAGCCCTTCATGCCTCCTGCCTTGCCGAAAAATGTCAGCAGGACGGCGACCCAAATAGTTGTTACTTTTTCCGAAGCCCTGAATCCGTCTGATTATCAGTCATATTTCAGTTTCCAGGTACCGGCAGCCCTCGCTCTCTCTGACGGTAACCGGAGGGTGACGGTTACCACTACCGGCACCCTTGACTATTACAGGAGATATTCGTTTGTCATCACAACCAGCCTCAAAGGACTGAATGGGTTTACTTTCGACGGTTTTTCAAACTCCTTCATTACAGACCTTGATCCGACGCCGAAATTCCCGCTGATCACGGATGACGAGTTGCTTGAACTTGTTCAACGGCAGACATTCAGGTATTTTTACGACTTTGCGCATCCTTCCAGCGGCCTGGCACGCGAACGCAACAGCTCCGGCGACATCGTCACCACCGGCGGATCAGGCTTCGGTGTCATGGGCATGATAGTTGCCATGGAGAGGGGCTTTATCAGCAGGGCTGAAGGACTTGCCCACATGGGTAAGATCCTCGGTTTTCTGGAAACCTGTGACCGTTATCACGGGGTGTGGCCTCACTGGCTCAACGGAGCTACAGGCAAAACGGTACCTTTCAGCCAGAAGGACGATGGCGGAGACCTCGTGGAAACCTCGTTCCTCATCCAGGGACTTATCGCATTCCGTCAGTACCTCGATCCCGGGGTGCCGGCAGAGGAACTCCTTATCAATCGGATAAATATCCTGTGGCATGCGGTAGAGTTTGATTTCTTCACGCAGGGGCTGAATGCCCTGTACTGGCACTGGTCGCCCAACTATGGGTTCAACATTAACATGATGCTGCGCGGCTACAATGAAACTTTGATCTGTTATGTTCTTGGGGCCGGATCACCCACTCATACCATCAGCAGGGATACTTACAGATACGGGTATATGAATAACGGAGCTATTCTGAACGGCAGCTCCTATTACGGCATTACCCTGCCCATGGGCTGGCCATACGGGGGACCGCTCTTCTTCACGCATTACTCCTTCCTTGGACTGGATCCGCGTGATCTTGATGATATTTATGTTAATTACTGGGATCAGAACGTTGCTCACACCCTTATCAACTGGAAGCATTGCGAGACAAACCCAAGTAATTACGTAAGTTACAGCAGTGATTGCTGGGGACTCACCGCCAGCGACAACCAGTTGGGTTACAGTGCACATTCGCCCACCAATGACCTGGGGGTGATAACCCCTACGGCGGCTCTCTCATCATTCCCTTATACCCCTGAACAGTCGATGAATGCAACCAGGCATTTCTACTATGTGCTGGGTGACCGGACCTGGGGCCAGTATGGGTTCTACGATGCCTTCAATGCAACGGCCGGCTGGTGGGGAACATCATACCTGGCTATTGATCAGGGTCCAATCGTTTGCATGATTGAGAACTACCGGACCGGGCTTCTGTGGGATCTCTTCATGTCTGCCCCGGAAGTGAGAGCCGGTCTTGACAAACTTGGATTTACATACTGAAAAGAGATGAGAACGACATACCTTATCATACTGGCGGTCCTTGTGCTGGCCTCCTGCAATCGGCAGGTGCAGATCAACTACACTTCAAAGGGCCAGGCCCATTATAATCTGTCCGCCGGAGAAGAGGCAATGCTTGACTCCATCCAGCAGAAGACTTTTCAGTTCTTTCTGATGGAGCATCATCCCGAATGGGGAATAGTAAAGGACCGCACTGCGGAATGGGCACCGGCCAGCATCGCATCTACCGGATTCGCCCTTCCATCTTTTGCCGTTGGCGTGGAGCGGAACTGGATTACGCGTGACGATGCGGCCATGATAACCCTGAACACCCTCGACTTCTTCGTCAATTCAGTACAGAGTGCTGATACTGCCGTGACCGGCTACAAGGGCTTCTACTACCACTTCCTGCGAATGACCACAGGCACGAGGGAGTGGAGATGTGAACTCTCATCAGTTGATACGGGACTGCTTCTGATGGGAATAATCTTTGCCCGTAATTACTACAATCTTGACAACGAGACTGAACGCCGTATCCGGTCACAGGCTGATCTCATCCTGAACCGCGTGGAGTGGAATTTCATGATGATGCCTGATACGGGTAAGTACGCACGTCAGATCTCCATGGGATGGCATCCTGAGCAGGGGCTTCATCACATGGGCTGGAGCGGTTACAACGAAGCGCTCTTTCTGTATATACTTGCCGCCGGGAGCGGGATGGAGAACGCTGAAGAGAGCTACAACTCCTGGTTAAGCTCCTATAAATGGCAGACGCCTTACTATGGCCTCTCTCATGTGGCATTTCCACCACTGTTCGGTCACCAGTTCTCACAGGCATTCATTGACTTCCGCAGCATAGCTGACTCATACATGAAAGAGAAGGGGATCGACTACTTCGAAAACTCACGCCGTGCAACATATGTACAACGGCAGTATGCTATCGATAATCCTCACGGGTGGGTGGGGTATGATTCGCTCTGCTGGGGTATCACTGCAAGCGACGGCCCCACTGCCAGATACAACTTTGACGGCAGAGAGTTCCTTGGCTACGCCGGGAGAGGGACCAGCGGCCCTGACTATAACTATTTTGATGACGGAACCATTGCTCCTTACGGGTCTCTGTCATCATTGCCCTTTGCTCCGGAGATTGTTCTGCCTACGATACAATCGATTAATGAAAGGTATGGAGACAGGTTGTGGGGCAAATACGGATATTACGATTCCTTTAACGCTACCGCCAATTGGGTCAATGATGATTTCATAGGCATTGACCAGGGCCCAATGCTGATCATGATAGAAAATTTCAGGACCGGGCTGGTATGGGATTACGTGATGAAGGATCCTGTTATCCAGAAAGGCCTCAACAGGCTGGGGTTCAGCTATCTGTAATATACATGCAGGCAGATAAATCTGATTAAAAACCATTATCCCGATGGAGCGCCACATCAGCAGAACAATCGCCATCTTCCTGTTTCTTTTTGTTGCCGCTGCTGCCGTCAACGCCCAGGTAAGGACACTTGATGATTTTGAAAACGCAAACGGATGGTCTTACAATCTGTCTGACGGGGTTACAATGAACCACTCCTCTGAGAAGGGAGTCACCGGCAATGCCATCCGAATCGACTATGATTTCACAAAAGGTTCCGGTTACGGGGGGATACAGAAGTTCTTCCCGGTAGAGCTCCCTGAAAACTATGAGTTTACCTTCTGGCTGAAGGCCGAGTCGCCTTCCAACAACTTTGAGATAAAGTTCATTGACAGTACAGGGAATAATGTATGGTGGGTCAATAACCGTAACTATTCCTTTCCCGGAGAGTGGAAAAAGATCCGCATAAAAAAACGTCATATTGAGTTTGCATGGGGACCGGCCGAAGGCCGTGAGCCTGAACGCTTTGACCGCATAGAGTTTACCGTCGCATCATTTGTCGGAGGTAGGGGTGCGATATGGATAGATGACCTCAGGTTTGAGCCCCTCGCGCCTGAAAGGCATTCATGGCCGGCGCCGGCACTGTCAGCTTCATCATCAGCCAGGAAGCATTCACCTGATCTTATGGGTGACAGCTCCGACAAAACATTCTGGCAAAGCCGCAAAGTGAAGATAGCGAACATAACCGTTGATTTCATCGTGAAAAGGGAATTCGGAGGAGTTCAGATCAGGTGGATGGAAGGTCATCAGGCTGGGAGCTATGAGATTTACCTGTCGGATGACGGCAGGAGCTGGAAGAAAGCATACTCTGTTTCTTCCAACAGGGGAGAGGTGAGCTTTGTAAGACTTCCAGAGGCGGAGGCGAGGTATCTCAAAATGGAAATGACAGGGCCGGAAGATGACAGCACATTCGGCATTACAGAAATCGAATTCCCGGATGTGGGCAGCACCAAAACACCCAATGATTTCCTGATATACTGTGCGAAGAATTCACCTGCAGGAGACTACCCCGGATACTTCTCGGAACAGGCATCGTACTGGACTGTGACGGGTGTCAATAATGACACAAAGGAGGCTCTGATAAGCGAATCGGGAATGGTTGAAGTTGACAAGTCGCTCTTTTCCATTGAGCCGATGCTGAGAGTAGGCGATTCCCTGGTAAACTGGAGCAATACGGATCCGGTTCAGTCTATGGTTTTTCGAGGGGCTGCCGGAGAGACTGACTTTGTTCCGTCAGTAACATGGCAGCACGGCGGGCTGAAGTTTGTCACGGGAGTGTCATCAGGTGGCACTGCCAATGTGAATTCACTGCTGTATATCGGGTACTCATTTGAAAATCTCTCGGACCGGCCTGTTGATTTTGAGTTTTACCTGCTGGTCCGGCCGTTCCAGGTAAATCCCTATTACCAGTTCCTCAACACAACAGGAGGAAGCGGGAGGATCAACACCATAAGTGAAGAGGCCGGTGGCCGGATCGCGGTTGATGACAAGGTCATCCTTTTTTCCAGGGCGTATGATTCTTTCGGTGCAGCCGTGTTCGATGAGGGCAATCTTGTGGACATGCTGCGCGAAAGAAGAATGCCTCCGGGCAAAGCAGCCACCGACAAGGCGGGGATGGCAAACGGAGTTGTGAAATATTCAATTCACCTGAAACCCGGCGAAGGGGCGGAATTCTTCGCAGCAGTCCCGTATCATGGGAGAGAGTCATTGAAAGGGAGTATGAATGTGAAAGATATACCCGGCGCCTTTTACTGTGCGGCCGATTTCTGGAGGACGAAAACGGATCACATCCGGTTGAATCTGCCCCCTTCGGCTGATAGGATCATAGATACCTGGAGATCAAATCTTGTCTATATCCTGATCAACAGGGACAATGTTGGCATCCAGCCAGGGTCACGCTCCTATGAACGGAGCTGGATACGCGACGGGGCCCTGACATCATCCGCACTCCTCAAATCGGGTATTGTTGAGGAGGTCAGGGATTTTACTGACTGGTATGCGTCGTACCAGTTTGAGAACGGTAAGGTGCCTTGTGTGGTTGATTCAAGGGGTCCTGACCCTGTGCCTGAGCACGACAGCCACGGGGAGCTGATCTACCTGATCCGTGAGTATTTCAATTTCACCGGTGACACCGCCTTCCTGAGATCAAAAAACGAAAACGTCCTGAAGGCAGTTGACTATATTGAATCACTTATTGCGGAACGATCAACGGATCACTTCCGGTACGGGAATGACAGTATCCGTGCCTATTACGGCCTGGTGCCCGAGTCAATCAGCCATGAAGGCTACTCAGCCAAACCCATGCACTCATACTGGGATAACTTCTTTACAATGAAAGGACTGAAGGATGCAGCTGAAATACAGAAGATACTGGGCGAGAGTGAAAATTACCGGAGGATAGCCGGCATCAGGGATACATTCCGTGTAAATCTATACAACTCCCTGGGTCTGGCCATGAAGGTCAGGAAGATAGACTACATCCCCGGCTGCGTGGAGCTGGGTGACTTCGATGCAACATCAACCACCATCGCACTCACCCCGTGCAATGAGCTGCATAACCTTCCTGTTCCGCAGGTTTACAACACCTTTGAGAAGTATTACGCCTTTTTCCTCGACAGGAGGGATGGCAGGAGAGACTGGGTCAATTACACTCCTTATGAAAACCGCCTGATAGGATCGTTCATTATGCTTGACCAGCCTGAGAGGGCTCATGAGCTGATCGAATACTTCCTTGATGATCAGCGCCCGCCAGCTGGCGGATGGAATCACTGGGCCGAGGTGGTGTGGAAAGACTACCGTCATCCCGGCTTTATAGGAGACATGCCCCATACGTGGTGCGGAAGTGACTTTATCAACGCCGTCCGGTCTATGTTCGTATACGAAAACGAATATGATCATACACTTGTGCTTGCATCTGCCCTGTACCAGGACTGGATCGATGCTCCTGAGGGGATGTCGGTTGAAAACCTTCCCACATATTACGGTGAGATATCCTACTCGATAAAGCAGGAGGGCAACAGTTACCGTTTTTCCATAACCGGCGATGTTGATCTGCCGGAAGGGGGGATCAAAATAAGAAATTTCAACGGAGGAAAAGCGCCATCGGCAATTACGGTCAACGGTAAGGAGTTAACGGATTTCAATGAGGGGGAGATCGTGGTCAGGAAGGTACCCGCTGACCTGGTGATATATTATTAACTGCTGAAAAAAATAATGGAATGAGTATAGGAGATAAGAGCACAGTTAAGGCTTCCGGGCAGAATGACCGGATCAATTTCGGCCAGCTTGCTGCCTATTCCGCCGGAGGCATTATACCCATCGCCCTCTTCAACATTGCCGGACAGCTGGTTGGCCTGATGGGTAATATAAGCCTGGGTCTGAGTGCCTTCTGGCTGGGGCTCATCATGATCATCCCAAGGTTGTGGGATGCCTTCTCCGATCCTATTGTAGGCCATCTGTCTGATAACACCCGGAGCCGGCTGGGCCGCAGGAGGCCCTATCTCCTGATAGGCGGCATAGCTGTAGCGGTCTTCTTTGTTGTCATGTGGTGGATACCCAAGGGCGAGGCGGTGCATGCCCTGTTCCCCAGTGATGCCGGTTTCCAGCGGTTCCAGCTTGTTTACATCCTGTTTGGCCTGCTCCTGTTCTTCACGGCCACCACCATCTTCGAGATCCCTCACGGTGCCCTGGGCATGGAGATGACAACCGACCCTCATGAACGGACCCGTCTTTTCAGCGGCAAAAGTTTCATAGGCAACCTCTTCGCCATGAGCACCCCGTGGCTCTTTGCCCTGGCCAATACCGAGGCCTTCAGGGGACCCGGAGGGAATGAGGCTGACGGAATGAGATATGTATCCCTTCTCATAGCAGCCGTGATTATTCCCCTCTCATTCTGGTGGACCGCCAAACTGCGGGAGCCCAGGTTTGTGAAGGTCGCAAAACAGGAGAAGACACATTTCTGGACTGACATGAAGATAGTGGGCACCAACAAGAATTTCATCTACCTGGTGATGACCATTTTTACACTGGCCATGGGCTTTAACTTTGTCAACCTGCTGGGATCTTACATACCTATCTTTTATGTTTTCGGTGGCGATAAAATTGCAGGTGCCAGGCTGCTGGGCATCAACGGTACAATCTGGGCAATCACCGGGGTGCTGGCAGTCTTTCCGCTGAACTGGATAAGTCCGAAACTGGGGAAACGGAATACACTTATAATTGCCATGGTGCTGATGTGCGTTGCACAGCTTTCAAAGATCGTCTGCTATAACCCGGAACATCCGTACCTGGTCATTATCCCGACAATAATGCTTTCTGCGGGGATGCTTTTCTTCTTTACCCTCGGATCATCGATGGTAGGAGATATTTGTGATGAAGACGAGCTGAAGACCGGGCACAGGTCGGAAGGGAGCTATTATTCCATCTACTGGTGGTTCATCAAGCTGGGCACTGCCTTTGCCAGTTTTGTGGCAGGAATCCTGATTACCCTGACCCTCTTTGATCAGACACAGGTAACAAAAGTAGACAGCCTGCAGGGAAGCGTACGTGATATGCAGAGCAAGATACAGTACTGGAAAGGGTATGATGGTACAGGCGCCGGCACAGAATGGATCAGGAGTGCCAGGGAGCAGACATCCGAGTCACTGAAGGAGTCAAAAGACTATCTTCTTTATCTTGAAAATGAGGTGGCAAAAAAGCCGGAGAAGAAAAGAACCGGGTACGCTGAGAATGACGCCCGCAGAAAGAATGTATTTATTAATGCTTCCGTGGCTTCAAAGTCACTCATCAGTGAACTGGAATCAATGGATGCAGCCCTGGCCCAGGCATCACCGGCACACGCCGATTCACTCATCAGGGCGGCGATTCCTCTCATAATGCAGTCGAAATTGATGAAGGCGAGGATCTATTCATTCGATCTGCTGGCACACCTTCAGGCCAGGACAAAACAGCATGAGAAAAGCAGGGAGCATACGACACAGCTGACACAGAATATATCCGGCATCAATAACAGGGTCAATGCCCTGAACCCGGCTTCGGCACCGGATATCCTCTACAGTGAGCTGGCTGTGATTGAAAGGGACATCGAGCCGCTGAAAAAGCAGTCGCCATATACCCTGCTGATGATGAGGGTTGTGGAGATCGGTCTGCCGCTGCTGTTAAGCCTGTTGGCACTGTTCTTCGCGGTTCGGTACACGCTGACTGAAAAAAGGACTTTTGAGATAAAGGAGCTTCTGAGGCAGAGGAACAGGGACAGTTAAAACGGCACAGGGCAGACGGGTGAAGTGCCGGCGGTTTAACTATAAAATAGGCTGCAATGACATTCAGCTTCAAGGGACGCAGTTTTATTCAGGATGATAAAAAGGTATTTCTCAATTCCGGAGAGATCCACTATTTCAGGATCAGGCGCGGACTGTGGGACAGGCATCCTGGATGAGGCCGTGAAGGCCGGCCTCACTTCCGTAAGCACTTATATCCCCTGGGCCTGGCATGAGGACGAAGAGGGCATGTTCGACTTTAACGGTTCAACATGTCCTGAGAAAGACCTTGAGGGATGGCTCCGCAGTTGCCATGAACACGGACTGACTGCATTGTAAAACCGGGTCCCTTTATCCTGGCTGAATTCAGGGGATCGGGTTGCCTGACTGGTTCCTTGAAAAGCACGGGGAGGAGGTCCGTATGCGTAACCGAAGTGGCAAGATGGTACTGAGTGACGGGGTTAGCCTGTTCAATGAAAAGTACCTTGAGAAGGTGGGGCTGTGGTATGACAGGATAATGCCTCTGATCGGCCGGAATGAGAAGCCACATCAGGCGGACCTGTAATTATGATGCAGATATGCAATGAGATAGGCGTATTCTCATGGCTTGCCAGTCAGGCAGATTACGGCAATGCCGTGAGAGGGAGGTTCATCTCGTGGCTGAAAGAGAGGATCGGAAGCATCAATGAGGTGAATAAGCTATGGGGAACAGATTACAGCGGCTTTGACCGCATTGAGCTCCCGCCCGACGGTCAGACACCGTATACTTCAGCCGGAGACCGGGGACGCGACAATGAATGG
>CAVOLF010000011.1:0-107839 GCA_963696805.1 uncultured Rikenellaceae bacterium
TCTATTTTTCTCGAGTAAGCCATAATTTTCAGTCAATTGGAGCGGCCTTTACCGGCCAAAGGCCTGCATAAGGTCGCTAATTACCTGGGCGGCATCTTTTCCGCCGGTCTCCATGGAAATCTCACGGTTTATCCTGCTGATGCTCACAGGATCACTTTCCTGCGTTCCCATCTGTTTGATTTTTTGGTTCATGTTGGCCCAGTACTCTTTCTGGGCTTGAATTTGCTTATGTTCCAAACTTCCTGGCATTGCCATTTTCAGATCGGCATCCAGTTTTTTCAGCAACATGTTGTCGATCTCTTTCGAGGCTTCGCGGCATTTTGCCTGAAGTTTGGTGGTTTGAGTGAGCAATTTGTTTCCCTCAATGTTTTCTACCTTGACTTTCAGTACTTTTCCAATGCTTGCCACATCATCGGTGGCCAGCGTGGTAAAATCGACATTTTTGTCGAGTAGATTTGGTGGTTGAAAAGGCCTCCTGATGGGCAGAGGAGACCAGGTTCATATCCGATAAAGGAGCGCTTATTCCAAACATTTTCCGATAGGTTTCGTTCATCGAAGCCTGGGCGTCGTTCATGAAGGTTTTGATATCCATCTTGCTGCCGTCGCTTTTCATAACATCAGGCCGGCTCTTTGCCCGTTAATCTGTCTACCGGGCCAAGGTCAAGGTCCATGCTGGCTGTACCCGCGCTGGTAGGGTTGCGGAACTGTTTGAACTCAATGTTATCCAGGACGTATCCTTTATTTTGAAGGCTCTGCACCATATCGGGGGTCATATTCTGGTAATTTCGCTGCACATACCGGTCGAAAAATGCTGATATCTCAGGATCCTGCTTGTACTTGAACTGCCACTTGGCATAGTAATCGCCGTTTAATGCAGCTGCATGGTGGCTGATTTCCTTTTCCAGCTGCTGAATGCGTGCCGTATTACTGACGCTGGCTGAGCGCAGGGTTTGCAGCTCGTTTTTCATGGTTTTCAAACTATTGATGGCATCTGATGCAGCGGTGTAGTTTTGTTTTGTTCGCATCTTATCAACGGTGGACCTGATTTGTGTATTCACATCGAAAACAGGTTTAAACAAGCGGCTCTCTTTCCCGAAGAGTTGCATTGTGGCACCGGTAAACTTTTTTACTCCCCACTGCATTCCCAAACCGATGGCGTAACCTGTACCGGCCTGCTTTAATCCCTCAAAAATTTGGTTTTTGGTGGTGGCGCCTTTCTTTTTCCCGGCCTGAATATAAGCATCGGTAAATTCGGCAATGGCTGCTCCGTTGGGCGACCAGAACATGGCGGCTTGTTTTAAACCTTCGTAAGGACCACCTGAAATCACCCCGGTGGCTCCTCCGAAAAGGGCCCCCAACGCCTGTGTTCCATAAATGGTGGCGGCTGCTTCCGCCCCGTATACCTGTGCCAGTCCGGCGGACCCCACACCCATAAAAGCGGCTCCTGCCACCATAACGGTTGTCTGAGCGATAAACTCGTTTTCATCGGCTTCCGACTCCGCTACCTTTGCCATCTGATAATCAAATTCGGCACTTCCCTGGATCTGGGAATTAAAGGCGTTTCTGAGTTTCAGGGCATTTTCGTAGTCGCCTGAAACCACAGCCCTGGCATCGAGGAATTTGTCGGCCATTTCCTGTGCTTTTTCTCTCTGCTCTTCGGGCAAAAGATTGATCTGACGATAGATCCGGTCGGCAATCTGCCGGGTGGCATTTACCCGGGCCACATGTGCGTGGGTGTCATAAATGAATTTATTCCTGGCAAAATCATCAAATGGCTGACGGGTATGCACCAGTTCTCCGGTTTGAAGGGTGGTCACGGCGTCCTCTTCATTTTGCCGGGTAGATTGCAGGCCCATGATTCGCCAGTCGATGTCTTTGATCTGCGCACTGAGACTCGTTCGGGCGGCATCGTCGCGGGCATTGAACAAATCGGTTGATAAGCGATCGCGTATCGATTGTTCCCGTATGATCTGACTGTTGATTGATTCGATGATTTCACGGCGGGAAACAATGGATTCGTCCCGGGCCAGCTGTTCGGCGGCAATCGAATCCGAAAGGGCATTCCCGGCATTGCCGGCTTGTCCCGGAACTTTATATTTAGTGTCCAGGTCGGCAATCTTCTGCTTTTTTACCTTCCCTTTTAGCTCGCCGGCGTCAAGATACTCTTTCATTTCGGCCCTCATTTCTGTCAGAAAATCTTCGAGGGCTTCGTCCGGAATCATTCCGTTGGAATCGGGGGGATAGCTGGCCCATTTGTTCCCATAAGCCCACAGGATGGCCCTCTTGAAGAAGAAGCCTGCCGTCTGTTTTCGGGCAAGATACCGGTTGCAGGTGTTGCTGAAGGCTTTGCGCTCGTTGTAATTATCCTCATCCTCGTTACCGGGCGATGCCATCGCGGCTAGCATCATCATTCTCATGTACGATGTTTGTTTAAACTCCGGAATCGCCGGATAGGAAACCAGACTGAATTCTCCATTATCCGTGTCCATGCTTTTGTCGTCGCCGGTCACCATCTCGTCAACCTGATGCACCCGTATTTTGCTGAGCCAGTCATAATCTGATTCCAGATTGTCGGTTTCAATATCACCCAGCTCAATGATCTGGTATACCTCTTTATTATTTAACTTAATCTTCAGCAAATGCCTGAAAAGTGGTTCGTATAGCTTTTCCAACCCTTCAGCCTGAACCGGACTTTGGCTATATCCGGCCCAACACTCTCCCAGATCGCCCCGATTTTCCGCCTTGGGCAACATGCGTTTGTAGTTTTCGGCGGCGGCACACTTTGCATTTACCGGATTGGGTGGATTTCCGAGTGCTGCTATCTTTTCGGCCAGCACAGTCATGGCCTTTTCCAGCAAAGGGAAAGCTGATCCGTGGAAACCTGCTTCGTTCATCACTTTCTCCCATGCATCCTGATCGTCTTGTTCCACAGCATATCCGGCATCGAGTAAAACCATCGTTACCGCTTGCAGGTTACTCACATATATCTCGCGAACGGCGAGGAACTGGCTGAGGAGCGGATTCAACCTGTTAAGATAGTCGATGATCTCCTGTGTTGGAAAGTCAAACAACGGCGCCCATATCGCTTCAAACTTCCGGGATTCTTCGTCGGGCATGGCCCCGTATATCAACCGCATCCCTTCGAATGCCACAGACACGGCAGCATTGTAATTAAATTCCGATAATTTGTCGATATCGGGAATAGGGGGAGGAATAACAGCCTGTATGTCCGGAGAAAGCTGGCTGGCTGTTTTCGCAGATAAAGGCTCCCACGGGGTTCCCTCTGAAACCTTGTTCCGCGGGGCACAAGGGTCAGTGGATGAAAACTTTACTTCAGGAATCTTGCCTTTTTGCACAGGAATCACCGGCATTTTATTCAAGTCGCGAAAGATGGCCAAAGAGGTATCTGGCTCCGGGGAGTAACTGGCAGATATTGTTGCGGTATTATTCTTTTCTGCGGTGACATAACTGTTTTTATGTCCCTGTTGCCCCGCTTCGGCAGATTGCATAATAAATATCACTGTAACAAGGCAAAAAGTGAACCTGAGAAAAGGACTGAGAAGAGAAGGGGTAGTTTTCATTTGTTTGAAATATGGCGTGGTTAGGTTTGTTCCGGGTAGTGTTGAATGTTGGATTTTCTTCAAAATTGGTTCCTCATTCCAATTTCACATCACTAAGCTACTTTTTTTTGGTTTCCCTGGTTTGTTTAATATCAATTTCTAATTGGAATAGCCTTCGTTGGTTTTCCGGATATGCATATAGCAACCTGTTATAGCCAGTGATTTCAGTTAAGATCGGTATATGAGGCGTACAGAGAAACCGGATTTACCAGGGTTTTCTTTTGACAATGCCTGATATTTGATGGGTGGTATCTCAATAATGAAATAGTGAGGAGTCATGATTCGGATTAGAAATAAAGCGAAAAACCGACCATGGTGCAAAAAACTGTCTCGTCCTGAAATAGCTTGTCACAACAAACCCATTCAGGATGAAGAATTACCCAAAATCTTATGTAAAAATTGAGCCCAAAAACCGGGATCCTTACCTAAGGAGAACGAATGGAGAAATGTAACTCCTTTTATCCTGATCCATCATTCTGATCGGGGCATTCAATATTGCTCATATTGAAAGCTTCCCTTAATTGGCAGCAGTTAAATTTAGATGTTTTCTTTCGACAGGGAAAGTCCCGGATAATTTCTTACCCGGGACTCCATGAGACTTTTTTAATATCATATGTTCAATTCTTTCTTCAGTTAAAGTTGAAAATGGCATTTATTTCATGATCTGCTCAACAGCTGTTTCCACTACTACGCCATTCAACATCCCGATCCTGTAGTTCAGAGAATACTTGCCTTTCTCCATTTGTCTGATTTTCTCTTCAACTGCCTTTTTATCCTCCTCCGGTATTGTGGACTCCCACGTAATCTCTTTTTCTTTGCTGAGTTTAATAGCAACCTGAGACGTAATGTAGTCTATTTTTATTCCTTTGTATTCAGCATAGACTTTCATTTTGAATTTTTCGCCTTCAAATTCCTTCTCGATGTTTGCCAGTTTATCAGTTTCAAATACTTTCCGGAACGATTCAGGCACGGCTGTCTCCGCAATACTGTACTTAGGCTGATAATACAAAAATGGGGTTACATTATCAGCTGAAAATGCCTTTACCCATTCTGGTCCGTTGCCATATGCCATTGTAAAACCGGGGATCGCTTCAGGGCTCCAGGTCATAACAACTGAACATTCAAAGCTAAGAGGAGTGCTGAAGTTTTCTTTTACCAGATTTGATAGAAATAGCCTGCAACCTGAGTTGATATCGCCTGATATGCTCTGATAGAGATCCGGATTGAATGTTTCGATATTGACTGTTTTTGCCGCCTCTGTGGCGATCCGTTTCTTTTTTTCTTCCAGAAGCCTCTTTTCTTCTGCGAGCTTAAGCTCAGCAAGTCTCTTTTCTTCTTCGATTCTTATCTCCTCACGGGTTTTTTGTTTAACCAACCTTGTCAGATACAGGCCGTAGAATTGCCTGCCTTCGTATAAAACCGCACCTCTGATATCCTTTGTGAAAGTAAGCATGTAAGGTGTTTCAATGTATCCACCCAGATCACCCATCATCGTGTACCTTTCAAGCTTATAAGGAACATCCATGAGACTGTCCGGACATTCTTTCATATAGTGCTCTATTTTCGACAGGGCGTCCAGTATTTCAGGGTCCTCAACCTTTTTCACATCACTCACTCCGGTTTGTATATTTTTTGCGACAGTCAGAATCTCGTAACCAAGTTTGCATTTGGAGATATTCTGTGTTCTTCCGGAAGAAACCATGTCAAATTCAATGACAACCCCTTCTTTGTCGAATTTCATCATCAGCGTGCTCTTCTGTTCAGCACTCGAAAATTCCCAGGTGTCAATCAATAAACCTTTGTTCAGGACTCGTTTATCAGATTCTGTGACCTCATCCCCTTTCTTGAATACGGTTGTCCATATTCCATTTGGATGCCCTTCTAAATAACTGATAGTCGTCACAAAATCCTGATACTGAGGGTAACCAAATGATCCTGTAATTGTCCATTTACCATCCCTCAGATCGTTTTTAAATTTTCCATTAATCACACATGAAAAGTTGCCCTTTTCAACTGACAGGGTAAAATCCCCGCTGTAGATACGCTGAAAATCTTCATTCTCATAATAACTGTATTTTGCGGTTCCAACGGCTCCAATAGAATTGAGCGTATAGTCCCCATTATAGACCTGAATTTTTTGACCAGTTGCAGAAAGCACGATCAGGCATTGTGCCAGTGTAATCCAAATCTTTACATTCATGATTGACAATTTGTTTAGTTTAGCCCACGTTTCTGGTGGTTGGCGTCACCGCATGATTAAGGAGACTTGATAAACGCAATGCATTTTAAGTAATTGTTGATCTTTCATTAAAAACTAAAAGAAATGTATGAAACCACCCAAATCCTGTATGAAAAACCAATAATTACGAATGAGGGGTCTAAAACAACCAATGCCATGTGAACTTCAGCCGTCTAAAATCCAACCTTTTTCCTTTGGCTGAATCCATGGGTTTTGCAGCAGTTTGCCATGAGGGCTTCGAAGAGATCACCCTTGCGTTGCAGAACCTTGCGGAGCAGAACCTGCCGCACCTGGTTGTCAATCTCGCCCCCGGAGATCTCGAATCTTTCACCCAGCTGCGCCGCTTTCTCGTCACTCAGCTCTGGCAGCATATCCTTCCATATGGCGGCCCTGCTGTGTTTATCAGGCCTGGGGAAATTGAGCCTGAAGGTGAACCTACACTCATGTTTCGAATTAATTACAATTCATTTTACTGAAATCACTGTATTTCATTTTCCTGCTAACAATTAGTTAATTCTCGAGTAGTCCCTTATCCAATGCTTCATCTAATTCTCTGGTTTAACAGACGTTTCTAATAGCACCAATACCAATAATCCCGGCTTCACCTTCGCATGTGATTTTTATCGTGGAAAGCACGCCATAGTTGTCTGCAATCATATAATTCTCAAGTATTCTTAGCACGAAATTTGACCTTGTAACATCAGTAACGTCCAAATAAGTAATACGATGAAAAAGTTGAACTACGTGTCCGGCCTCCTGGTTTTGCTGACGATTTCCGTCACGGCATCGGCACAGAAGGTTTTCAGCGTCCAGTATGAGAACCAGGCGGATGTCAAGGTTTATGTGGTAAAATACGAGAACCAGGCCGACCTGAAGGTCTTCAAGGTGAAGTATGATAACCAGGCAGGGGAGAACAACGGAAAATGGTTCTTTACCGACTATGCCAACCAGGCAAAGAAGAAGATCTATTTCGTGGAGTACGAAAACCAGGCCGACCTGAAAATATACTTTGTGGAGTATGAGAACCAGGCAGGGTGGAGGAATAAGGAGAAGATCCACCTGATATACTAGCAATGTAAGCCTTGTAAATTACAAAGGCAGGCACTAATTATTTATCAAATTCCCAATATGGGAACCTGTCCGCTCCGGAAATGCATGGTATGGGCAAAGGCCGGGATGAACGCATACATGAAGATACAGCTGCCCGGGAAATAAAAAACCACAAACTTTTAAACGGCTCGTTTGTTTATGCTTTATTTGAACAAAATTCATTGACCATTTTTCTTTACTTATTTCAGTTGACATATAGATGGAACGGAAAAGCCAGAATGCGGTGATAGTTCTTTTATTTGTCGGTGTACTCATGGGTGCACTCGACATTTCAATTGTAGGGCCGGCATTACCATCAATAGAGACTTTCCTGAAAATTGACCCGCGCTTTTCCGGCTGGGTCTTTTCTATATACGTGCTTTTCAATCTGATAGGGATCACACTGTTTGCCAGGATGTCAGACATTTTCGGGCGAAGAAATATCTATATCCTTGCTCTGTCGATTTTCGCCGTCGGCTCGCTCTGGGTCTCTCTCTCGCAAAGCTTCGGGGCTTTGCTGACCGGGAGGGCCATCCAGGGATTCGGTGCAAGCGGCATCTTCCCTGTAGCTTCAGCCCTGGTGGGTGATCTCTTCCCACGTGAGAAACGCGGCCGCATATTGGGTATGATAGGCGCAGTTTTCGGGCTTGCCTTCCTGATGGGACCGTTCATTGCGGGGGTGGTACTGCGTTATTTCGAGTGGCATATGCTCTTCCTGGTAAATATTCCTGTATCACTGGTGCTGATATATTTCAGCATGAAGATACTGCCCTCGGTGCCGAACGATAAGGTGTCAGCGATCGACTGGGGCGGTATCATTACACTGGGCATAGCCCTTTCAGGATTTACCATAGGACTGAACAGCATTGACACCTCAAAAGGAGTGTCAGGGTTCACCGACCTGATGGTCATTCTGCCGTTGTCGGTAGCGCTGATGGCATTTCTCCTTCTGCTGACAGTTGAGAGGAGGGCGAAGGATCCGGTGATAAGACTGACTTTTTTCAGCAACCGTCAGATAGCCATCGCAGGTACAATAGCAGTGGTCACCGGTGCCGTACAGGCCAGTTTTGTATTTATCCCGACATTTGTGGTTCAGACCTTCGCCGTCACCCCTTCAACGGCAAGCTTCATGCTCACCCCGTTCGTTCTGGCCACAGCGGTCGGCTCCCCGGTCTTTGGGAGGATGATAGACAGGTATGGGGTCAGGAGGATCATTATTGCCGGCCTTGTCTTGCTGGCGGCAGGATTTTACCTGCTATCGGTAACGGGAACAGCAAGGAGTATCTACTATCTCAGCGGGGTGCTGGTCGGGCTTGGACTTTCTGTTCTGGCAGGCAGCTCACTGCGATACATAGTTCTCAACAATACCTCGGCAGAGGACAGGGCGACATCTCAGGGGATGCTCACTATATTCTCAAGCATAGGACAGATAACAGGGACAGCAGTCATAGGCATGCTGATTGCTTCGATGACGACAGGTGTCTTCGAGACTGTCTTTAAGGGCGTTGCTGTATTGCTGGTTTGGTACGCTGGTGCTCTCTCTCTGGCTGGAACGAAAAGGTCCGGTCGCGGCGGTGTTGTAGAGTGCGCCCCGATGCTCACAAGAATGAATAATGCAATAGGCAAATAAGACTCCACATCGTCTTTCAGGAATGATATCAGGTTATTGTCCATTTTATTCCCTGGCGAACTTAATGAGTGACTCATAATCATCATAGTCAGCCTTATATATGGCATTCAGGTATTCTTTTCTTACTGAGCCTTTTTTTGACAGATCTGAAAGTCCCCACGTAAAAACGGGTCTGGCAAATACATTTGAGATCAGAATGTCGGCAATTAATCTGGAGTGACGACCATTTCCGTTTGGAAACAGATGAATTCGAACCAACCTATGACTAAATCGAATAGCTATTTCATCGGGAAGAAACGTCTTATTCTCCATCCAGAACCTGCAATCATCTAGCAATTTGCGGATTTCAACAGTGATCTGAGTCTTATCAACTCCAATATTCTTATTGGTTTTTCTCTTTTTCCCGGCCCATTCCCAAACTAATCCAAACATCTTTTCATGAACGAGCAATATGAAATCTTCAGTGAGGATTTGTTCACTGCTGAATTTACGCCTCAATGTCCATTCGACTGCCTCCTGGATGTTTGCCTGTTCGAATTCATCCAGCTCACCCCTGGTGGATATGGTTTTGATGTGTAGTCCATCTTTTTCTTCTTCATCAATTGGGCTTTGACCCTCAATATACTCTAAACTCAGTCCCATAGGTATTTAGGCATTTGAATTCTTATTTCCTCTGCTTTCTCCTTTACAGCTCGTTGGAGTCTGCCCGGGTTATTCTCCTGGTTTTCCAGCTTCATCGAGGCAGAAGTTCTGTTTACAATTTCTTTTGCCAATACCAAGGCCCGTTGTTCTATTATCTTCTCGAGACTGCCATCTGACGGGATAAAACCATAGACAAGTTTTAAGTTCAGAACCTGTCCGAATTGTCGAAGTACCTTCAGCGTAATTGTGCCGCTCTTCTCTCTTTCCTCAATTTCCTTGACACTCTGTGGAGTTATGCTCATCATGTTGCCCAGTTGCCTCATTGACATTCCAAGTGCTTGTCGTATTGAATATATCCACCCGGCTGTTGGCATGACCAGATCCTCTGCTTTCCTAAGCTGAGATATCTTTGCATCAATATGATCCAAAATAAGTATTTGCTTTTTCATCAGGTTATAGCCTTAAAATATTAGAACAAAATTAAGGTTAAAACCTTAAAAAAGCAAATTTATTTTAAGGGTATAACCTTAAGAGATTGATTTACCGATCGGTTTTGTCTTTCTTACTAAGTATCATAAAAAAGTCTTAACGATATAGATATCCGTAAATAAGCATCTAAATCAGATCTTATCCATAGAAAATTGTGAAAATAAGATTGACATATTCAGAAAGTGCTCCTATAATGAGCTCCACGAATTTGTTTTTACCAGGAATTTACTTATCCTTGAGTAACCCATACGTATAATAATCCAATCCTGTAAAATGGTGTATACAAAAGCAATAGTCAGGAGACCGGGCAGTAACTTCGCCAGAGGGATAACAACGTCAGACCTGGGGCAACCGGATTTCAATAAAGCACTGGAACAGCATGCTGCATACTGCGATGCGCTGATAAGATGCGGAGTGGAACTGACAGTCCTGGAGGCTGATGAAAGATACCCTGACGGCTGTTTTGTGGAGGATACGGCTGTCGTCAACAGCAAGGTGGCAGTCATATCCAGACCGGGGGCTGCTTCAAGAATGGGAGAGGAGGAGGAGATAGCACGGGTCCTGGCCGGGTTCGGAATAACAGAGTCAATCACACCACCCGGCACCCTGGAGGGCGGAGACGTCCTGAGGGCTGAGAACCATTACTTCATAGGTCTCTCCGCAAGAACAAACACGGAGGGCGCCAGCCAGCTGTCAGCAATACTTTCAAAACACGGCTTTACTTCATCTGTTATCCGGGTAGAGGCAGGACTACACCTGAAATCGGACATTGCTTACCTCGGCAAGGGGAATTTTATTTCGACCCCGGTGTTTTCAAAAGTAGCTCACCCGGCAAACACTATCGTACTGGACCAGGACGAGTACTATTCGGCCAATTGCCTGCGGGTCAATGATTACCTCCTGATCCCCAAAGGATTCCCGAAATCGAAAATAAAGATCCTGGAGCTCGGTTACAACATAGTCGAACTTGAGATGTCGGAGTTCAGAAAGATGGACGGGGGCCTTACCTGCTTATCGCTCCTGTTCTGACAGACCCTGTATGGTTAAAAAGTATTTAAGTTCCGGCGTAAACCAATAGAGCAAGTCCTGAAACATAAAGAATATCAGAGTATTAACCGGCACTGTGCCTGTAGTGTTAATTTTCTTTCTTAAGATTTTAATGACTATTTTTCAAATGAAAATTTATAGTGATTCATTTTTCTTAGGTTCGGATTTATAGATAACGGCAGATGAGATATAGACTCTTGTCCCTTCGGATTCCGGTCGTTTTTCACCCTTCACAACCAGCCTGACGGTATGCTCTTTGGGCTCGAGGTTAAGAACATGCCATATACTTTCGGTATGTTGCTGGTTTGCAAAATAATAATATGTATCAATGCTGCGATGAAGCACGCCGTCAACATATACGTCAGCCTTCCCTCCGTCTTTATACCAGTTGCCAATAAGTGAGATACCTGTTCCCGGTAAAGGTAATTTCAAGCTCATCGCCTGCCTTTTCAGCGTACAGAGATTGTTTGCTGATCTGTTTATCCCAGCTGGTAACCTCAAACGGAATCCATGCACCTTTCAGAGTCCAGTCCTGCTCATCGAAAATCGAAACTCTTTTGTCAAATACCAGGTTTGGAAATGATACCTCAAGTGCAGGTTCAACTGCGACCTGTGTTTTGACAACTATCTTGTCGTTGCTGACGGTTCCGCCATTTGCAGCAATGAGATCGAGCGCATATTTATATGTGCTGCTAACAGCTGAATTGAATGAGTATGTGGTGTGGATAAAAAGGGAATCACCGACGGCGTTTACTCCTTCCTGCATGTATTCAGGAAGACCGGTGAAGCCATTAATGACACCCAAAACTGCCATCGCATTTGAAGGGTTACAATCGGAATCCTGGCCGCAGCGGGTTGATATCTCAAGGGTTTTCACCGGATCGCCTTCTCCATATAATAATCCCATCACAATATATGCTCCGTTGAGTTTGGCATCGATATTAAATGGAACACCTGCGCCGCAGATATCAACATCTCCCCATTTATTCTCCAGCTCTTTCCAGGCAGCTTCCCAATCGGCCGGGTATTGCTGATGGAGGATGATTACATCACTGATGATTTTGCCGTAGTCGCTTTCTGCAGGGATTGATTTCAGCGCCTTATCAATGATAACCGGAATATCCGATTCAAAAAAGGCTTCGGAGTAAAGCGCTGCAATAAAAATGCCACCATAGATTCCGTCTCCATAATTCATGATCCGGCCTATTTTATCGGCAATTGCTGAGGCTGTCTGCGGCATTCCGGGGCACATAAATCCAATGTAGTCTGATTCGATCTGAAAATCGATATCATCAGCATGTATGTTAAATTCAGGGCTTCCTGAAGCAGGGGCAAATATGCTGTCATAATAGTTTTTTCTTGCCTGCATATTGGCATGCCAGAGCATATATCCGGCTTTAGCGAACATCTCCTGGTATTTTTTTGCCGGGGCGTCAATCCCATATTTATCCATTGACATCAAAAAGGTCAGTTGTACATAAATATCATCCTGCCACATACTCCCTTTGATATCTGAAGGTTTCCACGTGATGGAATCTGTGAATATCTGTCCCAGTGCCCTGAATTCAGTAGGAGCACCGTAGGTTACACCTATCATTTTACCAGCCCAGCCACCGGCGATTTTATCTCTTAAGACTTCCGGGCTTAAGCTTTTAAACTCACCTTGTGATGGCTTACATGAAGTGATGGCAAAGAACAGAGCAACCAGAAACAGTATTGACAACATCTTTTTCATAACTATGATCTATTAGATTAATAAATAATTTCATTTCTATACGGTGCGGAAGCCTGAGCTCCCATTCTTGTCACTGAGATTGATGCTGCTGCTGCCATTCGGCTCTCAGTCCTTGTTCTCTTTCACTTCTTTTAAGATATAGCTGGTGCTTCGACCTCCGGAAGGATTCTTTGTGAGAATATTCCTGTTCACCAGGTCCTGAATGTCTCTGAGAGCAGTGTCCTGGGAACATTTGGCAATTTTGGCCCATTTTGAGGTTGTCATGGTACCTTCAACGTCGTCCAATAATTTGTTTATCATTAGTCGCTGCCTGTCGTTCAGAGTTTCAGATGCCAATCTTGCCAGGAACCTGTGCTTCTCGAAGACTTTTAACAGAATTACTTCTGATGATTGAAGCGCACCCTCGAGGCACCTTAAATACCAGAGCAACCATCCGGTGATATCAAGAGACCCCTTTTGTGTCTTTTCCAGAGTATCGTAGTAATTTTTTCTATCGGCTCTTATCTGTGATGACATACTGTAAAACCGACGGGGTGAATTGTCAGACCTGGTCAGCAACATCTCTGACAGGGCACGTGCTATTCTGCCGTTTCCGTCTTCAAGGGGATGTATTGTGATAAACCATATGTGAGCTATTGCAGATCTTAAAATCAGGTCTTCTTCTGTTCTCTTGTTAAACCAGGCAAGAAACGCATTCATCTCTTTATCAATATCACCTGCTGGCGGTGCCTGGTAGTGGACTCTTTCTTTTCCCAGGGCTCCGGATACAACCTGCATCGGACCGGTGGAGTCGTCGCGCCAGTTACCCACAACTATCCTGTACATTCCGCTCCATCCTGAGGGGAACAGGGCAGAATGCCAGCCAAACAGCCTGTCGGTTGTCATGGGTTTTTCATAGTTCTGTGTCGCATCCAGCATCATTTCCACTATTCCATCAACATTCCTGTCTGAAGGCACGAGGCCTGAGATCTCTATTCCCAGCCTTACTGCTATTGAAGACCTTACCTGATCAAGGTTCAGAATCTGGCCTTCGATTTCAGAGGTTTTAGTTACCTCGAGGGCCAGTGTTTCAAGGACAGCCTCATTCCTTAACCGAAATCCCAGGGCTTCCATTTTCCCTGTCAGCTTTCCCTGCAGATGTCTTACAGCAGCTAAAGGCTGAATAATGACATTGCTGTCCCATCTGAAGTTCGGCCAGTCATGTTGCTGGTAGAGGTATGCTTTCATTCTCCGTAATATTTGCGGTAAATATATTAATTATTCTCCGCAAAAACAAAATAATAACCGCATAAAGTGCGGAGAAAACTCCTATAATCTCCGCAGGGAATCGGTTATCTGCTCCAGATTATAACTCAGCCTTCATTTCTTCGAAAGGTAATAGACCAGGTCGTCAACCGGTGATTCATCTGGCATATTGCTATCTTTAAGGTGATCGTTCCTTCTGAAGCCTGGTCTCTCAAACAGTTTTGCTGAGGGGATGTTCACCGGGTCGATAGAGACCAGCAATCTGTCACAATGCTGTCTTCAATATATCCGTCGTCAAGGAGTACGTACCAGGGGGGGGGGCCAGGGGCTATTTGAACCCGTACCTGCCGCTGTTGAAATTATCATGTCTGAACCTTGGCCAGGGGGTTGAGGCATAACCTGTGCCTGTAAATCCTACGCTGCAGGGTATCAGATCAGGGAAAACATCTTATGCCTGTCAATGTAAAGTTGCCGGGCACGGTCGAGGGTTGTCTCCCTGAAGCGGAGGGTGTCGCCGGGTCTCATCTGGGCGAGAAGTGTAAGGTCAACGGTGATGACATTTGCTATACGCGCATAGCCCCCGGAGGTCTGCCGGTCGGCCATCAGCACGATGGGCTGTCCGTCGCCGGGGACTTGAACCGTGCCCACTGAGATACCTGCTGAGATGATGCCGGTCATTCCTTCCCTGTGAATTATTGGCTCTCCCGACAGGCGGTAACCCATACGGTCGCTCTGCGCTGTCACCCTGTACTCAGTAGCCAGGAAGCTACGCAAGCCGGCAATCTCAAAATAATGTGCCTCGGGACCGGAGATGAACCTGATGGTCTGCTCATGTTTGTACTCTGGTATCAGGCCTTCAGGGATCTTTGTTAAACGTGGCCTGCTCATTGGTTCTCCAAGCGGCAGCTCATCGCCCTCCGCGAGTGCTCTGCCCTGGCAGCCCCCGATGCCGGCCCTGAGGTAAGTCGACCGGCTGCCCATCACCGGGGGAACAGTTATCCCTCCGGCAAGGGCTATATATGATCTGCAGCCGCTCTTCAGTCCCTTAAATTTAAGCCTGTCGCCCGACTTCACATCAATGGCTGTGTTCATCGGGATGCCCTGACCGTTGAGGTGCGGATCCATGTTGGCACCGGTAACAGCCACCGTTGCTGCACCGGTAAACTCAAGCTCCGGGCCTGAGACGGTCGCCTCCAGGCAGGCATCACCAGGCTCGTTGCCCACCAGCAGATTGGCCAGCTCGCATGAGAAGAGATCCATTGCTCCCGAGACGGGCATGCCATACCTCTGATACCCGTACCTCCCCCTGTCCTGAACAGTAGTCAGCAATCCTGCCGTATGTACAATCACCGTCGCCATAGTCACTCCTTCGGGGTTCGTCTGACCTGGTACGTACCTTCAGCTACTGCGGCAGCTATCTGCTCATACTCATCCCTGTCAACAGGATAAAACCGGATGTAATCGCCGGCACTGAAGAGAAACTCGGGCTTGGCGTCGGGATTGAAGAGCCGCAGGGGAGTGCGCCCTATCAGCTGCCAGCCGCCGGGACTCTCCAGGGGGTAGATGCCTGTCTGCTCGCCGGCGATGCCCACAGAGCCGGTGGGGATCTTCAGTCGCGGCGTCTCCTGGCGCGGTGTGGCAATGCGTTTGTCCATCCCCCCGAGGTAACAGAAGCCGGGGGTGAAGCCAAGCATGTAAACGAGGCAGTTGGCTGAGCTGTGAATACTGATCACATCCTCCTCCGCGAGGCCGTTATACTCCGCAACATAATGCAGATCGGGACCCGCCTCGCCGCCGTAGAGCACAGGCACATGAACCACCTCCGCCGCGGGCAGGGTCATGGCACCGAGATCGGCAGCACATTTTTTGAAGGTATCGAGCAGCTGCCTGTAATCGACCGTCGCCGGGTCATAACAGACCATCAGCTCGTTGTACGAAGGGATGAAATCCGTGATGCCCGGGAAGTTCTCCTCCTCAAGCCTCTTCAGCAGCTTCCTGACAACCAGGTTCACCTCCTCCGAGATCACATCACCGGCCTTGATGATGAATGCCGAGTCGCCCGACGGTATATACTTCAGTTCCATCTCAGTCGTTTCCAGGGTCCCTTACTATGATGCCTCCGACCATAACCATTTCCCTGTCATTCCACTCAAAGGGGTTTTAGGGTGATCCCTTCAGCCTTCAGCGCCTCCGCCAGCTTCCTGACGAACTCCACGGCAGTCTCGTTGTCGCCGTGGATGCAGACGGTTTCTGCCTCAATGGGGATGAGCTTCCCGGTGACGGTCTCCACCACCTTCTCCCTGATCATCCTGATGACTCTGCGGATCATCACCTTCGTATCGTGAAGAACAGCGCCCTCAGCGGATCGCGCAACGAGCGTGCCGTCGTCGTTGTAGGCCCTGTCGGCAAACACCTCCGATGCGCAGGCGAGGCCAGCGTTCCTGGCAGCCCTGATAAGCTGCGAGCCCGACTGTCCCACCAGCAACAGCGAGCTGTCGAGGTCCTTCACCGCCCGGACGATGTTCATCGACATATCATAGTCGGTTGCGGCGGTGTTGTAGAGTGCGCCGTGGGGCTTGACGTGCCGCATGCGTGCTCCTGCCGCCTCGGCCATCGCCTTGACAGCCCCCGCCTGGTAGAGTATCATCGCCCTCAGCTCCCTGTGGCTCATCGTCATGGGCTTCCGGCCGAAATTCTCACGGTCGGGGTATCCCGGATGTGCCCCGATGCTCACGCCGTTCCTTATGGCCGAGCGCAGGGTCTGCTCTATCGTCAGCGGATCGCCCGCATGAAACCCACAGGCAATATTGACGGAGGAGATGAAGGGCATGATTGCCTCATCGCTGCCGGGTCCGTCTGCCAGGCTCGTCTCGCCGAGATCACAGTTTATGTCGATATTCATTGTCACTTTCCGGGTATTAGCGTACCTGTTCACGGTACAGAAAGTAAATGTAGGAAAAAGGCTCCAATACGGAGAGATCAGGGATCAGTTCTTACTCCTGCAGCTTAGAGTTTGGGGATCAAGTCTGTCAATTAAGATCCATTTTTCCGGCCTGCTTCACTTTAAACCAGAGGTGGGCTATTATAAACGGCCGGCAGAGATTCGAGATTTCGATGACGCAGGAAGTGACCCGATCTTTCACACAGGCATGAATTGATTAAGCCTGGAGTGTCATGACAGCAATGGCGCGTCAGATGCTTATTTTATTCTTAATAGTTGCGCTGTCTGGAACCAATAGTAGAACGAGGATTTATCCGGTTGTTTTTTCAACTTATTCAGAAAGTTCCAATCCGGATTTTCAATGTTCCAATCTCTGAGATCCTGACCTTCATAATATTTGATTGGAGCCAGATCGTTCATTAGTATCTTTGTGGCAAGAAAGGCTATGCGTGCTGCTGCAGAAATCGCGTCATCAACCCGAAAATTACCGGACATCAGAAAACCGAAATCAAAGGCTTTTATTCCTCTCTGTAATTCGGTAAACTTTTGTTTTTGTCATTTAAGCCGTTCCAGCAAATGTAAGGCATAAATCATTTTCTCAAGAATGATCTTGTCAATGCGCCTGTGGACCTTTTGTTTTTTGCATTAATTCAACCACTCTTCAGTGAAGCATTTCTCCTTAATCATCAATTACTTCTTTTATCAGGTGAGACATGTGGTTGGTCATGAACTGTTTGATATCGTGGTTTCTTTCCCTTCTCTTTGCGTAGCTTAATAACCTGGTAAAATTTATAGCGTAGTTGCTGAGGGCATTTCTATAGATGTGAATCAATTCACCACCTTGCAAGTAGTAAAAAAGTCGTTCCTCAGCAAACAGGTCAACCAGTATCTTCTCAAGTGTCGGAGTATAGAACCTGATATTTTTTTCAGTTCTTTTCGCAAGCGGAGCCCGTGTCAGTAATTTTCTGACGATTACCGGTTGATTACTTTCAGCTATATAGAAATCAATGGCCTTTTCATCAGGATTTAAGAACACATCTTTGTACATGTTATCCTTTAATGTGTAGAAAAGAGATTCTTCAAATCCCTTCTCGGCTTCAATGAATAAGCTGGATTTGCTTGTTTGGTGTTGGAGAAATTCGTTTAACCAGGCAGTCTCCCAGATACAAATTCTGACTTCATCGAACTTGTTGGTAAGTTGCCTGGCAATCTTCAGTAGATTTGGTGAGATGTCGGGATTGTATTCAGGTTTACGGGAAATAACATACAATCCTCTTTTCAGAGGCTTAATGATGCTTCTGTTCTTCAGGTCATATATTCTCCACCCAAAGGTTCCTTCTTTTAGCTCGGGCTCGAAATCACGGTAGAACCGAAGGAGTTCTTCACGGGTAAATGATTCTTTGTCCTTGAATTCTTCGATCATTTTATTTTCTAATACCTTAGCCATCCTGGATTCAAATTTTACCAAAGATAATAAATTCTGGCTTATATTGGAAATCAAAAAAACGCCAGTATATTTAATAAATGGCAAAAATTGGAATCATTTAAATTATGCCAGTGCCTCCGAGATCAGTTCTTCTTCCTAAAGCTTGAGGTATGGAGATTAGGGCTATAAATCAAGTTTTATTTTTCCGGCCTGCTGCTCTTTGAACCAGAGGTGGGCTATAATAATCGGAGCTGACAATTAAGGATATTTGTAAATTCTTCCACGTTTGAGGGAATCCTCATTAGTACAGGTGGAGTCCGTAGTTGCGCTTAGCCAATTGTTTATTCACAATTGAAATATCAAATTCACTATGGTCGAAATTCCCTCCAAGCCAGGTAATGAAGCTTTCGTATTCTCTGTTATTGGGATTTCGCAGGACCTTTAACATTCTCATGTAACCTCCCATCCCGCCTACATCTTCTGGTGGACATTTCATGGCACCATCGGTGCAGACAGGGTATTTAACATCCGGATCCGGTTTAAGAAACTTCTCCAACAGTATTTCATGCATCCAGCCATCCCCAAAATCATATTCATAGATGATTGTCTTTTTAACGAAACGCAATATCTCATTTAGTTTAACCCCTTTATAGTCCACATTATTCATCTCTTCCCATAAATCATCATCAGGCATTTTTTGAGTATAGAAGGCTTCGTCCTTTATGAATTGATGCAAATGCGAATTTGTCCAACCCATAGTGGTCTGTATGATTTTGTGGAGATCTGAGAGAAGTATATCCTCATCTACTAAAATCCTGCGCCAGATCCTGGGCCTTGATCCAATTAAAGTGATTCTGATCTGATAAATCCAATTACCCATTTTTTGATTTAAAGGTAATTATTTCCCGCTCTGATGTGTTTACTCTCTGGCTGGAAATAAGACGCTGTAAATCTGCCGGTGCCTTAGAAATCTGTTTTTACCCTGCAGCTTATAACCACCTGTCCAATAAAAGGGCTCCGGCCTGTTATTTTATTGTATAAAACGATCAATAAAGACACATAAACATTACAAAAAGTAAATAATAGTTGCATAAATGTAATGTATGTATTACATTTGCGGTGAACAAAAACGTAAAGTGCTATGAAAACGAAACTGCTTTTGCCGAACAAGTTCAAAACACCCGGCTGGATCATGCTGATCCCCACAACCCTGTTTGGACTCTACATTATCTTTTCAGATTTCGAGTTTGACTTTCTTGATGCGAGGGTATTTGCGTTCTTCTCAGATGAGATATTGGGGGATTCCGTCACAATGGGATTCATACATACAAATCTCACCTATACGATTACTGGCATAATTTTCATTATCAGCGCTTTTTTTGTTGCATTCTCCAGGGAAAAGACAGAAGATGAGTTCATTGCCAGGATCAGGCTTGAATCATTGTTGTGGGCTACTTACATCAATTATGCCATACTGCTGTTCTGTTTTCTGTTCTTTTATGATTTCGGATTTCTCTATGTGATGATAATCAACATGTTTACAATCCTGGTGATATTTATAATCCGGTTTCAGTATTTACTTCACAGAGCCAAAAAATCGCTGAGTCATGAAAAATAGTCTGAAGGTTGAGAGGGCAATCAAGAATATCACCCAGGAGGAGCTGGCCAGGGAGATAGGGGTGACCAGGCAGGCAATAAACTCGATTGAGCTTGGCAAGTTCGTGCCGTCGACCGTCCTGGCTCTCAGGCTCTCAAAGTACTTTGACAAACCGGTGAACGACCTGTTCAGTCTCGAAGAGGATGATTAGAGTGTCGGGGTGGGGTACTGACTGATACTCCTTCAGTTCCGCCGGTTGCCTGAGGTTTTCGGGCCACTGCCGGCTGCCTGTAACAGTCGCTCAGCCACAGGCTGTCAGATTATGCCAATAACATGCAGGATGCTCCTGATGCCCAGTCCCGTTGCAATGAGAACCACAATACCCCCGAGAATATTCGGGAGGAGCCCGTTGACGTTGTCGCCCATTATCTTGCGGCTGTTCATCACCACGAGGAGGTAGACCGCTATCACCGGCAGCAGGATGCCGTTGGCTACCTGTGCGAAGAGGATCGCCTCGACAGGTCTGAATCCCAGCATCGCGAAGAGCACTCCGGCAAGCAGTATGAACATCCAGATCATCCGGAATCGCGCAGAGCGAAGGTCGCGCTTCCAGCCCATGATGCCGGCGGTGGCGTAGGCGGCGGCCATCGGCGCGGTGATGGAGGAGGATATCCCTGCCGCAAAGAGTCCGATGCTGATGATGTACTTAGCCCATCGCCCTGCAAGAGGCTCAAGCTGTCGTGCCATGTCGGTGCCCGAGGTGATATCCGTTCCGGTACCTGAAAAAGCTGCGGAGGCTGTCACGATCACTGCCATGGATATCACTCCGCCCAGGATCATTGATACCGAGAGATCCCACCTCGCTGCCGGGAGGTCGGAGGGGCTGTGCCACCGTTCCTGTACCGCCGAGGCATGGAGGAAGAGGTTATAGGGCACCACGGTGGTGCCGATGAGTCCCACGAGGGTAAGTACAGCGCCGGCGGGGATGGTCGGGACGAACATGCCCTTCAGCAGCGACGGCAGCTCGGGTGAGACGATTATTGCCGTGGTGAGGAAGGTGAGGCTCATGATTATCACCAGGGCTATGAGGACTCTCTCCATGAGCTTATAGCTGCCGGCAAGGAGGAGGATGAAGGCAGCGGCGGCGACCAGGGCCACCCAGAAGCGTATTGACAGCGTCTGGGAGGTGAATAGAGTTGCAGAGCCGGCGGGTGCCAGTGAACCGGCTGCTGCCCCGGTAGTTGAAATTGCCCCAGAGCTAAAGAGTGTCTCGAGGCCCATTGAGGCGCCCAGGAGGTTGCCGGTCTGGAAGGCGGCGTTGCCTATGGTTATGGCCGAGACGACGAGGATGGCTGTGATGAGGCGCGCGGCAGGTTTGCTGAAGTGTGCGCGGAGAGCCTCGCCCAGGCCGTTCTTCGATATGATGCCCAGTCGTGCGGCCATCTCCTGGAGGATGATTGTGGCCAGCACTGAGAAGACCATTCCCCAGAGCAGGGCGTACCCGAATTTTGCTCCTGCCAGGGTGCAGGTGGTGATGGTACCGGGACCGATGAATGCTGCGGTGACGAGGGCACCGGGGCCGATCTTGAATGAGGGTCGCTTTGTTGCTGGGCGCATGCCGTGGTGCAGTATGGAGAGTAAATGTATAAAAAAAAGGGTTAGGCAGTAGACAGTAGTCCAGTCTTCAGTCCACAATCGGCAGTCAGCAGTCAGAGACGGTGTATTGACCCCCAAAAAACGGGACTAATTTCCCATCCGTCCCTCGCTATCTTTTCCAAGATTTGTGGATCATATTCCGCAAATATCCTAATATTTCGGGAATACATTCCGGAAATCTTCATCTTTGCATCAGCATAACATCCTTAAAGATAGGATCTTTAAACTGACACTCTGAGAAGAGCGTTTGTGGTAAATGTAAGATATTCACCTTCGAGGCACCAAAATCAACGCTCTGTCTCTTTTCGTTAAATATTTTCAAGCGTTGTATCTCCCGGGGAAAAAAATTATGCCAAATTCCCTCTGAAATATAAACTTTCAAAATAATAATGTAACTTGTAGGGCTAATCTGTACCTGAAGGTTGTCTTAAAATATGCTTTTACTATTTCAGTCTCATACCAGTCTGAAAGCATTAAACAGTATTGTTATTAACCTAACTTATTAACTAACCAAACTAATCAAAAAGCCTATGTCCCATTTTACCTAATCTGAACTCCGACTGAAGGCAGTGAAATGTTTATCATTGAGCTGCTGAATGAACCTAACCGCACTAAGCGAAAGATTATTAATTTTTCTTTAAGTTAACCCTAAATGTTAAAAGTATGACAATCAAATCCAAAGATTGGTTCTTATTGTCAGGATCAAAAAGAAACTTTTTCCCTGCAATAAAACTAACGTTTGTACTTCTCATGCTGGCAGCCTTCACCTTAACAGTTGTTTCGGCTGTGCCGGCAGCAGATCTGCAGCAAAAGACAGTTACCGGGGTGATCCTCGATAACGAAGGTCAGCCTCTGGCCGCTGCCAGTGTTATTGAAAAGGGTACTACCAACGGTCAGCTTGCTGGCCCTGATGGATCTTATTCAATAAGTGTAGCATCAGGAAACTCCGTCCTTATCTTCTCATTCATCGGCTACACCAGTCAGGAGATAACGGTAGGTGCACAGACAGTCATTAATGTGACGCTCTTGCCTATCGTCTCTGAACTGGATGAGGTAGTTGTTGTGGGTTACTCAACCCAGGTAAGAAGGAATGTGTCGGGCTCGGTATCGGCAGTCACATCAAACCAGCTGACCGTCTCCACTGCTCCCACTGCCATAAGCCGTATCCAGGGACAGGCCTCCGGTGTCACGGTGACTATTGCAAACCGGCCCGGTGGTGATGCCACGATCCGTGTGCGCGGTATTGGTACCATCAACGACTCCGAACCGTTGTATATCATTGACGGGGTACCGGCCTCTCCCGGCAACAACCTGAACCCGAATGATATCGAGTCGATGACAATCCTCAAGGATGCCTCATCAGCCGCTATCTACGGTACCCGTGGTGCCAACGGTGTTGTTATCATCACAACCAAGACGGGTAAGTCGAACCAGAAACCCACGGTAGAACTGAGTGTCAGAACCGGTATCACCCAGGCATCAACGCAATATGACCTGCTGAACACGTCTGAATATGCAGAGGCAGTATGGCTTGCCCGTGCACATAACGGCACTACAGCTGCTCACGCACAGTACGGCTCGGGATCAAGCCCGGTGATTCCTGATTACATCCTGCCTGCCGGCGCGATGGAAGGGAACCCCGCAGTCAATCCTGCCCTGTATAGCTTTCCTGACTACCAGATATATAAAGCCAACAAGGAGGGTACTGACTGGTTTAAGGAGATGACCCGTAACGGTGTCGTCCAGGAGTATGATATTTCTGTCAGAGGTGGCGGACAGGGTGCATCCTATGCCTTCTCAGGGAACTATCTTGATGAGGACGGCTATTTTATCCACACCAACTTCAAGAGATATACCTTCAGGCTTAACTCAGATGCCAAGGTTAACGACTGGCTCAGGATCGGCGAAACCCTTCAGGGTATTTTCATCAATGAGCTCGGTAACTTTAACGACAACTCCGAGGCGTCACCGATCTCTTACACATACCGCTCACAGGCAATCATCCCGGTCTATGATATCAGCGGTGTCAACTTCGCCGGTTCAAGGGCCCCCGAAATGGGAAACAGCGAGAACGGTGTGGCTATGCTTTACCGTGCAAGGAACAATAACGGCAAATGGACCAGGGCACTCGGAAGTTTCTATGCCGAACTGACACCCATCAAAGGACTGGCTATCAAGAGCCTGATGGGTTACAACTACGGTCAGTGGAACTACAGGGGATTCACCATTCCCAACTTTGAACACTCAGAACCCAACAAGGTAAATGGCCACAACGTTTCCACAAACAATTCGCTCCAGTGGAACTTCACCAATACTGCAATCTATAATTTCTCGGTTGCGAATGAACATAAGTTCAACGTGCTGGTCGGTACTGAGGCTATTGAAAACAAATATGAAGAGGCCAATGCCAGCCGCAGCCAGTATTTCTCGGAAGATCCTGATTACATGTGGCTGAACTCCGGCGAGATCAACAGAGATAACAACGGCTATGGCTGGGAGTGGGCCCTATTCTCGGTCTTCGGAAGGCTTAACTATGACTACATGGGCAAATACCTTGTTGAGGCTACCTTCCGCCGTGACGGATCCTCACGCTTCAGCCCTGCCAATCGCTACGGTAACTTCCCCGCCTTCTCCCTCGGTTGGGGTATCTCGGAGGAGAGCTTTATGGCTGGTACAAAGTCATGGCTCGACTTCCTTAAGTTAAGGCTCGGCTGGGGTAATTCCGGTAATGACAAGATCGGTAACTATAACTCTTTTACCACCTATGCTTCTGATAAATATCAGGCTGGATATGCAATTGACGGCTCCAACACATCCGCCACCAGCGGCTTCTTTCCTTCAAATCTCGGAAACGAAGATGTGACGTGGGAAACTACCAGGACGATTGACCTGGGTCTGGATGCTCTGTTCCTTAACAGCAGGTTGAGCCTGGCTTTTGACGTCTGGAGGAGAGACACAAAAGATATGCTCTACCAGCTTCCTATTCCCAATGTACTGGGTCGCGCCACCCCGCCTTATATCAATATCGGTGAAATGAGGAATACCGGGTTTGACTTAGATCTTGGCTACAAGAGTGAGGCCATGGGCGGGAAGCTCCTGTACAGTGCCAAGCTTACCCTTTCGCATTACAAAAACGAGATCATAAAGCTCTCGGACGATGTGAACGAGTTTGTCCCTACCGGAGGTCTCCGCCAGATAGACTACTCGCGCTTCGAGGTAGGAACTGCCTTCCCTGAGTTCTACGGATACGAAGTTGAGGGCATCTTCCAGACTGATGCGGAAGCTGCGGCCCATCCTGTTTTTGAGGGCACCAGTTACAACAGGTCCGGCCATTACAAATACAAGAATCAGCTCACCATCGACTCTGACGGTGACGGCGTAATGGATCAGGCAGATAATGTTATCAACTCGGATGACAGGGTTTATATCGGTAATCCCCATCCTGATCTGACCGGAGGTCTCAACCTCGATCTCGCTTATGGAGGATTTGACCTGAACGTGTTCTTCTACGGCAGCTACGGCAATGACATCATTAACTACGTAAGGCGCTGGATCGACTATGGTCAGTTCAACTGCAACTTCAGCAAGGATGCCCTCTATAACTCATGGGGCAGCCCCTATCTTGACAGCAATGAGGACGCAACCCTGCCCAGGCTTGATCAGAATGACAAGTCACAGGTAGCCAGCTCAGCTTTTGTTGAAGACGGTTCGTTCCTGAGACTTAAGAACCTCAGGCTGGGCTATACCCTGCCTGCTTCCGTTCTGAGCAGGTTCCAGGTACAGAGTGTCAGACTCTATGCCCAGGTAACCAACCTGTTCACTATTACGAAGTACAGCGGTCTCGATCCTGAACTTAACTCATCGGGAAGTTACATGGGCCTCGATCAGGGAGCATGGCCAACGCCGCGGCAGTTCATGTTTGGCCTTACCATTGGCTTATAACGCGTTACAATTCATAAATTAAAGATATATGAAGATGAAAAAACTATCCATATTATTTGCCGCACTGCTTGTGTTGGTAATAATAAATTCGTGCTCTGATGAATTCCTGGAGAAAGCGCCACTGGGCTCAACCTCAGAGAATGTATTCTATTCCGCAAAGGGCATAGATGCATTGCTGATTGGTACCTATGCCATTGTGAAGGGCAGCTATTTGTGGGACGTATCATGGGGGGCATCAATCCAGAACTGGACCTATGGCTCCGCAGCATCTGACGATGCATACAAAGGCTCTGAGATAACTGACCAGGTCACCGTAAATGATATTGAACGATGGTCTGTGATACCCACTAACAACTATCCTGCAGACAAATGGAGGCTTTGCATCGGCCATGGCGTTGTCCGTGCCAACAAGACCCTCAAGGTTATCAATGCCACCGAGGCAGAAGGAAACATAACAGCCGCTCAGGCCGACGCCTTCAGGGCTGAAGCTCGCTTCCTCAGAGGCCTCTTTAACTTTGAGTCATGGCTGGTATTCGGCGACTATATACCTCTGTTCACTGAAGATACAGAGGATCCTGCAGCCGTTTCAAATCAGAATGACCCGGGTGCTGTTCTTGCCTTTATTATCGAGGACTTTAAGTTTGCCTGGGAGAACCTGCCTGAAACCCAGGCACTGCCTGGCAAACCGACCAAGTATGCTGCCATGGGTATTGCTGCAAGGGCTTATATGCAGGAGCTGAAGTATGCCGAGGCCAAACCTCTTCTTGAGAATATCATTCTCAGCCTAAAATATTCATTAATGCCCAACTTTATTGATAATTTCGAAATCGTCACCAATAACAACCGGGAATCGATCTTCGAGATACAGGCATGCGTGAATGATATCAACGAGTCACTAAACGCTGAAATGGGTATCGGTCTTAACTGGCCTCACGGCGGTGACATAGGTATGTGCTGCGGATTCCATCAGCCATCACAGAACCTGGTGAACGCCTTCAAGGTTGACCCCGGCACCGGACTGCCGCTCTTTACTACATTCAACAACGTCGACCTGGCCAATGACGCAGGGATCACCTCTGACCAGCCGTTCGTCGTGGCAACAGATCCGGTAGACCCGCGTCTTGATTTTACCGTTGGCCGCAGGGGTATCCCCTACAAGGACTGGGGTATCAACCGTGGAAGCAACTGGGTCCGCAAACAGTCAGAAGGCGGTCCTTACATGCCCGCTTCAAAGCCCTTCTTCAACAAGAGCCAGCGTTTTTCTCTTTCAACCACAACCGGATGGCAGACGGGTATCAACGCCAACAACTTCAGATACCTGCGTTACAGCCATATCCTCCTGTGGAGGGCTGAGATAGCTGCTTTTGAAAATGACCTTATTACTGCCCGCAATTATGTCAACCAGATCCGTGACAGGGCTGACAACAAGGTTGTTATGGGCAAGGTGCTGATCACAACACTCCCCACCTCGGTTTATCCGTGGGGCCCGGGAACCACCGACGCCGACTACATGGACGGAACAACCGGTCCTTATGTTGACTGGACACAGCCGGCCGCAAATTACCTTATCGGACAATATGGTGCTTTTGCCAACAAGGAAGAAGCAATGAGAGCCGTACAGTGGGAGCAGAGGCTTGAGTTTGCCACTGAGGGCAGGCGTTTCTTCGACCTGAGGCGCTGGGATAACCTGCCGGCAGGCATGAGGGTTGACATGATTCAGACGCTTAATGACTTTGCTCAGGGAGACCTGAGGGTCAGGGAGTTTATGCGCGGTGCCGTCTTTACAGTAAAAGACAAGTTTATGCCTGTGCCGGAGGGTCAGATTAACCTGCAGCCCGGTGTACTTGTTCAGAATCCCGACTACCAGTAGATCTGACGGAAGGTATTAAGAAAACCTGAATAAGTGGAAAGGGTGTCTCTGTATAAGCGGACACCCTTTTCTTCTTCAGCTTACCTTAAGCTACTGTGAGGGAGCAGGTTCGTCAGCCAGTTTTATCAGCCCGCTGCTGATGTACCTGTACTGCACTGTATCCCTGCACTCCTCGCAACCATAGCCCGGACTGCCATATGGTACGGTTGACATCACTGCAGTGATCATACCGTCAGATATTCCCTGAATGCTTACAATGTCAGTCAATGTAGCTGCAATGACAAATTCAGGAGGAGATTGGAGAAGTACCAGGTACTCTATGCCGGCAAGTGACTGGCCGCTAAGAGAGTATACAGGCATTACTGCATCCTTCCGGCGGTCATCGTCGATCAGCCCGGTTGTGACCTGCGAAGGATCGATCACAAAGCCCTTTCCGTCACCTTTTACGGTGATCATGCCTCCGGCAATGACTTCGGTCTCCGCATTGCTGACCTGACTCATGAGATGATCTTGCATGAAGCGGACAGCTTTTTCTGCAGTCTTCCTATCTGCATTCTTAAACTTTGTAAGGCCAACATCTGAGCTGCATGATGAAACAGCCATAAAAACAACGATCATAACAGTTGAAATTCGCATATCACATTCAAATATTTACCGGAAGGAATCCTGTACAGCAGGTGTGCATTGCCAGATTGCTCAAAAAGCAGCACGGTCGCAATACTTTATCCCTGATGTCCTTTAACCGGTGGGGTTACAATTAATTTTCAGCTTTAAAAATAATACTTTTTTTTGCGGTTGATTTACGGATATTAAGCAGGCGCAGGACTCATATTGCTTACGGCTACTACGGATGCCGGTTTGTTATTTACCCCCGGTGTAAATCAGTTTAGTGCGCCAGGTATGACCCTGATATTCAGCAGTTATTACATACAGTCCGGAGGCAAGGCCTGTCACTGACAGATCGATTTCCGAGTTATTATCGGCATCCCTGGTCATCACGGTGTTACCTGCAAGATCCGCAAACTTTAATGTAATACTTCCTGATATTTCTTCAGCGAACTGAATTTTGAATTTTCCCGAAGTCGGGTTAGGGAAAGCCCTCAACGATTTCAGACCACTTAAATCCTGTTGATTCTCATCTATGCCAACCACTGCTCCTTTCAATATTACAGCAGTAGTTGACAATGCCGGCAGCGTAATATTGAACGAATTGCCTGACACAGCAACGGTCTTGCTTTTTAAGGCATTGGATGCATGTGAAATAAACGTTTCAGTTGAAGGTAACGACGATAATTCAAGGATTTTATAACTTCCGTTGGAGACGGAAAAACCGGTAAGATTTACGGTGGTCGTCCGCGATGCACTGAGATCGCGGTTGACCAGGATGACGGTCATGGAATCATTGCTGCTGTTGACGGTACTGTAGCCCGAGACAGTTGCATCATTGCTGGAAGTAGTTTTAACTCTTATGCCTCTTCGTATAACGGCTGAACAGATGCAGCGTCTCCCACATTCCTGTCTTCCATGACCAGGGTGTGAATATCTCAACACCGTTATCGGCAAAGGTGCCGAGCATCGAGGCATAAACCACGGATACAATGTTCGGGTTCGATGAACTGATGTCATTCTCCGTCAGGGCAAGCGTGATGCCGTGATTTTCGCCAAAATAGCATGAGCAACCAATCGTTGATCCTCTTGAAAATGTACTCTTTGTTCTGGGAATGTATCCCAGCCGCCGTTAACGGTTTTCACACCGTTGGCACCCGGATATACATAGGTTTCGTCAAAGAAGACACGGTGCAGCTGAACCAGGTCGGCATTTGAAGATTCTGACGGATACCAGTGGATGTCGAGCACATCCAGGAGGCGTATTCCTGTTGTCTTTTGCTCGTCAGCAACCCGCTTAATAAAGTATTCCAGCCAGCAATAATATTTCCCGTCAATAGTTAATGACTGATCACCCCATCTGTACCACTGCCATTCATTGGCAGGCACAGGACCTGTCAGCTTGATCTGAGGAAACCTTTCACGGGATTTTTTTGCCACGGCAAAATATGAATCCATGAATGCGGAGGCAGACAACAGTGAAGGCATTACGTCATCATGAGTACCGTTCCAGATCTCCGGCTCATTGTCCATACTCCAGTAAATGAACTGATTTTTATCCAGGCCCAGACCTCCCGGCCAGAACCAGTGCTTAAGAACACCCGTGGTGGAATCGGCATTCCAGTTCTCAAGGTAGAGATCGGGGTTTCCGTTTACAAGTGCCTGGGAGCCACCGGCGGGATTGACCTGCCCGCCTCCGGCGAGATTCTGCCCAACGCCGCTCCACCATTGTGACCCATTGTATGACCAATCGTTAAAGTTGTTGTTCTTATTGCCTGCGGCTTTTCCGATCAACTGGAAAGCCCACATGACCTGCAGTCCGGGCATCCTGTTCTGTATATCCTGCGATGCAAAATCCCAGCTATGATCATAGACATTGTTGTACCAGTCGGGATGGCTTGACAGCTTTCTGCGCCAGTTATATTTGGTGGAGTTATTTCCGCCATTTTCACGTGCGAAGCGCAGTCCGGCTTCTTTATATAAATTAATATTCGCAGCAGAGGTTGGAGATACGGAATTATCAGACAGGTTATTGTTCCGTCCGAAAATATATGGCGAAACAGGTATGCGTCCTTCGTTGGCATTTACCTGTACAGTAATGTTCTGTGCTCTTGCTGCCTGGAAAACCAGCAGCAGTATTGAAGCAAAAAGATAAAATGTTTTCATAATAATTGCCTTACGACAGTGTCATTCCATTACTGATTTCCGGGAATTTAAAGTAAGCAATTTATTTTGTCCTCGCGAACAGGCGTATAAAACCTTCTTTAGCCAAAACATTACTTAAGGATCAGAAGAGTTTTGCCGATTTCATCACGCAGTCTTGTGTCCACCTGAATCTCATCGGCAAATTTTTTCCATTGATTTACAGTATCGTTAATTTCATCAATAATCTCAGATGCTTTTTTACACCGAATGGATTCCCCAATGACCAGTAAATCTGCTTTGGTAATTTCTTTTCTTTTACCATTGATGCTTAGTGCATGCTGACTGACCCATTCACTGCCCGGTCGATACGCATGGCAAAGGTCATAAGCAGGGGACAACTCCCATTTGCCTCCCTGCTTCAATAAAAAGGAAAAATTCTTGGTGTGGTCATCACAATTTCGGGCAATGACATTGAACACCATTCTTCTGAACATCTGCTCAGCATCGGCATAGGTAAGTTTCAACTCTCTCATACACTGAAAGAGTTGCTCATAACTGAAACTATTCACCAGGTTGTAGTCAAAATGCTTTAGTGCACAGAAGGTTTGTACGTGATGTTTCATTTCATTACCCTCCCGGTCAAAGCGTTTGGTCATGAAGTGTGCCCTGCCGTTTTCTTCCAGCAGTCGTGAAGGCATCATCTCAATGCCACAAGCTATGGCCATGTTGTAATAGGCCATTTCTACTCTGCCGTATCCATGACTGCTGCCTAACTGTACATCGCTTACCCCATCGAGCTTGATGAGCCAATGTTCAAATCCTTTAGGTGCTCTGGTTTGTCCCGATTTCACTTCTCCGCTTTTTTCATTCCAGGCTATCACGGCTTTTGGACGGGCACCACCGGCAGACGTGCCGATCTTTAGGATCTCCAGTACCGCCTGTTCTTCATCCTTATTAAGATTGGTGGTAAATGCTTCACGTTGGTCCAGCATTTTTTGTGCAGTATCCACAAGGCTATCGATTTCTATGGAAAATGTCCGTTTGGTTTCCTTTAGCACAGCCGGCTCAAATTCAAGGGCGCCCATGCCACGGGTTCCGATAAAACAGAGCATTTCTACCGGATTCATGCTATCCTGTGGCCGTCCTTGCTGTGCCAGCCAGAGGTTAATTAGCTGGTTTCCATATCTGTCGGGCAATGCATCTGCCAACAACCCGGGTAAACCCTTGAAGGTGTCGTATTCCGAATTTTTGTCCTTTCGAAGTTCAGGAAAGGAAAAGTGATTCCGAAAGCTGATCACCGGCATTTTTAAGCGGAGCCAGATCCCAGCCAAGCTGCCTGAACCTCGGATCATATTCAAAGGTGGCATAGCCTGTTGTCTTCATCCCAGGCTACTGCTCCGGCAAGCTTTCCCCCATATTTTTACTTCTGCTACAGTTCATGATCTACCAGTCTGTCTCTTCTGAAGGATCTTCTGTTTTTCCTGGATCTTACTCCTTGCCCGTTGTCGTTTTTCTTTTTGCAGTTTGGCCAGTGCCAAAGGGCTCAGGGTCTCTTTTACTTCAAATACGCGATCAGCACATGCAATTGATCCAAAACCCGCAATACCTGGATAAGAGTGGTAACAGTAACTGTTTCACCCCGTTCCAGCAAGCTCAGGGTAGAACGACTGATACCGGCTGCTGCTGCCAGTTCATCCTGGGTTCTATTTTGTTCCATGCGATGATGCCTGACAAATGCCCCAATATATTCCGTCAATGCTTTATCGCTCATAGAAGCCCATTCTTTGAATGATTTATCAGTCATAAAACTCCTTTTACTAATTAGCGAATGATATATCATTCAAATATACATAATTATTGTATAAAAATCAAATTATGAATGAAGAATTTGTTCATTGAATGTGTTTTATACACACAATGAACCGGGCATCTTCTGCATATTAATTACTTGGTCTGGAAATGGAATAGACCAGGTCAGCAACCTGGGTGTCATCTTGCATATTGCTGTTTGTATGTTGAGGTTCTCTTCTGAAACCGAGTCGCCCGAACAGTTTTATTGACGGGATGTTGGCCGGGTCGATCGATGCAATCAGTCGTTGCTTGTCGAGTGAATTGAAAAGATATCTGATGACTTCGGTAAGGGCCTCCGTTGCGTACCCATTCCCCTGGTGTTCCCTGCCTATTGTGCAACCGAGTTCAACCTGTTCATTCCCGCTGCCCGGGAAGTGCAGTCCGATGTCTCCAATGATTTCTCCGGTTGCATTCAGGGTAATCACGAGCTGGAACCATGTTCCGTTCACATTTATCTCTGGTGAGGTGCGGTTTGTAATGAAGGATCTGACATCTTCAATATCTTTTGGGACCCATCCCTGGTACCTGTTCGTTACCGAATCTGATCTGTAACGGTAAACTGCTTCCGCATGGCCTATATTTATCGGGTTAAGAACCAGTCGTTCCGTGGTCAGCACTTCCGCCAGTTTTTCAGCGACTTCTTTCTGGCTTTCATTGATTTTGCCTATATGGTACGTTTTCTCCCTGTTTTCTTTCACGGTTTCCCTGTTTATTTCTCCGGGTTGCAAACGGTTCCGAGCAGCCAGGTCCCGGTGGTGATCACCGTTTCCAGCATCCTGGTTTCAAAATCCTGGTTCTCAATATATATTCTGAATAGTTCGCTTTTCTCCGGGTACTGCTCCATCAGCTCTTCGGCCCGCTGTTTGATCGAGTTGAACATTGCTTCATCCTTTTCAGCCAGGCCATTCCGTTCAAATATCTCCTCCTTGATCACAGTGAAGCCGCCAGCGCTGATCTGCCTGAAAAACTCGCTCTTCCTCAAACATCTGTTGTAATCCGTTACCAGGTCGTCTTCAATGTATCCGTCGTCAAGCAGTACGTATCCGGGATTGGTCATGGCGCCTCTGACAGTTTTGAGCGTGACTTCCAGGTCGCCAAATACCGGTCCTATTGCCCCAAGGATCACAACATCAAATCCTGACAGTTCTCTGATCCTGACTCTTATGTCACCTACTTCGAAGGAGCAGCGGTCACTGACATTGAATTTTCGGGCGTACTCCCCGGCCTCCATTATGAATTCAGGCACAGCGTCGATCCCTGTAACGGTGAACCCCGGCTCCTGTGCCAGTCTGACGGAGACAGCACCCTTGCCGCATCCGAGATCCAGTATCCGGAGGTTATCCTTACGGACATGATCGGTAATCAGCCTGACCATTGTCTCAGGGTCTGATCCTATCTCCCACAGATCCCGGAGAAGCCAGGGGAGGAATTTCATGATCGCGGTATCTGAACCATCCAGAGACCCGGTGACACTCTCTTCAAGCGATTTCATGGCATTTCAACAGTCTCTGCCAAAATAGAAAAAGATCCTTAGCTGCACAAGTTTATCAGCATGACATTTGCCTCAGAGGTACCCTGTAATTGACCTGATATACAACTGTGTCAAAGCATCCGGCTCAGTGAACGAAGGCCCCGCTTACTTATCAGGGTGCAAGCCCACGTTTGGTTATCCATAGTATGAAATGTAACCAGCTTTTGAAAGATGGTTTTGTCATACCATTATGGTCTGTTTTTCATACACGGCAATCCGAACGGAGACGGATATTTGTGTCTAAGACGTCCAATCAACAAAAATCCTGCTATGAAAACAGTATTAAGTGCAATCTTTTTGTCGCTCATTTCGCTGCCGGCCATTTCACAACCACCGCCAACCAAAAGTTCAATGGAAGTTTTAGAAGATAACAGAGTGAAATTCAGTTTGTTTGCACCTGAAGCAAGTGCAATAGGGGTCACTGGCGAATGGATGCCGGGTTATGGCGCTGTCACTATCGAAAATGGAGTAATGAAGCGGGGACCGATTGTAAGCGAACAACTTGTGAAGGATGATACGGGTTCATGGACCATTACTCTTGGGCCGCTAAAGCCCAATTCATACGGTTATGCTTATATCATAGACGGAGTTATGGTGACTGATCCCAGCATGAAGTATGAAACCTACGTATCCAAAGAATTGATTGCCGCAATTGATGCGAAGTATCCTACCATTGCGGATAATAAAGGCAGGGCTATAACCGGGTTGAGCATGGGAGGACACGGTGCTTTTTACCTGGCATTCCGGCACCAGGATGTTTGGGGGATTGGCAACCCGTGATCAGGAGGACGATGAAAAGTGCCGACAGTGAGTAAAGGAGATTGCGTTTCATTGGAGTCATTATTTGAAATAAATTACTTTCCATACTTCGATCTTAAATAGTCAATTGTTGTTTTCATCAGTTGCCTGAGGGCATCCTGGTTGATGTCAGAGAGTTTTTTGATGTAGATGCAGGCTGCGCCCTTTTTGAATTTGCCAAGGTCTGCGAGCAGGTGCTCATGTTCCGGGGCTCCGGTGTAGACATATAGGGAGATGGCTGCTTTCCTGGGTGAGAATCCCACCAGTAGCCAGTCGCCTTCCTGACTGCTTCTCTCTGATTTGTAATGGTAGCTTCCGAATCCTATGATGGACGGTCCCCACATCTTCGGCTCGAAGCCGGTGAAATCGCGCATCAGTTTCAGCAACTCAAAGCTGTCTTTACGTTTCTGTTCAGTTTCGGCAAATGAGTTGATGAAGTCGCTTACATCCGCATCTGTCTGTTTTGTTTTCAGTTCTGCCATAGGGGTTATGTTTCTACTTATAAGGAGTTTCCGCTGAAAAAGTTCATTAAATTCCCGGCTGCTGAATAATTTTTTACAACAACTGATTTTATACCATAACTCCCGGCAAAAATATGGGGAATGCCGTAATTACCGGATGATATTTGCTGTTGGCAACAGTGCAGAGTCAAACCCGAGCATCGCATTTATCAGCCTGAAATGGGTGAATTGACCCAGAGCATCAACAGTAATCCTCTCAGCTTTTATAACGCCATCAAGCAGCAGCCTCTCCCTCATTGTGCCGCAAAGCAGTGGTGTATCAGGTGTCACCCACTGCTTCCCGTCAGTAAGCACAATGTTGGCGTATGATGTGTCAGTTATACACTCCTCCCTGACGATGAGTATATCATCTGCCAGATTACGGTCAATCAACCCGGTAAGGCTGCTTCGGTCAAGGTATTTATGGTCATAAGACAGCTTGTTGTCATAAACCAGCCTAAGGGTTCTTACGGCTGCAGGAGAATAGGGAGTGAAATCTGTTGAGACAATCGTCTGCCCATAGACAACCCGGCATCTGAAAACACCCGACCGGCATTCTTCCGGCACCCGGATATAATCTGAAAGCCGCAGATCATCATTGAGACCACAGAGCTTCCGCCGTGACCTGTTCAGCCGCTTTTCATGCAGATCAAGGTTGCACGCTTTCCCGTCTTCAATCCTTATAGTCTCAAATAACCGGCACATAGATCTTGTCAATCATCTCGTTGTATTCAGACAGGGGATCGCTGAATGACGTAATTCCGCCTCCGCTGCGGTAGAAGTACCTGTCATCACGTTTTTCCAGGAAGCGGATCATCACCCCGCTGTCAAGGCTACGTCCGTCAAACAATCCGGCAATCCCGGTGTAATAACCCCGTGATATGCCCTCAGCAGCTTCAATTATTTCCATTGTCTTTTTCTTGGGAGCGCCGCTGATTGAGCCTGCAGGGAGCAAGGCAAAAATGATATCGCCAAGCGATACTGCAAATCCCTCTTCCAGTTCTCCGCAGACCTCCGAGCTGACCTGCAGCAGCCTCTTTTCATTAGTGTTGATTGTATCAAAGTATCTGAACCTTTCAACTCTCACCCTATGCGAGACCATGCTGAGATCATTTCTTATGAGGTCAACAATAGTGTAGTGTTCCGCAGTCTCCTTCGGATCATTTAAAATAACATTTTCAGCATCCGGGATGGTGGCATCAATTGTGCCCTTCATCGGGAACGACCTGATTTTCCCGTTACTGATTGTGACAAATGATTCCGGTGAGAAACACACAAACTCATCATTGAACCATATTTTGTACCTGGCAGTGCTCATATGGAATATCTCCACCAGGGTTGAATTCAGTTCCACAGGGGTGGAGCATGTTAGATTCAACAAAAATGTATTGCCGTTGGCTATCTCATCCTTCACTTTATTGAATTTCACCAGGTAGTCCGCATAAGCCTCCGGATATTTCACCAGCCTTGCCGGGGCAAGCCTTCTGGGGGAATTACGGCAGTTTGTGATACCATTGATGTCATACAGGATACGGTCGGGATTAATTTCATCGAGCCTGAAGGCCAGAGGTTTGAGCTGTTCGAAATCAATTATGAAAAGGAACGGGATGCCTGCTCCGGCCCATTCGTTCATTTGCTCTTTAATTGTACTTTTACGTGGCATTCTGTACCCTGAGGCAGCAAATTTATGAATTACCTGAGACCGAGAATTCTTATAGTGGATAATTATGATTCATTCACCTTTAATCTTGTCCAGATTTTACGCGAGTATGACAGGTGCGACTTTGATATTGTTATGAATGACAGGATCAGTATTAAAAGCGCAGGAAGGTATGACGGATTTCTCTTCTCACCGGGACCTGGTATTCCCGCCGAAGCACCGGTGATGGCGGAATTGCTGGGTGAATACGCCGGCACGAAGGGTTTTTTCGGGGTGTGCCTCGGGCACCAGGTGATCGCGGAGACCTTCGGTCTTAAGCTCGAACGGCTTAATACGGTCAGACATGGGGTAAGCACCAGGGTCAGACTGACCGAACCGCACGATTATATCTTTAAAGGGATGCCGTCTGAATTTGGAGCCGGCCTGTATCACTCCTGGGGGGTATACCATGACAGCACTATCCGTTATTCTGACCTGGGCCTGAGGGTGACTGCGCTAAGTAATGACGGCATCATAATGGCTCTTGCACATACTGAGTATAATATCAGGGGTGTTCAGTTCCACCCTGAGTCATTTATTTCTGAACAGGGGTCATTGCCCGTGAAGAACTGGATTGACGGCTTATCGGATTAGAAGCAAGTACCGGGTTCTTACCGCACTCGCGTGGTGGTTATCGGGCTATGATTTTTTTCATTCGTTGTGAATTGGGATGCAAATGCACATAACCTATCTTTAAGCCCGCAAAACATCTCCATGGACTTCTCAGTTAAAGGATTTTTCTACCGGACCTTAATCGATCCACTGCTCAGCGGAATCAGGGGGCGCCTTGCTTCAATGGTCTTCCCGGGGGAGAGGGTGATCGACATAGCGTGCGGGACGGGTGCGCTGTCGCTGGCCATGGCCCGTCACGCCAGCCAGGTCACTGGCATTGACCTGTCAGAAGATATGATCACCACCGCCCGCCGCACATCGCAGAAGCACCAATCAACCAATATCTCCTTCTTGCTGTTGGACGCGACTGATCTCTCATGTTACCCTGACTGCAGCTTCGATGTGGCCGTTTCGACCCTGGCAATGCACCAGTTTGACCCGGAGACGGGTGTGAAGGTGCTCAGGGAGATGCGTCGCCTTGCTAAAAGGATTATCATTGCCGACTACAACTGCCCCATGACCCCTGGACCGGCGGCATGGCTTGCTTGGGGCATAGAACGTATGGCAGGGGGCGACCACTATCGTAACTTCAGACAATACATGGCCGGGGGCGGCCTGAACAAACTGGCTGAGGAGACCGGACTGGCAGTCACCTCACGTGAGGACAGGGGAGAGGGGGTGTTCATGATAACACAGCTGACACCTCCGGCCCCGGACGGCAGCTAACGGCCTGGTAGTTGTATCAGCCCGTACCACGGCAGATCATTTCAATTGAAAATTCTGGTAGCAAACAGGTACCTTTCTTGCCACCATGGGTCATCAAGCGAGGTGACGGTCACACCAAGGCTGGTGGAGGTGTGAATGAACTTATTGTCGCCCACATAGATGCCGGAATGTGTTATGAACCGGCTCGTGCTGTAAGTCCTGATAAAGAAGACCATGTCGCCCTTCTTCAGGTTTTCCCTCTCTTCAATTATCTTTCCGTACCTGGCCTGCTCTTCGGAGTTGTGGGGCAGTTGCATGCCATGAGTGGCAAAGACCACTGCCACCAGCCCGGAGCAGTCGATGCACTTCATGGTTTTTCCGCCCATGCAATGAGGAACGCCGAGATACAGGCGGGCAGTACTGATGATCTTGTCAGGGGTGACGCTGTGCGTGTCAAGCGGTTTCTCAACTCCCGCATCGATGAATTCATTCAGCCTCTTCCTCTCAGCCGGGCTTTCAATGTTTCCGGAAGATGTGCCGGGGTTTGCCCGTTTGGAGCACGATGATATCATCAGCAGACTGGCTGCCAGCGACATTATTGCTATGGTTCTCCCGCGACTTAAAGGCATCCTGTTATCAGTTTTCCGGTTTAATGACGGAAGAATGGGGGTGATTATTGTCCTGCGGAAAATGATCCGACAGATGAATTGCAAGGTCCTGAGTGACAAAATCGCGCACAACGGGAGAGCCCGGGACCAACTGCCGGCAGTCTTCAGTCGTCACTCCTGCGTCAGCAGGCGGTGAAGAACATTTTGCCAGGTACTTATCGGTTCATTCCCCGGTTTGTACCATTCATCCTTTTGATATTACAGGTCAGTATGTATTAATTGTTCCAGCGACTGCCGGGAGCGAAATTTGCCATGAATGAAAACGGTAAATCAACCCAGGCAATGAAAAAATGGACAGCATCTTTGATCTTCGTGTTTCTGGCAAACATTTTATGCACAGCACAGGTTACGGTACGCGGAGAGGTGACTGACGGCGACGGGCTGCCCCTCCCCGGGGCAAATGTGATGATCAGGGGCTCATATGACGGAGCTACAACTGATACCGCAGGGGTTTTCGCCTTCAAAACGCAAGAGAAGGGAAGGCAGACACTGCAGGTGAGTTTCATCGGCTATAAGTCGTGGGAAGGTGAGATAGACCTGTCGGACACTATGCTTCCGGTGAAGGTTCTCCTGGAAGAGCAGCCGGGCGAGATAAAGGCGGTGGTGATCACCGCCGGCGCCTTCGACTCGGGCGAGCTGAGCCGTCCCGTGGTACTCAAACCCATGGACATAGCCACCACCCCCAGCGCTGTAGGTGACATCTACGGTGCGTTGACCACACTGCCCGGCGCACAGATAGTAGGCAACGAGGGAGGCCTGTTCGTCAGGGGCGGAGAGGGCTATGAGACAAAGACCTTTATCGACGGGCTGCAGGTGGCTAACCCCTATATGTCGAAGCTGCCCGACATGCCTGTGCGCAGCCGCTTCTCACCAATACTCTTCACCGGAACAACCTTCAGCACGGGAGGCTATTCTGCCGAGTACGGACAGGCGCTCTCGTCGGCGGTCAACCTCAGGACAACAGGACTGGCGGAGAAGAGCCAGGGTGCTCTTTCAGTCATGAGCGTCGGGGTAAGCGGATCATACACCAGGCGGTGGGATAAGGCATCACTGGGAGGAACGATACAGTATATAAACATGAAGCCCTATTATTCCATCGTCAGGCAAAATACCGACTGGGTCAGGGAACCGCGGCAGACCGGCGGAACACTCCTCTTTCGTAAAAAATACCGCAGCCACGGCCTGCTGAAGGTTTTTGCCTCGTTCGATGATAACAGGAGCACATCATATTACGGTTTCGAAGGTGATACAGCCTCTCCGTCACTGATAGACCAGCACACCGGCAACCTTTACGTCAATTCGGTGTACAATGACAAAGTATCTGAGAAGTGGAGGGTGATGACAGGCGTGGCACTTGGCCTTGACGGCACCACAACCGGAATCGATCTTAATATCCTGACGGAGAAGGTCAGGTCCGTTCACCACCGTACCACTTTCACCGGCCAGCTCAGCGAGACAGTTAAGCTCAGACTTGGTGGAGAGGCATCATCATATTCATACAGGTGGAGCTATTATGCTTACGACAGCCTGCGGACATATTCCGAGGGATTTCGTTTCCCGGACTATGCTCTCTACATTGAACCGGAGATAAACATCAATGACAGTTTTGTGGCCCGTGCCGGCGTCAGGGCTGAGTATGCCCCGCTGCTCCGCGAGTGGCAGCTCGTTCCAAGGGTGTCACTGGCATACCATACAGGCGATTACTCACAGGTCTCGCTTGCTTACGGGCTGTTCCGCCAGCGGCCTGAGAACAGTTACCTTCTCTTCAGCCGGGAGCTGAGTTCGGAGAAGGCGGCTCACCTGATACTCAACTACCAGTACGAGGTTAATGACCGCATCTTCAGATTCGAGGTATACCGCAAATGGTACCGTGACCTGGTGAAATATGAAAGCCTCTATAATCCTGATCCTGACTCATATGACAATTCCGGTGATGGCTATGCCCGCGGGATAGATCTTTTCTGGCGCGACAGTAAGTCGGTCGCAGGCCTCGATTACTGGCTATCCTACTCATATATCGACACAAAGCGTGATTACAGGGATTACCGGCAGGAGCGGGTTCCATCGTTCATCTCCGGCCACACCTTCACTGCCGTTGCGAAATATTTCTGGAGCAGGGCTAACACCTATGCCGGGCTGACCTTTATGCATGCCAGCCCGAAGAGATATTACAACCCGGCACTGCCTTTTTCTGAGGGCGACAGGACCATGGCGTTCAACGACCTGAGCCTCAATATCACATGGATCACACCGTTGCTGGGCAGCTATTGCGCCTTCATGGTTAACATAAACAACCTGCCGGGCTTTGAACAGGTATACGGTTACCATTATTCTCCGAACCCGGACAGTGGTGGAAATTATACACTCTATCCAATTATTCCTCAATCGAAACGGTTAATTGTTATCGGCGGATATTTTATTTTCTAATTTTAAAACATAAAAGAAAAAGTCATGAAAAGAACAATCCTATTTGTACTGATTGTATTAACAGCGGCCACCGCGTGGGGCCAGGGTGATAAATTCACTCATGCAATGACCGCCCTGCTGAAGAAGTCCGGGTCAGCGCAGACACTTAATGAATACCAGGAGGTTGCCAACAGCTTTGCCCGGATAGCCATGGCAGAGGCGAACGAGTGGACACCCCTGTATTATGCGGCTCTGAATAACCTTATGATGTCATTCATGGATGTCAGTGCCGATCAGAAGGGTAAGTTTATATCCCTGGCAAAGAGCCAGATAGAGTCAGGATTGAAGCTGAAGCCCGAAGAGACGGAGCTGATGGTGCTGAAGATGCTCTCATATTATTCGCAGATGGCCCTCAATCCTATGGATGCCATGTACATGATTGGTGAGGTTAATGCATTGATTGATCATGCCAGATCTGTGAATCCCGATAACCCGAGGATCTACCTTACGCAGGCTGAGGCAGTGTACAACATGCCCGCTGAGTTTGGCGGCGGTGGCGAGGCAGCCAGGCCCCTGCTCACGGCTGCAATGGAAAAGTTCAACAGGTTCGTTCCTGAAGGACCGCTGTCACCCGACTGGGGAAAGGAGAGGTGTGAGATGCTGCTAAACCAGATTGAACAAGGCAGGCAGGGTGATCACGATGAGTAACGGGAGACTTGTAAGGAGCCATCACAGGAGGTCAAACCAGGAGAAATTTCAGAAGGCACAACAGTCAAAATCAGGAAGAGACACCGTCATGCGAAAAAAAATCAGATACTATGTTCTTATCATTGCGGGATTGATATTCATCGGGAACCTGATCTCGTTCATACTTAATCCCTCATTTGTCAGCAGTCCTCGTGCCTGGCTGATTAACTGCCTCTTCTCCGTGGGGCTGGGGCTGCCGATGATGAAATTCAGCGAATACATCACAACGAAGTTCGGAAGCAAGATCAGGTGGGAGGTCAATCCCGGGCGGAGGATCGCCGTCACGCTGGGAGCGGTGATAGTGGCAGCCATCCTGGTGACCTTCCTCATAAATTATATCTTCATATATAATATTCAGGGAGAATCGTTCACTGAATATATAAGGATGACCCTGACCCTGCTGCTACTGCAGGTACTGATCGTCATTTATGTCTTCAGCCTCATCACCGCCATCCAGTTCTTCAGGATGTGGAAGGATGGTTTAATGAAGCAGGAGGCGCTGCAGCGCAGGGCTCTCGAGCTGCAGCTGGAGGCACTGAAGAACCAGGTTAACCCTCATTTCCTCTTCAACAGTCTCAACATGCTGGCGAGTCTTGTGCCCCGCGATCCGGACATGGCAGTAAAAATGATAATGAACCTATCCGACAGCTACCGCTATCTTCTTGATCAGCGCGGCCAGAAACTGGTGGAGTGGCCGGTTGAGAGGACCTTTGTAGAGAACTGGCTCAGCCTGCAGCAGATGCGTTTTGCTGACAGGATCAGGGTGCAGATCGCTGCTGACGAGGGGCCGGTATTCTCGGTGGTGCCCCTGTCGGTGCAGATGCTTGTGGAGAACGCTGTCAAGCACAACAGGATCACCTCCGGGGAACCCCTGGAGATATCAATTTACACCGAGGGAGATTACCTGGTCATTCGGAACAACCTGCAGGTCAGGAATAGTGTAGGGAGGTCATCCGGAGTGGGGCTGGAGAACATCAGGCAGCAGTATGAGATCCTTTCCGGCAGAAAGGTGGAGGTGCAGGAGGATGAGACGTTCTTTACAGTTAAGCTGCCATGTATTTACAAACCTGTGACTGAATGATGAGAGTACTTATTATTGAAGACGAACCGCTGGCTGCCGACAGGCTGGAGGAGCTGGTAAAATTGTATGACAGTGAGATAGTCATTGCGGGCAGATGTGATTCTGTGAAGGAGTCGGTCCGGTGGCTCAGCAGCAATCCGCATCCCGACCTGATCTTCCTCGATGTGCAGCTGGGTGACGGACTGAGCTTCGAGATCTTCGACCAGGCTGAGGCCGACTGCCCGGTTATCTTCACAACGGCGTATGATGTCTATGCCATTGACGCCTTCAGGCTGAACAGCATATCTTACCTGCTTAAGCCAATCAAGCTGGAGGAGCTTAAGGCTGCCATAGAGAAGTACAAGGCCTCGCCCTGGTTCAGTGATGAGCCGGAGTCAGCCAGGCAGCAGCTGGTTGCTCTTGACATGGTCAGGCATCTCTTCACCAGCCAGTACAAGAAACGGTTCATGGTGAAGACCGGCCAGCATATAAAGAGCATAGCCACGGATGACATCCTCTGGTTCAGCAGCCAGGAAAAAGCCACATGGGCAACTGTCAGGGGAGGAAAGAACGTCCTGCTTGATTATACCCTGGAGCAGCTTGAGGGGCTTATTGACCCTGAGCGTTTTTTCCGCGTGAGCAGGAGGTATATAATCTCCTTCGAAGCCATCGATGACATCATCGCCTACTCCGGCTCAAGGCTGAAGCTGAAGATAAAACACTGCAGTGATGATGACATTTTTGTCAGTCGCGACAGGATGCAGGAGTTCAAATCGTGGCTCAACAGGTAGAAGTACCGGACCGTTAAAAGCTGGTCCATGATTTACTGTAAATGCCCCGTACAAATCATGGAACCCCTGAAAACAAACATCATGTTTCAATGCGCCGGAAGCCAGTTAACCGGCTACTAATTTGACAGTGTAGGCGATATAGACGACCAGCAGTAGGGCAGCCTCCCACCTGTCAAGCTTTTTCTTCTTCCCGGTGAACATGAAGACTAGGAGTACGGTTGTTCCGAAGCCGAGGAGAAAAAGGTCGGTATTGAAGGTGACATTATAACTGAGAGGCTTTAACAGGGAACTGACACCCAGTATCAGAAAAATATTGAAGATATTGGAACCAATGATGTTTCCCACGGCAATGTCATTGTTCTTTTTCAATGCCGCCACCACCGAAGTCGCCAGTTCAGGCATAGAGGTTCCTGCCGCTACAATGGTCAGCCCTATTATCTTTTCGCTTACTCCAAGCGCTGTGGCCATCTCTATGGCACTGGTGACAACGAGTCGTCCGCCAATGACCAGCCCTGCCAGGCCGAGAATGATCAGCAGCCAGATTTTGCCGTGCGAATGGATCATATCAATATCGATCTTTTCAGCAGGATCAGTCTTAAGCTGCCTGTAAACATAAAAAAGGAACAGCCCGAACATTGTCAGAAGGATGGTCCCGTCAATGCGTGAAAGGGCATGTTCATCTGACATAAAGAAGTCATTTGCGAGAAAAAAGAGCAATATTATTGCAATGAAGGAGAGCGGTATCTCTCTCCTGACGGTGCTCGACTGGACAACCAGCGGAGAGATGAGCCCGGCAATGCCGAGTATGACGAAGAGATTGAAGTTATTGCTTCCGATAATATTGCCGAACACAATAGCTTCGTGGCCATTAATTGAAGCAAAGATGTTGACAACAAGTTCCGGCGCTGAGGTTCCGAAGGCGACTACGGTCAGTCCGATAGCCAGGTCCGACACATTATGCTTTTTGGCCAGCGATGAAGCGCCGTCTACCAGCCAGTCGGCCCCCTTGATCAATACCACAAATCCCAAAACCAATAAGGCAATCTGCAGAACCATAACTATCAGATTTTACTGTAATCCCTTTTAGTGCGAATATTACGATAAGCGCCAGTCTCACGCGGCAAAACCTGCCACCCGGCGGCAAAATTAATCAAATGCCCAGTTTACAGAACTAATAACAGACAAATACGTCTATAGTTTTCAGGGTATGGAAACGATTATCTTTCCTCGCGGTCTGCCATTCATGGCGAGGTCAAATGCGTCAGCGGCATGCTCAAGAGGAAAGATGTTTTCAATGAACGGCTTGAGTTTACCCTCAGCATACAGATCCTCCAGCTCCTGCCAGTCCTCCGGCTGCCTTCGCATGTTTGCAGAGGTCATTCGTTTGCCATGTATCAGGCGGGTGACCATTATTGCAAGATAGGGTGGAGGGATAAAGAGCGTCGAGGCATAAGTCCCTCCTCGTTTAAGGAGGTGATGCACGAGCCTGGTATCCATCTTACCGTAGGCATCCATGATAGCGTCGAATTTCGTGCTGCAATTGGCAAGTTCTTCTCTGTTGTATCCCATGACCTCGTCCGTTCCGAAGCTTCGTGCGAGATCACTGTTTGCAGTGCTGCATGTTGCGGTGACCACTGCGCCCCTGGCCCTGGCCATCTGGACGGCAAAATGGCCCACTCCGCCGGTGCCGCCGTTGATGAGTACGCGTTTTCCCTCATCTACGCCGCATTTTCTCAGTCCGTTCAGGGCAGTGAGGGCTGCAACCGGGAGGGAGGCAGCCTCTTCAAACGACATCTTTCCTGGAATATGCCTGACATGCTCCCGGCCCACTGCTCTTAGTTCTGCCAGGGCTCCGTGCCGGTTAAAGATCGTTGACTTCGATCCGTAGACCCTGTCTCCCGGTTTGAATGCAGTGACCCCTTCGCCTGTATCCCTTACTATGCCCGCGAAATCAGCTCCGAAGATACGCGGGAACCTGAACCCTGTGACAAGCCTGGCAGCACCCTGCTTAATTTTCCAGTCTACCGGGTTTATTGAGACTGCTTTTACCTCAATGAGCAACTCTCCACTACCAGCTGAAGGGTCCGGCAGATCGCCGTAGACTGATGCTTCGGATCCGCCGTAAGCGGTTGAATAGTATGCTTTCATGGACATTTTTGGGAAACAAGATACTACATTTCAGTCTACAACCGGCAGTCTGCAGTCTGCAGTCCTTTCAGCAAGCAACAAACAGGCAGCAAAATGAAGCTCCGGCAATAGAGGAGTCTCAATCACAACCACGGAGTGCGTAGGGACCGCAGTCCTCAACCGGTCATGCGACGGCATCACCAGGGGACAAACATCATTTGACTTTAAGATCATTTTTTATTAATTTTGTATTCTGATTTCCAGTGCCTTGCCACATAAGGCTTGCATTTGTGATCTCGGAGGGAATAATGGAGACGGTGAAGAAAAAGGGTGGAAAACCCGAATGGATGGAGATCATATCAAGGTACAACAAGCCTGATAATCTCAAAAGCTGGTGGCAGGTTATAAATTCTGTCGTCGCATACCTGCTGATGTGGGTGGTGATGATATGGTCGCTGAAGATCTCTTACTGGCTCACCCTGGCACTGTGCATACCCGCCGCCGGGTTCCTGGTAAGGACCTTCATAATCTTCCACGACTGCGGCCACGGGTCATTCTTCAGGTCAAAACAGATGAGCACAATTATTGGTGTGATAGCCGGATTACTGGTTTTTACTCCTTACCACCGCTGGCACCGTGACCATCACATCCATCACCAGACAGTGGGCAACCTGGAGAAGAGGGGTACGGGAGACGTGATGACCCTGACGGTTGGAGAGTATCAGATGATGAGCAGGTGGAAGCGTTTTGTCTACCGTCTGTACCGTCATCCTTTATTTCTCCTTGGCATTGCACCGATGCTGCTATTTGTCTTATTGTACCGCCTCCCCAGGAAATACATGTCAGTGAGGGAGCATGTTTATGTTCAGTTGACAAACCTGGCTCTTGTCGTGATAGTCGGATTGATGATGATGGCCATCGGATGGAAGGCATACCTGATGATACAGCTGCCGGTCCTCTATCTTGCCACAGTGCATGGTGTATGGCTCTTTTATGTTCAGCATCAGTACAGGCATGTAAAATGGAGTGACTCATCGTCCTGGGATTACAAGACGATGGCCCTGGATGGCAGCTCGTTCTTCAAGCTGCCGGCAGTGCTTAACTGGTTTACCGGTAACATAGGATATCATCATATCCATCACCTCAGCCCTCTCATTCCTAACTATAACCTCAAGAAGTGCAATGATGAGAACCCTCTCCTCAGCCAGGTTAAGCCGGTAACTTTCTGGTCGGCATTTGAGTCTCTATTACTCAGGTTATGGGATGAGAAGCGTGGCATGCTTATAAGCTTCAGGGAGAGACGGCTGGCAGGCAGCCGGTTATCCGCTTCCGGTAATATGCAATAGCGAAACGGGCCACCGGTTAATGTCTACCGCCCGGCAGCTAAGCGTAATCCGGTTTGCAGAGATGCTTAAGCTGCCATTCAGCAGAGCTTAACCCGATGACCCGTTCTGCGAGGCCCTGGTGGAGCCTGCTGTTATTCAGTAATTACCGGGTAAACCTTTTGCTCTTCAGTAATTACCAGGTAAACCGTACGCCGAGGGCGGAGCCCCAGCCCAGTCCGTTTACATCACCGAGGAAATCCCACATCGGGCGTGCATCAAGGCTCACCGTTATCGGGAGATCCCTGAAATCATACTCAATACCGATCTGTCCGCCCACGCCTACATTGACATAGCCGTTGCCTTCATACGTGTCGTACATTACGCTCATGCCCGGCCCGAGGTACCAGTTAAATCCCCCGACTATATTCCAGACCCAGTGATATATTCCAAAGAGGGCAACCCTGGTATTGTCTGACCTGAAACCGAAACTTGCATCGAGCTCAAGCCTGTTCCTGTCGTTGAGGCCTTTCTGGAATGACAGTTCAGCACCGCTGAAATCGCCGCCGCCATACAGACGTGCGCCGAGCGCATTGGGGTTAACCTGTGCAACGGCAATGGCACCAAAGCTTATAAGTGCCACGAGTAATAACAGTTTCTTCATGATGAAAGATTTAATGATTTACAATAAGTGCCAATATTTCATAAATCATGCCAAAAGGTTCAGGGAAGTCCTCCAGGCAGACTCCCGGGGAAGTCCCGTCCTATTCCCTGTAAGCCTGGCAGGTGGCTTTTATTCCTTCTTCATACGAGGTGGCGCTGATGCCAAACCTGCGGGTGAATTTTGAGGAGTCGAAGAAGTAGTCGCGGTCGTACTGGTAGATCATCTCGCGCATCTCCTTCATGATGGGTATGAAGAGCCCGAGCGGCAGGAGCATGAACTTTGGCAGGAGTGATATCTTCGGCTCAGCACCCATCTCCGAGGCGATCATCGTTATTATCTCCCTGCCTGTTATACTGCGGCTCTCTGTCGGCAGATGCCATACCTGTCCGTATGCATCCGGAGTGTTGCCGAGAAGCGCTGTAGCTTTAGCTGCATCAGGGGTGAAGGTGAAAGAGTGCCTGATATCGGATCCGACGAACCACATGGCTTTCTTGCCATCCTTCAGGTTCTTCAGCACCATCTGGGTAATGAAGTTATTATTGTTGTCTGGGCCGTAGAAATCGGCTGACCGGGCTATCAGTGCCTGAATCCAGCCTTCTTCGACAGCCTTCAGCAGCATCTCCGAGATCCTTTTCCTCACCGCTCCCTTGCGGCTCGGAGGATTGATGGCAGTCTCCTCGGTCATGTTAGAGATCTGATTGCTGTCATACATGTAGACATTGTCAAAGAAGACAAGTTTCGCACCGTGTCTGGCACAGGCATCGATAGTCTCTCTCATCAGCGCGGGCCATTTCTCCTCCCATACCTGTGCCTTGTATTCAAATCCCACCACCAGGTAAACGACTTCAGAGCCCATGACGGCCCTGTCGACAGCTCCGTGCTCCGACAAGTCGGCGGGGAAAAGCTCGTCTGTTTCGTTTATTCTGATGGGATTGCGGCTCACAAGCCGTACCTTGTCAGTATATGCCATCAGCTCCTTTGCAAGAAGCTTGCCTATTGTTCCGTTGGCGCCAAGTATTGTCTGCATGATTTCCGGGTTTTTGTCAGTGCAAAGTTCATATAATACAAAATTAAACAGAAAATGTTTCCGGCGGACGGCTGATTTCTTACTGTGAATTGAGGAGGTCGAGTCTAAATGACCGAGTACCGGGGCGACTGAAGAATGAAGAAACAAACCTCTGTGGCGACAAGCGACACATGCACAAAGTTGCCGGGGCAGGGAGTATGGAGACGGCAGGGCAGTAAGGCATGAGAGGCTTTAATAAATAAGCGTTTGAGAGCACCATTGTGTGAGAAAAACTCCTGATATTGCAGAAGCCATCTCGAGATTGCCTCACAGGCTGCTGGTAAAAGATAAGTATAAGGAGGGCCGGATAACCACGTATATTGATGATTAAAGGATTCTACACCTCGCTGACAGAGATGATGGTAAGGGATTACAATGCAGACCCGCGACGTGTTTATGTCACAGGGATTTCCAACGGAGCGATCATGTCATACCGGCTGGCGTGCGAGCTGTCTCACAAGATAGCAGCCATTGCTCCCGTAGACGGGAATATTCCGCAGCACTTTATCGACGATTGTTCACCAGCGGGGCATGTGCCGGTGCTGGCGATAAACAACGTTGATGACCCCGCGGTGCCGTTTGAAGGAGGTGAGATCTACGGGCACTTCGGCAGGGAGATGCTGGGGAAGGTTTTGTCAGTGGATCAGTCGGTCGGGTACTGGGTGAAAAAGAACGGGTGTTCACAAGTGCCTGTTATAACTGAAGAGCCCGACAGGGATCCCACCGATGGAACACGAGTGACCCGGAAAGAGTATGTCAACGAGGTTGACGGCACTGAAGTGATCCTTTACATCGTGCATGGCGGGGGCCATACGTGGCCCGGAGGGCTTCAGTACCTGCCTCCACGGGTAATAGGAAAGACCAGCAGGGACATAGACGCCAGCGAACTCATCTGGTCATTCTTTAAAAGGCAGAAGCGCAATGATGAGGAGAGAGAAGTGACGCAGTGACTCCCCCCCGGATATGCCAGGCAGTAATGTGCGGTTTATAATTGATCCGCCATGAAATCCAATAAGCTAAAATGACACGGTTGTATGTTTAATCAAGCGCTCCGGCAACAACATCAACAGGAAATGCCAGGTTGATGTTAAAACTCAGTGGTCCGTTTGCTGCACCATGAACAACCAGGGTGATCTTCTTGTCTTTTTTGAGCGTCTTGCCAGCCGAGACAAGTTTTGCCTGGTCTATCACAGGCGGGTATGCGGCGTTCATGTTTGTAACATCACCCGTTATCGTCGCGATTGTACCCACACCATCAACATCTAATGAGAGATTGGTTACAACCTGGCCTTCATTCAGACCGTAGATATCTACCATAACTGACTTAATCTCAACCTCCCTGATCTTATCAAGATAGGGCTCAAGTTCAGTATTGTCTTTCAGGTAAAGAACCTGGGATTTCGAGAAATTCAAGGCATTTGTTTCCGCTGTAATTTCCGCTGATTTTGACCCTGAAACTGTTATCTGCATGGTGGTCGACAACTGCGCAGAGATTGTCACTTCTGCAGCATCTTTTATCAGGCTGCAGCCTGCAAGGAGTAATAATGTCGCAAAGAAAAATTTCATTTTGGTTCTCATAGGATAAAGTTTTTTTGTTTGTAATTCAATAAGTATGTGAGCAAAACTTAAAAAATAATCATGTGTCCGTTAAAAGACCATCAAATGACCTAATCTGAGTTATTCCTTTTTCAAACTATAATTACTGTTGTATATTCTTGCATAACAAATATATGCATAAAGTGAGCCAGATGCAAAAAAAAAACGGGCAGAGGTGAGATCAATGGGCCGATGTCCCCTGTTGTCGTATTTGTTTTTGTCATGTTGACCGGATACCCGTTGCGGCAGATCATTCCAGGCTGTTTATATAGCCCGGGAGATCCCGGAATAATATTTCTTTATCCCGGTTCCTGGTCTTTTCTACGACCTGCGAACCTTTCATGGTTTCTTTCTGCCCAATTTGTACGCTGTGTCGGGGATTTCAAAGCCGGAAGCGGAATTTGATTACATTTGGGAGGTCTCTGATAAAGAAGGTCAGGCTTTCAAAATGACTGTCAATGGATAAAGACAACACAGGCTCCGCCTCCCCGACGGCTTCTCAGGATCAGCCACGTAAACTGCCACGGCTGCTGGCTCTGCTCGTCAGCAGACTTAGCCTGTTCCTGCTGTTTCAGTGCCTCATAGCCCTTGTCCTGCGTTCATGGATGAGGTCGGAGGGCTACTGGCTGTTGGCGGCAACGCTTACTAACCTCGTCAGTATAGCTCTTCTGTTTTATCTGTTCAGGAGCGAGGGGAGGACCTATCTCTCACTCTTTCGGTTCGACCGCCTGACATACAGAAAGGATGTCAGGGTATTTATCATTCTGGCATTGTTGACCGGGCCGGTGGCTTTCATCCCTAACTTCCTGTTAAGCAAATGGCTGTGGACTGATGCCTCCATACCGTATGAGATGATGTTCCGCCCTTTGGAGGGCTGGCTGGCGATAATCATGCTGGTTGCTTTCCCTGTGACCATCGTTCTTGCCGAGCTGGCTACTTACTTCGGTTATATCATGCCCCGGCTCAGCGGTGCAGTCGGAGCGAAGTGGCTTGCGGTGGCTCTGCCGGTACTGTTCCTTTCGCTGCAGCATATAACGCTACCCTTCATCCCCGACCCGAAGTTCGTTCTGTACCGCGGGTTGGTCTTTCTCCCTTTCGCTGCGCTGATTGGCATTGCCCTTTACAAGCGTCCCTCGCTGTTTCCATATTTTGCCATACTGCACGGGGTGATGGATCTCGGAACGGCGGTTATGTTTGTCGTTAATTAGCAGGATATTGATGCCCACTACAATAATTAATCCTCTCCGGGCGAACATTTAGCTTATAATCAACTGTTCTGCAATACTATATGCGCCCCACGCAATTTCTTCACTACTGCCTGTTACCTTGAAAGACTGCCTTCCCGACGCACTTCGTGGTCGGGATTGAGTCTCCTTCCCGACACTACGTGTACGGGACTTTTCCTGCGTCGGAGCCTCAAACTGCCGGCTGATGACTGAAGACCGGTGACCGACTAATGGGTGAGGTGCGGATCGACTTTTGCTCTGAGGAGGTCGATAAGTTCGGGTTCCATGTAATAGAAGAAGTCGGGGATGTCGAGTACGATAAGCTTCGCGCTGAGATCTATTCCGGGGAACTTCTCAGTGATGAATGCCCTGTGCAGGTTCTCCATCACAAAGACCTTGTCTGCCCAGTTCAGCAGCTCGCCAGTGACCTGGTTGGGGGCGGAGGGGGTAATGCCGGCGGACTTAACCTTATAGGCAGGGATTGTACCATAAATGGTCTCTGCAGTGCAGCTGCGCATCCTGTTTACCGTACAGACGAAGAGGAGGTTCATTTGATTTTGCCCGGGCTTATCATGTAAATGTATGAAATCTGATTAGCAAGGCCCCATTCCGCAGCCATTATTTATATAAGGATGCTAGTCCTGAACGCATCGCACCGAGAGTCCGGATGACCCCCAGCGATGATCTTCCTGCACCAGGGCATTATCGTAGGAGAGTGTGACGAAGTATCCTGAGTTTGTGTTATAAAGGGTGGAAGTCCAGTAGTATGCGTACATTCCGTTATGTATGAATGCCGATGTGCGCATGCCGCCGGGCAGGGCAGTGAATCCGCTGCTGTTCGAGGCTCCCTCATTGGGAACACTCCACATTGTCATGCTCTTCATCCGGCCTCCGGCATCAGCACCCAGAAAGTCTGTCAGAATTAGCAGGTCACCACGTGAGGGGACATGAAAGCCGTCGGGGCACAGCTTGTCTGTCTTGACCGCGAAGAGGTTGTAAAGGCCGCCGTAGATGTCCTTGTTGGCTTCCACATCGCCAAACCAGCAGTATGCCGGGGTAAGGAGAGGTTCCCAGGCGTCGCCGGTAACATGAGGGATGGCTGTTCCGTCCTTGTATTTCGTGGTCCTGAGGTTTTCCTTAAGCCATACCTGGGAGCCAATGGTTACCGTAGTGTAGATATTGCCGTCTCCGTCTCTGATCTCGCCGGAATCCTTCTTGCAGCCTCCGATAACCGAAAGCATTATTACAGCAAGTGCTGCAAGTCCTGTCAGGTTCATTTTTCCTGCTTTCATTTCAGATATTGTTGGTACAAGTACAATAACAACAATACCCGGTCAATTATTGCCTTGTTTTCAGATTATGTTATTATAAATCAGGTGAATGTTGAATTCAGAAACCGGGGATCAGGGTTGAGCTTATAAAAGGAAAATCCCGCTGACCAGTGGTCGGGCGGGATTTTCTATCCGGTTGGTGCCGTTTATTTGCGGGCAGGTCTGCCGGTGTCCTCTGCCGGGGGTATGGTGGTGCGTGCAGCTTCGGTTCTGCGAGCCTCGGCGGCTTTTGCCTCCCTGGCTCTCTCCTCACTGGCCCTTGACTGTGCAGCTCTCTCTTCGTTAGCCCTTGACTGTGCTGCTCTCTCAGCATTGGCCCTGGCCTCTGCAGCTCTGCTTTCTGCAGCTCTCTCTTCGTTAGCCCTGGACTGGGCTGCTCTCTCAGCATTGGCCCTGGCTTCTGCAGCTCTGCTCTCTGCAGCTCTCTGCTCTGAGGCCCTGCTCTCAGCGGCCCTGCTCTCGGCAGCTCTCGCTTCTGATGCCCTTCTCTCGGATTCTCTTGCCTCAGTGGCTCTTGCCTCCCTGGCTCTCTCTTCACTGGCCCTTGACTGGGCAGCTCTCTCCTCACTGGCCCTTACTGTGCAGCTCTCTCTTCGTTAGCCCTGGACTGGGCTGCTCTCTCAGCATTGGCCCTGGCTTCTGCAGCTCTGCTTTCTGCAGCTCTCTGCTCTGAGGCCCTGCTCTCAGCGGCCCTGCTCTCGGCAGCTCTCTGCTCAGCGGCCCTGGCTTCTGCAGCTCTGCTCTCTGCAGCTCTCTCTTCGTTAGCCCTGGACTGGGCGGCTCTCTCAGCATTGGCCCTGGCTTCTGCAGCTCTGCTTTCTGCAGCTCTCTGCTCTGAGGCCCTGCTCTCAGCGGCCCTGCTCTCGGCAGCTCTCTGCTCAGCGGCCCTGGGCTCTGCAGCACTCCTGTTTTCCGATCTTGCATCGGTGGCTGTCCTTCTGTCGGCTTCATTGCCGGCGTAGGTGCTCCTGCCGCTGACCGACTGCGGTGCCGACTCCCTTCTTGTGGGTGCGGAGGCTGCAGCCTGGCTGCGTGTGCCCTCAGTTACAGCCGGCCGTGTCCTCTGGTAGAGAGCTTCGCCTTCACTCCTCAGCTCGGGGCGCGAGTAGGTCTGCCTGTAATTGCCCTCGGCAACTCTCCTCTGAACCTGGGCAGACTCCTGACGTATGCTGTGGTAGTAGAAATCGTTGTAGCGATTGTACCTTGGCACTCCGATGTTATGGTAGTGGCTGTAGTAGTGATTGTTCCATCCCGAGTGGTAACCGTAGTAGTAGTCCCAGTAGTCGGGTCTCCAGGGATCCCAGTAATCCGGGTAGTAACCCCAGTACCATGAGGAGCTCCATCCGCTGTAGTAGGGGCTGTAGATGTGTACAACCACCGGCCAGTCGTACATGTCCCACCAGACATTATTGTAAACGGTCACCCTTCCGTAGTAGACCGGATCATTGTAGTACCTGACCTTCCTGTATTTTGCGAAAAGGGGTTCGATGATGTAGTTCCTTCCGTAAAGAGCCTGATCGCCGATTATCTGTATCCTTACCCTGTTCCTGCGAAGCCTTTCCACCGTAATGACTGCCACATCCTGGTATTCCCTGCGGCCCAGTGCTGCGCGCAGTACGATTGTGTGAACGTTGCCGTCCCTGTAATCGGATACTGTAATGTAGTCCACCCTCCAGTCACCGTTCAGGTCAAGGTTATTGATCCGGGAATCCCTGTCGTTGAGGCTTCTCTCGAAGGCTTCAAGGGTAGGTGAATTGCGGAAGAGATCCATGACCGCGTAGAGGTTGAGGTTGTCACCCGGGAGACCCAGGTATTCCTTGGGGAAGTTCTGGCCGCTGACTGTTGCCATTGTTGCCAGGACTGCGAGGACCGATGTGATAATTGACTTTTTCATCTCTTTAAGTTTTATGAAGATCTTCTCTTCGAAGGTATAAATGCAAAGGGTGTGCCAAACTGGTTGCTGACCCTCATGGATTGGGCTTAAGGAGATGTTTTTGGTAAGATGTATGATGTGGGATCGGTCAGGGGATAGGCAACAGGCAACAGGCAACAGAGGGGCGATCTGCCAACTGCCGGAGAAGCAGCCAGGTAACAGGGCGGGCAAATAGGCAACAGGCATCGGGCAATGGTGAAGTGACCCGGAGGGAAGCAATGATGTGCAGGGAGGATATTACCGCGACGTTTCAGACTTCCAGAGGCCTCTCTTCTGCTTCCTGGCTTTCTCCGACAGCCTGACGAATTCGTCGGCATGTCTGACGTTGGGAGGCATGGTCATGACTGTTGCGTAGCCTTTCTTAACCAGGTCGGCGTTGACAAAAGTGCCGTCGTCAAGGTATACATAGGCCAGTGTCCGGCCGTAACGGTCGTACCGCGAGACATCATACTCAAGCCTTACCTTGCGGCCTTCGATGAGCTGTGTCAGATAACCTGATGATTCGGAGCCGAAATAGCCCTTCAGTTTCTTCCCGCTGTTGCGGGGCTCGGGGGCATCGACGCCTATGAGCCTTATCTTCAGTCCTTCCCTGCTGTCGTCATCAATCCAGAAGGTGTCGCCGTCGACCACCCTGGTGACGGTGTACCAGATCACCCCGGAATGTTCAGCAGAGGCTGTCTGACCGTAGCATGCAGGCTGAAGTGCCGCGAGGATGGCCAGAAGCAGTATGCCTTTGCTGAATGCTGAAAATAAAACGTGACCTTTCGCCTGAAACATTGGCTTTATTTGACTTATATTACTGATTAATAGGTTATAGCATTAATATTACTACGAAATGAATATATGCAATTTGTTTAATAAGGGTTCCTGAAATTATTTATGATGAACAAGCGAAGCAGTAAACCAGTGAATCAGCGAATCAACTACTTATACTCTCCGGGGAGGATACGGAGTTTTGTTGCCTGTTCAAAGGCATATCCTATCTTAAGCAGTTTTCCTTCCTCAAAGGGTCTGGCGATGAACGTGATGCCGGCCGGTGCTCCATTATTCCTGTAGCCCATAGGAACAGTGAGGCATGGATAGAATGCTGCGGCGGCATTACCTGCATTACGGTTATTGACTGAGAGGATCACATCGAGCTGCAGCTCAGTCATCGGCTTATCAAAATATCTCACTCCTTCGTCGTGAAGTCGCGTCTTTAGCTTAACCACCTCTTCCGGCGTGATCTCCAGGGCAACCATCTCGTTAAAAATGGTCTGGCCATATGGGATTCTCACCAGTGTGTCAGCTTTATTGTAATCTGCAATCTCAGATACTGAGCGGAATGTTATTTCATCAGAGGCATATTTGTCAAGGTAGCCAGGCAGGTCAACCTTCATGTCGGCGCCGAGGAGGGTACTGAAGCCCTCAAGGTTGATTTTTTCCGGATCAAACTCAAGGGCTACTCCGCCGAGAGAGACGATCTTTTCCACGGCAATCATGTATAGCGTGTCTTCGAGGAAGTTCCTGTTGACACCGAAGCGCAATCCTTCCAGGGTTGACTTGTCCAGGTCCTTCCAGTACTCAATATTCTTCGGATTATCTTTTGTTGCTGCGTCAGCGCTGTCTTCTCCGCTCATTGCAGATAGCAGTATTGCATTGTCAGTCACCGTTCTGGTCATGGGGCCGGGGGTATCGAGCGTGCCTGACAGGGGGACGATACCTCCCCGGCTAAGCAATCCGACCGTGGGTTTCAATCCTGCCACGGAGTTTGCACTCGAAGGCGAGAGGATGGAGCCGGAGGTTTCAGTCCCCACGGCGGCGGCGGCATAATTGGCGGCCATGGCCGTGCCGCTGCCGGAGCTTGATCCGCCGGTATCGAATTTTCTCGGTCCGTAAGGATTCAGGGTCTGGCCGCCCACTGCACTGTAGCCGTTGGGGCAGGCCGAACTGAGATAATTGGCCCATTCGCTCAGGTTGGTCTTGCCAAGAATAATACCTCCCTTTTCTTTAATCCTTTCAACTATAAAAGCATCTGGTGCATAATTATTCAACAAGGCGCTGGCCCCTGCAGTTGCAGGAAGCCCTGTCAGGCCTATATTGTCTTTCAGAAGAACCGGAATACCGTAGATGGGATGGTCACCGTCAGACCTGTTTTTGTCCTTTTCACGTGCCTCTCTGACGGCATCAGGATTAATGGCTATTATACTGTTCAGCGCTGTGGTACTGTCGTTTTCAAATTTGACTATCCTGAAAAGGTACCACTGTGTGAGTTTCTCGTAGGTGAGATCACCGGCAAGGATATGTGACTGTATGGTGGGTATGTCCTGTTCAAGGATAAGAGGTTTCAGCTTCTGATAATCTTCCTCGGAGAAATTACGGATCTGTCCGGCCACGTTTTCCCATACCGCATTTTTATCCAGTATTCTTGACTGGATAAGTTTGTAACGCAATTTCGGAGACTGGTGGTCAGCATTTTGTGCAAGCTCTTCAGATTCGTCATAGGGTACCCAGAGAGCAATTTCCGTAACGGGTTTCTGCTTGCAGCCAAGAAGGAGAAGCATCAAAAGGAGGATTACATTTTTCATCTGTTTCTTCATATTAGGATTAATGGAGCGTATTCGTACCGGCTGTTTTCATTCAGGTCTGAAAATACATAGTTTATTTCAATTCTGATGGGTCAGGGTGCAGGTGTTACCGGGAAGGGATAAAGGGAAAAAGTCGAAAAGTTTGACTGGAGATAGGTTAAAAAAGCAAAAAGAGAATAGTGGCCTACAGCATTGGAAGATGACTGTCGTCTTTTAATAATAGAAGACCTGTTAAACTCCCATGATGGAAAAAATACGATCTATCCCTTTTTTCAGATCCTTCAGAAGATACAACGGCCTGGTATTATTGAATATCTCAGGACTGGCCCTCGGACTTGCCGGGGTAATATTGATTGTTATATGGATCAGTCATGAGATAAGTTATGACAGGTTCTTTACAAATTCGGACAGAATATACCGGGTTGAGTCACTCATGAATTTCACGGGGGAACCATTCATCTGGAAGGTAGTTCCGGCACCGGTGGCAGAGTCATTACTTAGCGAGTTTCCTGAGGTGGAGAAGGTTGTCAGGTTAAGATCGGGGTACGATGATGTCATAAAGGTGGATGATGAGTTATATACTGTTGAAAATCTGTATTATACCACCAATGAATATTTCGATATATTCTCAGCAAAAGTCATCTCAGGAGATCCTTCACGTTTGCTTGAAGGGCATGCGGAGATAGTAATATCAAGGCGTATGGCAGATGTTTTGTTTGGTGGCAGTGACCCCATAGGAAGGTCTGTCTTGCTGAATAATAAGGAGCTGCTGACTGTTACGGGAGTCATTGAAGACTCTCCTTCAAACACTCACCTGAAGATTGATTACCTGGTATCATTAAGTGTTTTACCGGAGGAGGAAAGGGGGGTAAATACCTGGAGGAGTTTTGCATTTATCACTTATGTCCAGCTGGAAGAGAATGCTGATGCAAAACAGTTCAATGCAAAGTTATCAGACTACCTTAAGACAAAGGATAAGGAGAGCAAGGCAACGCTCCTCATTAATCCGTTAAGGAGGCTTTATCTGTACCGTAATCACGGACTTGGGACCACTGTCTATCCATCATCAGACAGGGGCCCCATAGGCATGGTCGTAATATTTGCTTTCATAGGCGGGGTACTGTTGTTGCTGGCTTGCATTAATTTCATTAACCTGAGTACTGCCTTTGCTGCGGAGAGGGCCAAAGAGACGGGCATCAGAAAGGTCAACGGTGCCAGCAGGGCTGGTCTCATAATGCATTTCTTTGGTGAATCTCTGTTACAGACACTGCTGGCAACAATAGCTGCATTAATCATTGTCATAGTCATACTTCCACTTTTTAACAGGATCAGCGGGCTGGATCTTGGCATCACGCAGCTCTTTTCTGTCAGCAGGATAGCCGGCTTCCTCGGTCTGGCATTACTAACAGGGATCATTGCCGGGGTCTACCCTGCACTCATACTCTCCTCATTCAGCCCGGTGAAGGTGATCAGGCCATTACCCGGGGAGACAACACAGGGTTCCGGACTGAGGAAGATACTTGTTGTAATGCAGTTTGCACTTTCTGTCATCTTTATTTTCTGCATTGTGGTTATGAACAGGCAGATAAGCTATATGCAAAAGAAGAACCTGGGGTTTAACAAGGATAGGGTCATGGTCATCTACCCGAAAACCACAGTTGAAAAGACAGATATCCTTGCAGAACAGGTTGAAAAGCTGCCGGGTGTAAGTGAGGTGGCCCTTGGAGGGAATGTGCCTGTCAGAATGGGCAACTTCACAACTCTCAGAAAATGGGATGGAAATGTTTCAGGCAAAGCTTTAAGATTCCACAAGATGCAGGTAGATGACAGGTATCTCGGTCTGCTGGGAATAGAGCTCATTGAAGGGAAGGAGTTTATTGCCGGTGCCATAGGTAATGAAGTGATTGTTAACGAGTCTGCAGTGAGGAAAATGGAGATGGAAGATCCTGTTGGCAAAATGATCTGGATGGGTGAAACGAGATACACAATAATAGGAGTGGTTAAGGATTTCCATTTTCACAAGTTGAAAGATGAGGTACTCCCTGTTTTCATCTACAAGAACAAGGAGTGGTGGTCAAAAAGGATCTTTGTGAAATTTGAACCGGGTGATTATTCAGGACTTGTGGATAGAATTGTCAGGCTCGTGAATGAGAGTGCTCCCGGGTTCCCTGCAAGATATATCTTTCTTGATACCGAGATCGAGAGGTATTATGATGAAGAGAGAAGGTTAAGTACGCTGGTAAACGCTGCCACTGTGCTCAGCATTGTCATATCGTGCATAGGGTTATTCAGTTTCACGGCTTTTACTATAAGAAGGCGTCGCAAGGAGATAGGCATCAGGAAGGCTTATGGGGCAACGGCAGCTACTGTTCTCTTCATGCTGCAGAAGGAGTTCAGTATCCTTGTTTTGACAGGTTCGCTAATTGCTTTACCTGGCGGTTACTTTATAATGAAGCGGTGGCTGAGTTCATATTCGTTTCATATTGACCTGAATCCGTTATACTTCCTCGCAACGCTTTCCCTTATCATAATAATTGCAGCCCTGACACTGATATATCATACTCTCAGGGCTGCTAATCTTAATCCTGCCGACACACTCAGGAATGAGTGATTACTGTGGCTCCGTCGTTTTCATCTTATGTTTTAAGAACTGTGCATTGACCGCTACTATCACTGTGCTAATGCTCATAAATACGGCTCCTATTGCAGGGCTGATAATTATGCCTGCGCTGAACAGAACACCTGCGGCCAGCGCCGGGGCATCATTTACACTGTCGCCGGTAATCATGAAAAGCTTCAATCCGTTCTTTTTCAGCATCTTTACTGCTTCATATGATTCTTTGCGGATCTCATCCGACACCGCAATAAAACCTGCCAGTCTATTTACAGTAAAACCAGGTCCGGAGTATATTAAACATTATTACACTCTGAATCAGAAATAAGCATCGTGCAAAAAAGAACTATATCAGGTCGATCTTGCGCTTGTCAAATTCCTCTTTGCTGATCTCACCTTTTGCATACCGCTCTTTTAAAATGTCAATAGGAGTTTGTCTTTCGGGTGGCTTAACGCTTCGGTTCTGATTTGTAACCCTGACCACAATCCATATTATTGCCAAGAGAACGATGAAACCAATAATCCATCCCCATCCCATTCCCCATGCATTCCATCCTGGTCCGTCCATCATAATAAACCTCCGATCTTTATTAAATAAATATTAAATTTTCCTCCACCTAATGGAAGATACTTTGCGTGCCTGTATAATAAGAACAAGTCACAATTGATAATGTTAGACGCTCAAAACTGCAAGTTACACAATTTTCAGGTTTAAGGGCAGCCGGGATAATGTGTCCCACGTCATGCTCCATGGACTTTGTAGGCGAAGGGGAAGCTGCCTGCCAGATGACATATCGCGCAGTATTATGATTGTTGTTGCTCTTTTTTTCGTATTTTGTTGGATCGGCCACTGAAAACGATAATCATTATGACAGAAAACGAAAAGCTTGACAGAATTGCCATCAGTGTACGCTCACACCGTCTTCTGAGGGTGCTGCTGCGCGAGAACCCCATGCTCGAGACTATTATGAGGGAGTCAAAGAACGAGACCGAGGCACAGATAGGTGTCAAAAACTGGATCCACTCGGAATACAGCAGCCGCAAGGATGCCTTCCGCTTCCAGACCGACAAGGTCACCAGGCGCGAGAACTTCGAGAAGCTGTCGTGGAACGACTATGCCATAATAAGGATACTGGACTACATCGATCATGCAGGGATAGAGTATCCCGACCCCAACCTGCGCGGCGAGATCGCGGTAAGCAATCCCATCAGGTTCATATGGCTGGCCGTGATCAAGGGCACAGGTGGTGCCAAGCCGGAGTTTTTTATTGATATGATACAGCTCTTCAGGCAGCTGAGGGGTGAGAGCAACCAGGTGATCCCGGAGAGGGACACGGTGGAGAAATGGATGGAGATGTACCCGTCGGGAGTAGACCCGCGCATCGTGGAGCTGCGCAAGGAGAACAAGGAGAGGATCATTAACCTGTTGATATCCAAAATCGCATCGGGAGAGATAAGGGATGGGAAATATAATTTTCCCGAAGGAATAACGCATGAAGAGAAGCTGACGCTGATGGATGAGTGGTGGGACAACTACAGGTTCCATCTCCATTTTGCCGTGCGCTCGCCGGACCTCCTCAACGAGATGCTCGGTCACTCGCTTGACCCTGACACGATGAAGATACTGTATGATGCCGAGAAGGCTGGCATACCCTTCTTTGTGAACCCCTATTACCTCTCATTGCTTCATGTGCGTGTTCCCTATTTCGCCATCGGTGCCGACCTGGCCATAAGGCATTACATCGTTTACAGCCGTCAGCTGGTGGATGAGTTCGGGCATATCGTCGCCTGGGAGAAAGAAGACAAGGTGGTTCCGGGTGAACCCAATGCGGCAGGGTGGATCCTTCCTTCCGCCAACAACATCCACAGGAGGTATCCTGAGGTGGCCATCCTCATCCCTGACACCATGGGCAGGGCGTGCGGCGGACTCTGTTCCCCCTGTCAGCGCATGTTCGATTTCCAAAGCGGTCACCTGAACTTCGACCTGGATAAGCTCCGGCCTGCTGAGAGCTGGCCGGAGAAGCAGAAGAAACTGCTGAAATACTTCGAGGATGACACTCAGCTGAGGGATATTCTCATCACCGGCGGTGATGCCCTGATGAGCTCCGACAGGAGCCTGAAGGAGCTGCTCGATGCCGTCTATGAAATGGCACGGAACAAGCGTGAGAAGAACAGGGATAGAGCTGACGGCGAAAAACATGCAGAGATACAGAGGGTCAGGCTCGGGACGAGGATGCTGACCTACTTGCCGCAGAGGATGACACCTGAGCTGGTGCAGATTCTCAGTGATTTCAGGAAAAAGGCCTGGGAGATAGGCATCACCCAGTTTCTGATACAGACGCATGTGGAATCGCCCATGGAGGTCACCCCGGAGTCGAGCCTTGCAGCCCGGAAACTCACCAGTGCCGGGTGGCTCATCACCAACCAGCTGGTATTTACCACGGCAGCATCACGGAGGGGACACACTGCCAAGCTTAGAAAGGTACTCAATGATGCGGGTATACTGCCATATTACACCTTTACGGTGAAGGGCTATATGGAAAACAATTTCAATTTCGCACCCAATGCGAGGGTGGTGCAGGAGCAGCTTGAGGAGAAGATCATCGGGAAGATCGAGAAGGAGCATTACGAGACTATACGGCAGTTTTCCGACAATGCGGAGAACATTGTTGAGAGTATTGATGCCCTTCGCCGTTCCGCCGACCTGCCCTTCCTGGGCACCGACCGTAACGTGCTCAACCTGCCCGGCGTGGGCAAGAGCCTTACCTTCCGCGTGGTGGGTATCACCAGGTACGGCCGGCGCATTCTGCAGTTCGACCATGATATCACCCGGTCACACAGTCCTATCATCAACAAGATGGGAAAGATGATCATCATCGAGTCAAAGTCGATACACGAGTACCTCAGGCAGCTGGAGGAGCTTGGGGAGGACCTGGGGCAGTACGAGGGACTGTTTGGTTACAGCATTGGCCAGACTGAACCGCGCGTACCGATCTATGAGTACCCCGAGTACAGCTTTGATGTGACCAAAGAGCTAAGCAATATCGAGATATAGACCACGGTACAGGGCAGACCTGGATGTCAGACAGGTTGTTATCCGGTCCGGCCACAAAACGTCTCCTTATTTACTGTCTGTCTTTGCCGGTGAACCTTATGCCGTCTTCCCTGCAAATCTTCTTCAGCAGTCTGCGTGCTGACATGATGGAGGTTGGGAGGCCACCGCCGGGCTCGACCCACTGACCGCACATGTAAAAGTTCTTCAGTCCGGGTACTGTCTGAGACATCGGTTTTGTCATGGTATAAGCGTTCTCCGGGGTGATGAGCCATCCCTCGAAGGAACCTTTCCAGTTGCCTGTGTAACGCTCGAAGGTGAGCGGGGTTGCAACGTCTGTCACCTCAACCTGTTCGCTGATACCCGGGAAACGCTGTTCGAGGAGCCTGATGACCAGGGCAGCGATTTCATCCTTCTTCTTTACATAGACGCTTCTGTCTTCCGCCAGCTTCTTCCAATATTCGTAATCCGACTCGAGCATAACAGTGACAGCTGTCTTGCCTTCCGGGGCCATTGTGGGATCCTGGTTATATATATGTACTGGCAGGCGCTCGCACATTTTGTCAGCTATCATCACCGGCTCCCTCAGCGGGAAAGTGATGCCGGAGACTGTGACAGGTATATCGTCGAACCTGCGGTTAACGCCCAGTGATACAAAAAGGAGTGAATGGAATGTGGGCCATTTTTCGTAGGGCTCCCGTGTCTTCGGATCGAGGTATTTGCCATCGAGCATGTTAAATAGCGTTGCATGTCCGTCAGCTGCAGAGATGACCCTGGCAGCGGCTGTCTCCGTTCCGTCAACAAGCCGTATTCCTGTAGCCTTGCCGTCGGAGGTGAGTATCCTTGCCACCTTCTTATTGTAGTGCAGCACACCACCCAGCTCCGTGTAGCGCTCCTCCAGCGCCTTAGACATGGGCATCGACCCGCCAATGGGGTAGCCGGCGTTCCGGAGGTGAAGCCATGCAAAGGTGAATAACATGAAGACTACAGAGAACTCCGGTATCCATATCTCCCTGAATGCCTCCTTCAGCAGCGGATCACTGAACCGGTTTGCGAAGGTTTCTCCGGTTACCTTAGTCCATTCACGGAAGGCCCTGCCGTACTTCATGAAGGTAAAAAAGGTGGCTACGCTCTTCTTCAGTCGAACCGGCAGCGGATCATTGTCAGACGGGAAGTCGAATGCCGTGCACATCCTGATCCCATTTATAAATTCCCTGATTGTGCCTTCATCCCTGGGAGAGAGGCTGAGGAGGTGACTTTCAAGCCTGTCAATATCGGCATAGAAGATTACGGTTCGTCCGTCAGCTCCTTCGCAGCGACAGTACTCATCAGCATAGATGAACTGCCTGTCACGGGCGACGCCCGTCTCGCGCCAGATTGCGTGATGGGAGCTTTCGGGTGATGAACCGACAAGCCAGTGGATACATGCGTCAAATGTGTATCCCTTCCTTTTCCAGGAGGTACAGAGCCCTCCGGGCTGGTTATGCATCTCGAAGATCTGCGTGTTATAACCGTTGAGGCGCCCGTAGATGCCGGCAGCCAGCCCGGCAAAGCCTGCGCCGATGATGATCATTGATTTTTCATCTGATGCCATCTGAGTCTATGATTGATGTGAAGATCAAAGGTAATGAACATACGAATATCCTGACAGATGAATTCCGTAGTATGTGACGGGAATTTTCAAAAATCTGGATATATCGCTTGCGATATAAAAATAAACCATTACATTTGTATCGTGAACGATATAATCATAAGCGATAAATAAATAAATAAAGACATATGAAAGCACAGTTTTACGATTTTAAGGCGAAGACCTTGCAGGGCAAGGAGATAGGCATGGATACCTTCAAGGGAAAAACGGTCCTGGTGGTCAACACCGCCAGTAAATGTGGTCTTACACCCCAGTATGAAGGGTTGGAAGCTCTTTACAGAAAACACAGCGACAATGGATTGGTGATACTGGGATTTCCTTCGAACCAGTTTGCAAACCAGGAGCCGGGCGACGAGAAATCGATAGCCGAGGGGTGCCTCTTAAACTACGGGGTTTCCTTCCCGATGTTCTCCAAGATAGATGTAAACGGTCCGGAGGCCCATCCTCTCTACAAATACCTCAGGAAAGAACTGCCTGGCGTTTTCAGCAGCAAGATCAAGTGGAATTTCACCAAGTTCCTTATTGATGCGGAAGGCAGGCCGGTGAAGCGTTTTTCACCGACGACAAAGCCTGAGAAGATCGGTGAGTATCTTGAAAAGAAGATCCTTAAGTAATTCCTGCAGTCATGGCAACAGAACAGCTTAAACTTGATAACCAGCTCTGTTTCCCGCTTTATGCGGTATCAAGGCTCATCACAAGGAATTATCAGCCTTATCTTGATAAGCTGGGGATCACATACCCCCAGTACCTTGTGTTGCTGGTGCTTTGGGAGAACGACGGTCTGACTGTCAATGAGATATCAAGGAGACTGATCCTGAATACCAACACTACGACTCCTCTCCTGAAGCGTCTCGAGGTACTCAGGATAGTTAAAAGGCAGCGGTCCGCGGATGACGAGAGGAAGGTGTTGATCACTCTCACTGCCAAAGGTCGCGGGATGGAATCGGTAGCTGCGGTAATCCCTCAGAAGCTGAGTGCCGGACTGATTCCGGACGGAATGAATGAAAAGGATCTGATTGAGCTGAAGGAGAAGCTCTATACTATAATCAATTACCTGTCGGATAAATCAGAGTGAACTTCTGACCCTCATGCCTTCGGACCTTCTGACCCTCCGACCTTCAGACGTCAAGGTCTACCTCCGCCTGAATCCTTTCCTCGATTGAGGGCGGGGTGCCCTGTGTGAAGGTGCCTGGCTGTGACTTTCAGCAATGAAGTCGGGCAGGGGTGCCCTGAAGACAGTGTACCCGATCAGTTTCTCAATCCGCTGCAGCTTGAACATATCTGCCTTGCTGACGAGGGTTATTGCCACACCGGTGGTCTCGGCACGTGCCGTGCGTCCAACGCGGTGCACGTAGTCCTCCGCATCGGACGGGGCGTCGAAGTTCACCACCAGGTTTATATCCTTTATATCGATGCCACGACTGAGAACATCGGTAGCCACCAGCACCCGTGTCCGGCGAGAGCGGAACCGGAGGAGAGTCTCCTCGCGCGCCTTCTGCTCGAGGTCTGATGAAATGCCTTCGACAGTATAGTCGCGTGACCGCAGTCCCCTTACTATTTCATGGACTTTCTTCTTGGTTGAGCTGAAGATGAGGATGCTGTGATATTCGGGCTTATCGGCTATCAGGCTGTTAAGCAGCGGCAGCTTCTGGTTGTCTTCCAGGAGATATACTGCCTGCAGGACGCCCTCAGCGGGTTTTGACATCTCCAGGGCGATCTCCACGGGATTCTTCATGATATGTTTTGAGAGCGACCTGATCTTCGGGGGCATGGTAGCGCTGAACATGAGTGTCTGTCGTTTTTTTGGCACATGCGATATGATTTTCATGATATCGTCGTAGAACCCGATGTCGAGCATGCGGTCAGCCTCGTCAAGAATCAGGGTCTCTATCTCATTGAACTTCACGTATCCCAGGTTGAGGTGAGAGATCAGCCTTCCGGGTGTGGCAACAATGATGTCAGCACCATGTGAGAGCGCTTCCCTCTCCTGGTCCCAGGCGCTGCCCTCGCCGCCGCCATAGACTGCCAGTGAAGTTATGTTAAGGGTGTAGGCAAGTCCCTGTATCTGCTGGTCTATCTGAAGGGCCAGCTCACGGGTAGGAACAAGTATCAGTGTGTGGGTATGGGAAGGGCGTCTGTAAATGATTTCATTCATTATCGGCAGGAGATATGCTGCCGTCTTGCCGGTGCCTGTCTGTGCGCAGCCGATCAGATCATCACCCCGCAGGATTGGCGGGATGGCTTTTTCCTGTATCGGCGTTGTTTCCCTGAAGCCCATGTATTCAACCGCATCAAGGATGTCGGGATCCAGGTCTAACTCATCAAATGTCATTTATGTTACTCTGTTTATGTTGTTTGCCGGAGGCGGGGCAAAAGTAGTAATATTCAAGTAAAAGGCAATAGGACAGTCTTCAGTCCTCAGTCTTCAGTCTTCAGTCCTCAGTCAGACTGCCGACTGCCGACTGCTGACTGCCGACTGATCTTCTGCCCGGCAGCTATTGGCCGTTAATCTGTTTTTTGGTAACTTGCACCAGGTTAAAAAAGAAAATTATGAAAGCCAGGATATTGATATTGATAATGATTGCACTGGTAACAGCGGGTCAGGCTCAAGGACAGAAGAAGGGGAAGGCTCTGACGGTCACTGGCAGTGTGAGTGACACGACCCTGTCACCAATTATCGGGGCACTGATCGTTGTTGACGGAGTGGATACGGGAGTGACCACCGGAAAAAACGGAACCTTCAAAGTAAAAGTTAGTCCTGATGCCATAAGTGTAGGAGCATATACAACCAACCTTGGCTCTGCCATTGCCATATTGGAGGGTCAGGATAAAATCAGCCTCGTTCTGGACGGCACCCAGGTCATGAAGAATTTCGTACCCGGAAGTACGGAAGGAGACATGGACATTGATATTGGGTACGGCACTGCGAAGAGGAAAAATCTCACCACAGATGTCGGCTATATTGATGCCCAGGATTATTCCAATGCATCATACACCAACATCTATGATATGATCCGGGGCAGGGTGCCCGGCGTCAATGTAACAGGCAACAAGATCACCATCAGGGGAATAAGCTCCATCAATTCCGGTACTGATCCGCTGTTTGTCGTTGACGGTATTGTAGTCAACGCCATAGACAACATCAATCCCCGCGACGTCAAGTCAATCACTGTCCTCAAGGGATCCGATGCCGCCATCTACGGAACGAGGGGCGCAAATGGAGTTATCCTCATAACGCTGGTAGGGTCACGCAGGTAAGGGCACATACCACCCGGTTAGCGCAGTTCCACAGTCCCGCACCGCGGGAGAGCACATTCCAGTATTATTTTATGCTCGTACGCAGCAGCTTCAGGTTTGTCTCCAGTCCGTCAAGGTATATCATTGACCATGCCCTAGTATTCACCCCGAACATCTGTCGTGTCCATTCATCAGATGCTCCGGGCAATTCTGCAAATTCAAATATCTCCGGGGCTGCCTTGGCGAGCTGCTCATAACCGGCTGTTGTCTCCAGCAAGCTGATAAAGTCTTTCAAACCGGACTGGAGAGTGAGATCGAGTGATGGTTCCTTACCCCCGATAACCAGGGCATCCTGTGTCACATCGGTTGACTCGAGCTTTGGAAAGCGCCACGGATCGCTGTTCCAGTCATTCTCCGCGATCCCCTCAGCGGCAAATATACGCAACTGATAATCGTCAACGATCCCAATCAGGTCATCAATCTTTTGAGCTACAGCATTCTGTCCGGCATAGACCGGAATCTTATCAAGCACCTGCTCAACCCTGTTGTAGTTTCGCGACAGGTTGAGGCTGTCATCTATCCTTTCCTTTGATACATTCAATGAGAGTAATACGGAGAATACAGAGATTCCTGATAACAGGAAAAGAACAAAAACCGTATTATGAATGTTGAAGGTCCTGTTCTTCGCCGTTACTGCAAGGAAAACCGGAAGGAAGACCACATAGGGGAACGGCAGGGCGATCATAAGCAGTTTTCCCGCAAAGGGCCAGTGCTGGATCTTGAACAGCATGCTTCCAAACACTACAAGACAGGTCAGCCATGTCACGATGTACAATAGCAGGTTCTGCCTGCTCCCTTCAGTTTTGTAATGGTTGATGAGGGCAAGAGGGAGGAAGAGAAATATCAGCATCAGCATCCCGATGGTCAGCATAACGCCTGCGCCTGGCCAGTGATTCACCTTAAAGATACCTCCAAGGAAAACTACCATGGTGGTTATCAAGCCTGTTATATAAATTTTCTGTTTCATGATTTTCTGTTTTACCGGTTACTGATTTTTCGCTGCAGCTGATAAAGCAAGTGATTCTGCTGTCAGAATGCCGTCTTTCATCAGTTCCAGCATGTGAATAACTGCCATAACGGATATCCTTTCAGGTCCTGAATCTGTTTCAGGCAGGTATGCCGAAGGATCCAGGAGTCCTTCAAAATGCATCGCATTCTCCTCCGGAAAGAGTTTCGACAGGTATCCTGAATACTCTTTGAGGGCATCGTTCAGTTCGATACGGGCAGGTCTGCCCTCCGCCAGATAGTCGCTGAAGGGCCCGGTATTGAATGAATCGCCTTCAGATGCGTCAGTCATCTTCTTCCCGACACCGTCAATGACCTCAAGGAGACGGGTTGTGTTCGAGTTGATCTGCGCAAGGACAGGTTTCACCAGTGTGTCGGTGCAGTTACTGATCATCGCCTGGGTTTCGGCGAGTTTATAATCATAAATCTCCTGTTGCGCTTTCTGCATAATGAAATAGCCTCCCTCATAATTTCTCTGAATGTTCAGACTGATAAGCAATGAAGGTATGACGATTGCAAAGGCCCCCACGACCATATAGATAAATCTGGAACTGACATGATCGTCGTCCTTCCAGGTGAGGCGGGCGTACCAGGGGAAAACCACAAAAAAGACCAGGGCCAGTCCGGCCGACAGGAGGAGTGTGGCAAGGGGCCAGTGCTGTATCTTGAAGAGCAGTCCGGTTATGTAACTGAACATACCCAGTGCACCAAGAATATATATTATTTTTTTGGAGCGGTTCTCCTGATCCTTCAGTTTAGCTGTAAGCAGTGCCGGGAGGAACAAGAGTGCTCCATAAGCCACTGCAAGGCTAAGGATAAGTCCTGCCGAGGGCCAGTGCTGTATTTTAAAGACCACACCTGCAATGAAGAGCATCCCGAAGATGAAGGCCGAGATATAGAGGAAGAGTCTCTTCCCGCTGTGGGTCTCTTTCCAGAGTACTGTCAGTGCCGAGGGCATAAAAATAAAAGCCAGCGCCAGGGCGCCGAGGATAATCATGATACCAGCTCCCGGCCAGTGCATGATTTTGAACAGTGCGGCAAAGCCAAGCAGGAGAGTGCCTGCAATGGCTGAAATCTTCATGGTGTTTTTCATCTGTCTGTATTTAGTGTCTACTGCATATAGTGTCTCTTCCTGTATCTCGCGTAATCTGCGCGATCCCAGCTTCCTTTTTATTACCGGGTATGCTTCGGCGAAACTTAGGCCTTTCTGCATCTCGTATTCGACGTCACAGCAAATGTGATCCGTCAGCTCCTCGCGAAGATGGGCGAAGGTTATCTCCTGCCGGCCGACATCGCGACTGATCTCTTCAATATTACGCAGGGTCAGTTCAGGCATGATTAAGGCCCGGCTGTGGGTTAACAATTTTCTGGAGTGAATCGATGAACTCCTTCATCTCCCTGACTTTTTCCGCCACAACAGACTCTCCCTTGTCGGTGAGGCTGTAGTAGACGCGGATGCGATTGTTGTAGTTCTCAGAAACGGTGACCAGCACCCCTTCGTTCTCCAGCTTGTGGAGGAGAGGGTAGAGGGCTCCGTACGTAAGCTTTATCTGCCCGGCGGTAAGCTCTTCAACTTTGCGGGTGATCTCATAGCCATACATGCGGCCGTTCTCCTTCAGCAACTTCAGTACTATGGTCTTCAGTGAACCCTTGATAAGATCGGTGGATATCATTTTCATATATTTAAGTAACTTATATATTACAAATATATTATATTATTGGTTACAAATATAAATAATGAAAAAAAAGCGCAGGAAGTTTTTTCCTGCGCCCTGGGGTTTATAATCTGTGCTCTTTGAAAGCCTTAGCCTCTGTTGTCAGGGGCGGAGGCGTTCTGAGCTCCCTGATGTTACCTGCGTGATGAACGGCTGTTCTTGTCAGAGCTTTTTGAGCTGCTGCTCTTTGATGAGGTACTGCTGCTCTTTGATGAAGTGCTGCTGCTGCGGCCTTCGCTGCGGCTGCTGCTGCTCTGTGACCTGGCGGCGGGTGCTGAACTGCGGCTGCTGCTGCTCTGTGACCTGGCGGCGGGTGCTGAACTGCGGCTGCTGCTGCTCTGTGACCTGGCGGCGGGTGCTGAACTGCGGCTGCTGCTGCTCTGTGACCTGGCGGCAGGTGCTGATGATCTGGTGGAGGCAGAAGGAGATGACTTCTGCACTGTTCCTGATGATCTCGAAGCTGAGGTCTGAGACCTCTGCGCCGTTGCCTGTGATCTCTGGGCCGGAGCCTGTGAAGATCTCTGGACAGTTGACTGTGATCTCTGAGTGGTTGACTGCCTGCTAGCCTCAGGTGAGGATGAGCTCCTGGTGGATGAAGCCGGTGCGCTCTTTACGACATCTGATGTGCTTCTGCGTACCTCTCCGTTCTGACCGGATGCTGCTGCGGGGCGTGATGAGCTGCCTGTGCCTGCCGGGCTCCTCCGGTCGGTGCTTGATGCTGCTGCGGGCCGTGACGAACTGCCTGTGGCTGCCGGGCTCCTCCGGTCGGTGCTGGATGCTGCTGCGGGCCGTGACGAACTGCCTGTGGCTGCCGGGCTCCTCCGGTCGGTGCTGGATGCTGCTGCGGGCCTGTCAGAGCTTCTGCTTGCACCACGAGTGCTGGCGTAAAGGGCTTCACCGTCTCTCCTGGTCTCGGGGCGTGAGTAGGTCTGCTTGTAGTGCCCCTCGGTAATCCGTTTTGACACATTGGGTGAGTATGCCCTTACACTCTTGTAGTAGTTGTCGTGGTACCCGTAGTACCTGGGCTGGTGCCAGTGGCGGTAATGTGAGTAGTAGTGAGGGTACCAGTGTGAATGATATCCGTAGTAGTAGTGGTAGTAGTAAGGCCTCCAGGGGTTCCAGTAGACCGGGTAGTAACCCCAGTACCATGATGAGCGCCAGCTGACGTAGTATGGGTTGTAGATGAACCTGATCACCGGCCAGGCAGCGACTTCATAATAAGTGGTAGTTACCACGGTCACGTTGTCTCTGTAGACTGTCCTGCCCTTGTAGCCGGGATTAGGTGTCTCTGCATATATAGGTTCTATTATATAGTTTCTTCCGTACAGCGCTTCATCACCGATAAGCTGAATCTGCACTTCCCCGTTGCGCAACTTCTCAACGGTGAAGACGGCTAAATCCTGGTACTCACTGCGGTTGAGAGCCGTACGCAGGACTATCGTATGCACATCACCATCAGCGTAGTCGGTGACGGTTATGTAGTCAACCATGTTGTCGCCGTTGAGGTCCAGGTTATTGATCCTTGCGTTCTCATCGTTGATGTTTCTCTCGAACGCTTCGAGGGTCTCAGACTCCTGGAAGAGATTCATGACTGCGTAGAGGTTCAGGTTATCACCCGGGAGACCCAGGTATTCCTTCGGGTCATTCTGGGCGCTGACTGTTGCCACTGCTACCAGAACTGCGAAGACCGATGTGCAAATTGACTTTTTCATCTCTTTAAGTTTTGTGAAGAACTGTCTCTTCGGAATAAAGAAATTCAAAAGTTGTGCCAAAGATTCGGTCCCGACACTAAAGTATTGATAATAATGATAATAGACTAGAACGGCCTTTTTGAGAGTCTAATTCTTAATGCATCTGACTGATGCACCAAGCGTTTTGCTGTAATCATAATTTCCCAGATCAGTCTGGTTGAAAAATATATAAAAAGCATCTGCATTGGACGGGCCCGATTGCGTGGAGCACCAGAAAACGGCCGCTTCTCCTTTATGCTGGAATGCTGCTGCATCATTATCGGCTCTCATTCCTCCGGGAAGTGCTGAAAAACCGGAACTATTTGTTGCTCCTACATTAGGAGAGTCCCACAAACCGGATAATGACTTCATTGCTCCTCCTGGATCCGTTCCCAGAGATGTTCTGAGGGCTATCCACTCATCTTTGGTTGGCACATGAAATCCGGCAGGACATAACTTTCCCGTATTAACTACATACCAGTTATAAAGTCCTCCGTAAGTATCCTTGTTGCCTGCATTGTTATCATACCAGCAGAAAGCAGGTGTTGCCAGACTCTTCCAATCGGCTGACAGGGTAACATTCGGAATTGCAGCTCCGTCATTGTAGGTTGACGTTTTAAGGTTGGAGGTAAGCCATTCCTGCGTTCCGATAACAACAGTTGTGTAAATGTTGCCGTCGCCGTCAGTAATATCCTTTGTTTCATCTTTCTTGCAACCGTTAATTAAAAGGATTAAAAATGTCAGCATAACAGCTGCACGAATCAGATTTTCCCGGGTGGATTTCATTTTGTATCTGTAATTAAAGGTGATTACACAATGGTGCAATTCAAAATTAATATTTTTCTGACAATTGCTTATTATCAGGCAATTAATTTTATAAACAACAGGAAAACAGTTACATAAAGGACTTAGCACCGAAAAAATACGGGTTGGATCACTGTTGATTGATGTACTATTTCAGAAGATTTTGAAATAGGCTGAGAACATCAGGACGAGTCCCTTTGGTGCAGGGTATGCTGGATTCGTGTAGGTAGGGAAGATATAGCTTAAATCTGCCTCGAGTGACATGAATTTAAGATTGAATGATACTGGTAGCCCGACCTCAATCTCCATAATATCAAAGTTCTCCGAATAAAGGGTACTGGTTGTCGGAACTGTAGTGGTGGTGGTAGTGGTTGAAGTTGAAGGAGAACCACTTCCCGTGGTTGTGCCTGGTCCGGTGGCAGTGCCGGTACCCTGCCCGGTACCGGCACCCTGGCCTGCCCCGGCTCCCTGCATCCCTGTCGGTGAGATAGGGGTCACAGTAGTCTGAGTTGTTGTGATGACTTCAGTGCCATCAACAGTTTCGGATGTGATCAGCCCGCCGAAAAGCAGGTTAGCATAGGGGTAAAATGAGATATTCGCCTTCCCCTTAAAAAATGAAGGGGTTTCAAAATACCGCGAATTCCTTACCTGGAGATATGACGGGGGATCCTTTATAAGGAATCCGCCATAGGAGATCTCCGTGTACAGGATTTTCCAGTCGATGCCCAGCTTTATGTCCGCGTAGTTGAAGTTGCTGAAGAGGGTGTCTGCAAGTGAGGACCTGACCATATACCTGCTGGCGCCGGCAGATATATCAAGCCATTTTGTAAAATCATGGCTGTAATAGACTGAGAGGCTTCCGAAGGCCGGAGCCGCTGGCTCGAGCGCCGGAAGTAAGAATGCCGATCCTGTCAGGCTCAGATCACTGCCGAGGGTATATGACAACGCCCCGTACCCAAAAGGCAGATCCCCCGAGATTGTTGATCCAAGGTAAATCATGTTGCTCCCGTAGCCTGACCCGGCGTACAGAGCACTGCGGTCTTTCTCCTTAAACGTTGATAGAGTGTCTGTTTGAGACAGCACGTTGAGCGGCAGCAACAGAAGAAACAGTCCCGATATATTCAGGTGGCTAACTGACATTTTAAAAATTTGAAGCAAAGTTACGGATCGAAGATGAAAAAATGATGAAGAAATCCTGGAAATAGGACAGGGGGCTGCATCGAGGGGCAAAAAAACTTCAGACCTTCAGACTTTCGACTTTCATCCCTTTTCCCCTGCCAGTTGCAGGTACGGATAATTATAAGTACCTTTGCACCGATTTAAGCATAAGTTAGATCTGTATAGTCAGCATATCTCCTTAATAATCAGATTTCAGGGAGTTCTTTCTACAATCACTAGTTTACGCTGAATAACATTTCGTCAGGAGAACATTACCATTTTGGACAGATATTTGGTTAATGATTTTTCAGCGGCATTAACCAATTTAAACATTTAATGGGATATTACAGAGAACCCCGATGGAGGGGCAAACAGAATCAGAGTCATACAGACACGATAAAGAGAACACACAATAGAAAGAAGATCAAAGCCGGAACAGTAAATACCAGCCAGTTTGTCAAAAAAGCATCCTCAGAAACACCTGTACTGTACAGGTCTGACAGGATGATATCAGATCTTCCCGTTGACGGAGCGATCATCCGTAACCTTCAGAAAAAGGGATATGAGAAACCCACGGAGATACAGGACAGGACCATTGAGGCCATCCTTAACGGCCGGAATCTCATGGGGCTGGCCCAGACCGGCACAGGCAAGACAGGTGCCTATCTCATACCGCTGATACACAATTTCCTTCGCAAGGACTCCGGGAGCAATGTTCTTGTAGTTTCGCCCACGCGTGAGCTGGCGCTGCAGATTGACAAGGAGTTCAGGAGCATCGCCTTTGGTCTCAGGCTTTTCAGCACATGTCTTATAGGTGGTACCAGTGTCAGGGCAGACATTGACAAACTGCGCCGTCCGGGGCAGATAGTCATCGGCACGCCGGGCAGGATAGCCGACATGGTCCGTCAGGGTGCACTTAACCTCAACAGGTATGACATCCTGGTGCTCGATGAGTTTGACAGGCTTCTCGACATGGGTTTCGCTGCCGAGATACAGAGGCTTGTTGATGCCATGAACCGCCGCAGTCAGACTATCCTGTTCTCAGCAACAGAAGACAAGAGCCAGAGAGCGCTCATAAGCAGGCTTATGACCGATCCGTTTGAAGTCAGGGTGAGAAATGAAAACGTCAGTGCGGATAACATTGATCAGGATATTATTACCGTCGGGGACGGGGAGAAGAAGATAGACATCCTCCTTAATATGGTCAGGGATCAGTCGTTCGAGAAGGTGCTGGTCTTCGCCGACACCAAGCGAGGTGTAAGCCGTATCTGCAGGGACTTGCGCAGGGGAGGCATAACTGCCGACGAGATCCACGGTGACAAGTCTCAGAACTACCGCATCAAGGCGCTGGAATCATTCAGGAACCGCAAGATAAAGGTGCTTGTGGCAACCGATGTTGCTGCCCGCGGACTCGATATTGCAGATGTGTCGCACGTGATCAATTTCCAGGCACCGAAGGATATTGAGAGTTACATTCATCGCATCGGCCGTACAGGCAGAGCCGGCGCCAGCGGAAAGGCGCTGACTTTCATAAACTAACACAGATAGAATATGGCAGGACCGAACAACAGTTACATCAAGAAGCAGAAGACCGAAAAGCGTCTGAAGAAGAGAAAAGAGAAGGAGCAGAAGAAGCAGTACCGCAAGGATAACTCACCTGGCGGCGGGCTCGAGAACATGATAGCCTATGTAGACAAGTTTGGAAACATAACATCCGAACCTCCTGTAGAAGAACCAGTCGGAAAGAAGGACAATTAGTCCATTTTCGCTTTAGCTTCAATACACCACAACAACTCAGAGACAAAGCCGGCAGCCCGTTTGTCAGCGGCTTTTCGGTCGGCAGGAACACCGTTTTCATCAAACGCTTCGGTTACCTTTATAACAGGGAACATTGCAGGCACCGTCCAGGCACGTATCTTCCAGAGTGAAAATTGCAGTGAGGTTATGACCTGAGTGCCTCCGAAGGGACCTTCAGAGACGGTTGAGATAGCCACGGGCTTTCGGCGCCACTCATCATAAAGCAGATCAACAATATTCTTCAGGCTGGCAGGACAGCCTCCGTTATATTCAGGTGTTACTATTATGACACCGTCGGCAGTACGTATCCTTGACGCAAAATCAATCGCCCCGGGTGAAGGATCATTCTGAAGGCGCAGCCTCTCATCAAAAAGGGGGAAGTCATATTCTTTCAGATCAAGTATTTCCGCATCAGCCAGGTTATTTTCCACAAGGTAGTTTTTCAGGTAGAGTGCCACCCTGTGGCTGTTCCTGCCACGTCTCACGCTCGATGATATTATTGCTATTTTTTTCATCTTATGATAATTTATTTCTATTGTATTATGGAATCTCCATGTATAACTTTATTGAATAATAGAGCATGCGTGAACTAACACATGGGGGTTTCAATCAGGCTAAGATAGTAAGAAACTATGTTGCCGCAGGTGCGGGCAATCCTTAGTCTTCAGTCTTGTACTGTCATCACTGAATGACGACAGTGCAACTCCTTATTTTTGTCGGGTGAAAAACAATGATCTCTGTATGGTCACAGAACTGCTGTCGTGTCTATGGGCATCGGTGTTTTTTCAGATTCGTGTCCTACGAAGAGCTTCCAGCCCTCTTCATGTTTCCTGAAACAGTAGGTGGCAAGATAATCCTCCAGCATAATTTCTTCCCCTGTTTTCATTTTTGCGCCGTTTCTTCCGTGCCATGTATAAACGAAGCATGTGGGGCTGACTATAACGTACTTTTCATACTTGGTGTCGAATGTCTGACTTTCAACATAGGGTTCGTACTGAGATGCCATAGCCATCATATCGTCAAGGCTTAAAATATCACCGCTCACAATAGTGAAACTATAGTCGTCACTATTTTCCATAAGATCTTTAATCTTATCAAGGTTAAATGAGGACATAGCGTCAAAGAACTCTTTAACAGCGACTGACCCTTCTTCTTTCACCGCGGCTTTCTGCTCGTCGGTCATGGGTTTGTTGCTTGTGCAGGCTGCCAGCAGAATTAGAAACGGAATCAGGAGTTTTGTTTTCATAAGCATGGTTTTAGTCAATGAATTATTATTACTTAAAATCAATATTATGCCTAAGTTATGACAGAAGTATGGCAAAATCAAATATTTTTCAGATTGAGAGCTGATTATTGCCGGATGGGCAGCAGTATCTTCTCCTTCTCTTGAGGAGTCCTCTTGTGATGCTCCTTTTTCATTAACATAAAAGTACTTTTTTAATTAGTACTTTTAGTCCAACTTCTTAGGGGCACAAGACACAATGACTTAAAACGACTGCCGACTGCCGACTGAGGACTGAAGCCCCAGGGTTAAAAAACCTTAATGCGCTGGCAGGAGCTGAGCGAAGGATCAAAAAAGATTTACCTTTAGCGAAACTTTTTCGTACCCCTATGAAGAAACTGATTCTAACCCTGCTCCTGTTCGCCGCTGCAGGCATGACCGGAGAGCTGTGGTCATGTACCACCTTCCTCATGTCAGGCAAGTACACTCCTGACGGCAGGCCCATACTCTACAAGCATCGTGATACCGGCACCCTCGATAATGCCCTGGTCTTCTTCACTGACGGCAAATACCAGTACCTAGGGCTGGTTGACTCCAGAGATTCATGGAAGCAGGAGGTGTGGGGAGGGTTTAACTCCACCGGGTTTGCAATCATGAACTCAGCTGCCTATAACAACAACAGCGGTGACACTACGAAATTCTCTGACCAGGAGGGTGTGGTGATGAAAAAGGCACTGATGAGCTGTGCCACGCTGGCCGACTTTGAGAAGATGCTTACAGACATGCCGAAGCCCCTGGGAGTGGATGCCAACTTCGGAGTGATTGATGCGCAGGGCGGCGCCGCTTATTATGAGACCGGCAACTTCGGCTTCAAAAAGATAGATGCCAACGACCCTGCGCTGGCTCCGTACGGACTGCTGATACGCACCAACCACTCTTTTACCGGGAAGGTTGACGAAGGCGGAGGTTATATCAGGTATGCAGCCGCCTCCGAGGTGCTGAACATGGCCCTGGCCCGGAAAAGTATTGATCCGCAGTACCTCATCAACAGCATCTCGCGCAACCTGAAACACTCGCTTACGGGTGTCAACCTCAGGGCTGACCTGCCGGCTGACGCTGCCACAGCCACCTTCAGAAACTTCGATGATTTTATTCCCCGCACCTCCTCGGCATCAGTGATGATGGTCGTCGGAGCAGCAAAGGGTGAAGACCCTGACAATGCCATGATGTGGACACTGACAGGCTTCCCGCTTACAACAATGGCTGTACCCGTATGGGTCAGCGCCGGAAAGAATCTGCCACAGGTGGTGAGCATGAAGGAGAACATGCATGCGCCCCTGTGCGATGCGGCAATGACCCTTAAGCGTCAGCTCTTCCCCATCACCCGCGGCTCGGGAGGGAAATATATGAACGTTGCCCTGCTGCTCAACGAGGAGCAGACAGGAATTCTTCAGAAGCTTGAACCGGCTGAGGATGAGATCTTCAGTAAGACCCGCGCGTTGACGGCCCCGGTACCCGGCAAGGGAAAACCGCAGAAGGAGAAGATCCTTGAGCATTATAAATGGCTCGACAGCTATTTAATGCAGTCGTACAAAGATTTATTCGGAGTAGAAATAAAATAAAGTATCCAGTAAATGAGAATGACACAATTACCTGCAGCCAGGGGCATCATGCTTCTTGCTGCCGCCCTTATCCTGATACCCGGGCCTGCCTCAGCGACTGATAAGTACAGTGACCCGGCGGGGGTGAACAAACGTATTGAGCAGCTCCGTCAGAGCTCTCCCTCACTGGTGAAGGTGCACAAGATGGCCGTCACACCGGGAGGCAGGGAGATGCTGATGATCGAGATCGGCAAAGCCGGCAAAACCATGCCTGCAGTGCTGGTCACCGCCAACATGACGGGCACCACTCCGCTCGCCACCGAGGCGGCACTGTCGCTTGCCTCGCGCATAGCATCGGATGCCTCACTCACTGTCAGCCATACATGGTATATAGTTCCTCTGGGTAACCCCGATGCTTATGCCCGGTTCTTCATGAAGCCGCTGTGGTCAGATCCCGGCAACGCAACCCCTTTCAATGACGATGCCGATGATCAGACCGATGAGGACGGATATAATGACCTCAACAGTGACGGCCTCATCACCCAGATGAGGGTGAAAGCTCATGACGGCACATGGGTCCCCGTTGAGGGCGAGCCACGGCTGATGCGCAAGGCCGACGCGGCAAAGGGCGAAAAAGGCATTTACAAGCTTTATACAGAGGGCATCGATGACGACGGAGACGGACAGTATAACGAGGATGCCCCGGGAGGAACAAATGTCAGTATCAACTTCCCCCACCTATTTAAAAGCTTCGGTAAACGAAGCGGACTCTACCCCGGCTCGGCACCCGAGTCGGAAGCACTGCTGAAGTTCGCTTTCGCCCATCCCGAGTTAGCCATGGTGCTGTCATTCGGTTCAACCAACTTCCTGCTTGCGCCACCGCAGGGCGGCAGGAAGGGCTCCATGGATACCGATAATATAAGGATCCCGAGGGAAATAGGAACGGCTATGGGGTTAGATGTTTCCCGGACCTACACCATGGCAGAGATCATCGAGATGGTCCAGCCGATGATGCCTCCCGGCATGACCGCCGATGAGAGCATGATAGCCAGCTTCCTTGGACTGGGAGCAGTGGTCAACCCCATGCAGGAGGACCTTGCATTCTACAATGAAATATCATCGGATTACAAAGAGTACCTCAAGAAGAAAGGGCTGACGGAAGAGCGTTTTGACCCGGCACAGCCTGAGGACGGCTCGTTCGAGCTGTGGTCATATTACCACCTGGGACTGCCTGTCTTCACAATGGATCTGTGGGGCCTGCCCAAACCAAAGGAGGAGAAGAAGGAGAACAGCGCCATCACTCCTGAGTCGCTTGAAAAGATGTCGACCGAAGAATTTATTGCGCTGGGGGAGGATAAGATTGCTGCTTTCCTGAAGGAGAGAGGCGCACCCGCACAGTACAGTGCAAAGATGGTGATGGGACTGGTTAGCGGAGGGCAGATGAAACCGGCACAGATGGCGGCCATGATGAAACAGATGCCTGCTCCTAAGAAGGATGAGAAGAAGGGCGACCCGAAAGAGACTGCACTCCTTGCCTTCTCCGACAAACACATGGAAGGAAAGGGATTCGTACCCTGGACCCCGTACAAGCATCCGACACTGGGTGATGTGGAAATAGGAGGGTTCGCACCCTTCGCCGATAACACACCCCCTGTGGCAATGGCAGATTCGCTTATTGACCTTAATCTGCCTTATGTGTTTGAGCTCGTGAAAAGGTTGCCTAAACTGTCTGTTACCGGGATCAAACTGACTGAAAAGGGGGGCAGCGTTTACCAGCTCGAGGCATGGGTGACGAATGAGGGATTCCTGCCGTACCCCACAGCAATGGGTAAGAGGAACAAGGTACCTGCACCGGCAATCATGACGCTTGATGGAGACGGCATTGAGATCCTCTCGGGAAAAAAGAGGACTACCGTCAGTGAGATGGGCGGAATGAAATCAGCCAGGTATTTGTGGCTCATCAGGTCTCCAAAAAAAGGAACCCTTACAATCAGGCTTGAATCAAAACAGGCCGGGAATGACTCAGAACAGATAATTATCGGAGGTTAACCATGAGAGGAAAAAGATCATTCATGACTGCGGCATTGACGGCTATGGCCATCATGCTAATACAGGCACAGGAAGTGAAGGTGCCACTGAGATTTGATTTTTACTACAGTTACGAAAAGGTTGTTGAAGCCCTGAAGGCACTGAACATCGCATACCCTGAGCTCACAAAGCTTGACCAGGTTGGGAAGAGCGAAGAGGGGAGAGTCATCTGGGCCCTGACCATCAATAACCCGAAGACAGGCGAACCACTCTCAAAGCCAGGCGTATACGTTGATGGAAACATTCACGGAAACGAGATACAGGCCGGTGAGGTATGCCTCTACCTGGCTAACAGGCTGCTGACAAGCTACGGCAAGCTGAAGGAGATAACCGAGGTGGTTGACCGTAACGTCTACTATATCATACCTGTGGTCAACGTCGACGGCAGGGCTCATTTCTTTGATGATGCCAATGCTCCAAGCTCCAACCGCGGACTGCGGATACCTGTCGATGATGACCGCGACGGCCTTTATGACGAGGACGGTCCGGATGACATTGACGGTGACGGCAACATCACAACGATGAGGATAAGGGATACTCTTGGCAGGCTCAGGAGTGACCCGGCGGACAGCAGACTTATGATCGCCGTCAAGCCCGGAGAGAAGGGCGAATGGACAAGACTTGGGCAGGAGGGAATCGACAACGACGGTGACGGCGTGGTGAATGAGGACGGTGAAGGGTATGTAGACGGCAACCGCAACTGGGGATACAACTGGCAGCCTCCTTATGTGCAGAGGGGAGCAGGAAATTATCCTTTTGAGGGCACCGGAATAAAGGCCATAGCCGAATGGATGCTGGCACGGCCGAACATCATCATGGTGTTCGCCTTCCACAACAGCGGGGGGATGTACCTGAGAGGCCCCTCGTTCAAGGCGGCGGGAGAGCTGCCCCAGGGAGACATATCGGTATATGACTATCTCGGAAAGAATATTGAAAAGATCGTTCCCGGGTATGAATATCTTATAAGCTGGAAAGACCTCTATTCGACCTATGGCGACTTCACGGATTTCACCAACAACCTTATTGGTTCATACTCATTTGTGGGTGAGCTTTTCCAGGTTGAAACGGAGACCTATGACGGAACCATGATGAGAAAACAGGAGGAGAGATCAAGGTTTGGCGAGTCCTCGGACGCCGAGCGGCAGAGACTGCTGTTCAATGACAATGTCACACAGGGTGAACAGTTCGTGGAGTGGAAGGCCTATAAGCATCCGCTCTACGGCGATATTGAGGTTGGGGGCTGGACGAAGATGAGTTCAAGGCTTCCGCATCCGTTCATGCTGCAGGACCTCGTACACAGGAACGCTTCAGCGGTGATCTTTACGGCGCAGTATACTCCTAAGGTGAGGATGGATGTGTTCGAGGTAAAAAAAGTCGACAGCGATCTCTGGAGAGTCAGGGTCAGGCTGGTGAACGAGGGGGCGATGCCATCAGTAACACACGCTACAATGAAAAACAAGCTCTACCCGCCTGATATCCTTGGCGTAACCGGACGCGGAGCGAATGTGGTAAGCGGTGGAGTTCTCACAGACCCGTACATGGGCCTCGTTGACTACAAGGAATACAGACCTGAAGTACAGCTATGCCAGGTGCCGGGATTCGGAAAGATCGAATACCAGTTCCTAATAAGCGGTAAAGGTAGTGTAGATTTCAAATTTGAATCGCGCAAGGCCGGAACCATCAGTAAGTCAGTGCCCCTGAAGTGATTTGTGTGCAAAGGAAGTAGGCAATAGGCATTTGGCATTAGGCAGTAGTCTGATTTTCTGCATGATACGCAGACTCTGTTTGTTGCCGGCACTATTGCCTATTGCCTATTGCCTGCTGCCTGAATTTCTCTGTAACGAGGGGGGGCCATTGAAGGTCAAGCGACTTCAGGGTTTTCAGGACCACCTCAGCAACAGCATAGAGTTTCTGCCAGTTCCTGTCGGCCGGCGCAACATGCCACGGCACATCGTTGCAGCGGGTGAGGACCTCCTGGTAAACACCGAGGTACTCATCGAACTTCTCCCTCGTATCCCAGTCGCCATCCTTGTGCTTCCAGTGCTTCTCCTTCAGCTCGATGCGCTCCATCAGCCTCTCCTTCTGCGTCTCCTTTGAGACATTGAGGAAGAACTTGACAACCTTCGTCCCGTTGTCTTCGAGCATCTTCTCAAAGGTGTTGATGGTTTCATACCGCTTCTCGATTATATCGGAGGAGATGTATTTGCCTACCGTGGGCACGAGGATATCCTCATAGTGTGACCTGATGAAGACCTGCATCACACCTTTTGCCGGGCATACCTGGTGCACCCTCCATAGGAAATCGTGGGAATATTCCAGGTCGGTGGGCTTCTTGAAGCTGTGCACCTCAATGCCAACGGGGTTGCAGTACCGGAGCAGCCCCTTCGTCACACCGTCCTTGCCTGAGGCATCGGTTCCCTGCAGGACCACAATCATGCTGTACTTGCCCTGGGCGTACATCTTGTTCTGAAGCTCGCCGATCTCCTTCAGTATTTTCTTTGTCTTCTTCTCTGTCTCCTTCTTGTCCCACTCCTTGTTGAGTGTCGGGTAGTCAGTTATTTTCATGGCGTAAGGTTTATGCATCATTGTAAAATTAAGAATTAAGATTTAAGAATTATGAATTGCGGTGTATTTTCCATACAGGGATTACAATTGACTGTGATAAAATACCAAAACGATGACCGGCAGCGTTGTACAACAACATTAACCCCATTTCAGTAATGAGAAAAAGCAAAGCATTAACATTTCTGCTTGTTCTGGCTCTGACGTTGCAGGCCGGTGCACAGCAGCTAAAAATGGCCGACGCCGTAAGGTTTGACGGTGTGGTGACTGTCAGTGACATGCAGCCTGCAGAGCAGACTGTCCATCCTGTAGCCGCAAGGGCTATGGCCCGTGGTGAGCAACCGGGCACTTTTAACAACGTACATTATCAGTTCGCAAAAAATGTCAGGGCACTGACTCCGGCTCAGAAGAACAACATAAGGCTTAAGCAGGACGGCATCCTCGATCTTACCGGAGACGCCTTCCGGCCCAGTCCGGATTCGGTTTATATTGACCCTGCAAGCGATCTTGTCTTACAGGCTGAGCCTGTTGACGACAGGCAGATGATTGCTCTCAGACCCTCGCTTTCAGCCGTCTTTCAGGACATTGACGTACCGGAGCAGGAGGTTCCGGTGACTCTGGCTAACACTATTTCGATGGCTAAGGGGGTAGTGGAGAGCTCACTGCAGCTTAACAACAAGTATGCCGTGAACCTGCAGTTTGACAGTGTGACGTTCCTCATTGACAAGGTCGACAATGACTCGCTGAAGGTTACGCTTGACGGCCAGATACTGTTGACTAATCCGCGTGTTGAAGGCAAGTATTCAAAGAACGGCGGGTACCGCCTTGTCTTCCTGGCAACGGAGCAGGTTGACATGAAGATATATACCAGCATGAAGCTGAAGGAGGAGGCAAAGACGCCTATATGGGGCACGGAGATAAAGATGTCAGACCTGGGCAAGTGTGAGATAGGCCTCTTCATTCTTTGTACCATGGAGGGCCATGTGACCCTCGCTGTTGAGATACACCAGGGGATTGAGATGGCAATGGGAGCCAGGGGCGGTACTTTCTGGTATGTGCCCACGAGTATCCACAATATATCCACCATTGATGCATGGTGTGACATTGACTACAAAGTCACCTCACAGCTGAAGGCTTTCATAGGGTTTCAGTGCACAGCCAACCTGAAGGTGAAGGGCTACAATGCCCTTGACATCTATGTCAACGGAGGGATGGAGGGCACCGTTGCCACTGACGGCATGACACTTGATGCTGATGTGGGCCTCAGGCTGAAGGCAGGTGGAAAGATTGTCTCGAAGAGTTTTACCCTTATTGACCATTATTATTCCCTGTGGAAGTATCAGAAGCCTGACTTCCATGGCTATGATATGGTCATTCATGAGGCCTGCGCATGGGGTGATTATGTTGCCGGCGAGATCCGCAGCCTCGTTCCGGGCAGCAGGCCGGGAGTCATGGATACCGTTCCCTACAAAGGGAACCTGAGTGTCATCGTAAATCATCCGGGCAGCGCCGGCAACCAGTACAGTGCAGTGACTGATGATAAAGGCATTTTCATAGCCAGGGATGTCCCACTGAAGAAGGGCGACAAGGTGATGATCAGGCTTCCTGATGTGCCAAACCCCAGTCCTGCCATCGATGCAACCATCCCCTTCAAAGAGATAAAGCTCTATTCGGCTGACTATTTCGCAGGCCTGGCTGAAGGCAGTGTGGCCGGTTCAAGAAGCAAATGGGCGAAGCTGGCTGGCGCACCTCAGGGCGGGCCATCGGCAGCAGCAGCTGCCGCGATACGAAATACGCCTGCTAACCGGTTCAAAGGCGCCATACCTCAACAGGAGGCCATCAAAAGGATCAACGAGTTCAGAAATAACCTGACCGTTTACCGCGGTCCTGTGGAGTTTATCACATATACAGCCCCGATAGCGGTTCTGACAGGATCCTCCCCGCAGGGCACCAGGTCAAAAGTGGTGTCAGAGAAGCCAAAACCCAACAGGGGAACGGTCAGCTCACCCCTGGGAGCATTTATGGTCACCGGGCTGACCTTTGAACCGGGTCAGAAGGTGAAGGCACAGGCAGTGATCGAGGGATTCACCGTAGAATCGGAATGGGTTGAGACGGAAGGACTGATGGTTTCGGCCATTGAACATGAGGGTCTGAACTTCAGTATGAGGCCGGGCAGTGAGACTGTCTCGGCCCCGAACAGCTTCGTGGTTGTGAGTTCAATACACGGCGAGACAGCCCCGTCAGGAACGGTGAAGCTGGTCAGGGGAGCCGATGCTCCTCACGGCTCGCTGACAGGCGCTCAGCCGGTGCCGGAGTTTCCCGAAGCGAAAAAGGCAAAAGTGTGGTTCAGCAAGAGCGTTCCGCTATCCCCATTGGAAGGGCATCCGGGAGCCGCGGTTGCATCAACAGGACCATGGAGCGCTACCTACGGATATTCATCGCCAGGTGATGCCCTGATTCCTGCAAAGAACCGCAAGCACCCCTTTGAGCTGGTCGCCTATGTCTACAAGAACAAAGACCTGGGCTATTCAAGCTTCATCGACCAATGTGCATCGTGTACTTCGCCGGTGAATGTGGTTGACAGAATCAGGAACACTACGAAACCAGGTATGCCCGTCAAGCCGGGAGGAACTGAGATGCAGCCTAAGGTGACTGTGCCGGCAAAGCAGCCACAGGTAACCAGGCCGGTAATAATAAGGTAGAGTACTTCTATTTGTCAAAGTAAACCTTGACGGATTTGGAGCCCAGGCGGGTTGAGAGCCATTTCTCAACCTGTTCCTGCTCCTTGCCCGTAAGGCTGCCGCCATTGGTTGAAATTGCGACCAGGGTAAGTGTGTCAGGGGTGTCTTTTCCACTGATATATTTCAGGGTCTCGGAATAAGAGACCTCCGACACCTGAGGATAGAGGATGACCAGCTCTCCCAGGAGCTCAGCGCCGCGTTCCGGCTTCGTTTCAAGACCTGAAAGCTTCGCGTTCCTCTCCCTGATGATCATGCTCAGACGGTTGATCTCAGCCTTGAGGGTCTCAACCTCACTGTTTCTGATAGAGACGTCGGCATAGGAGAAGCCCTGATGGAAATCTATGACGATACCTTTGAGGTCGAAGTTTGCCGCCCTGGAAGTAATATCTTCCTTCTGTTCCGCTGAGAGCGATGTGCCTCCGTAAACAAGCTGTATGGAACGTTTTTTAGCATCTATCTCATGGTTCAAAAGGTAGTTGCCTTCCACCACTGCGACGTTGTCTACGTACCTGGAGGCCCGCTCCACGAATTTCTCCTTCTGTACAAGGTTGTATCCGAAATAGATACTGGGGATAAGTACCAGCGCAATAACGATTGATATCATCTGGTTAATCCTCGTCTTCTGAGAATTGGCGATAGTGCCCCTTATTGGCAGCTTCAGGATCTGGGAAATAATAAGGGCCGAGAGTGCTATGAACACTGTATTGATTGTGAAGAGGTACAGGGCGCCGAAAAAATAGGTGAACTGACCTGTTGCCAGCCCGTAACCTGCAGTGCAGAGAGGGGGCATGAGTGCTGTGGCTATGGCCACTCCGGGGATGACATTGCCTTTCTTTTTGCTGGTGATTGCCACAATGCCTGCCATGCCGCCGAAGAACGCTATTAGTACGTCATAGATGGTAGGACTGGTCCTTGCAAGCAACTCTGAGTGCGCCGTGGAGATAGGGCTGATGGCAAAATAGGCGGTGGAAGCGATCAATCCCGCCAGCACGGCAAAGGTGTAGTTCTTCACAGCCTGCCTGAAAAGAGGCAAATCGTATGTGGCAATACTGTAGCCGATGCCGTTGATGGGTCCCATGAGAGGCGAGATGAGCATGGCCCCGATGATCACTGCGGTGGAGTTCATGTTCAGGCCTACCGAGGCGACGAGGATCGCAAAGACCAGGATCCACAGGTTAGTTCCCTTGAAGACCAGATCCTTCTCTATGGTGTCATGAATGTTTTCGAAGTCGTCGAGGTCGATCTTAAGATTTATGAGCTGCAGTATCCGGCGGAGGGTTCTGTTGTGCTTCATGGAGGCGAAGATTAGGCTGTGCAAAGATATTAAAAATCGGGAGCAGAGAGCAGGCAATAGTCAGCAGTCGGCCTGGAGACTGAGGACTGAAGACCGAAGACGGTGGACTGAGGACTGAGCGTTTGGAACCGTTATGCAAAAAATGTAAATTTGCCCTGCATCAATAAAACAATCCTATGGCCGGACACAAGGGGCAACCCTATTATGATATCTTTCTCAGGTACGATATGTGGCTTGAGACAATCACAAAGGAGAGGATACTCGACGGCGAAGGCTTTACCCTTCTCCTTGAGATTAACCGCACCGGCTCGCTCACTGCCTCGTCGAGAAACCTCGGGATGAGCTACCGCAAGGCATGGGGACTGCTGCATGATGTTGAGCATCATCTCGGGTTCCTTCTGACGGACAAGAGGCGCGGCGGGGCCGCCGGCGGACGCACTCTCCTGTCAGATGACGGGAGGCAGCTGGTGAGTGCATACAACAGCCTTATTCACGAGACTGATATAGCCATGAAGAGCATAGCGAAGGTCTTTTTCAACCGGGTCAACGAAATCAGCGACACAAAATGAGCAGACCCATTGTCCTTCTGATATGTCTTCTTCTTACCCTGTCAGGATGCGGTGGAGGCAGCGGTAAGGACCTGGTTGTCTTTCACGCAGGAAGCCTCTCAGTGCCGGTCAGGAAGCTGTCCGAAGCCTTTGAGAGTGCCAACCCCGGTGTCAGGGTCCTGGCCGAGGCGGCAGGCAGCCTCCACTCGGCGCGCAAGATCACTGACCTGGACCGGACATGTGATATCATGCTCTCAGCCGATCACATCGTAGTAAGCAGCATGCTTATCCCCCGGTACGCCTCGTGGAACATCCGCTTTGCCACCAATGAGATCGTCATCGCTTACAGGCCGGAGTCGGCATACTCTTCAATATTCCGTGAGGAAAACTGGCCTGATATACTCCTGAAGCGTGATGTCATCATCGGCCGCGCTGACCCTGATGCCGACCCGTGCGGATACCGCACCGTCTTCGCCGCCAGGCTGGCAGAAGAGTACTACGGCAGACCGGGGCTGGCTGATTCGCTGTTGAGCAAGGATACTGAATACATCAGGCCCAAGGAGGTTGACCTGGTGGCCCTGACAGAGACAGGGGTCATAGATTACATGTTCCAGTACAGATCGGTTGCCATACAGCATGGGTTCAAATACCTTGAGCTGCCTGATGAGATCAACCTCTCCTCGCCTGACATGAAGGAGCGTTATGACCAGGCCACTTTCATGATTCCGGGGAAAACCCCCGGCATGCGCACCATGGTCAGGGGAGACTATATCAGTTACTCCGGAACAGTCCTTGACAACGCACCCCAGAAGGATCTGGCGATGAAGTTCTTTGCATTCATGCTGAGTGACGAGGGGAGAGCCATCTTTATTGAGTGCGGACAGGAGCCTCTAATTCCCGCCATAGCCGACGATCAGGCCGCAGTCCCTTCTTCCCTCAGGAATTACCTTATAACGGGCGTCGAAAAACCCTGAGATGATGAAAGGTCATACGCTCTTCAACTGGGTATTTGCAATCCTTGCCTCGCTGGTGCTGCTCTTCATAATAGCGCCGCTGGCTGGCATGTTCCTCGACTCATCGTTCAGTGAGGTGAGGACCACGGCTGCTGATCCCGTTGTCAGGAGAAGCGTATGGTATACCCTCGCCATAGCCTTCTCGGCCACTCTCATCTTTGCCGTGGGGGCGGTGCCGCTGGCGTGGATCATGGCCCGCAGGCAGTTCCCCTTCAAGAAGGTGGTGCAGGGCATCATTGACCTTCCTGTTGTGCTGCCCCATACGGCAGCAGGCATTGCGCTGCTGGGTTTCATCTCCCGTGACGGAGCCCTCGGCGGCGTGGCACAGAAGGCAGGCATCATGCTGGTTAACAACGGAGCGGGCATAGCTCTGGCCATGGCCTTCGTCAGCCTCCCCTTCCTCATCAACGCCGCCCGTGAGGGTTTTGCAGCCGTACCCGAGCGTACGGAGAAGGCGGCCCTGACACTCGGCGCATCACAGTCGCATATCTTTTTCACTGTGTCACTGCCCCAGGCATGGAGATCGGTGGTATCGGGATTCATAATGATGTTCGCCCGCGGCATGAGCGAGTTCGGGGCCGTGGTGATCATAGCCTACCACCCCATGATAGCGCCGGTGCTGATATATGACCGTTTTAATACCTACGGCATCAGCGCTGCGCGTCCGGCATCGATAATATTTATCCTGGTGGCGCTGGTATTCTTTGTGCTTTTCAGGGTGCTGGCCACTGAACGGCGCCCCATATTCAGGAGGGAGGATGATGCTACGGACTGAGAGACTGAGCAAGCGGATCGACGCCTTCTCACTGCAGGAGATATCGCTGGAGGTGGCGCGGGGTGAATATTACGTCCTGCTGGGCCGATCCGGCGCAGGGAAGACTCAGTTACTGGAGCTGATATGCGGCCTCACAACCCCCGATAGCGGAAGAGTTTTCCTTGATGGCGAGGAGATAACCGGAAAAAGAGTACAGAAGAGAGGCATAGGACTTGTCTTCCAGGATCTTGCGCTCTTTCCTCATTATACCGTGAAGGATAATATCATGTATCCCCTCAGGATAATGAACCTTTCACTGAAGGAGAGGGTTGACAGGGTTCAGCATATCGCCGGGGAGATGAACATAACAGATCTTCTCCTCCGCAAGCCGGGAAGCCTTTCAGGAGGAGAGAAACAGAGGGTTGCGCTGGCACGGACGCTTGTTACGGAGCCTAAAATTCTGCTCCTTGATGAACCGATGGCTTCTGTGGATGCCAGTCTTAAGGACGATATCAGGAGGATGCTTCGCCGCCTCAACCGCAGCGGACAGACAATAGTTCATGTCACACACGACTTCGGGGAGGCGATAAGCCTGGCCAGCAGGGTGGGTGTGATGCACAACGGAAGGATCATCCAGGAGGGAACACCACTGGAGGTTTTCAACCACCCCGTGAACAGGTTCGTGGCGCGCTATGCCGGGATCAAGAACTTCTTCCGCGCAACTTTTATTAAATCCTACAACAGCTGCTCCGGCATAACGGAGAAAAGGACCAGGTTCAGGCTGCCAAAGGGAAGCTACCCTTCGTCCGGGCTTCTGATAATCGGCAGCAGCGAGGTGCTGCTGTCAAGACAGGGAGCGGCCGGGGTACAGATAAACAACATCCGCGGCCTGATTGATGATATCGTACCCTCACCCACCGGGTTCGAGATCACAGTCAATGCAGGGGATTACTTTTACGCTGATATCACTCACCGTGAGATGGAGGAGAACAACTTCGTCACCGGTGAGAAAGTTATTGTATCATTCCGGCCCGAAGCCCTGCGTGTGGTAGGGGAGGGGGAAGAGAAAAAGGAATACTGAAAAGTCATGATAACATTTGAAGAAGCATTCAGAATTGTATCAGAAGCCTCTTTCCGTACAGGGAAAGAGGAGGTGAAGATCATCGATGCTGCCGGCAGGGCTCTGGCAGCACCGGTAAAGAGTGACATGGACATGCCGCCATGGAACAAGAGTGCAGTGGACGGTTATGCTTGCCGGCACCACGACCTGGGCAGCGAGCTGACCGTGCTTGAGACAGTAGCCGCCGGAGTCATGCCTGAGAAAACGGTAGTGCAGGGCACCTGCTCTCGCATCATGACCGGCGCCGCCGTCCCTCAGGGAGCCGACTATGTCTTCATGCTTGAAGATACGGAAGAGAAGGAGGGCGGACGGGTACGGTTCACCGGCAGGCCGGGCAATGATAACATTGCAAAGGCGGCGGAGGACTGTTTTAACGGGCAGACCGTGCTCAGGCCCGGACGCTGCATCAGGCCTCAGGATATCGCCGTCATGGCTGTCGTGGGTGCCATCACGGTGACAGTGAGCTGCAGGGTGAAGGTGGGTGTCATCAGCACCGGCAATGAGCTGGTTGAACCTGATCAGATGCCGGCCGGAGCGCAGATACGCAACAGCAACTCATCGCAGCTGATGGCACAGGTGGCCAGGGCCGGAGCCACAGGCCAGTACTACGGCATCGCCCGTGATGAGGAAGCCTCGATAGAGGCGCTGCTGACCAGTGCGCTGAAAGAGAACGACGTGGTTCTCATCTCGGGAGGCGTCTCGTTCGGCGACTATGACCTCGTTCCCGGGGTGATGAGATCACTCGGGCTCACCGTGCACTTTGACCAGGTGGCCATGCAACCGGGAAAGCCCCTCACATTCTGCACAGGAGAGAAGAAGGCTGTCTTCGGCCTCCCGGGTAACCCCGTATCTACCTTCGTGCAGTTTGAGGTGATGGTAAGACCCTTCCTCGACAGGATGGCAGGGGTGACGGCCGAAGAGCCAAAGATAATGATGCCGCTGGCAGCCGACTACTCACGCAAGAGGGCAGAGAGGCTCGCATGGATACCCTTTACACTGACACCCGCCGGCGAGGCATTGCCGGTGGAGTACCATGGCTCGGCGCATATAAATGCCCTGACAGGAGCATGGGGACTGATAACCATACCACGCGGACAGAACTGGATAAAGAAAGGAGAGATGGTCAGTGTTAGACAGGTTTGAGAGAAATATAAACTACCTGCGCATCTCGGTCACCGACCGTTGCAATCTGCGTTGCCGCTACTGCATGCCGGAGGAGGGCATCAGGCTGATCAGACACTCTGATATCCTTACCTACGACGAGATCACAGAGTTCACCCGGCTGGCGGTGGCGAACGGGGTTAATAAGGTCAGGATAACGGGTGGTGAGCCACTCGTGCGGAAGGGCGTTACAGAGTTGGTTTCAATGATTGCGGGCATACAGGGCATCAGTGACCTGTCAATGACTACCAACGGGGTACTCCTGGCTGAGTATGCCGCCCGACTGGCTGCTGCCGGTCTGATGAGGGTGAACATCAGCCTTGACACTGTTGACCCGGAGAGGTACAGGCATGTCACCCGTGGCGGTGACATCGATGCCGTGTTCAGGGGTATTGCTGCAGCACAGGAGGCAGGACTGAGGCCCGTCAAGATAAACTGTGTCATAAAAAGCACTCCTGATGAGGCAGATGCCAGGGCTGTGGCCGGATACTGCATCAGAGAGGGGCTCGAGGTACGTTTCATAAGAGAGATGGACCTTGCTACCGGAACATTCTCTGTGGTTCACGGTGGCAGCGGAGGTAACTGCGCAAGATGCAACCGCCTGCGCCTGACAACCGGGGGCATGGTCAGGCCATGCCTCTTCAGCGACAGAGGATACAGCATCAGGGAGCTGGGCGCCGCGGAGGCGCTGAGAAGGGCGGTGGAGGAGAAGCCTGAGCGAGGCACTGTGAACAGCGTAAACTGCTTTTATAATATAGGAGGATAACAGCCAGGCAGGCTTATTAAAGATTATTTCAGGAGGATTGAAGATGGCAAGACTGACACATACAGACGAGAGCGGCAGGGCCCACATGGTTGACACCGGGGGCAAACCGGTACAACACCGCACCGCAATGGCTTCGGGAAGGATAAACATGCTGCCTGAGACGCTGAGGCTGGTGGGGGAGAATATGATGAAAAAGGGAGATGTCATCACCGTGGCTGAGCTGGCTGGCATCCAGGCCGCCAAACAGTGCGGGACACTGATACCGCTTTGCCACAATATACCACTTGACCAGGTGAGGCTCTCCCTTAATGCTGATGAAGATGGCATCACAGCAGTAAGCACCGTCAGCTGCACGGGACGCACGGGGGTGGAGATGGAGGCGCTGACGGGGGTGAGCGTGGCCCTGCTCACCGTATATGACATGTGCAAGGCTGTGGATAAGACCATGACGATAACAAATATCCAACTCATTAAAAAAGAGAAACATGACGTTACCTGATAAATTCAAGGTTCATGTGATCACGCTGAGCGACAGGGCTCATGGCGGCAGCTACAGAGACCTCAGCGGCCCGGCAGTGGTTAAGTACGTTAAGTATGCAATGGCATCAGCAGGCTGGGAGTGCGAAATCAGATCAACGGTCATGCCCGATGACCCTGTTGCCCTGAAGGCTGCGCTTACCGGCGCTCCGATGACGGACCTGATCATCACCACCGGGGGGACGGGCATAGGACCCCGTGACTTCACCACCGACGTGGTCAGACCTCTGCTGACGAAGGAGATCCCCGGCGTGATGGAGCAGATCAGAGTCAAATACGGAAACAGGAACCCGAAGGCGCTCCTGAGCCGCTCAGTGGCGGGTACCATTGGCAATACGCTGATCTATACCCTTCCGGGCTCAGTGAAGGCCGTACATGAATATATGGCGGAGATAGTAAAGACCATGGAGCATACTTTCTATATGCTGTATGGAATAGACAAACATTAAAAAATTGTCGATTTGCGATTTGTGATTTCCGATTTAATCGACAATCGACAATCGACAATCGCAAATTTCTAGCGTGTAGCGCGAGTGTTTGCCAAAGTGACGCCCGTAAGCCGGTCATACCGCTTGGTGGGGTCACGGAAGTAGGCGAGGATCAGGTAGTCATTCTCAGTCTCCCAGTGACTGCCTTCAAAATTAAATCCTTCCGGCAGATCTTTCCCTGCGGGCACAAATGCAAACTCATAGTTGTACCACCCCTGTTTGATAAGGAGCGAAAGCTCATAGCTTCCCCTCTCTGCACTCCACGTCATCCTGTTTGCGCTACCGTATGACCACCCGGTGAAATCGCCCGTGACATATACCGAGCCGCCCTTAAGCTCGCTGTAGGCAGGCAGAGTGAACCAGACCATCACATAGTCGGCATCCCTGTCGGGCTCGTTGCTCTCCTCCATTGCCACAACAAACTTCCCGTTGAAGTCGTCATTGAAAAAATATGGTTTGAACTCCCTGTTGTCTGAGGGCAGAAGGTAAGCCTGGTAGATGCCGTTCACAAAATCGATGGCCCTGACATTCTGCCTTGTCTGCCGTATGGTCTTGATGTCAAAGTACCGGAACTCGTTTCCGCCCGGCATCAGGGTTTTTTCTGAAAGAGAATTGAATTCAAGCCTTCCGGCTGCCACAAAATCGGGACTGAGATTTATTGCCGCTCTGTCCCACCGTCCGTTCTGCATCATGGTGACGGTAACCTGCCGGTAGGGATCGGTCACGGGCAGGCTGCCCGTTGAGACTGTGATCTCCGCCTGCTGGTGCGTCTCCGTGGTTCCGGGTTTCATTGGCTGTCTGAAGACCACCTGGGCCGAGGAGCTGCCTTCGCTGACGAAGAAACGCCTCCTGAGAAGAGGTGCATCAGGCTCTCCCGGATCCCATACGGTAATAATATAATTACCCGAAACCAGAAAACTGACATCATCGTTAGGGAGTCTCAGGGAATAGTGAGTATAATTAACCCTTGTATTGAATGACGGCAGGTAGTCAGTAATCTGGTTCTCGTCAAAGCCTTCGAGATAGTCGCTTGTGAAGAGATCGCTCATGTTCCAGTTGCGGTCGCAGTGGGTAAGGCTGTACCATAGTGACCCTCCGTGGTTCTCAGTGACGTCGAAATGCAGTGTCATCTCCTCACCGTTCCATGGCTGCACAAAAGGATAGGCAGGCCTCAACCCGTCCTTCTCAAAAGTTATGCTTTTAACGTTCCCGGCAGCATACTCCACGGAGGAAAAATCCTGTGAAATGGCAGAAAAGGCCGGAATTATGGAACAGGATATCGATAAACTTAATATTTTTATCCTGGTTAATATTTCATACATAACTAACTATTTCCGGCTAAATTACAAATATCCTGCCGCACTGTTAACAACCCGTTATAAAAACAGAAAAGTGATTTTTATTATCTCTCACTGTGAATGTTTTAACAATGTTGTATTATTGCAGTCCGAAGAGAATTAAGTTTCAGTCAAAATATGTCAACTCTGATCAGATTACGTAAAGGATTAAACATCAGGCTTGCCGGCAAGGCGGAGAAGATTTTCCTTCCGGAGGTGGCCGTTACCCGTTTCGGTGTGAGGTTTGCCGATTTCCCGGGTCTCGCTGCCAGGCTTGAGGTTCAGGAAGGTAGTCCGGTGAAAGCCGGGACTGTGCTTTTTCATGACAAAGCCTTCCCCGAAATAAAATTTGTTTCACCTGTCAGCGGAGTGGTCAGGGAGATCGTCCGGGGTGAAAAGCGTGTTCTCACCGAGGTGGTGATAGAGCAGGCGGGCAGCGCGAAGATTGACTTTGGTGCTGCCGACCCTCTTAAGCTGACGCGTGATGAGGTCCGTGCCAGGCTGCTCAGTTCTGGTCTCTGGCCGGTGCTGCGGCAGCGCCCATATCACATCGTGGCCCGTCCCGATTCGGTGCCCAAAGCTGTCTTCATCTCAGCCTTTGATACAGCACCGCTTGCTCCTGATATTGATTTCGTCATGTCCAACACCCACGGCAACCATTTGCAGACAGGCATTAATGTCCTGTCGCGCCTTACTGACGGGAAGATACATATCTCGCAGGAAGCTGAGGGCACGAGGGTGGCAGAGCTGAGGAGCCTGCAGAATGTGGTGTTCCACAGCTTTGCAGGTCCGCATCCGGCCGGCAACGTAGGAATTCAGATACACCATATTGATCCGGTTGCCAAGGGCGAGGTAGTGTGGACTGTTGATATCCAGGATGTTGTGGCGCTTGGAAGGCTCTTTGGCACGGGCTTCCATGACCGCGAGCGGATCATCGCCCTTGCCGGGGTCGGCGTCATTCACCCCAAGTACCATCGTATCAAACCGGGAGCCTCGGTAAGCGGCATACTGAAGTCGAACCTTCAGCAGGGCAACAACAGGGTCATCAGCGGCAATGCACTCACCGGCAAGAGGATCACTCCCGACGGCTCCCTAGGATTTTATGACAACATGGTGACGGTGCTGCCCGAGGGAGACCGGAGTGAGCTCCTGGGCTGGGCCACACCGGGGCTGAAGAAGTTCAGCTACTGGAGGGCATTCCTTTCAAAGCTCGCGCCGGGCAGGGAATTTAATATTGACACCAACTTTCACGGCGGCCACAGGGCATTCGTCGTGACAGGCCACTATGAAAACGTCCTGCCCATGGACATTTACCCCATCCATCTGGTAAAGGCAATACTGGCCGGCGACGTTGAGCTTATGGAGAATTTGGGCATCTATGAGGTGGCTGAGGAGGACTTCGCACTGTGTGAATACATTGATCCTTCGAAGACAGAGATACAGGAGATTATCCGTAGCGGGATCAACCTGATGATAAAAGAGATGAACTAATTTAAGGAGTCAGCTTGCTATGAATTTCCTGCTTAAAAGAATGAAGAAGATAGAGCCCCTTTTTAAAGAGGGGGGCCGCTTTGAGAAACTGCGTTCCGTCTATGACGGGTTTGCAACCTTCCTTTTTGTTCCTGACAAGGTTACCACGAGGGGTTCTCACATCAGGGACTATATGGACATGAAGCGCACAATGATCATCGTGGTCGTAGCCCTTCTGCCTGCCCTGCTCTTCGGATCATATAACATCGGCCTGCAGCATACAAGGGCTTTCGGGATTGTCGACTGGACTCTGATAAATATGTTCTGGTTCGGTTTCCTGAAGATTTTACCGCTTATTCTTGTGAGTTACATCGTGGGACTGGGCATAGAGTTCGTAGTGGCGCAGATAAGAGGTCATGAGATCAATGAGGGTTACCTTGTCACCGGCATGCTCATACCGCTGATCATGCCCGTGGATGTGCCTCTCTGGATGGTAGCTGTCTCCGTTGCCTTCGCAGTGATAATCGGCAAGGAGATCTTTGGCGGTACTGGGATGAACATCCTCAACCCGGCACTCACTGCCAGGGCTTTCCTCTTCTTCAGTTATCCGGGATGGATGACCGGCGACAATGTCTGGATTGCGGGGCTGACACAGGGAGGAGGCCTTGACGGTTTCTCGGGCGCCACCGCCCTGGCACTCGCCAAGCTCGATGGTTTTGACCAGATGCCTTCAGCGATGGAGATGTTCCTCGGAACAACACCCGGCTCGGTGGGCGAGACATCTGTCGTGGCAATTCTTATAGGAGCATTTGTACTGCTGGTTACGGGCGTCGGCAGCTGGCGCATAATGCTCAGCATGACCCTCGGGGGGCTTGGAATGGGGTTGTTGCTGAATGCCACCGGCGGCAATGAATACACCCAGATACCGGCATACTATCACCTTATCATGGGCGGGTTCGCCTTCGGAACCGTGTTTATGGCAACTGACCCTGTGACGGCAGCGCAGACCAACACCGGCAAGTATATCTACGGAGCACTGACCGGGATTATGGTTGTCATCATCAGGGTCTTCAACCCGGCTTACCCGGAAGGAACCATGCTGGCAATACTTCTGATGAACGTAATGGCACCGCTGATAGACCACTATGTGGTGAATGCCAATGTAAGGAGAAGGTTAAAGAGAGTAAAGACAGCTTAAGAACATGCGAGATGAAAGATTTCAGTAACAGGTATATCATGATATTCTCGGTGGTGATGATTGTCTCCGTCGCCATCCTCCTCTCGCTGACGGCAATGCTGCTGCAGCCAAGGCAGGAGAAGAATGTTGAGGTGGAAAAGAAGATGAATATCCTCTCCTCGATAAATGTGACATCAACGAAAGCCGACGCGGTTCAGCTGTATGACAAATACATCAGGGAGAGTTATGTTGTAAACACTGAAGGCAAACATATAGATGGGGTCAACGCCTTCACGGTCTCTCTCCGCGCAGAGCAGAAGAAGCCGCTTGCTGACCAGTACCTTCCGGTATTCATTGCAGTGGCAGACAACGGCGATACCCTTCATATCCTTCCGCTTGAAGGAAAGGGTCTGTGGGGGCCGATATGGGGCTATGTGTCGCTGCAGGAAGATATGATAACAATTGACGGCGTAACCTTCGATCACAAGGGAGAGACACCCGGACTGGGAGCAGAGATCAATACAACCGAATTTGAGAGTCAGTTCCCGGGTAAGAACCTCTACCGCGACGGTAAGTTTGTCGGGGTGAAGGTTGTCAAGGGCGGCGCTGACCCCCAGGGCAGATATGAAGTCGACGGCATCTCAGGAGGAACGATCACCAGCAAGGGACTGGAGGCGATGGTGTACGACGGCCTGATCAAATATGAAAAATACCTCAGCCAAAACAGGAAGTAGATATGGAAAATGTGGAAAAAGAGCCGCTGTTGTCGGCAAAGAACAGGAAACTTCTGACCAACCCGCTGGGACAGGATAACCCTATTACGGTTCAGGTGCTGGGTATATGCTCGGCGCTGGCGGTCACCGTGAAGATGAATCCTGCCATTGTAATGGCGCTGTCAGTCATGGTTGTGCTGGCCGTCTCAAATGTTGTCATCGCAGCGCTGAGGAAGAGGATCCCCGGTCGTATCCGGATCATTGTGCAGCTGGTGGTCATAGCCACTATGGTTATCATCGTTGACCAGTTTCTGAAGGCCTTCGCTTTTGATGTCAGCAAACAGCTCTCTGTCTTCGTGGGGCTGATCATCACCAATTGTATCATCATGGGGCGCCTCGAGGCTTTCGCCATGGGCAACAAGCCATGGCCAGCCTTCCTCGACGGACTGGGTAACGCATGGGGCTACGGAATCATACTGATCATCGTCTCCTTCTTCCGCGAGTTTCTCGGCAGCGGGAGCATCATGGGATTCCCGGTCATGGAGAAGCTGGGGTTCTACAACTTCGGGTACGAGGATAACGGATTTATGATACTGCCGCCAATGGCCCTCATTACCGTGGGCCTGATAATATGGTACCAGCGCAGCCGTAACAAATCACTGATAGAAACCAGGTAACAGCACGGGTCATGGAAAACTTACTCAACATATTCGTAAAGTCGATCTTCATCGACAACATGATCTTCGCCTACTTCCTGGGTATGTGCTCATACCTGGCGGTGTCGAAGACAGTGAAGACCTCGATGGGACTTGGCATTGCAGTCATTTTCGTGCTGGTGATTACCGTGCCGGTAAACTTCCTTCTGGAACAGTATATACTTAAGAAGGGAGCCCTGGCCTGGCTCAGTGACAGTTTTGCAACCGTTGATCTCAGCTTCCTCTCGTTTATCATGTTCATAGCCGTCATCGCCTCAATAGTGCAGCTGGTGGAGATGGTCATTGAGAAATCGAGTCCCGCCCTCTATAACTCACTCGGCATATTCCTTCCGCTGATAGCCGTAAACTGTGCTATCCTTGGCGCTTCGCTCTTCATGCAGGAGAGGGAGTATGCCAACATAGGCGAGGCTGCCGTATTCGGACTGGGTTCGGGCGTAGGCTGGCTTCTGGCCATAGTGGCCCTTGCCGCTATACGGGAAAAGATGCGCTATTCAAATGTGCCGGCACCACTGCGCGGGCTGGGTATCACCTTCATCCTCACCGGACTGATGGGGATAGCGTTCATGAGTTTCCTCGGTATCACACTTTAATGAAACACCCATGTATCCGGAAAAACAAACACAATATTAATGGAATCAATAACATGGGTATTCCATCATACCATATCTATCAATTTTTTATCATGATGAAATCCTTACTGAAATGATATTAGGTTTATCAATTGCAGGCACCGTTCTTATCAGTGTTGCTGTATTTGTGCTGGTGATGATACTACTGGTGGTGGTGCTGCTCTATGCCAGGCAGAAGCTCACACCGCAGGGAGACGTGACTCTTAAAATCAATGACCGTGAGATGGTTGTCTCACCCGGATCGAGCCTCCTCTCCACGATGTCAGGCAATGGCATATTCCTCCCATCGGCCTGCGGCGGCGGCGGAACATGCGGCATGTGCAAGTGCCAGATAACCGAGGGCGGCGGGGCCATACTGCCTACCGAGACTGGCTTCTTCACCCGCCGCGAGCAGCATGACAACTGGCGCCTCGGATGCCAGGTCAAGGTGCGCGAGGACATGACCATAAAGGTGCCGGAGGCCATCCTCGGCATTAAGAAGTGGGAGTGCGAGGTGGTCTCAAACAGAAACGTCGCAACATTTATCAAGGAGTTCGTGGTGAGACTGCCGGAAGGCGAAGACCTGCATTTTAAATCCGGGGAGTATATCCAGATAGATGTGCCAAAATACGAAGTTGACTTCGGAAAGGATATCGATGTGGAAGAGGAGTATCGCGCTGACTGGGACAAGTTCAGGATGTGGGACCTGAAGCTGAAGAACACTGAAGAGACGTACAGGGCTTATTCAATGGCTAACTACCCGGCGGAAAAGAACCTTATCATATTGAATATACGTATTGCCACCCCGCCGTGGGACAATGCCAGAAAACAGTTCATGAATGTCCCTCCGGGGATCTGCTCCACGTTTATTTTCTCACGCAAGCCCGGGGACAAGGTATCGATAAGCGGGCCTTACGGCGACTTCCACATCAAGGATACGGAGACCGAGATGATATATATAGGAGGCGGCGCCGGGATGGCTCCCCTGAGATCGCATATTTTTCACATGCTCAATACAGTTAAGTCGAAGCGCAAGATTACATACTGGTATGGTGCAAGGTCAAAGAGGGAAATATTCTATGAGGATGAGTTCAGGGAACTGGAGAAGAAGTTCCCCAACTTCAAGTTTAACATAGCACTCTCGGAGCCTATGCCTGAGGATAACTGGACAGGCTATACGGGTTTCATTCACCAGGTGCTGCTTGACAACTACCTTGGCAAGCTCGATCTGCCCGAGGACCTGGAGTATTATCTCTGCGGCCCCCCAATGATGAATTCCGCGGTGTTCAACATGCTTGACAACCTCGGTGTGCCTCAGGAGAATATTGCGTTTGATGATTTTGGAGGCTAATCCAGTCCACAGTCCTCAGTCTGCAGTCCACAGTCATGCTGACTGCCGGCTGAAGACTGCTGACTGAGAAATAGGCCATAGGCCTTTAAGTATTGTAGCCGGGAGATCCCACGAAGAGGATTTGTCCGTAGGACATAAAGCATTGTATGCCAGATAAATATGAAGGATATATTTTTATTTATCATCCCTTTTTCCTTCTTGGTCAGTTCCTGCGCTCCGCAACCGGAGTACGCAGAGATCAACGGCCTGACCCAGGGCACCACCTATCACATCGTTGTTGAGAAGAGCCCGGGGATTGACGTCATGGTTCTGCGGCAGAAGATTGAAAAGCTGCTGACCGAAGTTGACAACTCACTTTCAATTTATAACGACTCCTCGGTCATCTCGCTCATCAATGCCGGTGTGAGTGATGTCACCGACACTCTCTTCCGTGAGGTCTTCAGGTCTTCCGAGCTTGTATCGGAGCTGAGCGGAGGGCTTTTTGACATTACTATAGGGCCGCTGGTGAAGGCGTGGGGCTTTGGCCCCGACGCCATGAAGCGTTTTGACGAGACCATGCTCGACTCACTGCTTGCGCTCGTAGGTATGGATAAGGTGCATCTGGCGGGCGAACGCCTGGTCAGGGCTGACCCGGATATGTTTATTGACGTCAACGCCATCGCGCAGGGATACACCGTCGATCTGCTGGCCGGTCTCCTGGAGAGTGAAGGCATGGTTGAGTTCCTGGCGGAGGTGGGAGGAGAGGTTCGCACAGCGGGCGACAAAAGGGGCATGGGGTGGCATGTAGGCATTGACACTCCGGCCGACGGCAACTATATCCCCGGCGCGGATATGCAGGCAAAGGTGAGGCTTGACAACCGTGCCCTGGCAACATCAGGCAACTACCGCAAGTTCTTCGTGGAGAACGGGGTAAAATATTCCCATACCATTGACCCGCGCACCGGCTACCCCGTCAGGCATACCCTGCTCAGTGCCACTGTGATCGCACCGGAGTGCGCCGTGGCAGACGCCTGGGCAACAGCATGCATGGTGGCAGGCACAGGGCCGGCTATAGCCTTGATTGAGAGGTATGATTTTCTTGAGGGTTATCTTATCTTCTCAGACGAGAAGGGTGAGATGAGGAGCTGGATGTCGGAGGGGCTACGTGGTCTTATTGAAGAGCGCTAATCCTCACTCATGGCACAGCCGCAGCACCCGGCACTGTCAACCGGGTTGCAACCTGTGTCAGTGTTCTGTGCACATGTGATACCCCTTTTTCGCATCTCTTTATTGTGTCCTACATGGGTCTCGGGAAAGCGTCCCTTCGGCTTCACAAGTATTGATATGGCCATGCCCGCCAGGGCTAAGGCCACGAGTACAGCTGATATTATGATCAGTTTGAGAAGCATCTTTATTCAATTAAGTGCGCAAATATAACCAATATTGTAACAGTCGGCGGTGCTTCTTTGTTCTGCCCGGCTCCGTTCAGTCTGCCTCCTCTTCCCTTAGCAGTTCCCTGTCAGCCACATCGGCTTCATCCTGAACCCTGGCAAGTTCCTCCGGGGTATAGCGCCTGATCCTGAAATTCACCGAAGCAATGAAGATGCTCATGAAGGGACTGATAATATTAAAGAAGCAGTAAGGGGCATATGTCCATGTTGATACTCCGAGAACGCTTGACTGTGTCGCCCCGCATGTGTTCCATGGCACCAGCACCGAGGTAACCGTGCCGGAGTCCTCAAGGGTGCGGCTTAACAGCTCTGGCTTGAAGCCCATGTCCCTGAACTTCTTTGCATACATCCTCCCCGGTATGACGATGGAGAGGTACTGGTCGGAGGCGGTGACGTTGAAGAAGAGGCATGTTGCCACTGTTGAGCCTACCAGTGTGCCTGCATTATGGACAAATTTCATCATCCGCTCGGTGATGGACTTCAGCATTCCCGATGCCTCCATGAGCCCTCCAAAGAACATGGCACAGATAATGAGCCAGACAGTGTTGAGCATCCCTGCCATCCCTTTGGTCCTTAACAGCTCGTCCACCGAGGCGTCGCCCGTGGTGACCGTCACCGGCCCGAACATGGCTTTGGTGACCGAGATATATGCCTGCTTTACAAAGGAGCCGTCGGTGGCGGCCACTTCTTTGAGCAGGTCAGGCTGAAAGATGATAGCGCAGATACCCCCGAGGATCGTTCCGGCGAGCAACGAGGGAAGCGGAGGCACCTTCTTCACGATGATGAAAATAAGGAAGGCAGGTACAACCAGAAGCACCGGGCTGACGTTGAACCTGGCGCTTATCGCCTCCTGTACTGCAGAAGCGGAAGCCGAGGTGTCAGTGTAATCACCTGCAAAACCTATTATAAGGAATATGATCAGGGTTATTATCCATGAAGGTCCGGTTGTGATGACCATGTACCTTATGTGAGTGAAGAGATCCGTCCCCGCCACGGCAGGGGCGAGGTTGGTGGTGTCGGAGAGAGGTGACATCTTGTCTCCGAAGTAGGCACCTGAGATAATTGCCCCGGCTACCATGGCCTCACTGAATCCGAGCGTCGTACCGATGCCCAGCAACGCCACACCGATGGTTGCAACCGTTGACCATGAGCTTCCTGTTGATACGGAGACAACAGAGCAGATGAGGACGGTGGCAAACAGGAAGATGACGGGATTGAGTATCTCAAGTCCGTAGTAGATAAGCATCGGAATGACTCCGCTTATCATCCATGTACCTGCAAGCGACCCGATGAGGAAGAGTATCAGCATGGCCGGCATGGCCGTGGAGATGGTGGAGACAACCTTCTTAAGCAGGAATTTCCACTTGTATCCGAGTGAGATGGCAATGATACCAGCTACGGCAGCGGAGAGGATCAGCGCTATCTGGTTTGCACCCGAGAGGGTGTCATCACGAAAATACTTTACGTTGAGCGTAAGAAGGAGGATAAGCACCGCAATTGGCAGCAGCGATAGCAGCATTGACGGTGTGCGGATCTTTTTTGCGGACATGAACGGTCTGTGGCGTTGAAGCGTGCAATTTAGTATTTTCTGTGCTTTTTCTTGATTCTGCCCATAAAAGTTATTACTTTGTATGATCGATTTCTTTGTCAGATGGGCCAGTATCCTGACATATTCAGCATCAATCCCGAGGACAAGATACCCGGGAAAGGCAGGGTTCTTATCTCGGAGCCCTTCCTGACTGACCGTTTCTTTAACCGTACAATAGTCTTCCTTTCCGAACACACCGCACAGGGAACAATGGGATTTATCCTCAACCGTGTCATTGACCTGATGGTCAGCAGTGCCGTGGAGGGCTTTGACGGTTGGGATGAGCATCTCTCGGTAGGAGGGCCCGTGGCGCCTGACACCCTTCATTACCTTCATACCCTGGGCTCGAAGGTGCCGGGCAGCGTGCCGGTAATACCAGGCATATGGTGGGGCGGGGAGATCGACGCCCTGCGTAACCTGATAGCCACGGGCACTGTTGGAAGAGACCAGGTACGCTTCTTCCTCGGTTACTCGGGGTGGGAGAAGGGACAGCTGAAGAAGGAGCTGAATGAGAACTCGTGGATGATTGCCAGGGTGCCCGCCGAGGTGATCATGAAGAGCCGTGGCAACGTATGGCGCGACGTGCTGCGATCACTCAACAACAAATACCGGATCTGGGCAGAGTTTCCCGAGTCACCTGAGATGAACTGATGACAGGTCCCACTTGTGATTTATCAGGTGAATAACCGACACTGCATTGCTTCATGATAATTCCGGGGATTGCCGGAGCGAGCCCTGCCGTTTTTCAGTGCATGATCTTGAAGACCAGCTCACGCAGCAGGTCGCCGGGGTCACTCCCTGCCTCGCCGAATCCCTTCGCCTTCAGGTCATATGAACGCACCAGGGTGATGATGTTCATGCAGGCGCCTACACTGTAAAGGGCAGCGGCAGCCCTGAAATCCTTGACATAACCCGGATAGGTCTTCAGCATGGCCACCAGGTTGCCGTCGGTCTTATCCTTGAGACTGTGGTAGATCAGTACCCGGCTGAAGCTTGAGAAAAGCACGGGAAATATCAACGGTATGATCTCTTTCTTTGAGTGCCCGGCATAATAGTTAACAACACGGGCTGCCTTGAGTGGGTCACGGTAGACGATGGCCCTCCACAGCTCATTGGGACTGTAATCCTTGCTGATGCCTATGCCTGCCTCTATCAACTCAGTTGTGATACGCGGGTTCTCCTTAGGCAGTGAGATGATAAGCTTGTCGAGCTCATTGGCTATCTTGCCCAGGTCATTGCCCAGGAACTCTGACAGGAGCCGGGATGCATCGGCACCGGCCATGATGCCCCTGTCAGTCAGGTAACGGTCAATCCAGCCGGGGATCTGGTACTCGGGAACCTTGTCCGACTCAATGTACCACCCTTTCTTCGAGAGCGACTTATAGAGCAATTTCCGCTTGTCAAGGTCCTCGTATTTATAGGCGATGACCATGATGGTTGAGTTCAGGGGGTTGTCAACATACACAAGCAGGTCATCGATCTTTTTCAGCTTCTGTGCCTCACGGACAATCACAACCTGCTGGTTGGCCATCATGGGGAAGCGCCGGCATGTCTCTATGACCTGGGTGACGGTGACGTCAAGACCGTAAAGGACAGTCTGGTTGAAGTCCTTCTCTGACTCGTCAAGTACATTATCCTCAATGAAATCGGTAATAATGTCAATGTAATATGGTTCTTTGCCTGCAAGGAAATAGACCGGCTTGTAGATCTTGTTCCTGAGATCCCTTATTATCTCCTTGTAGTCAGCAGCCATCAGAAACGAAGGTGTTTGACCGAGATGCCGTTGTCCTTGATCTCCTTCAGCGCTTCAATCCCGATTCGCAGGTGTGTATCAGTAAACTGGCTGGTCACCTTATGGTCGCTTGCTTCCGTCTTTATCCCCGTTGATATCATTGGCTGGTCTGAGACGAGGAGGATCGCGCCGGTGGGTATCTCATTGGCAAAACCAACGGTGAAGATGGTGGCTGTCTCCATGTCAATGGCCATGGCCCTGGTCTTAATGAGATACTTTTTGAACCTGTCATCGTATTCCCACACCCTTCTGTTGGTTGTGTAGACGGTGCCGGTATAGTACTCAAGATTGTTCCTTACAATGGCAGCGGAGACAGCGCTCTGAAGCTTGAAGGCAGGCAGGGCAGGTATCTCCAGAGGCAGGTAATCGTTCGAGGTACCGTCGCTTCTTATGGCTGCTATCGGAAGTATCAGATCGCCCAGCTTGTTCTTCTTCTTGAGGCCCCCGCATTTGCCGAGGAAGAGCACAGCTTTCGGCTGGATGGCGCTCAGGAGATCCATGACGGTGGCAGCGTTGGGACTGCCCATCCCGAAGTTGATGATTGTTATGCCGTCAGCGGTGGCCGTGGGCCAGTTCTTGTTCCTGCCATCAACAGGGACACCGTTCCATTTGGCAAACATCTCCACATACAGGGTGAAGTTAGTGAGAAGGATGAATTCGCCGAAGGAGGTAAGTTCCTTGCCTGTATATCTTGGCAGCCAGTTGCTGACTATATCTTCTTTCGTTCTCATGATCTCCGGAGCTGTTTGTTTATATTTGCCATACCTAAGGGTTACCAAAAATACAAATTAAGTTGAAACCGCTGAAACTGCCTCCATGTTCATTGCACATAAAAGAGGGTCCCGGAGGTAAAATGCTCTATGACCCCCTGAGGAGAAAGTACGTGGCTCTCACACCTGAGGAGTGGGTCAGGCAGCATTTTGTCGGCTATCTTACAGGGGTTCTCGGGTACCCGCCGGGACTGATACGCATTGAGGCATCGTTCAGGCTTCATTCAATGCTCCGCAGGGCTGACATCCTCATTCATGACCGTGCCGGTGAGCCTGTGATGATTGTAGAGTGCAAGGCTCAGCAGGTTAAGATCACCCAGGAGGTCTTCGACCAGATCATCAACTACAACTTCAACTACGGTGTCAGGTACCTGGTGGTCACCAACGGCTCCGAACACTTCGCCGGAAAGATCAACACGGAAGCCCGCACTTTCAAACTGCTTGACCATATTCCTGATTATGAAACCATCACAAGCCGGGAACCATGACTGATGTGACCTGTGCACTGATCCGCAATGATGAAGGGCTGGTGCTGGCTGTGCGACGCGGCCCGGCAATGGACAATGCCGGCAAGTGGGAGTTCCCTGGCGGAAAAACCAGGGCGGGGGAGGATCATGAGGACTGCATCATTCGCGAGATAGGGGAGGAGCTGGGAATAGACATCATTATTACAGGCAGGCTTGACGCCGTAGAGCATGATTACGGCCACAGGCAGATAAGACTCATACCCTTCCTGTGTGATACCCTGGCACCGGGACCGGTATTGAGCGAGCATGATGAATTCCGGTGGATGAAGCCTGATAAGCTGGTCACCCTTGACCTGACAGCTGCTGATATTCCCATCGCTCTGCAATATGCCGCGGAACACAGGGTTACCGTTGTCAATGAGCCTGAAATAGAAGATTCCGTTGTCACCGCCGAGGCGGGAGACGAGCTTGCGAGGCTGGTGGGACGCATCTCCAGCGTTGAAGAGATAACCATGGTGGCGCAGTCAGCTGTGAAAGACGAATCACTGCTGTCGCAGCTGGTGACCCTCTCCTCAAGCAAGGC
>CAVOLF010000012.1:0-216444 GCA_963696805.1 uncultured Rikenellaceae bacterium
GCCACCGCGACCACTACCTGGCCATCGTCGACCAGGACCGAGCACGACTGGCAGACCATCGAAACCATCTACCCCCAGATCACCTTCGCCTGGTCCCAGTTGACCGCAAACGACCCGACCGCGGTCGCCTTCGTCGACTTCGGGCCTCTCCACCTACCAGACCCGCCGTGGTCTCTTCCAGGACCGGCTGGAATGGCTCGACCATGCGTTCGCTGCGCCGCAGCACGCCGCAGACGTCAGCTCCCAGGCCCGCATGCTGCATCAACATCGGCTACGTCTACGACGCCCTGGGCGAGAAGCAGAAGGCGCTGGACTACTACGACCAGGCCCTGCCCCTGAGACGCCAGGTGGGGGACAAGGCCGGCGAGGCCACCACCCTCAACAACATCGGCGGGGTCTACGACGCCCTGGGCGAGAAGCAGAAGGCGCTGGCCTACTACGACCAGGCCCTGCCCCTGAGACGCCAGGTGGGGGACAAGGCCGGCGAGGCCACCACCCTCAACAACATCGGCTGGTCTACTCCGCCCTGGGCGAGAAGCAGAAGGCGCTGGCCTACTACGACCAGGCCCTGCCCCTGAGACGCCAGGTGGGGGACAAGGCCGGCGAGGCCACCACCCTCAACAACATCGGCGGCGTCTACGACGCCCTGGGCGAGAAGCAGAAGGCGCTGGCCTACTACGACCAGGCCCTGCCCCTGAGACGCCAGGTGGGGGACAAGGCCGGCGAGGCCACCACCCTCAACAACATCGGCAGCGTCTACGACGCCCTGGGCGAGAAGCAGCAGGCGCTGGCCTACTACGACCAGGCCCTGCCCCTGAGTCGCCAGGTGGGGGACAAGGCCGGCGAGGCCACCACCCTCAACAACATCGGCCGCGTCTACGACGCCCTGGGCGAGAAGCAGAAGGCGCTGGCCTACTACGACCAGGCCCTGCCCCTGAGACGCCAGGTGGGGGACAAGGCCGGCGAGGCCACCACCCTCAACAACATCGGCGCGGTTCTCAAGGTTGAGCTTAAGTATGGCACTGTCCTGTGCCATTGCCGAAATGCCTGATAGGATTACTGCTGTCAGCAGCATAATTCTTTTCATTGGCTTGATCTTTATAGTTTCTGCAAAATTACGGTTTGATGACAAGTGCTCAAAGATTTTATCGGTGAACAGAGGTATTTTACCGGTGAAGTGAAATTAGGGGTAGTGACTGGATGCGGAATTGATATGGTGACATTACTCCGATGCCTTGTTCCCGGGTTATTACATTAATCTGACGTTAGCCAGTGAAGGTGTGTACCATACCCTAATCCCGGCACAACATTACGGGATTTATTCTCTTATTCCGCAACATTCCGGGAAGGAGGGAGCCTTACCCTGCTCCCGGCACAACGTTACAAGATATGTCCATTTATTCCGCAACATTCCGGGAAGGAGGGAGCCTTACCCTGTTCCCGGCACGACGTTATGGATCTTGTTCTCTTATTCCGCGAAAATCCGTGTAGTGCACATGCGACGCGCTCGTCAAATCACTTGCCGGAAGGCAGGACATCTGAAGATAATATAAAACCTTCGTCCCGTCAGTCACATTGAAAGTATTCTTTACAGGTTTCCGGAATGACTTTCAAAGACTGACAATAAGAAAAAATGCAGACTTATAAATTTAATGAAAAAAGTGCGAATTAGCATGCAATATTGTGTAGAAATATCCTGACTATTTAAGAAATTTGCAGATATTTTTGTTTTCAGCCAGTATTACTAATGGCGTGCCTGGCAAATTTTTAGAATAACTAATCCTGGATAGATCGATGATACGATTTCCTTCTTTGGTTTTCAGAGCATTGTACCGGTATCTTGACAAATGGGACAAGCATCACCAACTGATTTTTATGAATTACGGATATTCTGATCCGGGAGAGTCGATTCCACTGGAGGATATGGACGAAAAGAACCGGTATCCTGTACAGCTGTATCATCATATGGCTGATATGACGGACATCAGGAACAGAGACATCGTTGAGGTAGGAAGCGGTCGGGGCGGAGGCCTGGCATATATTGCAAGGAAATTTTTGCCGGCATCTGCAACAGGAATTGACCTTGAAAAAAGTGTTGTTGCATTTTCAAACAAATTCCATCAATTCCCAAATCTTACCTTCATCACCGGTAATGCTCAGAATCTGCCTCTCAGGGATAGCTCTTGCGATGTTCTGCTTAATGTTGAGTCATCGCACCGTTACAGCTCCGTCAGGGCTTTTTTCAGCGAGGTGCACCGTGTCCTCCGTCCTGGCGGATATTTCCTCTTCACAGATTTCAGAGATAGCTACAAATGGCCGGACCTGTTGAAACTTATAAATGAATCCGGGTTTAAAGTAATCGATGAGAAAGATATTTCATCAAATATTCTGCGTTCCCTGGAACTGGACTCAGAACGCCGGGCATCACTTGTGAATAGCTATGCACCGAAATTGCTTAAGAAGGCAATACTTAATTTCACAGGATCAAAAGGAACAGCCACTTACGACTATTTTTTAACAGGCAAATTCATATATAAATCATTTAAGATTTCAGAAAAACGGAGATTTGCCGCACCTGTCACACTCCTGATTGAAAACATTTCGTATGAATCGCGGATCCTCAGATTCCGGATAGCCATCACGGTTCCTCAAATTGCTTATAGCCATCGCGGATCCTCAGAATTTGCCATTAGCCTGACAATGATCAGCTTTCCCATTTCCATGGCTTATCTCTCAGGCAGCAGCCGGTAAACTTCAAAAATTGCAATATTATCGATCTCCGGAATCTTTCCAGGCAATCTTAAACCAGTCCTGCAAAACCCATGAACGCCAGCGCCAGGATGCCTGCAGTGACAAGCGATATAGGCGCTCCTTTCATCCCCGGGGGTACATCCGCCAGCTCCAGCTGCTCGCGTATACCGGCTAGTATCACCAGCGCTAACCCGAAACCAATGGCAGTCGCAGCTCCGTATACAATGCCCTCTGCAAGGTTGTAGTCCTTCTTGATGACAAGTATAGCCACGCCCAGCACCGCGCAGTTGGTAGTTATCAGCGGCAGGAAAATGCCCAGCGCCTGGTAAAGGGGCTGACTGATCTTCTTCAGTATGATCTCAACCATCTGTACCAGGGATGCGATAACCAGAATGTATGCAATTGTCTGCATGAAACCTATGCCCAGCGGAATAAGCACATAGGTGTAAATAAGATAGGTCACCATGGTGGCCAGGACCATCACAAAGGTCACAGCACCGGACATTCCGATGGCTGTGCTGACTTTGTTTGAAACACCCAGGAATGGACAAACGCCCAGAAACTGCGCCAGCACAATGTTGTTGACCAGTATTGCGGATATTATTAGAAGTATGAATTCCATGCTCTTCTCCTTATGCTTTGTTAATCTTTTTAACAACGGCAATCAGGTATCCCAGAGCAATAAATGCACCCGGGGCAAGTATGAACACCAGTATGCCGTCACCGGAGATGAACTTGAATCCCAATAGCGCCCGCTGCCAAGAATCTCCCTTATGGCACCAAGCACCCCCAGTGCGGCGGTGAACCCAAGCCCCATGCCCGCACCGTCAACAACTGAAGACCAGACGGTATTCTTGCTTGCAAAAGCCTCAGCACGTCCCAGGACTATGCAGTTGACTACAATCAGGGGAATGAAAATCCCCAGTGAATCATAAAGTGACGGCACATACGCCTTCATCACCAGGTCAACAATAGTCACAAAGGTCGCAATGACTACAATGAATGCAGGTATACGCACCTTGTCAGGAATCAGGTTCTTCATCAGTGAGACCACCTATTTGACCCGATAAGTACGAACGTTGTCGCCAGCCCCATCCCGAGCCCGTTGATCATCGATGATGTCGTGGCAAGGGCAGGACAGGCCCCTAGAACCAGCACCAGTATGGGATTCTCCTTTAAGAAAACCCTTGGTAAAATTCTGTATCTGGTTCATTTCAGACCTCCTTTCTCAAGTGTGTTGTACGCTCTCTGAACCCCGTCACAGAATGCTCTCGAACTTATTGTGGCCGCAGTGATGGCATCAACCGGACCACCGTCTTTCTTTACCTTAAGGGCAAACTTAGCCGGATTCTTATCCTTGAACTGATCCTTGAACTCAGGCTTCTCCGGGGTGCCTTCGGGTACCATCTTGGTACCCAGCCCGGGAGTCTCCTTGTGCTCAAGGACATTAATATTGTATATCGATCCGTCAGGGGTGAATCCCACCATGAATCCTATGTATCCGCTGAAACCGTTATTGGTATACGACTTGATGGCATACCCGACTATCTCTTCACCTTGCTTCGCAGGATAGACCTCAAGTGAATCGCCTTCACCCGTCGGGAGCATGAACATCTCATCGTTCGGGTTATTGGTGAACTCAGGCACCACCTGCTTGATTGCATCAAGCTTCTTGTTAAGCATTGAGATCTCTATTGGCTCCTTTGTCATCTCGTAGACAAAACCCAGAGCCGCTGAGGCTCCTACCGAAATAAGCGTCAGCGAGAGAACCATATTCTTCAGCGATGATTGCATCTTAGCCATGCTTCACCTCCTTTCCAAACCTGGACGGTTTTATGTACATATTCAGCAACGGTACAAAGGCGTTCATTATCAGTATGGCAAAGGATACACCCTCGGGATAGGCACCCCAGGTTCGTATCAGCACAGTGATGACTCCTATGCCGATGCCGTAAATTATCATCCCCTTATGAGTCATGGGCGATGTGACATAATCTGTTGCCATGAAGATGGCCCCGAGCATAATGCCTCCGGTGAGGAGATGGAAGAGGGGATCGGCAAACGTTGTCGGATCAGCCAGCCAGAGGATCCCGGTAAAGATTGCCACTGTCAGAAGAACAGTGACAGGGATATGCCAGGTAATGATCTTCCTCCAGATCATGTAGATGCCCCCGATGATAAGGGCCAACGCCGCTATCTCACCCATCGAGCCTCCCATGTATCCGTAAAAAAGCTGCATGTGGGACGGAATCTTTTCCATCAGTGCCGCCACGGTCTCGCCGGCCTTCACTCCTTCGGTCATTATGCCCAGGGGAGTGGCACCTGTGACAGCATCGAGGTAACCGGTCTTAAATCCAGACGGCACAGGCCAGCTGGTCATCTGCACGGGGAACGATATCAGCAGGAAGACCCGTCCCACCAGAGCCGGGTTGAACGGGTTGCTGCCCAGTCCGCCAAAGGTCATCTTGGCAACACCGATAGAGATGATTGCCCCAACAATGATAATGTATACCGGCAGGTTCGAGGGTACGTTGAATGCAAGCAAAAGGCCGGTGACCGCTGCGGATCCGTCACTCACTGAGGGTTTTATCTTCAGGATGAATTTCTGTATCAGGTACTCAACCGCAACACATGACAGCACCGAGGTAAGTGTCACTATTATTGCCCCCGTTCCGAAGTAATACACCGATGCGGCCAGCGCCGGCAGCAAGCGCAATCACAACCCCATACATCAGCTTTCGCGTAGTCTCGGGACTCTGCTGGTGCGGTGATGGCGAGACATTAAGGATGTTATTCATATCCTTTTGTGCTATTTCCTAACTCGTTCACGTGCCATACGGATCACAGTCGATTTGCCAAGCCTGATGTAGTCAAGCAGCGGTCTCTTCGCCGGACAGGTATAGGCACAGGCCCCGCACTCCATGCAGTCGGTGATCTTTTCATGCTCAGCCTTTTCCCACATTGCCTTTTCTGAGACCACGGAGATCAGCCAGGGCTCAAGACCCATGGCACATGCCGATGAACACTTGCCGCACCTGATGCAGGGCAGAACCTCTGCACGCTGTGAGTCGTCAGCAGGGAAATAGAATTATCCCGGAGGTGCCCTTGGTTACCGGTACATCGGTAATCGCCAGCGCCTTGCCCATCATCGGACCGCCGTTGACAACCTTGCCGGTGTCTTCAGGCATGCCGCCGGCAGCCTCAATAAGAGCCGTTACCGGCGTGCCGATCCGCACCAGGAAATTACCGGGATTCTTACCGATCTTCACCCGTGACCGTCACAACCCTTTCGATGAGTGGCTTATTTTTTTGCACGGCCTCATAGACCGCAAAGGCAGTGCCCACATTCTGAACCACAACACCCACATCAACAGGCAGTCCTCCAGAGGGAACCTCGCGTCCTGTGCAGGCTTTAATAAGCTGTTTTTCACCTCCCTGCGGATACTTGACCTTAAGGGGCTGTATGGTTATACCCTTAAAATCCCTGGCCAGCTCTGTAAGGTGACTGATGGCATCAGGCTTGTTCGCCTCAATGCCTACCACAACCGTCTCAACACCCAGGGCCTTCATTATGATGGCCGCACCTGTCAGGACCTCGGCGCCCTTCTCAAGCATAAGCCTGTGGTCTGAGGTGAGGTAGGGCTCGCACTCCACGCCGTTGATGACGACCAGATCACACTTCTTTCCTGCAGGAACGGTCATCTTGATGTGTGTAGGGAACGTGGCTCCTCCCAATCCCACAATACCACTCTGCTGACAACGCTCAATGATCTGCTCGCGGGTCATTGTGATATCCCTGGCCAGTGCCGGACTTTTATCAATGGTCTCAACCCATTCATCCCCTTCGACATCAATGATCACAGCCGTCTGCTTGTAGCCCGTGGTGTCAATTACGGTGTCAATCTTGCTGACCTTGCCCGAGACGGGGGAGTGGATGTTGGCGGAGACAAATCCTTTTGCCTGCGCAATGAGCTGTCCGGCCTTCACGACGGCGCCCTTCTCCACCATTGGTGTTGCCGGAGCGCCGATATGCTGTGAGACGGGAACAGTCACCTGGGGAGGTGCCGGCAGGACAACTATCGGCTTGTCGGCCGTCAGCTTGTTCTCAGGCGGATGGATGCCGCCTTTCGGGAATGTCTTGAACACTTTTCTGGAAATTTTATCTGGTTATTAAATTGTCAGTTCGTCTCTGCTTCAGCAGGCTCGGCAGGCTTCATCTCCTTTATCGGGAAGCCGATCTCGAGGATGGCTCCGGTAGGACACTCAGGGGCACACTTTCGGCAGAGCTTGCACTTGTACGAGTCGATGAAGGCGAGGTTGTCAACCATGGTGATGGCATCATATGGACATATCTTTACGCACTTGCCGCATCCTATGCAGGCTACCTTGCATGCCTTGCGGGCAGGCCCGCCCTTGTCCTTGTTGACGCATGAGACAAATATCTTGCGGTCTTTCTTGTTGCGTTTGCGGAGCTCGATGATGTTTCGCGGACAGGCTTTCACACAGGCCCCGCAGGCCACGCACTTGTCGTCAATTATCACCGGCAGCTCAGTCACCGGATCCATATACATGGCATCAAACTTGCACGCCACAACACAGTCGTCGCAACCGAGGCATCCGTACTGGCAACCTGTGGTACCTCCGTAAAGAGAGTGGGCAACACGGCAGCTGACGGCTCCGTCATAATAAGAGGTACGTGTGGCATTATCGGGAGAGCCGTTGCAACGCACCACCGCTACCTTGGGTTCCACAGCCACTGCCTGGCGCCCGAGGATGTCCGCAGCCCTGGTCATGGTATCGGCACCACCGACGGGACAGTTCAGTCCCTCAAAGGAGCTCGATTTCACGAGCGCCTCGGCAAAGGCACGGCAGCCAGTGTATCCGCATCCGCCGCAGTTGGCACCGGGAAGGGCCTCATTCACCAGGTCGATGCGGGGGTCTTCTACAACCTTGAACTTCTGCGCCACAAAATAGAGTATCACCGCGGCAAGCAGCCCCAGCGCACTAAGCATAATGATCGTCAACAAAACAGTGGAACTCATCTGTCAGACCTTTATTTTGAATTCAAATTTTTCTCCGATTTTGCTTCTCAGCAGCCAAATGGCCAGGTAGTAAAGGCCAAGGGCTGCAAACGATAATAATGCCGATGCCAGCTCTCCGGCACCGGCAACCGTAGTGGCAACGAATGCCGCAATCAGTACGATAAAGGGTATGATGTAGCCTATTGCCAGCGCGCGGAAGCCTTGCGACAGTTGCATCACCACCGTGACATGGTCGCCGGCCTTGATGGCGGCATTGCTTTTTACGGTGATGACCCTGGTTTCAGACTTGCCGGCGGAGCATACGGTTTTTGCATGGCATACCGAGCAGGCCTCGGCAGTGATGATCTCCACCTCGGCCGTACCGTCACCCGGCACCCTGATAACCATCCCTTCGTGCGTGATTGTCTCTCCCTTCGGCATCAATAGTTTCTTGCAGGGGCAATTTTAAGGAATTGCCGGGAATTATTAAAGGACAAAGGTCATTATTTTGGGAGGTCTGAAGTCTGCACTTTCGAAAGTCTGCAAAACCGCAAGTCTGTTAAGCAAAAGGTCCGTTAAGTAAAAGGTCCGTAAAGTCAAAAGGATGTGTGACTGTGTCCGCCCACCGGCAGATGTGCGACTGTGTCCGCCCACCGGCGGATTTGCGACTGTGTCCGCCCACCGGCGGATTTGCGACTGTGTCCGCCCACCGGCGAGATTGTGCGATGGTGTCCGCCCACCGGCGGATTTGCGAAATTTAATTTAATCGACAATCGAAAATCTGAAATCGAAAATTCCTCTACTGCCTATTGCCTACTCCCTATTGCCTCAACTTCAGCTTATCTCACTCCACGAAAATTTCTTCCCGAAGAGCCTCCGCAGGGTGGACTTGAGAACCTGGTTTTCATGCCGCGCCAGCTCCGGGTCGTCGCCGAGGATCTCCTCGGCCCGCGAGCGGGCGAGGTTGAGTATCTGTCCGTCTTTGCCCAGGTCGGCAATCTTAAGATCGAAGGCCATGCCGCTCTGCTGCGTCCCCTCAAGGTCACCCGGCCCGCGCATCCGGAGATCAGCCTCGGCGATCTCAAAGCCGTCATTGGTGGCTATCATCGTGTTGATGCGCTCCGAAGCCTCGGTGGAGCGCTTGTGCGATGTCATCAGTATGCAGTATGACTGGTCGGCGCCACGGCCCACCCGCCCCCGTAACTGGTGCAGCTGCGAGAGACCAAACCGCTCGGCGCTCTCTATCACCATCACACTGGCGTTAGGGATGTCAACACCTACCTCTATGACCGTCGTGGCTACCATTATCTGCGCCTGGCCGCGGCGGAAAAGACTCATCGAGATCTCCTTGTCCTTCGAAGTCATCCGCCCATGCACCACGCTTATACAATACTGCGGCGGGGGAAAAGCCCGCGCCATGCTCTCCAGTCCGTCCTCAAGATCCTTGTAATCAAGTGTTTCCGATTCCCTGATGAGCGGGTATACAACATATATCTGCCTGCCGTCCTCAATCTGCCTCCGCATGAAACCAAATACCTTCTCGCGCTCGGCATCAGTGAAACTCATCGTCTTTACCGGCTTGCGCCCCGGAGGCATCTCATCAATGACAGAAACATCAAGATCACCGTAGAGGGTCATAGCAAGGGTACGGGGGATAGGTGTTGCAGTCATCACCAGAACATGCGGCGGACAGTCGCTCTTCTGCCACAGCTTCGCCCTCTGCGCCACACCAAACCGGTGTTGCTCGTCAATGATCACCAGCCCCAGATTCATATACCTCACATTCTCTTCAATAAGAGCATGCGTCCCAATCAGTATGGATATGCTCCCGTCAAGCAATCCCTGTTCAATCCGCGCCCGCTCTTTCCGCTTCGTTGATCCGGTCAGTAACGCCACCTCCGCATCAATCCCCCGGACAAATTTACTGATAGAGTTAAAGTGCTGTATGGCAAGGACTTCCGTCGGTGCCATGAGGCAGCTCTGAAAACCGTTGTCGGCTCCGATAAGCATGCTCATCAGCGCAACCATCGTCTTGCCACTGCCCACATCGCCCTGCAGAAGCCTGTTCATCTGGTGGCCGCTGCCCAGATCGGCCCTTATCTCCCGAATAACCCTCTTCTGGGCCTCTGTCAGAGTAAAAGGCAGGTTGTTGGCGTAAAACGAATTGAGCTTCTCGCCAACCACGGAGAAGAGGAACCCGCGCGTGTTCTTCGTACGGCTGCCCTTATATCTCAGGAGATTGAGCTGAATATAGAAGAGCTCCTCAAACTTGAGCCTGAAACGGGCATTTTCAATGTCCTGATTGGAGTCGGGAAAATGAATGCGAAACAACGCGTCGGAGAGACTCATCAGCCTCATTTGCCCGGTAATGGAAACAGGCAAAGTCTCCGCAAAGCGAAGCGAAGTCTGGGAAAAGACTGTCGCCATCAGCCTGGCGATGGCTTTTGAATGAAGGAAATGGTCCTTCATCTTTTCCGTAGTGTTGTACTGGGCCTCGAGAGCGGAAGAGACCCTCGTCTCCCTCTTTTCCACCTCCTCCACCTCAGGATGGACTATATTGAAGGCCCCGCTGAAGAGTGTGGGCTTGCCGTAGATGATATACTCTTTTTCAATCTTATATGCGTTCAGAACCCATTTGTGCCCCTTGAACCACACCAGCCTGACCATACCTGTATCATCATAGAAATCTGCCGTGAGCCGTGAGCCCCGTCCTCCACCTTCGGTTGAGAAGCGGCGAATCTTTCCCCTGATCTGGACATATTGCATGTCGGTGTCCAGCTCGCTGACCTTATAAAATCGTGTCTTGTCAATATACTTGTAGGGGAAATAGTAGATGAGGTCTCCGAAAGTGCGAATGCCCGCTTCCGCTTCGAGCAACTCGGCTCTCTTCGGACCTACACCCGGAAGAAATTTTATCTCACTATCAAGCAGTTCAGACATCAGGAAATGCAAAAATGATACTCATCGAAAATAGTTAAATTTGAGCGGCTTTCAAATTGCCTTCCGGAAGAAATGAACCTTTATCACGCCACTGCCTTCATCAGACACCTGCTCACTTCGCGCAGCGCAGCGGGACACGGGGTTCACAGCCCGTTTGTCTTTGACTTTCTGACTGATGTGGTAAGAGGAAATAATGACGCGAATCTTATCAGCAATGTCGAAAGGCTACGGCAGGAGATGCTGGCTGACAGTCGGAATGTAAGGGTCACTGACCTGGGGGCCGGGTCAGCCAGGAGATTGGGAGAGGAGCGAGGCATATCCGATATCGCTTCTATGACTACCTTGCCGCCGAAACAGGTGCGATTGCTGGCAAGAATGGCGCACGACCCAAGGTGCACAAGGAGCCAGGCGACACAGTCGAGCGTAGCGGGAGGGCAGAGGACACAGGGCGAAGGGCTCAGAGCACAAAATGAGCGAAGCGACGCAGTACCTCAAACGGAGAGGAGTAATGTACTCACCTTCCACAGGACTGAAGAGGAGCATGAATCATACAATTCAATCATACTGGAACTCGGTACATCACTCGGGATAAGCACACTGGCGCTGTCACTGGCAGCACCGGAGAAACGGGTGGTGACAGTGGAGGGATGCCCTGCACTGGCCGGAATAGCCCGGGACAACCTCCTCAGATACGGCGCCGCAAACGCCCATGTGATAAACATGGAATTCAGCGAGGCACTCGACATGCTCAGACACCGCGGGACAACCGTCTCACTGGCATTCATTGACGGAAACCACAGGGGCAGGGCATTGAAACATTACGCTGAGACAATACGGTCATTGGGGGAGGAGATGCTCATCGTGGCTGACGATATTCACCTCAGCTGCGACATGCATGAAGCATGGCAGCAGCTTGCATTATCAGGCATAGCGCCGGTAACCATGGAAACGTTCCGCTTCGGCATCCTGTTCTGCCTGCACAACATCACTCCGGGTCACTATCGCATCAGATATTAACAAAAAATAACAGCATCATAACATATTTATAGAGTAATTTGAACTAATTTCGGGACTTTAATAAAACAGGCATGGATAAGGTCATAGAGATACATGAGATCGTAAAGAATTACCAGATAGGCTCAGTCATTGTAAGAGCACTGCGCTCAGTCTCACTTGAGATAAAGAGAAACGAGTATGTGGCCATCATGGGCCCTTCAGGATCAGGTAAATCGACCCTGATGAATATCCTCGGCTGCCTCGACACACCGACAAAAGGACAGTACATTCTCAACGGCACTGACGTCAGTAAAATGGAGGATGACATGCTGGCAGAGATACGCAACAAGGAGATAGGATTCGTCTTCCAGACATTTAACCTCCTTCCCAGGTACACCGCACTCGAAAATGTGACCCTGCCCCTGATATATGCCGGGGTTCCCCGACATGTCAGGGAGGAACACGCGAAAAAGGTGCTTGACCTGGTGGGGCTGGCCGACAGAATGACCCATAAACCCAATGAACTGTCAGGCGGACAACGCCAGAGAGTAGCCATTGCCAGGGCCATGGTAAACGATCCCTCCATAATACTTGCCGACGAGCCAACAGGTAACCTCGACAGCAAAACATCCTTTGACATCATGGGCCTGCTTGACAAGATCCACGATAACGGTAATACAGTCATCGTTGTGACCCATGAGGAAGACATTGCCCGCCATGCGCACCGCATCATTAAACTGATGGACGGCGAAGTGTCAGCCGATTATGCCAATCAAAACCGCATTGAGGTAAAGACCAAATAGAGTTACTTCACTCTCCGCCATGAAGATCTATACCAAAACCGGTGACAGGGGAGAGACATCCGTCATAGGAGGTATAAGACTCCCGAAGCACCATCCACGCATTGAAGCCTACGGCACCGTCGATGAACTTATTGCCTGGATCGGACTGCTCAGGGCAGCAGATCAGTCATGCGTCACTAGAGATGAACTGGTCACAATACAGTCCGTTCTTATGTCGTGCTGCTCTGTCATAGCCACCCACCCGACTGCCAGAGTGCCCGAGGGAATCACCATTGACGACACCTCGGAACTTGAAAAGTCAATAGACAGAATGGAAGCCAACCTTCCGAAACTCACCTCCTTCGTCCTTCCCGGCGGCCATCCGTATGCCGCCCAATGCAATATCGCACGTACCGTCTGCCGGAGAGCGGAACGCGCGCTTCTTCGCCTTAATGAAAGCGAAAAAGCGGATCCCGATGTGGTCAAATACCTCAACCGACTCTCCGATTATCTGTTCGTATTGACAAGATGCCTGACATATGAGTCAGGAATAGAGGAAGTTAAGTGGCTTCCAAATAAAAAGTCAAAATAAACCCCATAAAAAATACCCATACTCTTTTATTATTCTAAATAATTTTATATTTGCGGACTCTAAGAAGGGTAAAATTTTAACTTTCTCTGATATGTATTGGACACTTGAATTAGCCTCAAAACTCGAAGACGCCCCCTGGCCAGCGACCAAGGACGAACTCATTGATTTTGCCATACGGTCAGGTGCCCCAATGGAAGTCATTGAAAACCTGCAGGAAATTGAAGATGAGGGTGATATTTACGAAAGCATTGAAGATATCTGGCCTGACTACCCCTCAAAAGACGACTTTTTCTTCAACGAAGACGAGTATTAAAAGTTCGGAGTTAGAAGTGACTAAAGTTGATCATCAATTACATACCAGTTAATTAACCTAAGTTCACTCCGGCGTACTCCGGCGTACTCTGGCGCACACCAGCGCACTCCAATTCTCTCTGGTTCACTCAAGCTCACTCAGTTCACTCAACATCACTTTTGATTCATTTCGGCCTTTCTTCTCCTCATAACCCCGAACCGGCCGCAGGTCGGGGTGCCACCTGAAACCATCAAGCCTCCTTTCGCTCTCCGGTTTTTCCAGAGGAGGATCCATCACCCCGTCAGGACTCTGATTCTGGTATATCTCCGCAATCTTGCCATCTTCAATGAATATCTCAATCGAGGCGCTTCTTGCCCTGTTCACCCCCACAAGCTCATTTCCGTCAACCACATAGTATATGGCCTCCCCGTTTCCGGTGACCTTGATCCTGTGAAGCTTATTATCGAGAAAATAGCCTGACAGGTTCTTGCCGCTTATCTGGTCAAACCGGGCCGTATCGACCTCGCTGACCACGAAAGCATTGTTATACAGCTCCATATGATCAGCCTTGCTGTTTTCTGTGTACAGTACTATTGAGTCTGCTGTCAGCTGATTCTCCCGTGACCATACTATCGGTCCCTGGTACATCCTTATCACTGAATCCTGGAATGAATAGGCCAGTGAGTCACATAGTCCCTGCATCTCACGGCTGAACATTGTACAACCGTAATATGACTTGAGCAGCCTGTGGTTTACACCGGCAGTGTCGGTGACAGGTATTGCCCTGAGTGTGTCTGCCCTTAGGGTCAGGGTGTCATCATCGGAGAAGATCGTGAACCACGGCGATCCGGTAAGTAAAATCTTTTCAGGCCGCTTGAAATACCTTGCATAGTCTCCCCCTCCGGTAATGTTGTCAGTGGTATCGGTGATGGTCACGTTGCCGAATCCTTCACCCTCGCCTTTCTTTTCATCATACCAGAGTGTGTCACCGGTGATTCGCTGTTCGCGGTTATCAAGCACCGCATTAATCATCAGTTGAGAGATATCGTTGCGAGTATCGCTCCAGCCGTTCTCACAGTATAGATATATGCTGTCGCCCGTAACCTCTGTGGGTCCTGCAAACCAGGCAATTTCATTATTGGTGTCATAACGCATGGTGTCAGCGAGCATTACATAGTCCGGGTTCACAATCCTGACGCTGTCACGGAAATGAAGCATCTTCCGGTTTGAATAGTAAATTCCCACAATGCTCGTCAGAGTGTTATCTCCGCTGAGGATTCGCCCCCCGTTATTGTAATTGGCTACCTGCGTGTTGACATCGTAATCGACCTTATCTGTAAACAACCGCATCTCATTGTCTGCAAGCACCACGCTGTCAGTCATTACTGCCTTACCGGAGTCACCGTTGTATGTGAGGTACTGGCCCCAGATATGTATGGTGTCTCCCTGCCAGATATGGATCCTGCTGAAGGCGAAGACCTGGTTGGTATCATCATAATACCATGCGCTGTCACAATTCATTAAAAGGTCGTTGTGCTTAAGGCTCACATTCCCGTTCAGCCTGTTGCTGGAACGGCCCTTTGTACGGTCAAAACGCATTGAGTCTGAGTGCAGGATCTCCACCCTGCGGCGGACGCCGGGCTGCTGGGCAGCCACCTCAACCGGCAGTATAAAAAGCACTGCCGGCAGAATGAAATGAACCGGGATGAGAAGAAAGAGACGCTTCAGCGCTATTTTATCTATTCGAACCATCCGGAATAGAGGAACTCGCAGCCCCGGAAATCTTCGCTGACACGTATGTATGTCCTTTTGATCTTTTCAATGATCCACTCCTCGTAAATCCTGCCCTGCTTGTCCCTGAGTGCTGCCTCAGAAAGGTAGTTGTAATCATCCTTCATGTTCACCCTGTGTGGCTCGATCTCAGCGTCGAGCCTGACGATGCAGTAGATGTTGTTGCCCTTTTCATCGGTGGTGCGGAAGGGTTCAGAGATCTCACCCAGTTTCATGTTGCGGACCACGAGGTTGACCTCCTTAGACAGTTCATCAAGGGTCAGCCAGTTGACCCGGTCTGACGGGTTTGTACTGACCATCTTTCCGCCGTTGGCCCTCGTTGGCCTGTCAGATGAATACCTCATAGCTGCCTGCGGGAATGTAAGGCTGTCGCTGCGCACCAGGGCAGCAATGCTGTCAAGCTTCAGGATTGACCATTCGGTCTGATCCGCTGAAAGCTTGGGCCTCATGAGAATATGACGCGAGTTCACCATGTCACCCTTCCTGTCTACAAGCTGGATAATATGAAAGCCGAACTCGGTCTCGACGATCTTCGATACCACATCCTTTTTCAGGCTCCATGCGGCCTCGGCATATGGTTTGGCAAGCTCCCCTCTGAGCGTAAATCCTGTCTCACCACCCTTTGGCGCTGTCCCCGGGTCCTCAGAATAGAGTATTGCCAGTGTACTGAAACTCTCACCGTTGATGATGCGACTTCGAAGCTCGAGAAGCCGCTGACGTACCTCCGCCTTGCTGGCCTCCATGTAAGGAGGCTCGACGGAGATGATGCTCAATTGTACTTTCCGCGGTACCAGCGGGAGAGAGTCCTTCGGTATGCTGTTGAAATACTTTTTTATCTCATCAGGGGTGACGGTGATGTTCTGGGCAATCGTACCCTGAGTCTCCTGCACTATATACTGGTTAGTGAGCATCTCACGAAGGTCTTTCCTGATCTCGGCCATGCTCTTGTTGAAGTAAGTCTCAAGCGCCTGTTCGGAACCGGCACGCCTGATATATTCCGTCAGCCTGCTGCTGAGATCTGCCTCAACACTCTCCGGCGAAACTTCAATAGAGTCTATCCTTGCCTGATCGAGGAAAAGCTTCTGGATGAGCTGATCTTCAAACACCCGGCAGCGAAGCAGATCAACCGGAGTCGGGTCACGTTCAGCCTTAAGCTGCACCACCTGCCCCTCAACGTCTGAGAGGTAGATGACCTCATTTCCCACTACGCCAACAATTGACTCAACAACCTGCTGTCCCGCCGCACTGTACCCCGCAAGCATCAACAGCGCTGATATAAGTAATATGCTCTTTTTCATTCTCTCTCTCTTTATCTCTAATAGACCTTCAGGGTGTTGTTCCTGACAGCCTCGTTGTAAATACCATCTTCAAGTTCCTGCAGGAATTGGTTCCTGCGGTTATTCATTATGATCGTCTTCACCTGCCCCCTGATGTAATCGAATGGGGCAACGCTGTTTCGCAGCTTGTATTCCCTGATGGCCACAAAATAAACATTCTGGTCATCCTTCAGTTCCACTGCACTGTTCCTCGCCAGCCACTGTTCCTGGTTCGATGACTCCAGCGGAACCTCCAGCAGCAGCTGGGTGAAAGGTATCCACTCGTCATTGTAGTCATCAAATCTGATCGCATACTGAAAGCACAGGTCCTCCAGGGCATTCATATCATCAGGCTCGGATGATCTGTATAGCTTCCTTATTCTGTCAAGGTCCGGCATTGTCGCCGGCACTTTTACGAAGAGCGCTCTGACAAGGTTTGAGGTCAGGGTGAAGGTGCTCAGGTTGCCTACATAATAATCCTGCAACTCATTGTCAGTGACGGAGGTATCAAGCCTCTGAATGATCATCTGCTGCTGGTACTGATATATGAGCAGATTGTTCCTCATCTCATTAAGCTGCCTGTTCACCTCTGCCTTGTAATCGGGAGTCAGGTTCTCCTCTGCCCTCATTGCAAGGAGCTCCTTGCGAGACCACTGCCGGATGTAACTCTGCACTGCCGAGATACTGTCAGTCTCACTCATCCCGTTAACCACCAGGCCTGAAGGTATCTGGTCAATATAAAGCACCCTCTCACCGGCACGGGCCACCGCAACGCGGTCAGTCTCCCTCACAGGCATATTGCATGCGACAGTGAGCAAAAGGAATACCGGTATGAGGAGCCGTATCACCATCAGTACTCATTTACCTTACGGCTGTAGTTGGGGGCCTCACGGGTTATGGTCACATCATGCGGGTGACTCTCGATGACGCCGGCACTGGTCACCCTGACAAACCGACCCTCTCTCTTGAGGGTGGCGATGTCATTTGCTCCGCAGTACCCCATACCGGACCGTAGCCCGCCAAGGAACTGGTAGATCACCTCGTTCAGGGTCCCCTTGTATGGAACACGTGCTGTAATTCCTTCGGGGACAAGCTTGTGTATATCATCCTCCATATCCTGGAAGTACCTGTCCTTGGAACCCATCTGCATGGCCTCGACTGATCCCATGCCCCGGTAGGTCTTGAACTTACGTCCGTTGTAGATGATCGTTTCGCCCGGTGACTCCTCCACCCCTGCAAAGAGCGAGCCAGCCATCACGCAGTCAGCACCTGCCGCCAGCGCTTTAACTATATCGCCCGAATAGCGTATGCCACCGTCAGCAATGACAGGAACCCCGCTGCCTTCAATGGCCTTCGCGACGTTGTATATTGCAGAGAGCTGCGGTACCCCAACGCCTGCGACAACCCTGGTTGTGCATATCGATCCGGGTCCTATCCCTACCTTGACGGCATCTGCACCCTCGTCAACCAGCCTCTTCGCTGCCTCAGCCGTACCGATGTTGCCCACAACAATCTCCGTTCCCGGGAAAATCTTCTTTATCTCATTAAGTATCTCAATCACACTTTTGGTGTGGCCGTGAGCCGTATCAATAGCTATCGCATCTGCACCTGCACCAACCAGTGCCTCGACCCTCGATAGGGTGTTGGGCGCTATGCCTACAGCAGCGGCAACCCTCAGTCGCCCCTTGTCATCCTTGCATGCATTGGGTCTGTCCTTTGCCTTGGTAATGTCCTTGTAGGTCACCAGTCCCTTCAGCCTTCCCTTGTCATCAACAATCGGAAGCTTTTCGATCTTGTGTATCTGCAGGATCTCAGCTGCTGCCGCCAGGTCGGTCTGATGACTGAGAGTGATAAGCTTCGACTGCGGAGTCATGATCTCACTGATACGGTGTGAATAGTCAGTCTCAAAACGCAGGTCCCTGTTGGTCACAATGCCCACCAGGGCACCGTCGTCATTGACAACGGGGATGCCGCCAATCTTGAACTCCTTCATAAGCGCCAGCGCGTCAGCCACGGTGGCGTTGTCATTGATGGTGACCGGGTCAAAGATCATAACGCTCTCAGCGCGTTTGACCTTCCTGACCTGGGCGGCCTGCTGGCCTATAGACATGTTCTTGTGAATAACACCTATGCCTCCCTCACGGGCAATGGCTATGGCAAGCTCTGCGTCGGTCACCGTGTCCATGGCCGCCGAGACAATCGGGGTGTTGATATTGACGTTGCGCGTGAACTTCGATCTCAGATCAACATCGCGGGGCAGGACCTCCGAATAGGCCGGAAGAAGCAGCACATCATCGAAGGTCAGACCTTCGAAAAGCAGTTTATCTTCACTGAATGACATCGGGCAAGGTTTATTTGGGGCGAAAATTACAAAAAATAGATATGCACCGGCATATCTTAAATGTCAATAAAAGGTTAAAAATGAGATTGAGTTATTAAATTTGTATTAATCAGGCTGCATGACGATGTTACCGGACATATACAGGGAGACGCTTGCGCGTTACTGGGGCTTCACCTCATTCAGGCCGCTGCAGGAGGATATTATTGATGCAGTGGTCTCGGGGAATGATGTGATCGGACTCCTGCCAACCGGGGGCGGTAAGTCGGTCACATACCAGGTGCCGCCTGTGGCAACCGGTGGTCTCTGCCTCGTCATCACACCGCTGATAGCCCTCATGAAGGACCAGGTAACACGCCTGAAGTCAATGAATATCAAGGCTATGGCCATCCACAGCGGAATGACACGCGAAGAGGTGGAGATCTCGCTCGACAACTGCCTCTATGGCGATTACCACCTGCTCTATGTCAGTCCCGAACGGTTGCAGACACCGCTCTTCAGGGCACGCCTGCCAAGGTTCAATTTCACAATGGTTGCCGTTGATGAGGCTCACTGCATCTCTCAGTGGGGATATGACTTCAGGCCCTCATACCTGCATATCGCAGAGATAAGGGAGATCCTTGGAGACAAGGTGCCATTCCTCGCACTGACAGCAACAGCCACACCGCAGGTGGTAAAGGACATCGCCTCCCGCCTGAAGCTGAAGAACCCCAGAATCCTTCAGACCAGCTTCCGGAGAACAAACATCACATATGTTGTAAGAGAGGTCGAAGACAAGAGCGCATACGTGCTTCGAAGCCTCAGGAAGGAACAGGGCAGCGGAATCATCTACGTCAACAGCCGGAAAAGATCGAAGGAGGTGGCGGAGATGCTCGTCGCAAATGATATACGCGCTGATTTCTACCACGCCGGCCTGCCACAGGAAATGCGTGACAGGAAACAGAATGCCTGGAGCTCCGGCGAGGTGCGTGTCATCGTCGCCACTAACGCCTTCGGAATGGGTATCGATAAGGCCGATGTGCGGTTTGTCATCCACTGGGACTGCCCTGACTCGATAGAGGCCTATTACCAGGAGTCAGGCAGGGCCGGACGCGACGGCCAGCCGTCATTTGCCGTGCTTCTGTGGTCACAGGATGAGAACAGAAGACTCACCGACTCCGTAAGGATCAAATTTCCCCCGGTTGAGAAAATCAAGGATGTGTATGAAGCCATTTGCAACTTCTACCAACTGCCCGTCGGTTCGGGAAAGAACAGCGTACACGATTTTGACCTCTGGAAATTCGTTACAGCATTCAGGTTCTCCGTGACAGAGACTTATAATAGCCTCAACTTCCTCCAGAAGGAGGGTTACCTTGAATTCACTGACGAGATCAATAACCCCTCAAGGGTCCATTTCGTGGTGAGTCGTGATGACCTTTACAAATTCCAGGTGGCGAACGAGGAGTATGACAGGTTCATTAAACTCCTGCTCCGTACCTACAGCGGCATGTTCTCGGAGTTCGTCCCCATAAATGAGGAAAACCTCGCGAACAGGTCGGGGATGACCCGCGAAGCTATCTACCAGTACCTTCTGAGACTCACATCCCAGGGGATAATCCATTTCATCCCCGGGAAAAAGAGCCCCCTGGTCATCTTTACAGAGGAGAGGCTTGACCGCAATCACCTCATAATATCCCCTGAACTCTACCTGAAGGTAAAGGAAAACTATATTGAAAGGGTGGCAAGAATAATTGATTATGCCGAAAACAAAACCCGGTGCAGGTCCGCATTCCTGACAGGTTATTTCGGAGAGGAGAACGGCCGCTGCGGACTATGCGACACTTGCCAGGAGAGAAATGAACTGGAACTAAGCAAATATGAGTTTGACCTTATAATTGATAAAATAAAAGAGCTCGTGGGTGAGAGCCCAATGAGGCCGGAGGAACTCGCCTCGGCAATGGAGATCGCTACGGAGAAGACCGCCAGGGTGATACGCTGGCTGCTTGACCACGAAAAGCTGCAGTATGATGATGACCGTAAGCTCCTGTGGAAAAGGTGATCTCTCCCCGTTTATCAACATTTCCCGTTTATTAATCCCAAAATGAATACTTTTGTCGATTATTTCTGAATGATGGAAAAAGAAGAAAAGAAAATATACTCACGCCCCGTAATAGAATTCGCCGCCTCCGCGAACGAATACTGCAAATATCTTGAGGCTACAAGTGAGATAAATGGCATTGAGATACTTAAGGTCATGCAACGGCTTCTTCCGTTCATCTACCTGAGGGCTTCGCTGCTCCCAATGCTCGAGCCCCTGCTGGAAGAGGGAATAGAAAAGAGCATGACGGAATTCGACTGGACCAGGATGCATGACAACCTCCTTGCCAAAATGGGGAGCAATGATCCCTTCCCGGTCATAGTTTCATCCGGCGATCCCTCCGATGGTCTTTACACCGGCAGCATTGCTGAGAGCCTTACAGACGTATACCAGGATCTTAAAGATTTCATCGTCAGTTATAAGAGCGGAAATGAGGAGGTAATGAATGACACTGTATGGGAAGTGCTGATGAATTTCGAGGAGTTCTGGGGCAGAAAGCTGCTGAACGCCCTCACCGCAATCCATACAGTGCTCTATTCAGAAGCAGAGGAGACTGATCAAAATGAACGACAGGGCGATGTCAAAACAGTATAATGAAAGTGTCACTGACGATGAACTGAGAAAACTGCCCCTCCTTCAGTTTGAGGGCAGGGTAACTCTTGTTGACACCATGCAGAAGTTCCGCCGGGTGATGGGTGAGATGGGAAGATCCTCTGTCCTTGGCTTTGATACCGAAACAAGGCCCTCATTCAGAAAAGGACAAAGGCATAAGGTCTCACTGCTCCAGCTTGCTGACAAAAACCGGGCATGGCTCTTCAGGCTTAACATGATAGGACTGCCTCCTGAGCTGACCGCACTGCTGGCCGATGAAAAAGTCATTAAAACAGGGGTGGCAATACACGACGATATCAAGGCACTCAGAGCTCTGACACCATTTGAACCGGGCGGGTTTGTTGACCTGCAAACGGTGGTTGCCGCTCACGGAATAAAACAGCTGGGACTGAAAAAACTATCGGCAATAATTCTCGGATATTCAATCTCCAAATCACAACAGACTTCAAACTGGGAGGCAATCACACTGACGGAGCCGCAACAGCTTTATGCAGCCACGGATGCCTGGGTCTGCAGGCGGATATACCTGGCGCTCAACGGAAAGATAAGCCAACAACAGCAATAAAGAGATGCCAGCACGGATAATCCTGAAGAAAGGAAAAGACCAGTCGGTAAGACGATACCATCCGTGGATCTTCTCCGGCGCCATAGAAACCAGGAAGGGCTCACCGGCCGAAGGTGACGTGGTAGAGGTATATGCTTCCGATGATACATACCTGGCAACGGGACACTGGTCGCCGGGCTCAATAGCAGTAAGGATCTTTTCGTTCACTCAATGCGAACCTGACCGCGAATTCTTCAGAAAACGACTCGCCGATGCCATGCAGTACAGACTGAATACCGGCATTGCCGGCAACAGTGATACCGATGTCTGGAGGCTGGTGCACGGTGAGGGCGACGGACTACCGGGACTCATAATTGACATCTACGGGAACGTGGCGGTGATGCAGGCTCACACTGCAGGATTCTGGCATCTGCGTGAGATGATCGCCGGCCTGCTGCCGGAAATAACAGGCGGCATGGTGGCATCCGTTTATAACAAGAGCGAGGGCACCGTTCCCTTCATGGCAAAACTGGGACCTGTTAACGGATATCTGACCGGTGGTGACGTGGGAACCAGCACCATAGTTAAGGAGAACGGATTTAAATTCAGGGTCGACTGGGAGAAGGGACAAAAGACCGGATTCTTCATTGACCAGCGCGACAGCCGCAACCTTCTGAGACAATACAGCAAGGGACGAAATGTCCTCAATATGTTTGGATATACCGGCGGTTTCTCAGTTTATGCCATGAGTAATGCCGCCCTGGTGCATAGCGTCGACAGCTCGGCAACGGCAACGGCACTGGCTGACGAGAATGTCAGCCTTAACTTTGGAAAAGACCCGCGACACAGTTCCTTTGCGACAGATGCCTTCAGATTCCTGGCTGAAATGAAGAACGAATATGACCTGATCGTGCTTGACCCCCCTGCCTTCGCAAAGCACCAGACTGCCCTCGACAAGGCCCTCCAGGGCTACAGACGACTGAATGCCATCGCATTACAGAAGATCAGACCGGGCGGGATACTTTTTACCTACTCCTGCTCACAGGTGGTCAGTCGCGATGACTTCCGCCGCTCGGTTTTCGTTGCCGCTGCCAACACGGGACGCAATGTGAGGATTCTGCACCAGACGGGACAGCCGCCCGATCACCCCGTGAATATTTATCATCCGGAGAGCGAATACCTTAAAGGACTGGTTCTTTACGTCGAATAACAATTATGGATCCTGCTGCACATATAAAGATAATTGCACGGAAGCTGCAACTGCACGACTGGCAGGTTGAAAACACGCTGCGTCTCCTTGACGACGGGGCCACGATTCCCTTTATAAGCCGTTACCGTAAGGAGGTTACAGGCAGCCTGAATGAGGTGCAGTTGGCTGAGATACGTGATGAATACGAGAGACTCAGGGAGCTCAACAAGAGGAGGGAGGCCATCATCAAGTCAATAGAGGAGCAGGAGAAGATGACCCCTGAACTCCTGGCCAGGATCAATGAAGCGCTTACCATCACCGTGCTCGAGGATATCTATCTGCCCTTCAGGCCAAAGAGAAAGACACGGGCTTCAGTGGCACGCGCCCGGGGACTTGAACCCCTGGCATTGTGGCTGCTTGAGCAGAGAGCGGGCAATCCTGAGACCGAGGCGGGCAAATACCTTGGTGATGATGTGGAGACCGCTGAGGCTGCCCTGGCAGGTGCGCGTGATATAATCGCCGAGATGGTCAGTGAGAATGAACAGGTGCGGGGCTCCCTGAGGCGACTCTATGAACGTGATGCGGTCATCATCTCAAAGGGGGTGAAAGGCAAGGAGGAGGAGGGAAGCAAGTTCAGCGACTACTTCGAATGGTCTGAACCTCTGCGACGCTGTCCCTCCCACAGGCTCCTGGCTATGCGCCGCGGCGAGGAGGAAGGCTTCCTGAAGCTGACAATCATGCCCCCTGAGGAGCAGGCTGTCGAGGCTGTGGAAAAGCTTTTTATCAGAGCAAACAATGCTGCTGCACACCAGGTGAGGGAGGCCGTCGCCGACAGCTGGAGCCGCCTGCTGGCACCCTCAATGGAGACCGAGTTCAGAAAGACATCAAAGGAGAAGGCCGACGAGGAGGCCATACGCGTCTTCGCCGACAACCTCCGCCAACTCCTGCTCTCTGCCCCCCTGGGAGAGAAGAGCGTCCTGGCCCTTGACCCCGGATTCCGTACCGGATGCAAGCTCGTCTGCCTCGACAGGCAGGGCGACCTGCTGCATCACGACGTGATCTATCCGCATCCGCCGCAGAACGAGACCGCCCGGAGCGTGAGCAAACTGCTCTCGCTGATTGACAGGTTCAGCATTGAGGCAATAGCTATCGGTAATGGCACAGCCAGCCGCGAGACGGAGGAGTTTGTAAGGCAATACCTTCCTTCCGAACCGGCCATTAAGATCTATGTGGTGAGCGAAGCGGGTGCATCAGTCTATTCGGCTTCGAAGACGGCACGCGATGAGTTCCCCGATGAAGACGTGACTGTCCGCGGCGCGGTGTCCATCGGCCGCCGCCTGATGGACCCGCTGGCCGAACTGGTGAAGATAGACCCCAAATCCATAGGTGTGGGACAGTACCAGCACGACGTCGACCAGACGCGGCTGCAGACCAGCCTCGACGAAGTGGTGATGTCTTGCGTCAACGCGGTGGGAGTGGAGGTGAACACCGCCAGCCCGCACCTGCTGACATACATCTCAGGCCTCGGACCCAAACTGGCACAGAACATCGTCGATCACCGCACAGAGAAAGGACCCTTCCGTTCGCGCACTGACCTGATGAAGGTGAAACGCATGGGCGACAAGGCCTATGAACAGGCTGCCGGGTTCCTCAGGATAAGAAACGCCGCCAACCCGCTCGATGCCTCGGCTGTGCACCCAGAGAGCTATCACATCGTTGAGAAGATGGCAAAGGATGCGGGTTGTACGGTGGCTGAACTGATAGGCGATGATTCCAGACGCAAGTCGGTAATTATTGAGAGATATGTTACTCCCGAAGCAGGGCTGCCGACACTTAAGGATATAATGCTGGAGCTGACCAGGCCTGGCCGCGACCCGCGATCCGCTATACAGGAGTTCAGCTTCGCAGATATACACACCCTGGAGGATGTTAAGGAGGGTATGGTGGTACCGGGGATCGTAACGAACATTACGAAGTTTGGAGCGTTTGTAGATATAGGCGTCAAGCAGGATGGCCTGGTGCATGTCTCCCAGATGGCAGACCGCTACGTTGAAGACCCGTCTAAGGTGGTCAAACTCCACCAGCAGCTTTTGGTACGGGTGGTAAGCGTTGACCTGGCACGTAAGCGTATTCAGCTGTCGCTGAAAGGAGTCGGCAGTCCACAGTCGGCAGTCGGCAGTCAAAAGAAATAGTCGGCAGTCCACAGTCGGCAATCGGCAAATATCTGATTAACTGAAGACTGAAGACTGAAGACTGAAGACTGAGGATTGAAGACTAAAAACTGACATAAGACAAAATATTAACTATTAATAAACTATTTATGAAGAAAACGTTTCTATTCCTCTCCGCCGCCACCATCATGCTCATGCTGGCCTCCTGCGGCACGAAACCCCAGCCACCCGTGGCTGAAAAAATCCCCTTCGTCGTTGAAAGTAACGGCAATGAACGCGTTGACGATTACTTCTGGATGCGCCTGAGCGATGAACAAAAGAATGCCGAAACGCCTGACTCACAGACTGTAAGGGTTCTTGCATACCTTAATGCCGAGAATGACTACGCTGACGCTGTTATGAAACACACCGAAGCTTTTCAACTGCAACTCTTTGAAGAGATAAAAGGCCGTATCAAGGAAGACGATGAGACCGTCCCATACCTCGACAATGGTTATTGGTATAATTCGAAATACTTCGAAGGCAAGGAGTACCCCGTCATGTACAGGAGAAAAGACAGTACCGAAACACCTCAGGTGATGCTCGATGTCAACCTCCTGGCTGAAGGACATGAATTCACAAGCGTCGGAGGCGGCTCCGTTTCCCCCGATAACAACCTCCTGGCTTACGGTGTTGACCATGTCAGCCGCAGGCAGTACACAATTTATGTAAAGGACCTGAACACAGGCCAGCTGCTCCCTGATGAGATAGTCAACACTACAAGCCAGGGCGTGTGGGCAGCCGATAACAAGACTCTTTTCTATGTGAAAAAGGATCCCGAGACTCTCAGGGCAGCCGTTATCATGAAGCATGTGCTGGGTACCCCTGTCTCAGAGGATAAGCTTGTGTTCGATGAGACCGATGAGACCTTCTCGGTATACCTGGGCAAGACCAAGAGCAAAAAATATATTACAATCACCTCAAGCCAGACTCTTACCACCGAGGTTCGCCTCATTGAGGCAGACAAACCCGAAGGCAAGGTGACTCTGTTCGAGCCCCGCACCGTTGACCGTCTTTACTCTGTTGAACACGTTAACGGGCAGTTTTACATCATGACTAACGCTGACGGCGCAAAGAACTTCAAGCTCATGAAATGCGCTGACAACAAGATTGGCAAGGACAACTGGACAGAGGTCATTCCTCACCGGACTGACGTGCTGCTTGAGAACTTTGAGATCTTTGACAATTACCTTGTTGCCGATGAGATGATCAAGGGGCTCACCAACCTCCGCATCATCGGTCTGGCTGACGGATCAGAACATTTTCTCGATTTCGGTGAAGAGACCTATACTGCGGGTATCAGTGTCAATCCAAACGCTGCCACAACCCTTCTTAGGTACAGCTACTCATCACTGACAACTCCGAACTCTGTCTACGATTATAACATGGCCGCAAGGACAAGTACACTGCTGAAACAGGATAGCGTTCTTGGCGGTTTTGAGAGTAACAATTATGAATCGAAACGCCTCTGGGCTACCGCCGGTGACGGCACACAGGTGCCTGTATCCCTGGTATACCGCAAGGGATTCGTGCAGGATGGCAATGCACCGATGCTGCTCTATTCCTACGGCTCATACGGTAGCTCAACCAATCCCTCATTCCACTCCACAGTCATCAGCCTGCTTGACCGGGGCTTCGTCTATGCCATAGCCCATATCAGGGGTGGTAGCGAGATGGGTCGCCAGTGGTACGAGGACGGCAAGCTGCTGAAGAAGATCAATACCTTCACCGACTTCAATGACTGCGCACGGTTCCTCATCAATGAGAAATACACCTCGGCTGATCACCTCTATGCCGCGGGCGGCAGCGCCGGCGGACTACTCATGGGCGCCGTGGTGAACATGGAGCCGCAGCTCTATAACGGCGTCATTGCAGCTGTGCCTTTTGTTGACGTGGTAAGCACCATGCTTGATGCCACCATACCACTTACAACCTTTGAATGGGATGAGTGGGGCGATCCGCGCAAACAGGAATACTATGACTATATGCTCTCATACTCGCCCTATGACCAGGTGAAGGAGCAGGAATATCCCAACCTTCTTGTCACCACAGGTTACTGGGATTCCCAGGTGCAGTACTGGGAGCCGGCAAAGTGGGTTGCCAAGCTGCGCGACTTGAAGACTGATGACAACATTTTAATTATGGATGTCAACATGACTGCCGGCCACGGCGGCGCCTCGGGACGCTTCGAGCGACTGAAGACCACCGCCCTCGAATATGCCTTCATACTTGATCTCGAAGGCAAGGCTAAATAAATATCAGAACCCGTAGGGCGACCTCTGTTGTGTTGACTGCATCTGCGGCTTGCGGGGAATGAGGCTGTCTTCCATGGCTGCGTTCCACGCCATCCACGCGGTGATGATCGCATTGTGCCTTAGGTCGGGCAACAGGAGTCGCTCCCAGGTATCTGCCAGCGTGTGGTAGCCGCGACCGTATTCGATCTCATCCTGGATGAACTGGAAGCCCGGTAGACCAACGCCGTCAAAGCTTTGATGATCAGTGCCGCCGGTATTGCGTATTGCTATGGTGGTGAAACCCATGTCTTTCATCGGTTCCATCCACTCTTCGAAGAGCGGACGCACCAGGTTGTTCTCCTGGAGGTAAATCCCGCGGTAACGACCCGTGCCGTTGTCCATGTTGAAATAGACCGAGAATTTGTCGAACCCCGGTTTCTTCTCGTTCTTCTCCCTGTCAAACAGGTAGTTTGATACGTATCCGCGTGAACCGAGGAGCCCCTGTTCTTCACCTCCCCAGAGTGCTATTCGTATCGTCCGTCTCGGTTTTGTATCTAGGGCTTTCAGTATTCTGATTGCCTCCATCATCACTATGCAACCTGAAGCATCATCTGCAGCCCCGGTGCCTCCGTGCCATGAGTCAATATGACCTCCCAGCAGCACTACCTGGTCCTTCAGTTTCGGATCAGTGCCCGGGATCTCTGCAATGACATTGTAAACACTCTTGCCCGGGATGAATTCGGCCTTTACCTCAGCTTCAACCTCTACCTTTTCTCCTTTTTTAAGCATACGCTCCATACGGCCGTAGGGCTCCATGGGTATGTTTATTTCCGTAACCTGGGGTTGCCCCTTGCCGTCATACGATGAGCCTGACGAACGCGGAACATTGAAGGCATTGCCCTGGCTGATGATCATCGCCACATCCTCCGTCCGGAGAAACTCTGTGATCTTGGTTCGCAACTCCCGCATGGCCATCCAGTCACCCATCATCCTTCGTGACGGAGTGCCGCCTGCCTGAACCATGGCGATCTTTTCAAGGTCCTCTTCCGTGAGTCTTTTGGCCAGAGGCTCCCAGTTCACCTCGTACTGCGACGTGGAGGGGGCCATAATTATCTTTCCCTTCAGTTTACCCCGGTATTGCTCAATGTCTTCTGCCTTCCTTATATCAATCAGGATTACTTCGCCCTTAACCGGCCCGTTTGTGCCTGATGTCCATGCCACCGGGGTGACAGAAAAATTGTTGTAGTAGGGTGCTGTCATTGCGGCATAGGCCTTTGTATAGTCCCATCCGCCCCGTGAAAACTCACCGGCAACCTCAATGCGGACATTGGAGAGACCGTATTCCGCAAGCTTCGCCCTGGCAATCTCGTTGGCGCGATCAATTCCCGGTGACCCGGTGAGACGCGGACCGGCCAGGTCGGTCATGATGAATGCAAGTGTCTCAATATCAGAATTTCTCTGGCCTTCCTGCCTTATCTTGTAGACCATTGACAGGTCAACGGCCACCTCCTGTGAGAAGACAGGCATGATCATAACCAGTAAGAGAGCGGTGATCATCGCACTCCTTGCGCAAGTGAAAAGGTTTTTCATTTTTTTTGTGGATTAAGCGGAATAAATATACTTTCATTAAAATTTACACGGTGAGGCATTAACATTAATTAACTTTACTTTTGTGCTGAGAGGAGCATTAAATGATCTATCCCGATACATACGAGGTCAAAATCGGATTTGACCGGATAAGAGAGAACCTGATCTCCGCCTGCCTCAGTCCGGCCGGCGTCCGGAGGGTGGAGGCCATGGCAGTCTCATTCTCGGCTGACGACGTAAGAAAACGTCTCTCACTGACCTCCGAGTTTCAACAGATAATCTCATACGGTGAGCCGTTTCCCTCAGATAATTTCAATGACCCTCATGCCATGCTCGGTAAGCTTCGCATTGAGGGCACCTTCCCCGAACTGGAAGAGGTGGTGTCACTCAGGGGAGCCCTTGACACCATAAGACGAATAATCGGTTTCTTTAAGAACAGGAAGGATGGCCGCTATCCGCTGCTTACCGAAATGGCACTGGCAGTGGTTTTTTATCCTGCTGTTACAGAGGCCATTGACCGGATAATTGACAAGGATGGAAAGGTGCGCGACAACGCTTCGCCGGCACTGAAGGTCATTCGTGCTGACCTGGCATCAAAGAGCCTTGCAGCAGTGCGGAAGCTCCATTCGGTACTGAGGCAGGCCCAGGCTGACGGACTGGTTGACCGCGACGTCACCGTGGCAGTGCGCAACGGCAGGGGAGTGATACCGGTGACCGCCTCGAACAAGAGAGGCATAAAGGGATTTGTGCACGATGAGTCAGCTACGGGCAAGACCGTCTTCATTGAACCTGCTGAGGTGGTTGAGCTGAACAACGAGATCACTGAGCTCGAACATCAGGAGAAACGTGAGATAGTACGGATACTGACCACACTTGCAGACACTATAAGGCCATATATTGACGACCTAGAAACCAACCTGGCATTCCTGGCGGAGATAGACTTCATCAGGGCCAAGGCACAGTTCGGGTTGAGGCTTCACAGCATAATGCCTGCTGTTGCCGACGCGCCGCACATAAGATGGATCAACGCGCGTCATCCTCTGCTGACACTCTCATTTGCCCGCACCTCGGGCAGGGAGGTGGTGCCTCTGACGGTAACCATTGACAGCCATGACCGGATCCTGGTCATCTCCGGACCCAATGCCGGGGGCAAGTCGGTCTGCCTTAAGACTGTTGCACTGATCCAGTATATGCTGCAATGCGGCATGACCATCCCCGTAGACGAAGGCACCGAGACCGGCATCTTCGGGAAGTTCTTCATTGACATAGGCGACGAGCAAAGCATAGAGAACGACCTCAGTACATACAGCTCGCACCTGATTAATATGAAGCAGATGCTGAGACATGCTGACAACAGGTCTCTGGTGATGATTGACGAGTTCGGTACAGGTACTGAACCTGTTATCGGCGGGGCTCTGGCAGAAGCTATCCTGGCCGAGCTTAACACCCGCGGCGCCTACGGTGTCATAACCACTCACTATACCAACCTGAAGCACTTTGCAAACTCAAGGGAGGGCATCAGCAACGGCGCCATGGCCTTCGACAACCAGCTGATGCAGCCACTCTTCAGGCTCGTACAGGGCAAACCGGGAAGCTCCTTCGCCTTCGAAATAGCCAAGAAGATAGGGCTGCCAAATGAGATACTGACCGATGCGGCCTCCAGGGCAGGGGAGGGAAACGTCAACTTTGACCGTAACCTGAGGGAGATAGCACGTGACAAACGCTACTGGGAAAAGAAAAGGGAGGCGGTACGGCGTCATGAGAAGAGACTCGAGGAGCTGATAGCAACCTATGAAGCCCAGCTGGGAGACATAAAGACACAGAAGAAGGAGATCATCGGACAGGCACGGAACAAGGCAGAAGAGATGCTGCGTGACACCAACAGGATGATCGAAAATACCATCCGCGCCATCCGTGAAGCCCAGGCTGAGAAGGAGACGACAAAAGAGGTGCGCGTAGAGCTGGACTCCTTTCGCGAACAGCTGGCAGGGGAGGAGAAGCCACATGATATGCCCGTAGCTGCCCCGACACTGATTGACACACCTGCTGCCAGTATTGTCAGGCGCATTACAAGGAAGAAAGAACCCGAACCGGTGGTGAAGAAGAAAACAGGTAAGCTGGCACCGGGCGACTTTGTAAAAATAATCGGAACGGACACCGTGGGAGAGGTGACGGAGATAAGAGGCAGGAAGCTGCAGATAGTCTCGGGAAGCCTGAAGATGAACCTCGACATCTCCAAAACCGAGCCGGTCGATGCCGGTGAGTACCGGAAGGAGCTGTCAAAAACACGCCCGCAGCCAAAAATAGACTGGTCGCTCAACACTAAGCGCAACCAGTTCAACCCTGAGATTGACGTGAGAGGGATGCGTACCGAAGAGGCACTGCGTGTTGTACAGGAGTTCATCGATACCGCCCTGATGATACAGTTCAGGAGTCTTCGCATCCTTCACGGCAAGGGCAACGGAATACTCAGACAGATGATAAGGCAGTACCTCGAATCAACCGGCGCCGTAAGAAGCACCACCGACGAGCATGTCGACCGTGGCGGCGCCGGGATAACCCTCGTGGAGCTGGACCTGTGACAATTGTATAGATTTGCATAACGAGAAACCTGAATTATGAAGAAACTGACACTGCTCTTTTCCGCCCTTGTGATGCTGCTCAACCTTCCGGCATCAGGGCAGACAAATGATTTCTATGATGACGCGCCCTCAACCCGGCTTAAGGGCAGTACGAAAATTCTTGTCACCGGCGAGGTGCAGAAGGATTTGACCATAGACATCACCCGCCTGCCGAAGCACAGTATCACCGTCAAGGAGACAACCCTTACTGACGGAAAGGTTGGCTTCACCGGTGCATATCGCTACGACGGCTACTCAATATATGACATTCTTGACAGGGTCGTTCTGAAGAAGAAAAATGAAGCTGAATTTCCTCCGATTATTGACCTCTATGTGGAAATCACCAATGACAGGGGTGAGAGTGTCACCTTCTCATGGGGTGAGATATATTACCCGGTCAACCGGCACCGTCTCACTGATAGCCACCTCGGTGGCACGCATAGTGCCATCTAAAGCCAAGGATCTATGGCCACTGCCACAGGAGACGAAGATTGTGGCAGGCAATGACCTGGTGACTGCGAGGAATATCAGCAACCCGGTAAAGATCACCGTTAAGTCGCTTGACAGCAAATACGCCATCAACAGGAATATCACTCCGTTGTTTTCTGAGACAATGAGGGTCTGCGTCAACGGGAAGCAGCGGAGTATAATGACGCAGTTGCCTGAGGGCATCAGCAATGAGACATACAAGACGGTCTTTTACGGACGGGGCATGGGTATCCATGGCACAACACCCTTCTCAGGAGGCAAGCTCTCGGAGCTCCTTGATGACTACTACCAGGTCTCTGCTGACGGATTGCGCAACGGAATGGTTGTAATAGCCGGCCTGGATGGTTACCGTGCCGCGTTCACTCTTAGTGAGATAGTTAACCGTAATGACCAGCAGGAGGTATTGATTATCGACACTGTTAATTACGAAGGCGCAGGCCGCTTCTCGCTCTTCCCGGCGGGTGACTACTTCTCTGACCGTGCCATAAAGGCTATAATGGAAATTGATCTGCTTCTCCCTCACACCGGTGCACGATGGGCGATTGTTGTCCACGGCGGCGCCGGTACCATCACCCGTGCCCGCATGACACCGGAGGTTGAAGCCCAGTATCGTGACATGATGAAAGCTGTCATCGATACCGGCTCAGCCATCCTGGCTTCCGGCGGCTCGGCCCTTGACGCCATTGAGCACGTCATCAGGCTCATGGAGGACTCCCCGCTGTTCAATGCCGGCAAGGGCGCCGTCTTCACCCACGAAGGCCGCAACGAGCTCGATGCCTCCATAATGGATGGCAGTGACCTCGCCGCCGGCGCCGTGGCAGGCGTGACTGACATACGCAACCCTATCACTGCCGCACGGACGGTGATGGAGAAATCGCCTCACGTGATGCTTACCGGTAAAGGCGCCTCGGAGTTCGCCGCTGAGAAGGGACTGGAGATAGTTGATCCGTCATACTTCCGTGATGAACGCAGGTACAACGAACTGCAGCGGGCACTGAACAATGACAAGCACGGCACCGTGGGCTGCGTGGCACTCGACATGAACGGCGACCTGGCAGCTGGGACATCCACGGGAGGGATGACCAACAAACGGTATAACCGCGTCGGTGATGCTCCGGTGATAGGAGCGGGGACCTATGCCAACAACGCCACATGTGCGGTGTCAGCCACGGGTCACGGTGAGTTTTTTATAAGGTATACCGTCGCACATGATATCTCAGCACTCATGGAATACCGTGGTCTGACCCTTGATGAGGCCGCCGGTGAGGTCATAAAGAAGAAGTTGGTCAATGCCGGAGGAACAGGCGGTGTGGTTGCCGTTGACCGCAAAGGCAACGTCAGCATGCCGTTCAACACCGAGGGGATGTACCGCGGGTTTAAAACCTCAGACGGGAATAGTGGTGTATATATTTTCAATGACGAGCCTGATAAACTGACACGCTAAAAGCCATGTCTCCTCTGCATTAATGGCTTCCCCCGGCCTGACACCGGACCCTGAAATAACAAACGCGGCGCCCTGTCCCTGGCGCCGCGTCAAATGAGTAATATTAAATAAGCCGTCTAATTGAGCCTTACTGACCCGTAAGAGGCATTTACCTTAACCGATGATGCAGGATTGCTGCACTTGCCTACCTTCCCTGTCATCTCTGACGAGGTGTTGCCTATGATCCGCCTGTCAGGAGAGAAGTTGGTGTCATCAACCTTGAGGCTTCCGTAGGAGGTGGTTGCTTCAAGCATGTAGCAGGCCGCAGGGTCAATACCCAGCCTAACCGCACAGTAGCCGGCCTTTACGGTGATCATTTCAAATCCGGCAGGTATCCTCTCAACGGAGAGGTTGCCGTATTTGGTCTCAACCTCGAGCTTTTTGTTCACTCTCTTGAAATTGAGATCAGTGTAGCCTCCGTTTAGTACGATGTTATTGGCATTACTGACGGTGTATCCGTCGTACTTGCTTTCGGCTACCAGCGAGCTGACCTCTTCAACGGAGATCTTCGAGTACCTGCTGTCAACCAGCAGTGCTGTCGCTCTCTGCACGCTGAACATACCACAGTACCGGGCATTGATCTCCGCCCAGCCAAGTACTTCAACAGTGGCCTTGCCGTAGGCAACCACCAGGCTGTTGAGAGGCTTTACATTGCCTCTTGAAAGCTTGTTGACGTTCAGATCGCCGTACTTTACATCGAGACGGGTAAGACCGGAGACCTCGTCAACCACTGTGTTGCCGTACTTGTTGGAGATGTCAAGGTTGATACTGGCCGGCATCTTTATGTTGTAGTTGATGCTGAAGCTGTTGTTCGACCCCTTCCAGCTTATCGATGAGAAGTCGGAGCTGAAGACTGTCTCGGCTGTCAGGTTTCCTCCCTCTTCGGCGAATTCAACTGTAATCATCTCAAGGAGTTTCCTGGCCTTGTCGGCTGACGGATGTTCAACTTTTACGGTAACACTCACCACAATCTTTTTCTGGTCCCATGTTTCCGTTACCACGGCACCAAACTTATTGACAACCTTGAGAGTGGTGTTGTCAGTGGGTATCATCTCTCTCTGGTACTCCTTCTTAACTTCCTCGGCAGAGGCGGTAAGGGTGACGGCGAACAGCAATGCTGCGAAAAGGGCCACCCTGCGGTTAGATAATGACTTCTTCATGGCTGACTGGATTTACGGTTTCTGCTTTTATCTGTCTGAGCTGGTCAAGTATGTAGCTCATTACTTCTAATTTGGTCTGGTAATGCTTTATCATTGCATCGATGATTCGCTGGTCATTGGGGTTGGCCCTGAGCTCCTTCTGCAGCTCCACGTAGACCGAATCCATTGATGCCATCTCATTAAGAAGCGTTTCCTTCTGCTCAGGGTTCGTCAGGTCGAGTGATGTAAACTCATTTTGCATGAAGCTAACCTGGCTGACGTAGTAGTTTTCTACCTCGCGGTATTCAGGGGAGACTTCACTGAGCGTCATTGTCCTCTTCAGGTTCGGCCTTACGAAGTGGTCAAAGGTCCAGAGTGATGAGAGGGTTACCAGCAGGGTAACGACGGCTGCCTTGAGCAGGTACGGAAGGATGCTCCGCTTTGCTTTGACGGCATGCAGCCGGGTGGCCAGCTTAAAGCTGAACCTCTCGAAGTGACCTTCTGACGGCTCCCTGTCGTCAAAGTTGCCTCTTCCTCTTTTGATTATTTCTCCAATTGTATTCATCATGCTTGTTTTTTTCTGTTCTTAAGTTCACTCACCAGCTTCTGCTTAGCCCTCGACAGTTGTGACCGCGAGGTACTGCTTGAGATGTGGAGCATCTCCGCTATCTCGTCATGGTCATAACCTTCGATGAGATAGAGAGAGAGTATCACGCGGTATCCTTCCGGCAGCCTTTCAATTGCTGCTTTCACCTCTTCAACCTTTGTCTCCAGTTCCTCTTTGTAGGCAGCATCTTCATGGCTGTCATCCCGGATTTCTGCGTGACTTTCAATATCTTCAAAGATCGCTTTCCTTTTTCCCAGGGTGTCAAGTGATCTGTTGACCACTATTTTCTTCAGCCATGCACCGAAGCTGACGGTACCCGAGTAGGTATTTATCTTTTCGAAAGCTGAGAGGAATGCTTCCTGCATCACATCTTCAGCTTCCATGTCATCGTTCACAATACGCAGGCTCGTGTTGAACATCGCCTTGTAATAAAGCTTGTAAACCTGGAACTGCGCCTTCTGGTCACCTTCACGACACCCGTCGATCAGGTCCTGGTGGATGTTCCTGAATGCTGCTTCAACATTTTCCATCTTTAATGCAAGATCTGGTTTAGATATGTTTGACGCTGCACCCACGTTTTTGAACTCTTCAATTCAATGACGAGAACTGCACGCGAATGCTGCATCCAAGGTAAAAAAAAGCTGGAAGAGGATAAAATTATTTTTTCAGCCCTGTGTAACCACCCCGGTGGCAAAATCAAGTTCCGATCCGAAGAGGCTGTGCGGAATGGAATAGATCAGTAGAAGGATGATGGCTGCAGCTATGGTATATCCTGGTCGCGGGCGCTTTCTGTTCATCACCACCGCCACAATCCATGCGATGACGGCAATCAGGGTTTTGTTGTCAGTCAGATCCCACCCGAAGGGAATACCTGTCCATAACTCCCCGAAGGCAAATTTCTGCACCAGGGGTCCAAGAAACATTCCGCCGGCAAGGAGCAACCAGAGTGCCCACTGCCCGTATCTCCTCTGCTCCGTGCGGCCGGAGACTGCCGTGATGCCTGCCAGGTTCGAGAGGAGCATGGCAAAGAACATTATGAGGATATGCGGAATCATAATCACTGCGGGAACGTTTCCTTTGAACCTTATGACCACCGGCTGTTCACGCGCTATTTCAACCTGACCGCCGGAGGGAGCTGTGAGAACAATGTAATATTCGAGCTTGCCGGCTGCAGGCTGGGAGGGGAGTGCGCCCGCAAGAACAGTCCCGTCATGTTCCATGGAGACCGCGATCCACTCTTCATCGACCCTGAACTTTCTGTAATGCAGTTCACCCCTGACTTCAGCAGGCACCTCAAGCTTTATCATGCAGGGATGGGTATTGGTCTGGCTTCTTTTAAGAGTGAGTGAATATCCGGTTCCATCTATCAGAGTGTCAACCCGCTTCGGGTAGGTCGGTCCAGTTGTTCTCTGATACAATGCGGCTGCCACTGTTATAAGCACAGCTATGGTCCAAAAGAGAATTTTTTTCATCAGTATATTATAAAATTTTAAATGGTCTGATGGAACCCACCTGTTTGAAAATCATATTCATAAATGTTTGTATATGTAAGGCATGTGGGTTTCATAAAGACTTTTAGATCTGTTTTATAACTGTATTATCAACAACTCGCGTTTCTCTCCGCGAATGACCTCAACTGTTACTGCTTGTCCGGGCTTAAGCTGGCTAAGCCTGAACATGTAATCCTCAATGTTGTTTACAGGCTTATCTTCTATTGCCACAATTATATCACCCTTTTCCATTCCGCCCAGTGCAGCCGGTTTGCCCGGGGTGACAAAGTCGGCACGCAATCCGGTCTTTACATTTCCGGCGAAATCGGGCATGATGCCGAATGTCACTCCACGCCTGCGGCTCATTGACTGTGCCGGGCCCTTTGGCCCTGCTTCCGTGAAGGCCAGCCTGCCAGGTTCTCCGGCAGCGTAGTTCACTATATCGTACAGCAGATAACCTATCCTTACCATCCCGTCATAGTTGAGCTTGTCCCAGGTGTCATACGGAGTGTGATAGTCGAGATGGGCTCCGGTGGTAAAGACAAGGACAGGAATATCCTTTGCGTAAAACGAGGAGTGGTCGGAAGGACCGTAACCTTCTTCCGTGAAACTGAGACTCAGCTCAGTGGTGTCATTGAATGAGGCAACTTTGCCACGCAATCCTGCGGCAGTCCCTACGCCTCCAACCTGCAACCCGTTGCCCTCCCTCAGCCGGCCGACCATGTCAAGGTTAACCATCAGATTGACGGCGGCCGGGTCGATGCCCATATTCTCAACAAAGTACTTGGACCCGAGCAGCCCCATCTCCTCGCCGGAGAAGGCAACAAAGATGATATCCCGGGCATATTTCTGTTTTTCGGCGGCAAGTCTCTCTGCCAGTTCTATCATCAGGGCCACACCTGAAGCGTTGTCATCAGCGCCGTAGTGGATGGCTACTGTATCAGGAGTCCTGCTTCCCGAGCCGGGGCCTCCCATGCCAAGATGATCATAATGAGCTCCTATGATGATGTATTCTCCATCAGGATGAGTGCCTCCAAGCTTCATGACAACGTTGGAAGTGTTGGCCTGCATTGCAATTACCTCTGCCTCTGCTTCAGCCTCGGAGCTGGTAATGAAACTGCCGGTCGCCGTCATAGCATCAGTCCTTTCTGCCAGCTCGCCCAAAGTGATACCCGAGGGCTTGAGTATAGAGTCTGCAACGCCTCTCTTAATATGCAGCACCGGAATACCGGCGCTCCCTTCTCCACGGGAAGGCTTTTCAAGATTATCCGCCGGATCCCACTTCTCTCCGGACACAAGAAGTATACCAGCAGCGCCGTTTTCTCTTGCGTTCATGACCTTCATCCGGTCTGAGCTTATCTCTTCATATGGCTTTGCCGCCGGATTTGACTCGGGGTAACCCCTGAGCATCAGAACCCATTTGCCCTTGATGTCAATGCCTTTGAAATCGTTCCATTGAAGTGAGTCAGCCGGTGACATGAAGCCATATCCGCAATAGACAACCGGTGCACGGAGGGCACTGTTTGATGTAAGAGCAAGTGGTGCGAAGTCTTTTCCGGAGAGATACTTTCTGCCATTGATAATGAGCATGTTCCTGTCACCGCTTTCCACTGCTGTATTAACCCGGAACTGCTGCAGCCCGCTGCCGTTGAACGGGACCAGCCCGGCTTTCATGAACTCCTCTCTTATGAAGAGTGCCGCAAGCGAATCGCCGACGGTACCTGTTCCCCTGCCTGAGAACTCGTCGGATGCGAGACGTCCGGCGATGTGCGTCAGCTCACCCTGTGTGATGGCGGCCTGCTGTTCTGCAGCCTGCATCACACCGCCCATTGAAACAGCGGCCTGCTGTTCTTCAGTCTGCCTTGTTTCACCCATGGAAACGGCAGCCTGCCGCCCCCCGGTCTGCATCACATCAGTCTGAGTAACGGATGCCTGCCGCCCGGTGCCGGCACAGGCGTTCAGGAAAACCACGGCATATATAATTACAGCTATTCTCATAGTACATTGATAGTGCCGGCAAAAATAGCAATCTTTTATTATCGGAGCAGTATCATAAATACAACACTCCGTCACGGATGCCGTGATCCTATTCGAACTGGCGTATTGCCCTGGTGATCAGTGATATGGCATCGCGCAGCTGCTCTTCGGTGATGACAAGCGGAGGGGCGAACCGTATTATATGCCCGTGTGTCGGTTTGGCCAGAACGCCCAGCTCCTTCATCGCCAGGCATACATCCCACGCCTCCTTGCCGTTCTTTGGCCTGATGACAATGGCGTTCAGCAGTCCTTTGCCTCTTACCAGTTCAATCATCTCCGATTTAACAGCTCTCATCTCATCGCGGAAAATCTTTCCGAGCCTCTCGGCATTTTCTGCCAGTTTCTCGTCACTGACAACCTCCAGGGCGGCTATCGCTACCTTGCCGGCCAGCGGGTTTCCTCCAAAGGTGGAGCCGTGTTCACCCGGTTTGATGGTAAGCATGATCTCATCATCAGCCAGCACTGCCGATATAGGCATGGCTCCGCCTGAAAGCGCCTTGCCCAGGATGAGGATGTCAGGCCTTACCCCCTCATGGTCACACGCCAGCAGCTTGCCTGTACGTGCAATGCCCGTCTGCACCTCGTCGGCAATGAAGAGGACATTGTTCTTTTTGCAGAGGTCATAGGCCTTTTTGATATAGCCATCATCGGGTACAAAGACACCCGCCTCACCCTGGATGGGTTCCACAAGGAATCCGGCTACATCAGGGTCAGCGAGCGCTTTCTCCAGTGCAGGCAGATCGTTGTAGGGTATGGTAATGAAGCCGGGGGTAAAAGGCCCGTAGTCTTTCCGGGCATCCGGGTCGGTCGACATGGATACTATGGTGATGGTGCGCCCGTGGAAGTTGCCTTCACAGACGATGATCTTCGCCTGGTTCTCCCTGACACCCTTTTTAAGATATGCCCACTTGCGGCAGAGCTTGAGGGCTGTCTCGTCACCCTCTGCGCCTGTATTCATTGGAAGAACCTTGTCGTAGCCAAAATATTTCGTTATGAATTCCTCATACTCGCCAAGAACAGAGTTGAAGAATGCCCTTGAGGTCAGCGTCAGCTTCCCAGCCTGTTCCACCAGCGCTGCCGTTATCTTCGGATGGCAGTGTCCCTGGTTTACAGCCGAATATGCCGAAAGGAAATCATAATACCTTTTTCCCTCTACATCCCAGACAAACGGTCCTTCGCCCCTGTCAAGCACTACGGGCAGCGGGTGATAGTTGTGAGCTCCGTACTTCTCTTCTCTTTCGATGTAATCATGAGGTTTCATAATGTATCCGTTTTTATTGTTATCAGCAGGGAGGCAATGTTACAAACCTTTTTCGACAAAAAGAAAGGAAAGAATCACGATTCTTCACCCAGCAGGTCCGGTCGTTTCTTTTTGGTGCTGCGCAGCGATTGTTCGAAGCGCCATTTTTCAATTTCCGGAGTATTGCCGCCGGTCAGTATGTCCGGCACCTTCCATCCCATGAACTCAGCCGGCCTGGTATATACAGGCGGTGCCAGAAGGTTGTCCTGGAACGAGTCGGAGAGAGCTGATTCCGCATCAGATATGGCTCCGGGGAGGAGCCTCACGATGGCATCAGTGATCACGGCTGCAGGCAGCTCGCCACCGGTAAGTACATAATCGCCGATGGAGATCTCACGAGTGATCAGATGGTCCCTGATGCGCTGGTCAATTCCTTTATAGTGACCCGCAAGAATGATCATATTTTGCTTCATTGACAGTTCATTTGCCAGTTGCTGGCTGAACCTCGTGCCGTCAGGAGAGGTATAAATGATTTCATCATAAGGACGCTGAGAGGTGAGGTGTGCAATACAGTTGTAAACAGGTTCAATCATCATCACCATGCCTGCACCGCCTCCGAACGGATAATCGTCTGTACTCCTATGTTTGTCCGTCGAATAATCACGCAGGTTGATGATGTTGATTTCGACTATGCCCCTGGCTCTGGCTCTTTTGATTATCGACTCATCAAACGGGCTCCGGAGAAGTTCGGGCAATACTGTTATTATGTCTATCCTCATAAAAATCATGACTGGTAAATCTAATACAGTTTTTTTGTATATTTGAAAACGACATATCGAAATTAACCTTTAAATAAATTTAGTAACATGGGAAAATTTGTTATCACGAAGAGAAAAAACGGTGAGTTTCAGTTTAATCTCCTTGCCGGCAATGGCCAGGTGATCCTTGCAAGCGAGGGATATGCCTCAAAGCCCTCATGCATGAACGGAGTCAAGTCGGTCATGAAGAACGCCGGGGATGTCAAGAGGTTTGAGTCGAAGGTTGCCAAGAACGGTAAGTTCCACTTCAACCTGAAGGCAACCAACGGGCAGGTCGTAGGCTCAAGTGAAATGTACGAGTCACAGGCCAGCTGCGAGAATGGTATCGCATCGGTGAAAAAGAATGCGCCGGGTGCAACCATTGACGACCAGGCAAAATAGATTACCCTGTTTCTATCTTTCGTAGACTATTTTTCCGTTTGCGATTGTATAATCTGCCTTAACTGACATAATCATCTCCTCAGCGATATTGAATATATCTTCTGAGAGGATGGTTATGTCTGCCAAATAGCCCTCCCTGAGCATCCCTTTCCTCTCTTCCATGAACTGCGAGTAAGCAGCTCCCAGTGTATAATACTCTATGGCCTTCTCCATGGTTATCTTCTCCATCGGGAACCAGCCGTCGCCCTCCTCTCCCTTACGGTCCTTGCGTGTTACTGCAGCATATAGCCCCTCCATGGGGTTGAGCGGTTCTACGGAGTAGTCGGTGCCGAATGCCAGTTGTGCACCGCTGTCAGCAAGACTCTTCCAGGCATAGGCCCAGCGGCTGCGCTCAGTGCCGATACGTTTTTCCGCAAAGCGCTTGTCAGTGATGCAGTGGGTGGGTTGCATTGATGCTATCACACCTAACCGGGCAAATCGCGGAATATCCTCCTCAATAAGTATCTGAGCGTGCTCCGAGCGGTGACGACTGTCGCGGATCCCGTTGACATCACGTGCCTTTTCATAAGCGTTGAGTATCCAGTTGTTGGCTTTAGGGCCGATGGCATGGATCCCTATCTGAAACCCGCGGCTGTCACCAGCCAGAACCCGTGTCTCAAGCTCTTCATAGCTCATTTGCGGCAGCCCGGTTTTGCCGGGCTCGTCATTGAAAGGCTCGAACATCATCGCCGTGGCTGACCCCAGCGTGCCGTCCATGAAATCCTTCAGGTAACCAAACCTGATCCACTCGCCCGACGAGGGATACTTCTCCCTCAGCGCTTCGTAACTGTCAAGCTTCACGGGGTCGGCGGTGAGCTCGGCGCCAATATCTATCCTGCAGGTGAGCATCCCCTCCGCCATTATCGAATCATACATGCCAAAATCGGCGCTGCCGGGAATCTGAATGCTGGTGATGCCATACTCCGCAGCCTGGCGCAGGGCGGTGATATATCCCAGCCACTTCTTCTCCTTACGCTCTTCAGGGCTCATATCGATCTTCACTGCTCCGGTCTTTATCAGCTCCATGGCGCTCTCCTTGAGTATGCCCGTCGGTTCACCCGTGACCGGATCCCGCATTATTTCACCTCCAAACGGGTCCGGGGTGCTTCGCGTGATGCCAGAGTTCCTGAGTACATAACTGTTGACCAGGGCACTGTGACCGTCAGTGCGGCGAAGAACTACGGGGTTTTCCGGCGAGACGGCATCGATAAGCTCTTTCACCGGCCATTTGCGGGTGGTGAACATCTCATGCTCCCAGTGTCCGCCGTAAATGATCTGACCCTTCTGTGACCTGGCCACCTGTTGTCTTACCCTCTCCGTTATCACATCAGGGTCAGTGACATACCTCAGTTCAATATAGTCCGGGTCAACAGGCCCGAAGTGAGCATGAGCGTCATTAAAGCCCGGAAGCACAGACCTGCCCTCTGCATCAATCACCTTCGTGATGCCCGCATTAATGTATTTGCTGATCTGTTTGTCACTGCCAACTGCAATGACCCTGTTGCCCCTCACAGCAATGGCTTCGGCATAAGCCCTCCGGGAATCGGCAGTAAACACCTTGCCGCCGGTAATTACCAGGTCGGCTTTTTCCGCTGTTGTACAGCCAGCAGCAACCAGAAGTGAGAATACCATAACCGTAATAAATCCTAGGTTCATCATGATAATATTTTAATTAAGGTATTATAGCTTGTCCCGCAAAAGAGCCGGTAAACCTATGTTTTTGATTTTAAAATTATTGTGTTTGTGTTTTCTTAAAACATGGTTGTTTCATAAGAATGTTTTGCCAAAACTGGTGCAAGATAACAAAATAGGCATTATTTTAGGTCCCGGTTTACCTGTGAATTTAACTCCAAATCTTCACTCCATGAAAAACAAGATTATTCCTACAGGGTATCTGTACACCAAAGGATACACCAATTACGTGTTCATGCTGCTCTTCCTGCTGTATATGTTTGATTATATAGACAGGATGGTCGTTACCTCAATGTTTGTGCATATTGAGCGTGACCTCGGAATAACACATACGCAGAGCGGGCTTCTTGTCTCGGCTGTCTACTGGGCCATTGTCCTGCTCACCTTTCCCATTTCAATTCTTGTTGACCGCTGGAACCGTACAAAAACGATAGGCATCATGGCCGTGATATGGAGCCTCGCCACGGCACTCTGCGCATTGACAGGCAACTTCGTGCAACTGGTCCTGGCAAGAGCCCTGATAGGAGTCGGCGAGGCAGGATATGCCCCGGGAGGAAGCGCCGTGATATCAGGCCTCTATCCCGAGGATAAGAGATCGAAGATGATGGGCCTCTGGAATGCTTCCATACCTCTCGGCACTGCTATAGGAGTCCTTATGGGCGGGTTTATAGCAGCCAAACTGGGGTGGAAGCATGCTTTCGGCATTGTGGCACTGCCCGGACTGATCGTTGCTGTACTTTTCTTCTTTGTAAAGGATTACAAGACCGTAGACCTCTCATTCACAGATAGCTTTAATGTCAAGGTAAAGATGAAGAAAAAGGATATGGTCAGGGAATTTCTCTCCAGACCATCTCTTATCTTCACCTATTTTGGCTTTGCTGCTGTGGTATTTGTCACGACTTCACTCATAACCTGGCTTTCAACCTATTTTCATGTCACCCGCGATCTTCCGATAGAGAAGGCCGGTTCAATGGCGAGTGCCGTAATGGTACTGGCAATAATCGGAGCACCTGTAGGTGGTATTATAACAGACAGGTGGCGAAAATCGAATATCAGGGCGCGGCTCCTCTTTCCGACTATAACAACGGTATTATCTGCTATCCTCCTCATGTTCGCACTGTGGTTGACACATGGCACAATCCAGTATGTCTTCTTTCTGCTGATGGGGGTGATGGTCACTGCCTTCCTGCCGGCAGCAGCTGCCGTAACACAGGATGTAATACACCCGGGAATGAGGGCCATGTCATATGCGGTGGCCGTAGTGGTGCAGAACCTTCTCGGGGCCTCCACCGCACCCCTGGTCATTGGGAGGCTGTATGACCTGTTCGATATCGAAAAAGCCATGGCGCTGCTTCCGTTCATGCTCCTGATTGGCGCCTCGCTCTTTTTTGCCGGCTCCCGGTTCTATGTGAAGGATCTCGAGAAGACAGCAAAGATAAAACTGGAGCCGGAATAGTAGATGAGGATCGCCCTGCTTGGTTATGGCCGCATGGGCCGCGAGATTGAACAGCTAGCCCTTGCCGACGGACATGAGGTTGTTGTGAGAACCGACGTCACAAACCGTGATCTGTTTAACTCACAGATTGCCGCTTTGTGCGATGTGGCAATGGAGTTCACCGGTCCGGCGGCAGCTGCTGAGACAATCCTCCGGGCTCTCTCATACGGTGTGCCCGTAGTGTCAGGCTCCACGGGGTGGCTGACAAGGTACGACGAGGTTGTCAATTATTGCCTTGAACAGAAAGGATCATTCATCCACTCATCAAACTACAGCATCGGCGTCAATATCCTCTTCAGGCTGAATACGGAATTGGCACGGATTATGAGGGACAGACCCGGATACAGCGCAGAGATAGGGGAGGTGCATCATGCAGCCAAGCTCGACGCTCCCAGTGGCACGGCAATAACTCTTGCCGGTCAGATCACGGAGCAGCACGGCGGCTACAGCGGATGGGTGAAGACGGATGCCGGACCTGAAAAGGGAAAAGTGCCTGTCAGTTCGGCAAGGGAAGGAGCGGTGCCGGGAATCCATACAGTGACCTGGAGCTCAGATGATGACCTGATCTTACTGAAGCACGAGGCGCTGGGACGAAGGGGCTTTGCTGCAGGAGCACTGCTTGCCGCTGAGTTCATCTCCACCCGCAGGGGCATTTTTACAATGGCTGACGTTTTAAATATATTATAGTAGATTTGCAGCGAAAATTAAAAATGATGAAAGAGTTATTGCACAACAAATTCTTTAAGTTTGGCGTCGCAGCCGTGCTGTATATCCTGTGGGTCATCTGGATTGGCAACTTTATTCTGTTACTGGGCCTTCCCATAGTCTTTGACGTTTATGTGAGCAAGAAGGTCAACTGGGCCTTCTGGAAGAAGCGTAACGTCAAAAACCACACAGTAATCGAATGGCTCGATGCTCTTATATTTGCAGTTATCGCCGTAACTCTCATTAATATTTTCCTCTTCCAGAATTACCGCATCCCCACGCCGTCAATGGAGAAGACATTGCTTGTGGGTGATCATCTTGCGGTAAGCAAGGTGGCCTACGGACCACGCATGCCCAACACCCCCGTCGCTTTCCCCTTCACCCAGCATACCCTGCCATTTACTGGCGGCAAGGGTAAGTCGTGGTCAGACATCGTACACTGGAAATACAAGCGTCTCAAAGGATTCAGACATATTAAAAACAATGATATCGTTGTCTTCAACTTCCCGGCAGGAGATACAGTATGTATTGAAAACCAGGTGATAAGCTATTACGAGATAGTAAGGGAACGTGCTGAGATGATCACCGCTGAGGATATACGAGCCAACCGGAAACTGAAAAGCCGTGAAGAGTACACCGCTCAGGCCCGGCAGATGGTCTGGAATGAATATACCGTAATCTACCGTCCGGTTGACCGTCGCGATAACTATGTAAAGAGATGCGTGGCCATACCCGGCGACAGCCTGCTGATCAAAGGCGGCCAGCTGATAATAAATAATAAGATTGTGGAGGAACATGAGACACAGCAGACCTCATACTACGTCCGCACTAACGGTACAAGGATCAATCCCAAAGCATTCGAGAGGATGGGTATATCAAAATCGGACCTGTCAATGATGCTTTCCGGCACGGTTTACAGACTGCCGCTGACAAAGGAAAATGCTGGCCTGATATCAGGATTTGCCAATGTGACAGGCATCGAGGCTGATTACAGGAGGCCGGGAGAATATGCATCCTACATCTTCCCCCATGACCCTCAGTACAGGTGGAACGAGGATAACTTCGGGCCGCTCTGGATACCCAGGAAAGGAACCACGGTGAAGATTGACATGACAAACATCAGCCTGTACACATCCATTATCGATATCTACGAAGAGAACGACCTGGAGGTGCGCGACAATGTGATCCTGATCAACGGCAAGCCGGCTGACAGCTATACCTTTAAGATGGATTACTACTGGATGATGGGTGACAACAGGCATGCCTCGTCCGACTCGCGCTTCTGGGGCTTTGTGCCAGAAGATCATATCGTCGGACGCCCTGTGCTCGTATGGCTCTCTGTCGACAAGGAGGCCCAGGGATTCAAGAAGATAAGGTTCAACAGGTTCTTCAAAGGAGCCAAGAGATAATTTGCGATTTACAATTTTCGATTTTCGATTTGGGAGAACTATAATCGACAATCGACAATCGCAAATCGACAATAAAAAAGCGGGTCCTGCCCGCTTTTTTTATTCTTTCACTTTATCCACTATCGCCTTGAAGGCTTCGGGGTGATTCATCGCCAGGTCGGCAAGTACCTTGCGGTTAAGGGATATTCCCTTCTTTTCAAGTCCGCCGATGAACTGTGAATAACTCATTCCGTGAAGGCGTACGCCGGCGTTGATCCTCTGGATCCACAGCGCGCGGAACTGACCCTTCTTGTCCTTGCGGTCACGGTAGGCATAGCCGAGACCCTTTTCGAGCACGTTCTTTGCAACGGTGTAAACGTTCGAGTTGCTGCCGAAGTACCCTTTGGTCTGCTTTAAAATCTTCTTTCTTCTTGCCCTTGATGCTGGAGCGTTTGTTGATCTTGGCATTTTCTTTTCTCTTTTTCGGATGTAAGCGCCGCTTGCGGTCTTTTAAGCTTCACATCCAGGTTAATAATTCAATCGATTATCACACTGACAGGTCGTATAACTACTTCAGACCGAGCAGGTGCTTTACGTTCTTCTCATCTGTCTTGTCCACGAGGGTACCATATGTAAGATTCCTCTTACGTTTGGTCGACTTCTTGGTAAGGATGTGACTCTTGAACGCGTGCTTGCGCTTGATCTTACCTGTACCGGTCAAAGAAAATCTCTTCTTTGCACCCGGATTTACTTTAATTTTTGGCATAATAAATATATGTGTATAAAAATAATTTCTACTTCTTTTTCTTTGGTGAGAGTATGATGATCATTCTCTTTCCCTCCAGTCTCGGTGTCTGGTCAACCTTTCCGTACTCATCAAGATCGGCTACAAAACGTGCCAGCAGCTTTTCTCCCTGGTCCTTGAAGAGTATCGATCTTCCCTTAAAGAATACGTATGCCCTTACCTTGGCGCCTTCCTCAAGGAAGTTGATTGCATGCTTCAGTTTGAAGTTGTAATCGTGATCGTCAGTGTTGGGTCCGAAACGTATCTCTTTTACTACAATCTTTGCTGCATTTGCCTTGATCTCTTTTTGCTTCTTCTTCTGCTGATAAAGAAACTTCTGGTAATCAACGATCTTGCAGACGGGTGGTTCAGCGTTGGGAGATATCTCAACAAGATCAAGTTCCATCTCGTCTGCCAGGTTCAGGGCTTCGCCGATGCTCAATACCTTCGGCTCGAGGTTTTCACCCACCACCCTTACTGTTCTGGCTGTTATCCTGTTGTTAATCCGGTGTTCCGGTTCGGGTTTTCTTCCCGGCCTGGGCCTGGAAAAGATCGGTCCTGCTATGGTTTTGTCCTCCAGTTAAATTAATACTATGTTTAAAATCAATCTTTTAGTTGCCAATTTCTTTCAAAATCTCCTCTTTGACAAGGCTTATGAATTCCTCCGGTTTCATCACTCCCTTGTCGCCTTCACCCTGCCTTCTGACAGAAACCGTTCCGGCTTCAACCTCTTTTTCGCCTATCACAAGAAGGTATGGGATCCTCTTTAACTCATTATCCCTTATCTTCTTACCTATCTTTTCGCTCCTGTCGTCAATCAGGGTGCGAATATCGGAATTATTAAGGAGATATGAAATAGTTTTTGCATAATCATTGAATTTTTCGCTTATGGGAAGCACCACGGCCTGATCAGGTGTGAGCCAGAGCGGGAATTTGCCTGCCGTGTTTTCAATGAGTACAGCCACGAATCTTTCCATGGAACCGAAGATGGCCCTGTGGATCATCACCGGCTGATGCTTCTGGTTGTCGCTGCCGTTATATGTGAGCTCAAACCGCTCCGGCAGGTTATAATCTACCTGTATGGTTCCAAGCTGCCACTTGCGCCCGATGGCATCCCTGACCATGAAGTCAAGCTTGGGCCCGTAGAATGCAGCTTCTCCTATGACAAGTGTGGTGACCAGGTTCTTTTCTCCGGCGGCTTCGATGATGGCCTGCTCAGCCTTATCCCAGTTCTCATCGGTGCCGATATACTTCTCCATGTCCGAAGGATCGCGGAGGGATATCTGCGCCGTGAATTCGTTAAAACCGGCTATTTTGAATATGTACTGCACCAGGTCAATGATGCTCTTGAATTCCTCTTTCAGCTGGTCAGGGCGGCAGAAGTGGTGCGCGTCGTCCTGTGTGAAGCTGCGCACCCTGGTAAGTCCGTGAAGCTCGCCGCTCATTTCATAGCGGTAAACCGTTCCGAACTCGGCCATCCTTATCGGGAGTTCCCTGTATGAGTGGGGTGTGGCATTGAATATCTCGCAGTGGTGGGGGCAGTTCATTGGCTTGAGCATGAAGGCCTCACCCTCCTGCGGCGTGGTAATCGGCCTGAAGGAGTCGGCACCATACTTCTCGAAATGACCTGAGGTCTTATACAGGTCGACGTTGCCGATATGCGGTGTGGAGACCATGGTATAGCCTCTCGCTTTAAGAACCCTTGTCATGAAATCAATCAGCCTCTGCTTCATGTCAGCTCCCTTCGGAAGCCACAACGGCAGCCCCATGCCAACCCGTGGTGAGAAGGCAAAGAGCTCCATATCCTTGCCTATGCGGCGGTGGTCACGCTTGCGTGCCTCCTCGAGCATAACCATGTATTCATCAAGCATCTTCTGCCTGGGGAAGGTGATACCGTAAATGCGCGTCATCATCTTTCGCTTCTCATCGCCACGCCAGTAGGCGCCGGCAAGGCTGAGTACCTTTATTGCCTTGATTGATGAAGTATCCGGCAGGTGAGGTCCGCGGCAGAGATCGGTGAAGCCGCCCTGCCGGTAGAGGGTGATGGTCCCGTCCTCAAGCTCTGAGATAAGCTCTGTCTTGTATTCGTCGCCTTTGGCGGTGAAGAGGTCCATCGCCTCCTGCTTGCTGACCTCGGTACGTATGATCGGATTGTTTTTTGCAGCCAGCTCCTTCATCTTCTCCTCAATGAGGGGCAGGTCAGCGTCGGTAATCACCTTGCCGTCACCGGGATCTACATCGTAGTAGAAGCCGTTCTCAACAGCCGGTCCGATACCGAATTTGATGCCGGGCCATAATGCCTCAAGCGCCTCAGCCATCAGATGCGCTGACGAGTGCCAGAAGGCATGCTTTGCCTCCGCATCATCCCACTTGTGGAGGCGAAGGGTGGCGTCTGTCACCAGCTGACGCGAGAGATCCCATAACTCACCGTTGACCGTGGCCGCATAAACTTCGGCAGCAAGTCCCTGGCTTATTGACCTCGCAATATCATAGCTGCTTACCCCCTTATTGAACTCCCTGACAGAGCCGTCGGGGAAGGTGATCCTTATCATATTCCAGTTTTTTAAATAGTTTGCAAAGATAATGATTTTTAGAGGATCATTTACAGCTGCAGACGACCGTAAAAAACCTCCCTTTTGGAGAAATTATTAATTGGCACAGATTTTGGATTTAACAAGAAAGTACCAAAAACGGCAGTCATGAAAAGAATTTTAATCTTAACGGTAGCAGCAGCAGCAATAATGCTCAGCTCATGTGATGTTCAGCCTGATGCTTATTTCTTCTCGGATAAGATCAGGGCAGAGATAGGAGAGGAGGTCCTCTTCTTCAACGGGTCACACAACGCAACGGAATTTGAATGGGATTTTGGCGACGGCACCTGGTCAGACGCCTATGAACCCGCTCACTCTTATTCAGCCTCGGGTATCTTCACGGTCGTCCTGAGCGCCTACTCAAAGTCAGGCAATGTCGACAGGTCTTACCTCGATATAGAGGTGGTCTCGCCAACGATGCTTGAGATCGAGGTGCTTGAGTGGTATGACGAGTATCCCGTGGCAGGAGCCAGCGTGATACTGTATCCCACCGAGACCGACTGGGACAATGAAACCAACCCTATCATCGAAGGTTTTACCAACTCTGCGGGCAAGGTTGTCTTCACTAACCTTGGACCCTATGTTTATTATATCGATGTATGGCACGCCACACACAATAACTATACTCTAAGGAATGAGGATGTGGACTGGATCAGGACTGACCAGCTTCAGAAGAACCAGTTAAACAGGTTCGTGGCCTGGGTTGATTACACAGGCACCAAGAGCGCAGTAAAACGCGACAGGACGCAGCTTCTCCCATTAAAGGAGAGGACTACCGAAACTGCCGGAAAGAAATAATATGCTCTAAGTACAAAAAAAACAGGCGCCTTTCTCTATGTAATAAATTTCGCTAAGTTTGTGTGTTCACTAACCTAATCGAAATAATAAAATGGATACAAAGTTTGCGCTTGGCGGAATAGACTATCTGGTTATGATAGTCTATTTCGCTTTTGTACTGGGTATAGGGTGGGCCCTGAAAAAATACATGAAAAATGCAACTGCCTTCCTTGAGGCGGGAAGATCCATCCCGGCCTGGGTGGCAGGCCTCGCATTCATATCCACCAACCTCGGGGCACTTGAGGTAATGGGTATGACAGGCTCCGGCCTGAAGTACGGGATGCTCACAACCCATTTCTACTGGATAGGCGCTATCCCCGCAATGGTATTCCTGGCTCTTTTCATGATGCGCTTCTATTATGGTTCCAAAGCCCGTTCAGTGCCTGAATACCTGAAGCTTCGTTTCAATGAAAAGACCCGCGGACTGAACGCAATACTTTTCGCGGTCATGACCGTGCTTGCATCAGGCATCTCCATGTATGCCCTGGCTATCCTTCTTGAGAATGTACTGGGGTGGAACTTCAACGTATCGCTCCTGGCTTCGGCAGCAATAGTACTTGCCTATACCTATCTCGGAGGACTCTCTTCAGCTATCTACAACGAAGTGCTTCAGTTCTTCATTATCATTATCGGCCTCCTGCCCATGGCTATTCTTGTCATGAAAGACGTGGGCGGATGGGACGGCATGCAGGCCAGCCTTGCACCCATAGTTGCGGATAAGGGATTTGCAGCCGACACGTGGACAACAACGTGGAAGTACACCGCCACCGATGCGGGTAACCCGCTCGGGGTAGCATGGTACGGTATTTTCGCCGGGCTGGGATTTGTGCTTTCATTCGGTTACTGGTGCACCAACTTCCTGATCGTTCAGCGTGCAATGGCAGCCGAATCAATGACCGCAGCACGCAAGGTGCCTCTCATCGGAGCCATACCAAAGATGTTCATTCCTTTTCTTATTATTGTTCCCGGAATCGCAGCCCTGGTACTGCTCAATGATCCGCTCAAAGGGTTTGCGCTGCCGCTGAATGACGCCGGGCAGCCTATTTATGACTACACAATCATCATGCTGCTTAAACAGTACCTGCCTGCAGGCGTCCTTGGCCTTGGCATCACTGCCTTGCTCGCATCATTCATGTCAGGGATGGCGGGAAACGTATCGGCATTCAATACTGTATGGACCTATGACATCTACCAGAGCTATATCCGTCCCGCCACCGGAAACAAGGAGACCGATGACAATCATTATCTCAAGGTGGGAAAGATGGCTACCGTCTTTGGCGTCATTGTCAGCATCGCGGCAGCCTACGTTGCAAGTAAGTTCGGCAACATCATGGACTTCCTCCAGACAATCTTCTCAATGATCAATGCTCCGCTCTTTGCGGTCATCTTCCTGGGCATGTTCTGGAAACGGTCAACAGGCAACGCTGCATTCACAGGACTGCTCGTCGGTTTCCTGATCGCCCTCCTGCACCATGGCCTCACACAGCCAGAGGGAGCAACCACTCTCGTCAAGGGAGGCTGGCTCGGCGTGATTCATACCTACCCGGTTGAGATGGCACAGAACTTCTGGACTGCCATTATCGCATTTACAACCGCTACTCTTCTCACAGTGGTGATATCACTGATTATGAAACGCGAAAAGAGCGATGCGGAGCTCGACGGGCTCGTCTACTCCATGACGCAAAGACTGGACGACAGCGGCGTGAAATGGTTCAGCAGACCATGGTTCCTTGCACTGATAGTGGGAATCATCATGATTGTGCTCTCTATTTTGTTCTGGTAACCTAAAAAAAACAAAGATCATGTTAGATATAAGATTTCCGATTGGACTGATGTTCTCGATCTTCGGGCTGATCATCACTATTTACGGCCTCGCAACCATAGGCAATGACGCAATGTATGCACGTTCACTCAACGTGAATGTTAACCTGATCTCAGGTATATGCACACTGATATTCGGATTGTTTATGCTCTTCTTTTCAGATCCGGTAAAGAAATTGCTCAGGAAAAAATAGCCCGGGAAGACAAAAAAAGCTGCTCGCGCAGCTTTTTTTGTCTTAAGTCTTCAGTCCTGATTGCCGACTGGACTACTGCCTATTGCCTCTTGCCTCTTGCCTTAAATCATTGCCTACTGCCTGATCAGAGAACACCGATGTCGGCAGCGAACGCATATTGTAGCGCATTGCCATCACCTCTCCGTAGGCACCTGCCGACCTTATGGCAATGAGATCACCTCGCCCGGTCTCCGGCAGTGAAATGAATTTTCCGAAGGTGTCGGTGGTTTCGCAGATAGGCCCTGCAACGGTATATTTTTTGGCCGGCAGTACGGAAGAGAGATTCTCAATCCGGTGATAGGCATGGTATAGTGCGGGCCGCAGCAGGTCTGTCATGCCTGCGTCAAGGATAAGAAAGGTCTCACCGGCACCCGGCTTCACGAACAGCACCCTCGAGATAAGGGAACCGCAACCGGCAGTGAGTGACCTGCCCAGCTCGAACGAGATGGTGCTGCGGATCTTCTTGTCAAGATGCTCCCTGAAGACATCGAAGTAATCGGCAAAGGAGGGGAACCGGTCAGGCTCATCATAGCTTATTCCCAGACCTCCGCCCACATTGATGTCGTCAGGCTCCAGGCCCCTGTCGGTGAGCCACTGCCATATCTCATTCACCCTTGAGCAGAGGTTACGGTAGACATGCAGATCGGTGATCTGTGATCCTATGTGGAAGTGAATTCCCCTGTAATCAATATTCTCCAGCCCGGGCAGGAGCGAAGTGACCGATTCAAGCTCACCGATCCTTATACCGAACTTGTTCTCATCGGTGCCGGTTGTGATGTGCCTGATGGTATGCGCCTCCACGTTGGGATTGATACGCAGTGCGACTGCTGCCCTGCAGCCCGTTCTGCCAGCAATTTCATTTATCACCTCCATCTCTGCCGAAGATTCCACATTAAAGCATTTTATCCCGAGCTTCAGCGCGGTCTCTATCTCCCTGTCGCTCTTGCCAACACCCGCAAACACCGTTTCACCTGCCGGGAACCCGCAATTCACGGCCAGCTCAATCTCATTCCCGCTCACACAATCGGCCCCTAACCCGTAACCTGCGATGATCTTCATGATAACAGGATTGAAGTTGGCCTTGACGGCATAGTGCAGGATAAAGCCCCTGTTGGCGGCCTCCCCGGACGCCACTGCGAGTGTCTCGCGTAACAGGTCGAGATCATAAAAGTAGAAGGGAGTATCGTGGCTCTTAAGCCTTTCTGTCAATTCATTTGTGAACATCATTCCTCATCAAAAAGTTTGGCACTGAGCGACCGCAGGGCTGCTGTCCTGTCGCTCGTATTTATAAGTATCGATACACTGTTTTCACTGCCTCCGTATGATATCATCTTTACCGGGATATCATCCAGGGCTTCGAATATCTCCGGCGCTGACCCGACCCTGTCAGGCCTGAAGTCGCCCACAACGCATATTATCGTCTGATCCTTTTCAACTTCAACTGCGCCTATCGAACTCAGTGTTCTGACTATGTCTGCGAGATATGTGGGGTCGTCAATGGTAAGAGAGACGGAGACCTCTGAAGTGGTGATCATGTCTATCGGGGTCTTGAAGGCTTCAAAGGCTTCAAAGATCCTTCGCATGAAACCGTATGCCATCAGCATCCTGTCAGAGTGTATCCTGACCGCAATTATGCCATCCTTGGCCGCCACTGCCTTATAATCCTCATAAGTTGATTCTGAAGTGATAAGCGTGCCTTCGTCGGACGGCTCCATGGTGTTCTTGAGCCTGACGGGGATGTTCTTCATCCGGGCAGGATTGATGCTGGAGGGATGGAGTATCTTTGCGCCAAAGTAGGCCAGCTCTGCCGCTTCACCATAGGAGAGGCTCCTGATCACGCGTGTCTTCTCAACATACCTGGGGTCATTGTTATGGAGACCGCTGATGTCTGTCCATATCTGTACCTCCTCAGCTCCGATGGCCGCACCTGTGATGGTGGCGCTGTAGTCGCTCCCGCCGCGGCGAAGGTTGTCAGTCTCACCGTAGGCATTGCGGCAGATGAACCCCTGTGTGATAATGATCTTTTCATCTTTTACTGCTGCCATCTCGCGCTTCAGGTTCTCCCTTATATAGAAATAATCGGGCTCACCATCCTTGTCAATCCTCATGTAATTGAGCGCCGGAAGCAGGTAGGAGGGAATACCCGTCTCGGCCAGCAGAAAATGGAGCAGGGCCGTTGAGATAAGCTCACCGCGGGCAACGATGCGCTTTTCGTTGTGCCTGCTGAACTCACGTGAAAAGAGAGTGACGATGTAGTTGAAGTGTGCATCAATAAGATCATGTGCCCGCTCTGCCCAGGTAGAGGAGGCGTAAAGTTCATCAGTAATCTTGTGGTAGCTTGTTCGAAGCAGCTGGGTTTTCCTGCCTGCCTCGTCCCTGTTGCCGTCGGCAAAGAGTTCCGATATCTCCACAAGGGCATTGGTGGTGCCTGCCATGGCTGACAATAGCACTATCTTAAGTTCACCGTCGCTGATCAGCGGGACCAGCGCCCTGAATCGGTCAGGGCTTCCCACCGAGGTTCCCCCGAATTTATAGACCTTCATCTTTCCTTCTCTCCATGAGATGCTTCCAGCCTGGAGCGCACATCATATTTTGGGGATCAAATATAGGTAAAAGTGAAATCTGTCATCAAAATTATTTCTCTTTTTAGCAAAGAGGTACGATGATTGAAAAAAATCTTTATTTTTGCACCCGCGTTACAAGACAAAGGATAAAAGGCGCAAGACAAAAGAGGTCACTTTAGACTTTTGACTTCCGGCTTTCGACTTTTGACTTCTAATAGCCCAGATGGCGAAATTGGTAGACGCGCTAGTTTCAGGGACTAGTGTCAGCAATGATGTGCAGGTTCGAGTCCTGTTCTGGGCACAAAAAACAGCGCAGAGCGCAGCGCCAGGAGCACAGAGCAATAACATTCCGCCCTGAGCCCTGAGCTCTGAGCCAATAACCGCCCAGGTGGTGAAATTGGTAGACACGCCAGCTTGAGGGGCTGGTGCTCGCAAGGGTGTGCAAGTTCGAGTCTTGTCCTGGGCACAAAAAAAACCGCGATGCCGCGGTTTTTTTTATTTGCGATTGTCAATGTGCGATTGCCGATTTTTAACGGGTCCCAATCGAAAATCGAGAATCGCAAATCGCAAATTATTCAATTATCGCATCATATGTTGCCTGTAGTATCTTCCCGCGGATAGAGAGATCTGACAGCTTGCTGTTGTTGCGGGTTGGGTAGACCCTGTTGCTGAGGAAGACATAGGATATCTCCGCCTCCGGATCGACCCATATAAAGGTGCCTGTAAAGCCCGAATGGCCGAAGCTTGACGGTGAGGCTGAATGACATGGATAGGCCTTGTCAGGAGGTATAGTGTCATTTCCCGGGAGAGGCTTGTCAAAGCCCAGACCTCTGCGGTTCTCGTTCTCAGGATACTGCACCCGCGTAAACTCCTTTAGAACCTCAGGACTCAGCACTCTCACGCCACCGTATTCGCCTCCCCTGCGATACATCTCAACCAGCTTCAGAAGGTCATTGCCCGTGGCAAAGAGCCCGGCATGACCTGATACACCTCCCAGCATGGCCGTTCCTTCATCATGCACAGTGCCGCGCAGCAGCTGCTGACGGAACAGTGAATCATATTCTGTCGGCACAATCCGCTCCCTTGGATATTTTTCAAGCGGGTTGTAAGTGATGTTGAAAGCCCCTATCGGACGGTAAATGTTAACCGGGGCAAATTTATCGATGGTCGTATCTGTCAGGCTCTCAATTATCTCAGCCGCAAGAATGAAGGTCAGGTCAGAATAGACATATTTCTTCGGGCCTTTGGGGCTGTCACGTATCTCCCTGAACATATCCTTCAGGTAATGCCTGTTCATATAAATGGAATCAGACACCTGGAGAGCAAACCGCCTGTTGCTGAAATCACTGAAGATCCCTCTCCTGAAGGTGCTGTCGCTCTCAAGAGTGTTTCGCCAGAAGGGTATCCATGACCTCAGCCCGGCCTGGTGGGCAAGCATTTCGCGCAGAAGCATGTCGCCCTTGTCGGAGAACCTGTACCATGGCAGGTAATGTCCCAGCGTATTGTCGGGATCGAACAGCCCCCGGTCATTAAGCAGCATCAGCGACGGCGTTGCGGCTGAAACCTTTGTCACCGAGGCCAGATCCCACAGGTCGTGTTCCGATACCGCCTCGGTGCTGTCATAAAGGTGAAAGCCGTAGCATTTGTTAAGTACTACGATCCCCTTGCGGGCAATGAGCACATGACACCCCGGGAAGGCCAGCGTATCAAGCCCCTTCTGAACGATTGAGTCAACCTTGCTAATCAGTTTCTCCGATGAGAGGCCTGCGTTCTCAGGAAATCCGAACTGGAGCCTTATGCCTCCGGGTGTTTTGATGCCATATCCTTCGGGATAATTGGCATTTACGGTGACCGGCAACCTTCCGCTGGCACCCAGTGCCCCGAAGAGCACCTGTACAGATGTCTGATGAGTGTAGCTGTTATCCTGGTAGGCTACTAGCAGGGCGGTGGGCCTGACACTCATGTCGAGCCTCGCAATGCCGTAGGGATTCCCGAACCAGATGACGGCCGACCGGTTAAGCGCGGCTATCTGCCTGAAGACGGAATTCAGCTGCTCAGTCACTCCGTATCCTCCGGCAGGCTTCTGCTCAAGTGCACAGATACCGGCAATGACTACATCATAGTCTTTCAGCTTCGAGAGCACAAACTGAGCGCCAACTTCATTGCTGGGGTCAATAAAGTAATGGTCAGCGTTGGTGTACCTGTCAGTCATCCTCTGGAATTCGGTCATCGCCAGACGGTTGACCGAAACGGTGGCAATCTTTATTCTGTCAAGACGTCCCAGCGGAACCAGGTTGTCATTGTTCTCAATCAGCGTCATGGCGCCGGCATAGAGATCTCTAATAAGCGCCGGATGAGCTGACGCGGGAATGACATCGCTGCAGGACGAACCTCCTTTTTCAGAATTCGCGCTCACCAGCCACATCTTTGCTGCCAGTAACCTGCGGCACCTTGTTGTGATCTCATCTACCGCAATCTCGCCCTTCTCAACCCTTTTGGCTATCTCATCAATGGCACCCAACGGATCGGTGGAATATTCAATAATATCATTGCCTGCCTTCAGCGCCTCGGCGTCGGCGACGCCTGAAGGATATGTCATTGTGGCACCGGCCATGTTCATGGCATCTGTAAGGATCAGACCCCTGAAACCGGCCTCTTCCTTCAGCATACCGGTGATAACCTTTCTTGAGAAGGTGGCAGGAAGTCCGGGAGTATTATCGAGACCCGGCACGCTGATGTGAGCAGTCATTACTGACCCGATTCCTTCATCAATAAGCCGTCTGAAGGGCACCAGTTCAACCTTGTCAAAGCGCTTACGGTCACCCCTGATGACAGGCAGACCGGTGTGTGAGTCCACATCCGTGTCACCGTGACCGGGGAAATGCTTGGCGCAGGCCATAATGCCGTTATCCTGAAGCCCTTTCATGTACATGACCGCCTTTGTTGCTACCTTCTCCGGATCCTCCCCGAACGACCTGTAATTGATAACCGGGTTGAGCGGGTTGTTATTGACATCGGCCACGGGAGCCAGGTTGACGTTGACGCCTATGTCACTGCACTGCCATGCGACAGCAGCCCCCATCCGGTAAATCAGAGAATCATCCTGAAGGGCACCCATAGTCATCTGGTAGGGGAAATCCTCAATCTCCCTGAGTCGCATGCCTGTTCCCCATTCGGCATCCTGCGCAATGATGAGGGGAATCTTCGTAACCTTCGCGATCCTCTCAGTGAAATCAATCTGTCTCTCCCTCGAGCCTTCAAAGAAAATAACTCCTCCTATACCGTGCTTTGTCACAAGTTCTTCCACCTGCCTGAAGTTGTCGCCCTTGTCTGAAGCCCATGCGGGCACCCAGATCAATTGAGCGATCATCTCTCTTACCGGCAGAGTGTTAAGAATGCTGTCAACCCTTCTGTCGTCAATATATCTTTGCCAGGGTACCTTGCTGTCAGCAGACTGAGCCCTCACGGGCGAGAGAATAATAAGAGCAAGAGTCAGAAGAACGGGAAACCTTGTTTTTTTCATTGGATGCATGAATTTGGAATAAATCAAAAATAGCACTTTTCTTTGTTATACTTTACTCCGGTTGATTAGTTCCAAATTGTTATTTTTACGAAGTTAAAAAATCGAAAATGGCAGCATCAAAGAGTTCCGGCAGGAGCGCCGGCAGCAAGTCAGCGCGTCTTATGTCACTCGACGTATTCAGGGGTATGACGGTGGTATTCATGATTATCGTCAACACTCCGGGTACATGGAGTCATGTTTATGCACCCCTCAGGCATGCCGCCTGGCATGGCTGCACACCCACAGACCTGGTCTTTCCCTCATTTCTGTTTATCTCCGGGGTCGCAATGTGGTATTCCCTCCGAAAGTTCAACTTCGAGTTTTCAGGTGCCTCCCTTGTCCGCATACTGAGAAGGGTTGCCCTTATTTTCGCGGTAGGATTGTTTCTCACCATCTTCCCGCGCTTTGTCCGTGATTATGGCACCCTCCGGATAATGGGCGTACTGCAGAGGATAGCACTGGCATGGGGACTGGGAGCAGTTATTGTACTGCTGATCAGAAAGAATTATATCTGGATAGCAACTGCCGTTATACTGTTTGGCTACTGGGCACTGATGTACTTCCTGGGAGGGAGCGACCCATATTCCCTCGAGGGTAATTTCGCACGGACAGTTGACCTGGCCATAATAGGGGAGAACCATCTCTATAAGGGCTTCGGCATGCCCTTCGATCCGGAAGGACTGCTAAGCACCCTGCCGGCAACAGCTACGGTACTGCTTGGATTTATGATTGGTCACCTGATAAGCAGGACTGGCACTACCTGGAAGACCGTTGGCCTGATGACGCTCATCGGGGCATTGCTCATTGGAGCCGGACTGCTCTGGGGCGAGTTCTTCCCGATCAATAAACCGATCTGGACAAGCTCGTATGTCCTCTATGCAGGAGGGATAGGTATGGTGATTCTGGCCCTGCTTTTCATGATAGTGGATATCTGGAACCTGCGGGGATGGACGGGCTTCTTCAATGTCTTCGGCATCAACGCCCTCTTTACATACGTGCTTGCCGGCATGCTGACCAAAACGCTGCTGGCAATAAAGATAGGAGAGGTCTCGCTCTATAACTGGATCTTCACCCATGTCTGCAGCCCGCTGTTTGGAGAGCAGAAACTTGCAAGCCTCATGTTCCCGATAATGCTCGTGATAGTAATCTGGGCAGTGGGATATATACTGTATCGCAAAAAGATCATCATCCGGCTCTGAAATGGATATCAGGTTAACAGTAGAACAGGCCTTCCTGAGATGGAAAGGCTCCCCTCCCGAGATAATAACCCGCCTGCCGCAGTCGGGCTCCGACAGGGTCTACTTCAGGCTCTTTTACGCTGAGGGGCAGGTCATTGGGGCTTATAACCCCAGCCGGGAGGAGAACGATGCCTTTGTCGGATTCTCGAATCACTTCAGGTCGAAATTGCTGCCTGTGCCTGAGATTTATGTCTATTATCCTGATGACAGGGTCTATTTCCTTGAAGACCTGGGTGACATAAACCTCTTTACCTGGCTCGCCCGCCGCTCCGACGAGGAGAGGTTCAATGAGGAGACTGAAGTGCTCTTCATGACCATCGCCGCTGACCTGGTAAGAATCCAGACCGAAGGCATCGACGGACTAGATCTTTCACTGTGTTATCCCCACCGCAGCTTCGACCGTCAGAGCATCGTGTGGGACCTGAATTATTACAAGTACATGTTTCTTAAACTGATAGCTGCACCATTCAATGAAACCAGGCTTGAACGCGATTTTGAGACTCTGACACGCTTTCTGCTTGACGCGGGGCAGGATTATTTTCTTTTCCGCGATTTCCAGACAGCCAATATCATGCTGAGAGACGGAAAGCCCTGGTACATTGACTACCAGGGAGGAAGGCTGGGTGCTCCCCATTATGATATAGCCTCGCTGGTGTATGACGCCAAAGCCTATATACCTGCCGGCTTACGACAGAAAACCATTGACCGCCACCTCGGTCTCTTCGCCTCTGCCACGGGCAAGTCGAGGGAGTCTCTTCAGAAATACTCCGGTGCATTTACCCTCATAAGGCTCATGCAGGCACTGGGAGCATTTGGCTTCAGGGGATTGCATGAGAACAAGCCAACATTCGCCGAGAGCATTGTGCCGGCCGTGGAGCTTATGAACGAGCTTCTGGCAGGTGATGCCGTACAAATAGATCTCCCTGAACTGAAGAAAGCATCGGAGGCGGTGCCACTGCAACGCAAATTTCGTATCCTGTCCCACTACCAGGACCTGGTGAAGATACACCTGGAGAGTTTCTCATATGTCAAGGGGAAAACGATCAGCTATGACGGCGGCAGCGGTTTTGTCTTCGACTGCCGGGGTCTTAGCAATCCCGCCACCCTGACCGAACTTAACGAACTCACCGGACTGGACCCCGAGGTGGTTGAGTTCTTCGGCAATGATGACGAGGCTGTGGCTTTTGTGGGCGACTGCACAAACATCATTCGCAACTCCCTCCCTCCGATGAGGAGAAAGGGAATCCTTGACATCAACGCTGCCTTCGGATGCGTGGGCGGGCGCCACAGGTCAGTGTGGTGCGCCGAGAGAGTGGCTTCAATGCTCTCGTCAATGCCCGGCGTAAACGTGACAATCACCCATACAGCTATCAGCCAATGAAGGCTATGATCTTTGCGGCCGGCCTCGGGACGAGACTCGGCGAACTGAGCATTGAGAGACCCAAGGCACTGGTGGATGTGAACGGTAAGAGCGCACTGCGAATGGCTGTTGAAAGACTTGCCGCTGCAGGATTTGACGACATGATAGTCAACATTCATCACCACCCGGCCCTGATGAAGGAGGAGATAGAGAGTCTTCGCAGCAATGGCTTCCGGATAACAATATCTGATGAGACACATGAGCTGCTTGACACGGGCGGAGGACTGCTGAATGCACGCAGCTTCTTTGCCATGGAGCCGTTTATATGCTATAATGTGGATATATTCACCGACCTGGATTTAAGTGATTTATATCAGAAACACCTCAATACTGGCGCCCTGGCCACCCTGGCTGTGAGGCACAGGCCCGGCAACAGGTTCTTCCTGGTTGACAAAGCCGGCAGAATAAGGGGCTGGAGGAACATAGCGACAAAGGAAGAGATAATCTCCGTCAACAGCAGTAAGGGGCTCGAAGAGATAGCCTTCTCAGGCATTCACATACTCTCCCCGGAAATCCTTGATATGATGCCTGAAGGCATATATACCATGACCTCAATCTACCTCATGCTCGCAGGAAGGAACAGGATAATGGCATACCTTCATGATGAGGGTTACTGGTTCGACTGCGGCACACAGCAGAACCTTGAGAAGATCAGACAGCACCTCACGAAGCAGTAGTAAGGCCTGGGTTTCCCGGCACAGAGCGGGAGGCCTCTTACATCCACTTCATCCTCCTTAGAAGGAGGACTCCAAGGAATGATAGCAAGAGTGCACCGCCCAGAATCAGCCAGAAAGCTATCATGTTGTCCTCAAGCCTGTTCGGGACATTCATGCCATAGAAACTCGCCACCAGTGTCGGAACCATCAGGATTATCGTAACAATAGTCAGAGACTTCATCACGATGCTCAGGTTATTTGATATGACCGAAGCGAAGGCATCCATCATTCCACTCTGAATGTCACTGTATATCTTTGCCATCTCAATGGCCTGACGGTTCTCAATAGTAGCCTCCTCCAAAAGGTCGGAAGAGAACTCGTAGTCGCGGATCCATTTGGAATTCTTGAGCTTGAGCATCATCATCTCATTTGAACGAAGCGAGGTGGTGAAGTATACCAGGCACTTTTCCATCTTCAGAAGCCGGTGAAGCTCCTGGTTGCGGGTCGACTTCTCCAGATCCTGCTCTATCATAGCCGTCTGGTTGTTGATCTGCTTCAGGTACCTGTGGTAGAACATGGTGGTGCGCAGAAAGAGATGCAGGATCAGGTCAATCTTCGTCTCTATGGTTATCCCCTTGCCGCTGCGACTGAAAAAATCGTCAAGTACCTCATTGTTATTGTGGCAGATGATGACAAGGCTGTCCTTGTTCAGCACGAGGCCAAGAGGAATGGTGGTGAAGGGAAAACCGTTCGACTGGTTCTGATAGGGAATACGGTAAATCATCAGTAAAATATCCTCATCAACCTCCATCCTCGAACGCTCATCAACGTCAAGTATGTCTGCTAGAAAATCCTCAGGAACCTTGAGCGTGGTCTTGAGTATGCCTATTTCTGAAGGTGTGGGATCAGTGACGTTGACAATGCAGCCTTTCTCAAAAGAATTCAACGGAAGGAGACCGTTGGGGATCATCTGCCAGTAAGTAATCATTATAGTACCTCCTCTTTTTATTTCCACAGAGGTAACTGTCGCCAACTTACCTCAGCAGAACGAAATTAATAAAACGGCTCGCGTGATAATCGTCCATAAAAGACAACTCTATTGTTACGAGTGCAAAAATATAACTTTTACTTAAACCCGCATCCGGGGGCTAAAAAAAATGTCTGAAAAAATTACCTTTGCATATAACCTGAATATAACGTAATGGGAAAGGTACTTGTTGTGGGCGCGGGTGGCGTCGGTACGGTTGCAGTGACCAAAATGGCCGGGATGCCTGAAGTGTTTGATGAAATTATGCTGGCCAGCCGGACTAAGTCGAAATGCGATGCCATTGCTGAGCGCATAGGAGGCAACAGGGTGCAGACTGCCAGGGTAGACGCTGACAACGTTCAGGAGATGGCAGCGCTCATCAGGTCATTCGGGCCTGAACTGGTCGTCAACCTTGCACTGCCATACCAGGACCTCAATATAATGGATGCCTGCCTCGAAACAGGGGTAGCATACCTTGACACTGCCAACTATGAACCTCCGGAAGAGGCTAAATATGAGTATTCATGGCAGTGGGCATATCATGACCGGTACCGTGGTGCGGGCCTGACAGCCATCCTTGGCTGCGGCTTTGACCCGGGGGTGACAGGGGTGTTTACCGCCCGCGCCGCAAAACACCACTTCAGGGAAATACATTACCTTGACATCGTTGACTGCAACGCCGGAGATCATGGCAAACCCTTCGCCACAAACTTCAACCCGGAGATCAATATCAGGGAGGTGACCCAGAAGGGCAAATACTGGGAGAACGGCAAATGGATTTACACGGAGCCTCATGAGATACACAAGCCGCTGACCTATCCCGGTATAGGGCCCAGGGAGTCTTACCTGATATACCACGAAGAGCTGGAATCTCTTGTCAGGAACTTCCCATCGATTAAGCGCGCACGCTTCTGGATGACTTTCGGGCAGGAGTACCTGACGCATCTCAGGGTGATCCAGAACATAGGAATGGCCCGTATTGACCCTGTCATCTATAAAGGAGTGGAGATCATCCCCATTCAGTTCCTGAAGGAGGTACTGCCCAACCCGGGTGACCTGGGAGAGAACTACAAGGGGTGGACATCAATAGGTTGCCGTATAAGGGGCCTCGACAAGGAGGGGAAGGAGCGGACTTACTATATATGGAACAATTGCAGCCATGAGGAGGCCTACCGTGAGACGGGAACCCAGGCGGTGAGCTACACCACCGGTGTGCCAGCCGCAACGGGAGCCATGATGTTTATGCAGGGTCTGTGGAAAAAACCTGGCGTCTGGAATGTGGAACAGTTCGACCCTGATCCCTTCCTCGGGGAACTGGCCGGCATGGGCCTTCCATGGCATGAGAAGTTTGACATCGACCCGGAACTCTGATATGATTGACTACCCGAAAATTCCTTCGCCCTGCTATGTGATCGACGAAGAGAGGCTGAGACGTAACCTGGAATTGATTAAACATGTCGCACAGGCCTCGGGAGCAGAGATAATTCTGGCATTCAAGGGCTTTGCCATGTGGTCTGTCTTCCCCATTGTGCGTGAATACATATCCGGCGCCGCTGCCAGCTCGATACACGAAGCCCGTCTCTGCTTTGAGGAGATGGGAGTGCCGGCACATACCTACGCACCCGCCTTCCGCAGGGAGGAGTTCGGGACAATCATGCGCTACAGCTCGCACATAACCTTCAACTCCCTTGCGCAGTATGCAAAGTACGCCCCCGTGCTGAAACGTGAAGGTCAGAATATCTCTCCCGGACTGCGCATAAATCCTGAATATTCGGAAATAGCGCATGGGATATATAATCCTTGCTCCCCGGGATCCCGACTGGGTGTGACGGCCGCAGAACTGGCTGACGGACTGCCGGAAGGGGTGGAGGGACTCCATTTTCATGTCCTGTTTGAATCAGAATTCTTATACTCTTGAGAAGGTTCTTGGCGTGGTCGAGGAGAAGTTCGGGCACCTGCTTCCACGGCTCAGATGGCTCAACATGGGTGGAGGGCACCTGATGACACGCAAGGAATACAATACCGGGCATCTCATAGACCTGTTGCGCCGGTTTAAGGAGAAACATGGCATTCACCTTATCCTCGAGCCGGGAAGCGCCTTTGCATGGGAGACCGGTGAGCTGGTATCGACAGTGGAGGATATTGTTGTGCGTGACGGCATAAAAACAGCCCTGCTTGATGTCTCCTTCACAGCCCATATGCCTGACTGCCTGGAGATGCCTTACAAGCCTGTCATAATGGGGGCCTTTGACCCCGTTGAGGGTAAACCTACATACCGCATGGGAGGCAACTCATGCCTGTCAGGCGACTTCATGGGCGACTGGTCGTTCCACCGCGAGCTGAAGCCTGGCGACCGGATAGTCTTCTGGGATATGATCCACTACACCATGGTCAAGACCACGACCTTCAACGGCGTGCCGCATCCATCAATCGGAATATGGACCAGGGATCAGGAATTCCGGCTGGTCCGCGAGTTTGAGTACGAGGATTACCGCGACAGGCTCTCCTGATCAGTCCACAGTCGGCAGTAGGCAGTCAAAACCAGTCACCAGTCGGCAATCCACAGTCAGCAGTCGGTAATGTGACTGAAGACTGAAGACTGAAGACTGAAGACTGAGAACTGAAGACTGAAGACTGAGGACTGCCTACTGATGAATGACCCCTGACCCAAGCAACTCCTCGCCGTCATACCAGGCTGCGAACTGCCCCGGTGTGATGCCCCGCTGCTGCCTGTCGAAAATAATGTAGTAACCCTCTTCACGTGCAAACAACCGCGCCTTCTGCAGTAGCTGGCGGTACCTGATCCTTACCTCGTAATCCCTGGTATCACCGGGAGCCATGGCGAGGTCAGGCCTGATCCAGTGCACCTCCTCCGCCCTGATGAATAACCCCTTGCGATAGAGACCCTTATGCATCTGGCCCTCACCTACATATATGATATTGTTCAGGGTGTCTGTGGCTATGACAAAGAGCGGCTCCCTGTAACCACCCAGGTTGAGACCCTTGCGCTGCCCGACAGTGTAGAAGTGTGCTCCGTTATGGACGCCGGCAGTCAACCCGTCACCGGGGCCAGTGCCATGCGGTGCGGCCATAAGCGCAAGCTCCCCTGAGGCGGTTACGCCATCAGGCAGCCCGTCAGGCCATGTCCGGAACGTATGTCCCTGCGGGACATTGATGATTCTTCCCTTTTTTGCCTCAAGCTTCTGCTGAAGGAAAACCGGGAGGTCCACTTTGCCCACAAAGCAGATGCCCTGCGAATCCCTCCTGTCAGCAGTGGCTAGTCCAAGGTCCGTGGCTATCGTGCGCACCTCCGGCTTGGTGAGGCTTCCCACGGGGAACAGTACGTTGTCAAGCTGTCTCTGGCTCACCTGGCACAGGAAATAACTCTGGTCCTTGTTGCGGTCAACGCCCGCAAGGAGCCTGTTCATTCTCCCACCGGCCGTTTCGGTCGTCTCTGCACGACAGTAGTGACCGGTGGCTATGTAATCAGCGCCGTGCTTCAGCGCCTCACGAACGAATGAATCAAACTTGATCTCACGGTTGCACAATACATCCGGATTGGGAGTGCGCCCCAGGGAATACTCGCTGAACATGTAATCAACGACCCTGGTCCGGTACTCAGCGCTCAGGTCGGTGGTGCGAAGCCTGATCTTCAGCTTTCGGGCTACCATCTCCGCGAAGGTGACATCCTCGTCATACGGACAGTCGCCCTTAAGCAGCCCGCGGCTGTCATGCCAGTTGATCATGAAGATCCCCTCTACCTCATAACCCTGCTCCTTCAGGATCCATGCAGCGACACTGGAGTCAACACCTCCTGACAGACCAACTATGACCTTCTTTTTCACGCCGCAAAGGTAGCTCTTTAACTCAATATGTTGAAAACTACTTCACCCGTGACTCTCTTCATGCCTCTTTTTTTACTAATTTTCAATCGATGAGTGCTTCTGGTAAGTTATTGAAATACAGTGCTTCGGCGGGCTCTGGCAAGACCCATGCCCTGACAGGCTTCTACCTGTCGCGTATACTGCATGACCCGGGAGCTTACCGCAGAATACTCGCCGTGACCTTCACCAACAGCGCTGCCGCCGAGATGAAGAGCCGCATCCTCAGACGACTGCACAACCTCGGACGTGATGATGCCACAGGTGAAAAGGAACGCACGGAATTTGCTGCCTACCTGTGCAATTTCTTCCCTGACCTCTGGCCCGACAGCCGCGAGGCGATGCTTACAGTCAGGAAAAATGCCCCGCTGGCGCTTAACAATATCCTGCAGGATTATTCCAGGTTCACCGTTGGCACCATCGATTCATTCTTCCAGAGGGTAATACGCGCATTTGCCCGCGAGATAGACATACCCGCAGGATATGAGATAGAGCTCGAGCACCAGGCTCTTCTCTCTGACGCCGTTGACAGCCTGCTGGCCGCAGTGGCAACAGACAGGAGATTGCTAGACTGGATATCGTCATACGTCGGGTCGCGCCTTGATGATAACAAGGGATGGGATATACGTAAGGAGATCATGGAGGTTGCGGCCCTTATCTTCAGGGAGAACTTCCGGCAGCTGAGTCCGGAGGATAAGAAGAAAATTGGTGATTATGATGTGCTCGGGGAATATACGGCCGGGATCTTTGCCATTAAAAGAAGCTTCGAATCGGAGCTTAAGGAACTCGCCTCCAGGGGTGTTGCGATTTATTTGGGTTGCGGGCTCACTGCAGCGGATTTCCTTTCCAAAAGCAGGGGAGGAGTCGGGGAGAGCCTCAGGAAGTACGCACAGGGAGAGACCAAACCCCCCAACACCACATGGAGCAAAGCCTCGGCGGAAGGGAGATACTATGCGGCCGGCGCGTCACCTGTCGTTGTAACAGCCTTTGAAGAGGCTATAAGCAAGGGACTGAATGAGGTGGTCAGGGCCATATCGGACCTGTTTGAAAGGCGATACCGCCTTTATGTCTCAGCACTGGCGCAGGTAAGAACAATTCACGTTATAGGTATCCTCGGGGCCATAAGCGAGAGAGTGCGCGACCAGGCCCATGAGCAGAACCTCTTTTTACTGTCCGACTCCGGCGAGCTCATTAACAAGCTCATAGCTGATGATGACACCCCGTTCATTTATGAAAAGATCGGCGCTGTCTATGACCATTATATCATTGATGAATTCCAGGATACTTCACGCATACAGTGGAATAACTTCAGACCACTGATCTCTGAAACGCTCTCAAGGGGCAGGGACAACCTGGTGGTGGGAGACGTCAAGCAGTCGATATACCGGTGGCGCAACAGCGACTGGAGGATAATCCATTCGGAGGCGGCAGAGGCCTTTGGCGACGAAGCAGTGAGGACTATACACCTTAACATCAATTTCCGCAGCCGCGCCAATATCATCAGGTTCAATAACCGGATGTTTGCCGCTGGAGCCATACCGGCCCTCTGTGATGAAAAGCTTGACTTTGACAGGCTGAGGATCAGTGAGGTCTACAACGGTTCAGAGCAGGAAGGCACCCCCGGAAAACAGGGCGGTTATGTTCGTGTGACACTCTGCAGCAAGGATGAGGATGAGGGATGGAAGCAAAGGGTGCTGCTTGACCTCCCTTCGGTGATTGAGCAGATACAGGACCACGGTTACAGGGCTGATGACATCCTGTTCCTCTGCCGTACCAACGAGGAGGGCAAGAGTATCATCAGCCGCATCCTTGAGCACAGCGCCGCATGCACTCCTGAGCAACGTGCCGCTTACAACTACGAGATCACCTCCGGAGAATCGCTCTTCCTCGAACGCAACCCGGCCGTCACGCTTATTCTCTCGTGCCTGAAGTATCTCGCCGATCCCCGAAGCCGGATAAACCGCAGCCAGATGGTAAGATCATATGTGCTGGCTACAGGAGGTGACGAAAATCTGATCTATGCTGCCGACACGGAAGATGACGCACGTAACCCACTTCCCGGTGGCTGGGAGAAAGACCTTGAGTCATTCAGAAACGCATCCCTCTTCAGCGCCACGGAGAGCATGATACGCTACTTCAGCCTGGGAAACCACCCGGAGAATATTGCATACATCAGCTCATTTCAGGATGTGGTGCTGGCCTACTCGGGTCGCTACAGCTCGGATATCTCCTCATTCGTGTCATGGTGGGAGAACGAAGGCTTTAAGAGCACACTCAGCCAGTCAGACCGGCAGGAGGCGATGCGGGTGATGACGATCCATAAGGCAAAGGGGCTCCAGAGCAAAGTTGTGATAGTACCCTTTGCAGCATGGGACTTCTCAAAGCACGGATTCAACAGGCCCCTGTTGTGGGTCACCGATGTGCCCTCACCCTTTGAGCCTATGCCCGTGGTTTTGCCCGAGATGAGCAGCCGTCTCGATGATTCTCTCTTTGCAGCAGAGGCAGCAATGGAGAAGGCCTCCGACTGGCTTGACGGAGTGAACCTACTGTATGTTGCATTCACCCGTGCTGTTGATGCCCTCTATGTCATGGCCCCCGATATGACCGGACAGTCAGGCAGCGGAGCCAATGCCGGAAGCCTCATCAATGAGGCCCTGAAGGGCCTGCCGGATGACTTCACCATGGTGGATACCGGTGCACAGAGATATGTTGAATGCGGTGAACTGCCAACCGTGGAGAAAGAGGAACGTGTTCAGCAGCTGGAGCTGAAAGAGTATACCGTCACAGAGCCGCGCGGTGCCCTGAGGCTGAAAACGGGCGGCGCCCTTCCGCATGACGACCTGAAACTGACTGAGCCCGGCGGAAGAGCTTACGGCATCATGATGCATGAGCTGCTCAGCCGGGTGAAGACAACCGCTGACATTGACCCGGCCATCGATTATGCATGCAGCAGCGGACTCCTGCCCCTCCGGGGGCGCGGGATGATCGCCTCACGTCTCCATGCCATGCTCTCCTCCGATAAGGTAAGGGAGTGGTTTGACGGTACCTGCTCCGTAATGACAGAGGCGACCATCATACTGCCCGCGGGCGCCGCCCGCCGCCCTGACAGGGTTATGATGCGTGGCAACGCCGTGACAGTGGTCGATTATAAGTTCGGGGAGCCCTCACCGGGACACAGGAGACAGGCAGCCGCATACCGCGAGCTGCTGAAACAGATGGGATACACTGACGTTACATCTTGGCTCTGGTACGTCGAAAAGGATATTGTGGAGGAGACATGAAGGAAGAGATGACACAGCCACCGGAACATTCACAGCCACCTTCAAATTCATCGGGAACCGACCGGAGATACAGTTCATATGCCGACTGGTTTGCCGGCCTCTTCGGCAAGCGTGTCCAGAAGGTTAGCATAAATGCCGGCTTCACCTGCCCTAACCGTGACGGTAGCCTGGGTTACGGGGGATGCACCTACTGCAACAACGAGGCTTTCATCCCGGCATATTGCACCCCGGATAAGAGTGTGACCGAACAGATCGAACAGGGCATTGCTTTCCACCACCGCAGATACCGGCGTGCCGACACCTTTCTTGCATATTTCCAGGCATATACCAACACCTATGCGGATACAGAAAGACTGATGTCCCTGTATGATCAGGCCCTCAGTCATCCGGCCGTGGCCGGAATTGTCATCGGCACGCGCCCCGACTGTGTCCCCGGCGAGCTGCTCGATAAGCTGGCCGTCATGGCGCGTGACTGTTTTGTCATGATCGAATATGGCATCGAATCGGTCAGCGATGTGACACTGAATCGCATCAACAGGGGCCATGACTTCGCCACCGCCGTGAAAGCGGTGGAGGAGACCCATGCAAGGGGTCTGAATACCGGAGCCCACCTGATCTTCGGCCTCCCCGGCGAAAGCCGCAGCCAGATTACGGCGAGTGCAGAGGTGATCTCCTCACTGCCTCTGAAATCGCTGAAGATAAGGCAGCTGCAGCTGATCGGCGGGACACTGATGGCTGATGAATACAGAACTGATCCTGCTGCTTTTGATCTCTACACCCTTGAAGAGTACCTTGACCTGGTCATCTCATTCTGCGAGAGGCTTAATCCTGCAATAATGATTGACCGGATAAGCGGTGAGGCCCCTCCCCGTATGCTTGATGACCCCCGTGACTGGCACATGCGCAGCGATGAGATATTCCGCCGCTTCGAACAGCGTCTTGCGGAAAGAGATACCTGGCAGGGCAGACTTTACGAAAAGAGATGACAATGGATTTTCTTGAGAAAGTGGCATACAAGCTCCGTGAACATCACGTGGATGAGTTGCAGAGACAGATAGTAGTCCTCCCCAGCCGCAGGGCAGGACTATACCTGGCCCGTGCACTCTCGCGGCTGAGCGACAAACCTCAGTGGTCTCCCCGGATGCTTACCGTAAGCGAGCTGTTCCGCTCTTTCACTGATCTGACTCCCGCTGAGAATGAGACCCTGATTTTCGAGCTTTACCGCGTCTATAAAAAGCGATATGGTGAGGAGATGAGCTTTGATGACTTCTGGTCGTGGGGCGAGGTCATAATAAATGATTTCAATGACATAGACCTCTACCTGGCTGATGCCGGGAAGCTCTACGGCAACATCAATGACCTGAAGGAGATAGATGCAAAATTCGGAGGCCTGACAGAAGAGCAGACAGAGATCATACGGGGTTTCTGGAAGTCGTTCAACCCTGGCGCAACAGCCAGCGAGGCCCGGTCGAAGTTTCAGACGGTATGGCAGAAACTGGCGCCGCTGTATTACGATTTCAGGGCTGTAATGCTGGAGCGGCACCAGGCGGGTGACGGCATGCTATGCCGAGAGGTGGCGGAGCTGGCAATCAATGGAACACTGAAGGTGCCTGAAGGAATGACATGGCATATCGTCGGCCTAAATGCGCTTAACAACTGCGAGAAAGCCCTCTTCAGCTACCTGAAAAGCCTCGGCCAGGCAAAGTTCTACTGGGATGACGCCCACTTCTTCATGAAGGACCCTGATCATAAGGCCTCCGTTTTCATGAGGGAGAACCAGCGAATGTTCAGAAACGAGCTTGATTCCGGCGGGTCCCGCGATGAGGTGATGCCACGCGGCGACTGGCAGATAATTGACACCCCATCAGACACGGCACAGGCCAGGATGGTGTCACAGATCCTTGAAGGTGACAGTGTCACTGATGACGGTGACCTGACAGGGACCGCAATCATCCTTGCTGATGAAAAGCTGCTGATGCCTGTCCTCACATCACTGCCCCAATCGGTTCACGATGTCAATGTGACTATGGGTCATCCCTTCCGCTTCACATCACTATATTCGTTCCTTAAACAACAGCTGGCAATGATACGCTCAGCCAGGGTGACCAAAGCCGGCACTACATTCAGAAGCGAAGAGGTGATAACCCTGCTTAGACACCAGTATTTCAGGCTGCTGGCAGGAGACGGGGGAGAGAAGGTGGTCTCGGCCATAGTATCCGGCAATATGATAAGGGTGAGTGAAGCGATGCTCACCGCCTCGCTGCCCCTGAAAAGGCTCTTCGCTGTGCCAGCAGGAGGAGCGGAGATACCGGAACATCTTACCGGGGTGATGGAGATGATTGAAGCCGCTACATTCGATGCAGAGACTGAGGGAATGACGCTGAGCACTGACCGTGAATACCTGCGTATTGCCATGAGCTGCACGGTCAGGCTGGCTAACCTGTTCAGGACCTACAATCTCGATCTTAAGACGGAGACATGCATCAGGCTCCTTGAACGGGTCTTCCGTAAACTGATAGTCCCCTTTTCGGGTGAGCCGCTGAAGGGCATCCAGATTATGGGAGTGCTCGAGACACGCGCCCTTGATTTTAAAAAGATTATCTTCCTCTCACTTAACGAGGGTATCTTCCCGGGTATCTCTTATGACAATACCTATATTCCTTACAATATCCGGCGGGCATTCGGGCTGCCCACTCTGAATGAGCATGAGTCAATCTACTCATATTATTTTTTCAGACTCCTCCGCAAGCCATCCTCTGGCTGGTTCATGTATAACTCCACATCGCAGGGACTGACTACCGGGGAGATGAGCCGATACCTGGTGAGGATGAGCTACAGTCCGCTCTTCAGCCCGCAGCACCGTACGGTGCACATAAGCGTGGGACGCAGCCGGATGATCTCCTCAAGAATCGCCAAACAGACGGAACACAACAGGGCCCTGCTCAACCTCTACGGTACCGGCAGTGAAGGTAAAAAGTACCTTTCGCCCAGTGCTGTGAATACATGGGTCAACTGCCGGATGCGCTTCTATTACAGGTATGTCTGCGGCATGCCCGAGGAGGAGACGGTAGAAAAGGATATCGATCAGCGCAGGTTTGGCAACATCATGCATGATGCCCTGCAAAGGATCTATGAGCCGCTGAAGGGCGCCGCAGGGGCAGGAGCAGCCATAGGCAGAATGGCATCGGACCGCGGCCTCATCCGGAACACAATTATAGAAGCGGCATCCGCTGAAATGAAATGGGACAGTGAGACGCTCATGGCAGGGAAGGGTGTCATCATCATAGATGTGCTGGAGAGATACCTGTCCGAGCTGCTCAGTTATGATGCCATGGATACGAACCTTGTCCTGCTGCACCTTGAGGATGACTTCTCAGGCATACGTACTGTAAGCACAGCTGGGGGCCAGACACAGGTAAGAATAGGAGGAAGGGCTGACAGGGTTGACATGACCGGCGGAGCGGTCAGGGTCGTTGACTATAAGACGGGCACACCAAGGAAGGAGGCAGTGACCCCCGAAGATCTCTTTGACGAGGAAAAGGAGAGAAGAAATGACGCATTTCTCCAGGCGCTGCTCTATTGCACCCTGATACGTGACAGCCATCATGACTCGATTGTGCTGCCGGCAATATACTGGGTTCAGCAGCTCTCGTTGCGCGATTTCACACCCTACACACCGGTGGCCGGACTGGATGGCCCGGGAGCCGACCGGCAGGAATGGGCCAGGTTTATGACAGCCTTTTCAGCCGGGCTTGACCTGACACTGAACCGGATATTCTCTGAAAATGAGGATTATGTCATGACCCGCTTCGAACGGCGGTGCACATATTGCCCTTACCGGATGCTCTGCCGGAGATAGGAGATTGGAGAACTGAGTAGACTGAGGACTGAAGACTGAAGACTGGGCACCTACTTCTCCATCAGCCGCTGCAGGGCTGCCATCTTAATAGCTGTGACTGCCGCCTCGTCACCCTTGTTGCCATGGATGCCGCCGGCCCTTTCAAGTGCCTGTTGCAGGTTCAGGGTAGTTAGCACCCCGAAGATGAACGGGATATTGTATTCAAGATTTAACTGGGTGATGCCCTGCGTCACTCCCTGGCAGATATATGTGAAATGGGGTGTTTCGCCCTGGATCACGCACCCCAGGCAGAGAACACCGTCGAGGTCATCATACTCGGCCAGCCACTGGGCTCCGAGAGTGATCTCGAAGGTCCCGGGGACATGCCTCACAACTATATCATCATCGGTGACTCCGTGCCGCTTCAGGGTAGCGACGGCGCCATTTAGCAGCGCATGTGTGACCTCACTGTTCCAGTCGGCCACGACGATGCCAAACCTCATTCCCGAGGCATCGGGAACACGCGATGGATCATATTCAGAGAGATCGCGGGTAGCCACCTGTCAGTCGATGTGCAGTTTTGCCCTGGCAATGTATTTGTCGATGCTTCTTCCCTCATTGCTCTCGGCATAATTGTCACGTATCCTCTCGTAAAGCTTCAGGGCCTCGGCAAAGTTGCCTGCCATTTCATGAAGCATGCCGGCTTTCATCAGGTAAATAGGGGTGTGGAAGGAGTTATCAGCCATGTCGGCCGCCTCCATGTAAAGCTTTATGGCTCCGGCACTGTCGCCGAGCTCTGCTTTAGCATCACCAATGAGCCCTTTGGCCTGAGGGGCAAGTATCTCGTCATCAAGGGAGTATTTGTTAAGATAGGTGACCGCCTCTTCAAACTGCCCCATCTGCATCAGGCTGGCTCCGGCATAAAAGTTGGCAAGCCTTCCTGATTTGGTCCTTTTGTATTCATCTGCTATATCAATGAAACCCAGATTGTTGCCATCGCCATAAAGAGCAAGCTGGAGAGAATCCCCGGCAAAATACTCTTCAGCCATGAACATCTGGCTGAGTGCCTCACTGTTCTGCTTGGCGGTGTAAAGCTTCAGAAGCCAGAAAAGGCCTACCAGTACAACGGCAGCCACAAGTACGTATAATAGCGGTTTGTAATTTTGCTCAAGGAACTGTTCAGTCTTTGTCAGTGTCTGCTCTACATTCTCGATCCCTTTGGCGGGCTCCTTTTTCTTACTCATATCAATGTTCTCTGTTTCAGGTCAAAAAATAACTCCGCAAAAGTAGTATTTCTGCTCTTATTTAAAAATAAATGACTTAAAAAAAAGAGGGATGCGCACCGCTTGGGACCTGAAGCTTCAGGAGGGTTGATGCAGCCGTTTCTTTTCTTAACTTTGCGACCTCATACAGCAGCGAGCGGTAATAATGCATCTTGCCAGGATAGAACTGACCAATTTCAAGAATTATGAGGAGGTGGCCTTGGATTTTTCTCCGGGGTTCAACTGCTTTGTCGGGAATAACGGTGTGGGAAAGACCAATATCCTCGATGCTGTTCATTACCTGTCTCTTACCAAGAGCTACTTCAACAACTCTGACACGCTCAGCATAAGGCACGGCGAAGATTTTTTCATTTTGAAGGGACTGTTCGTGAGTGACGGAGATAGCGAGGAGCTCTTCTGCGCCTTCCAGAAACAGAAGCAAAAGGTCTTCAGGCTCAACGGCAAAGAGTACCAGCGCATGTCTGACCACGTTGGAAGGTTCCCCGTGGTGATGCTCTCACCTGCCGATAGTACACTGATAACCGGCGGAAGCGAGGAACGCCGCCGTTTCGTCAACATGATGATCAGCCAGTATGACCCTGTTTATCTCGAGTCTCACATGCGCTATAACAAGGCACTGCTGCAGAGGAACAGTGTGCTGCGCGAAAACGGTCCTGATGCCGGCGGCATGCTCGAGATCTATGACGAACAGATGGCTCATGAAGCACAGGTCATATACGAGGCACGCAGGCGACTTACAGAGAACCTTGTACCACTCTTTTCGTCATACTATGAAAAGATCTCCGGCAGTGCCGAAGAGGTTGACATAAGGTACCGCTCACACCTTGGCAACGGTGACTACCTGCAGCAACTGCATGATTCCAGGGGCAGGGATTATGCACTGCAATATACGACCACCGGCATACACCGTGACGACCTGCTCTTCGCGATAGACGGACACCCGGCAAAGACTACTGCCAGCCAGGGACAGCAGAAATCATTTATCGTTGCACTCAAACTGGCCAAGTTCGGACTTATAAGCAGGATGAACGGGTTTGCACCGGCACTGTTGCTTGACGATATATTTGACAAGTTCGACCAGAGCAGGGTGGAGGAGATTATAAAACTGGTAGGCTCAGGCGAGTTCGGGCAGGTATTCATAACAGACACCCAACAGGACCGCATACACCGGATCCTTGATAATACTGGTGTCGATTTCCGTCTCTACCGCCTGGGCCACAGCGGCATAGAAGAGGAGATCACAAACGGAAGCAGATGAGACCATGCGCAGGAACAAGACAATAACCATAGGCGAGGCGCTTGCTGATCTTATCAGGGAGTATAGACTTGCTCCAGGGCTGAAAGAGGCCTCAGTGATTAATATCTGGGAGGGTCTGACGGGGAAGGTGATCGCCGCACGCACTAAAAAGATCTACGTCAGGGACGGCGTAATGCACATATACCTCACATCACCGGTGGTCAGAAACGAGCTGATGATGCTCCGTGAATCACTGCGCAGCCAGATAAACAGCAAAGCCGGTGAAGAGGTTGTCAGGGAGATTGTGATCCACTGATCAGTCAGTCGTGTAATCATTTCCCCTGATGACAATCGTTCTGGTGTGTCCCTTGGAGGTAACGAAGTGAAATTCCTCTCCGCCGTAACTAAGGGCAGCAGTGGTATCTCCCAGTGAGACAAGTATCTCCGCTTCAGGGTCATTGTGGATCAGGGCGTCTGCCATCAGGAATGCCTTCTCGGCACCGTCGCCGCGGCCGAAATTCCAGACCTCATCGGGCTGGGCCATCCTCCCGGAGTCATATACAGACTTGTTCTTAAGCCTGCCAATGATTGCAAAGATCTCATCAGCGTTCCTTCCTGCAAGTGCCTCGTGACATACAGGGTTCCTCTCTATTGCAGCCTTGACAAAAGGCTTCCAGCTGGTCATTTCCATATCACGGTAGGCGTAGAGTGATAATAGCGCCATCTCGGAAACAGCCGATAGCTCCCTTACTTTCCATATCACTTCATCACGACTGTCGGTCACACTGACTTCAGGGTAGGGCTCTGAAACGAAATCCCTGTCAGGAGAAGGCAGCCTCGGTTCCGTGACCGTAAAATCCCTTATGTCACTGAACATTCGCTTTAAACAGTCAACGTGTTCTGTCGGAAAGAGTTCAGTAAATTCAGATTCAATAACCTTAAGATCAGAGTCTTTGTGTCTTCTCAGGAAAGCCTCCACATCATTGAGCATGATCTTTCCCGGAATGGGATCGGGAAAAAATTCCTCGCTGTCAACTTCAGCGAGGAGCTTATCGCGCGTCTCTTCATTCATCCCCGCTTTCGAGGAGTGCTCATACTCAAACAGCTTCTCCAGGGTTATGTAATGGATGCTGCCGGTACGCAGGTAATTGTATTGGAACAGGCATTTATATTCCGACTTGAACCTCAGAAAGTTGATGAATATTCCGGTAGTCAGTGCAGTTCTCACGAAACTGTTGAGTTTGCCGGTGAAAGCCAGGTAGGCCTCCCTGTCTATCGTAGCTTTTTCGTATACCGTATGGATATACCCTGTGATATGCGACACAATGGTTACCTTTTCGTTCTCGAGGGCTCGTCTTGCTTTGCCCGACAGCGATGTGCCGTTGAACCACATGTTTTTGGTCATTATACGGCGGTTATTGGTCAGCAGCCCGTCCTTCTCGTCAATGTAGTTCTGGGAATGGAGTGGGGTGGCCATCATGAATATCTTTTCCAGAGGCACCCCGCCCACGACAAACATGGCAGCGGCATAGAGCGCTGCAAGACTCACGCACTCACCAGCCCCGGTGGTAAAATGCTCCCTGTGCCTGAAGGCTGTCATAGCTTCAACTGTCTCCGTCTTCCAGTAGGGAATGACCGATGAGTCATACTTGTCAAGACCGAAATGCCGCCGTATGTCAATACTGAAATAATACCTGTCGCCCTCATAGCCGAAAAGAGCATTCGACTGCCTGAGCAGCTCTGTGTCAAAGAAATCACTGAACCGCGCAGTCTCCTTCTCCTTTTCCGTCAGGCCCCACGTCTCAAGGTCGAGATTAAAAATGTAATTGTCAATGATATACTGCTTAATGCGGTTGGCCCTGCTGATGAAATTCTTCCTGGGCATTTCACTGAACCAGGGATCATCCCGCCATCTCCAGATAACCGGAGACATGATATTGGCAAGCACCAGCGGGTAAAAGAGATCCGGAAAAATGAAGATCTCCATGTCTGACAGAGTGTATGCGGAGGAGTACTTTTCGAGTGTCTTTTTGTCTGAAAAGTCGGGGGAAATATGAGAAGTCATTTGAATTTATTAACTGAACACCTAAATCGCCTCTTTTGTTTTCTGTCAGAAGATCTCGATGGCGGAAAAGAAGAATTGTGCTTCCCTCAGAGCATTTTCCGGCGAATCTGAGCCGTGGACCGCATTCGTCTTTACGTCGGTGCCGAATTCTGCCCTGATGGTCCCCTTGTCTGCCTTTGCCGGATCAGTGCTGCCTATCAGCCTGCGGAACTCCTCAACGGCCTTTTCGTGCCTTAGCACCATTACAATGACAGGCCCTGATGACATGAATTCAACCAGCCCCGGATAAAATGGCCTCTCACGGTGCACGGAGTAAAATTCCTCAGCCTGCATACGGTTTATATACAGCATCTTAAGCGCTGCAATGGAAAAACCGGCTTCTGTAATCCTGGCAAGAATCCTTCCAGCATCGCCCCTCCCCATAGCATCGGGCTTGATAATCGAAAAAGTGATGTTGTCATTCATCATTATAAAATTTGATTAATAGGGTATGGTGGAACACCAATGTTTATGATTTTATTAAAACTCGTTTGTCTTTTGGAAACATGTGTGTTTCATAACTTAATGAAAACCGGGTTATTTGGTCTGATTTTTAAAAAACCTGTTATTTTTCTTACCTTTGACGCCTTTATGAAACTAACGCAGTGCCAGAGTTCGGTAAATATACAAAAGAATTAAAGAAGCTGATTGAAGAGGCAGATCATATTCTTTTGATCTGTCACATCAATCCCGACGGCGACGCCATAGGTGCGATGCTCGCGCTGAGGAGGTGGATCATAGCCCAGGGCAAGGATGCAGGCATGATATCCCCGAATGCCCTGCAGCAGTTCCTGCTGTGGATGAATGACGTAGACATGATTGTTGACTTCCACCACAACCCCGAATTCGGGGGTAAACTTATAAGTGAGGCCAACCTGATTATCATGGTTGATTTCAATTCGTCGTCAAGGATGGGCAAAGCCGAACAGCTGGTGCTGGCATCAAAGGCACAAAAGGTGATGATTGATCATCATCCCGACCCCGCACAACTGGCTGACCTCGTTATCTCCGACGTAAGCCGGAGCTCCACTTCCGAACTTATATACTTCCTCGTCAACGGCATGGAAGGAGCAGAGTTCAATGACAGCGAGTTCATAACGGCGGTCTATGTCGGGATCATCACCGATACCGGCAATTTCGAGCATGGCTATTATACAGGTGACACGATGCGCACCGTGGGGCACCTGCTTGATATGGGCGTAGACAAGGAGAGAATATTCAACCATATATTCAGCAATTTCTCCCCGGACAGGATACGCCTGAAGGGGTTTTCACTCCACAGTCGCATGGTGGTCCACCCTGACCTCCATACAGCCTACATCTGGCTCACAAAGGAAGACCTGGAGAGGTTCAACCATGTGAAGGGTGATACAGAAGGGTTTGCAAACGTGCTTCTGACGATGAAGGGCATCGTGCTTTCAGTACTCTTTGTCGAACGCTCGGGTTTCGTAAAGATGTCGCTTCGCTCAAAAGGTAGCTTCAACGCAAACGTGTTGTCACGCCAGTGCTTCAACGGCGGAGGTCACCGCAATGCCGCGGGCGGAGAGATGAAGGGAACCATTCATGAGGTGGTGAACCACTTTGAGAACACTCTTCCATCATACAGAAATGAGCTGGAAAAGGCTGCAGCAGAGATGATTAAATGAAACTGACAATTCCGATACTGATACTGTTGATCTTTCTCTGCTCAGGCTGTCAGAACAAGCCTGACAACAGGAGTTCCTCAAAGGTTCCTTCGGAATCGGAACTCATTGACCTTAACAAATCGCTTATAACCAAGGATCGCGGGGTCATCACCGAATACCTAGGCAAGAGCCGGCAATCCTTCAGCGAAACCAATACCGGGCTCTGGTACAGCATTCTTTCCGAAGGCAACGGTGAGAAAGTGAAGACTGGCGACAATGTAACCTATGACTATGAGTGCACCCTGCTTGACGGCAGCCCATGCTACAGCGGGTCCCAGACCATCAGGGTGGGATACGCCGGGGCCGAAAGCGGGGTAACCGAAGGGCTTCAGCTGATGAACAGGGGGAGTGACTACATGTTCATCATCCCGCCATACCTTGCATACGGTCATACCGGCGACGGCGGCCGGATACCGGGAAGGGCAATCCTTGTCTACAGGATCAGAATAATGGACATCAATTAGTTTGGAACGATATTTGAGGGTTAAGGGGAAATGAAGATCGAAGCCATGAAGAGAACCTTTTATGCGGCAGTGCTCATGGCACTTGCTGCTGTAATTGTATCATGCAATCCGGCAAAGAAATACGAGGAAGAGGAGAAGAGCCAGATAGCTGATTATATCGCCAGCCATAATATCACCGTCATTCCTGACGCAAAAGGACTTTATTACATGGAGACAGAGCCCGGAACGGGAGACCTGATCAAGTCAGGCGATTCAGTGGGTGTATATTACACTTTGATGTTCCTGAGCCACGAGGTTCTTCAGAGCAATGTCGAGGAGGAAACACCTTACAGATTCAGGGTAGGATCATATGAACTTATTGAAGGATGGGCCCTCGGACTCACCAAGATGAAGCTCGGAGGCAAGGCCCGTCTGCTGATACCGTCAAGCCTCGCCTATGGTAGCATGGGTTACGGCTATTATGATTACTACGGTAACTACTACACAATCATACCGGGTTACACCCCGCTGATCTTTGATATGGAGGTGGTGGAGCTCGTCAGAGCCAGAAAGTAAAAAATGCGCCATGACCCGGCGCATTTTTTTTATTTCATGACTACCTCTTCACCCGTGAAGGTTATCTCCTTAAGCTTTGCCTTGTACCTTGCCCAGCTGCCATCCATGAGGGCACCGGTCATCCTTTCAGCTTCAACAAATGCAGCCTCAGCATCGGCTATACCCTTCTCCTCCTGTTCCGTCAGCGGACCTGAAGCAGTCAGAAGTACCCTGTAACCACCGATCCGTGAAGTCAGTCCGTCCTGGCGCCTCCAGAAGGCCTCATCCAGCCTTGCAAGTTCCTCGCTGACAGCTTTATGTTCTTCGGAAATGGCTGCTGCGAAGCCGGGGTTTGCCAGAAATATCTTTTCGCTCTTCGCAATGCTTTCGCGTACTATGGCGATGGCCTTTAGCTTCTCGTTGAGCGATTCGATTCCGGATCCTAAAAGCCTTGCTCTTTCATAGTTTCTCCTGAGAGCATCAGTGTCCGGTGCCGCCATCCTCGGATCATAATTCACCCTTACACTGGTGGATGAACTCTCACCGCTTCCAGTAAGGGTGACTGTATATGTCCCGGGATTAACCAACCCGCCAAAGCTCCTGTTGTACCTTGCACGGGGGCCCTGGTGCTGATCCCTTTCTGACGGATCGGTGATTTGGGGGAGGGGATTGCGGTCGAGTCGCCAGGTAAAGCGGTTGAATCCCCTGACCGCATTCATCTCTTGGTTTTTAACCACATTGCCTGCATCGTCCTTTATCTCGACTGACACCTTGACTGAATCTGCGGCTGTATAGAAATTGATCATGGCGCCGGGTTCCCTGTTGTGGCCACGGTACATGGCGTCACCAAAGAAGTAGTATCCCGGGAGGTTCTTCATGGATGCGAGGTATGCCTCCGGAATCTCGAAGGCCGACAGTTTGCTGTCAAGTAGTTTCTTTCCCGATGAGGCAAGGGCCCTCAAAGGCCTGATGTCATCAAGAATCCATACGGCACGCCCGAAGGTGGCGATGACGAGATCATGCTCGCGGGACTGAATCGCCATATCATAGGTCGATACGGTCGGATAGCCGCTGGTCCATTTGTTCCAGGCCCCTCCGCCGTCAAAGGAGACATACAGGCCGTACTCCGTACCGGCGAACATCAGCCTTGATTCCACCGGATCCTGTACAAAACAGAGTACATAGCCCCATACGTCGGTATCATCTATGATTCGATGCCAGCTCCTGCCCAGGTCCTTTGTGCGGTAAAGATAAGCGGCATTGTCACCCTGCCTGTAATCATTGACCACGGCAAAGGCCTCCTTCTCATCATGTGCAGATGCTGTAATCTGGGGCACCCATGCGTTCCGGGGCATGCCTTTGACCCTCGATGCAGTGTTCTCCCATGTCTGCCCGCCGTCACTTGTCACCTGTATCATCCCGTCATCGGTACCGGCCCAGATGATTCCTTTGCTCAGGGGGCTGGGCGAGATTGTAATTACCGTGCAGTGATTCTCGGCTCCGGTGGCCTCTTTGGTGATGCCTCCGCTCTGATCCTGTTTCTGCTTATCAGGGTCATTGGTGGTGAGGTCGGGGGAGACCTTCGTCCATGTGTCGCCCCTGTCAGTGCTCCTGTGTACAAACTGGCTGCCGAAGTAGATGGTGTTATTATCAAAGGGATCCTGTGCCAGCGCCGCGTTCCAGTTGAAACGCAGCTTTTCATTGCCGTCAGCGACTGGCCTGATGCTTTTACTCCAGCCTGTGTTGACGTCAAACCTGCGCAATGACCCTCCCTGCGACTGTGCATAGCAGTACCGGCTGTCGCCGGGCACAGGCATGGCGTCAAAACCGTCGCCTCCCTGGAGAAAATCATACATCTCATTGATCAGCGGACCGTTGTGCCATGAGTAGGCAGGACCGCGCCAGGATCCATTGTCCTGCAGCCCGCCGTAGATGTTGTATGGCAGCTCATTGTCCACGTTTATATGATAGAACTGACCTACAGGCAGGTTCTCAATGTGACGCCACGTAGCTCCCCTGTCATAGGTGATGCCCATGCCTCCGTCATTGCCGTCAAGCATCCGGTCAGGATTGACCGGGTCAATATACCATGCATGGTGGTCAAGATGGACCGATTCGGCGGTACGCTTGTCGAAGGTCAGGGCACCGTCTTCGCTGACGTTGACCCCTGAGTATAGTGTATAAACCCTGTTTTCGTTCTGCGGATCAACATATATCTCAGCGTAGTAGAAGGGTCTGTTGCCAATATTGGTCCCGCCACGCTTTTCCCATCTCACTCCCCCGTCAGTTGAACGGTAAATGGCCGAGGGCTCTGATTCCACATAGGCATATACGAAATTGGAATTTGACCTTGCTATTGACAACCCGATGCGGCCGACTTTCTCGGGCAGACCTTCCTTTACCTTTTCGAAGGTATCCCCTCCGTCGCGTGTCAGCCAGAGTCCCGACCCTGCTGAGGAGGAGCTGAAGAACCAGGGCCAGCGCTGGTGGTCCCACATTGCAACGAATATTTTTCCGGGGTTCGACGGATCCATCACCATGTCAGCCACGCCTGAAGTCTCATTGGTGAACAGGATCCTGCGCCAGGTGCTTCCCCCGTCTGTGGAACGGTATAGCCCTCTCTCGGTATGAGGCGCCCACGGATTGCCGATGACTCCGGCATATATGATGTCAGGGTTGACCGGATCAATGATGATCCGGTGTATGTATCTCGTGAGTTCAAGCCCCATGCACTTCCATGTCCTGCCTCCGTCGGTACTACGATAGATGCCGTAACCACCCGTCACACTGTTACGCGGGTTGCCTTCGCCGGTACCGGCCCAGACGATGTCAGGCCTCAGCGGGTCAACGGCAAGGGCTCCTATGGAAGCTACAGCCTCATTATCAAAGATGGGGGAGAAAGTGGTGCCTGCATTGAGGGTCTTCCAGAGACCGCCCGAGGCAGTGCCAACATAAAAGACATTTTCATTTCTCGGGTCGGCGGCAAAGGCGGTAACCCTGCCACTCATGCCTCCCGGACCAATATTTCTGGGCTTGATGTTGCTGAAAAGCGACATGTCTGTCTTCTGTCCGGCAAGCAGGAATGAAAACATTATCAGTACAGCAGATGCAAATGTTCTTGGGATCATAGCGATATGATTTAACGACCCCAATTTAACCAAATAAATCAATCACAAGGGAGGCCGCAGGACTGTTTTACAATGTCCCGCTGTCAGACCTGCAGCAGAAAAACGGCAGGCCTTTTGTCGAGCCGCGGGATGGCCTCACGCCATTCTGCGACGGTCTTTGTGAGTATCTCTTCACTCTCAAGGGTAATGTCTGCCGCAATGCACAACCGGGTTGACGGCCTGCAGATGTTCAGGATATCTGCAATCATCTTCCCGTTTCTGAAAGGCGTCTCCATGAAAATCTGCGTCTGACCGCCTGCTGATCTCTTCTCAAGTTCCATGATGGCTTTCTGTCTTCCGGGCCCGTCAACGGGGAGGTAACCGTTAAAGGCGAACGACTGCCCGTTCAGACCCGAGGCTACCAGTGACAGCATAACGGATGAGGGACCGGTGAGCGGAATGACCCTGATGCCCCTGTGGTGCGCACCGGCTGCGACGATACTCCCGGGATCGGCCAATCCCGGCATACCTGCCTCACTCATCACCCCTGCATCAGTGCCTCCGGCAACCTGTTCAAAAAAATCATCCAGACCGGCCGCATCCGAGTGTTTCCCGACAGGAAAAAAGAGAGTATCGTCAACAGGAAAACTCCTGTCAATACTCCTCAGATACCTCCGGGCACTCCTCACCTCCTCAACGGCAAAGAGCCTCAGTGATACTGTAATCTCCCTTGCCCCGCGTGGTATGGTAAGGCTATGGTCACCGTTGCCAAGCGTGACGGGGATCATATAAATATTTCCACTCATCTTTTGGACTTTAAGATTCCGTAAAGATATGCAAATAGCCGCCGGGAGCTAAAGTGACCTCTGATATTGTTCTTCTCTCTTTTTCGGGTTATGTTTGTAAATCATTAGACGAGACAGTGAAAATCACTTTTCTGGGAACCGGAACCTCACAGGGTGTGCCTGTAATAGCCTGTGAATGTGCTATATGCCAGTCTTCTGACCCGATGGACAAGAGACTCAGGGCTTCCCTTCTCGTTGAGACTTCGGCAAACACCATCGTGATTGATGCGGGACCCGACTTCAGGCAACAGATGCTGGATGCAAAGGTGAAGAAGCTGGATGCCATCCTTCTTACTCATGAGCACAAAGACCACATTGCAGGTATGGATGATCTTCGGGCATTCAATTACAAAAGCCAGTCTGCAATAGACATCTATGCCGAGGAGAGAGTACAGGGTGCGGTCAGGAAAGAGTATGCCTACGTCTTCTCGGAGAACCACTACCCCGGTGTGCCCAGGATGGAGCTCCATAATATTGATAACTTCAACCTCGAGATAAAGGGTGATATAATAACCCCCCTGAGGGTCTTCCATTACCGGCTGCCGATACTCGGATTCAGGATAGGAGACATGGCTTACATAACTGACGCCAATTATATCCCTGAGGAGACAAAGGAGAAACTGATAGGAGTTAAATATCTGGTGATTAATGCTCTGAGAAAGGAGAAGCATATATCTCACTATAGCCTGGGCGAAGCCCTGGGACTGATCAGGGAGGTATCACCGCGGAAAGCATATATAACGCATATAGGCCATCAGATGGGTAAACATGCGGAAGTCAACAGGGAACTGCCGGTGAATGTAACTCTGGCCTGGGACGGACTGGAAGTGGATTGCGTGGAATAAGCTATTTCTTTTTGAACTTGAAGAGTTTCTTCTGATATTTTTTTGAGAAGAAATATTTGTTGCGGCCAAGCTGCGAGGTATCTATATAGGAACTCTTCCGTGCACTTTTGTACATATTCTTGCTGCTTGATGCACAACCGGGCATTATCATTATTGCCGAGAGGATAATAATAATTAAAGCTATGCCTTTGCAGTTAATCTTTTTCATCAGTCTGAGATCAGCTAATTTCTAAAAGTAAAAATAAATCTGTCAGCATATCAAAAGTATTAAACAATTTCTCTGAAATGGCTAATACACTGCATCTCTCCTTTTATTTTCAGATACAATGTTTTAAATTGCACTCCCGTTAAGGCGGCAGGCCCAATATCAGATTAAACTCAAATGTGGACGTTTAGGTTTCGGATTTACATCTTTTTTTTCATTATCGGACTTCCTGTTTCAGGTCAGTCGCTCGAAAACATCGGAATAATAATGGACAGCGGAGCCAGGGCAGTCTCACTGCTCCTTGATGACAGCTCCATGGTCAGCATGAATGTGCCGAAGCCCCTGTTCAGCTTCAGGCTTGACGGGGTCTATTTTGAATCTGATGACGTGCCGGCCGGTCTTGCCGGAAGCCGCTTCATTCAGATATACCCCGGAGGGGCGGAGTCGGGGTACACTCCCCGCGGTGGGTCTCAACCGGGTTTCCTGGCTGAACTGGTCTTCCGCAACAACTGGAGTGACACCATCACCATCAGTGATGTAGTGCCTTTCGGTGAGGTTGGCAACAGCGCCTTCATTACCGGCTCCGGTCCGCGCAACCTTGCCAGAGCAAACCTTTTCCTCCCCGGAAAGAGCCCGGTACGTGTCATCCTGCCTGACAATGCCTGGGAGATGGGCTTTGCGGTATTTGAGGCCGCTGACGGCCTGTCAGTAAGTGCAATAGCCCGGCGCGACCGGACAGAGAGGGGGACAATGCGGAGATATGAGACTATACTTCCTCCGGGAGCCTCAGTGACTTATAAAATTTGGGCTGACCTGTTCAGGGGAACATGGCAGGAGGGGATGAGGCTCATGTTCGCAGAACGTTACCTCTACGACCTAAGCAGCTTTGATGACACCCTCTACCGGCGTGATGACCTGAAGTGGATACGCAACAGCTACCTGATGATCCTCCAGATGGCGTGGGACAGGGAGTTCTATGACCGTTTTGAGGGCGAGGCAGGCTTCAGTGACTTCATGGCTGAATACAACAGGCTCTTCGGCCATGTCGATGTCTACGGCATATGGCCCACCTGGCCGCGGCTGGGCCTGGATGAGAGGAACCAGTGGGATCTCTACAGGAACCTGCCGGGAGGGACGGAGGGTCTGAGGCGCATAAGCCGTCAGGCAAAGGCCTCCGACTGCCGTTTTTTCATTGCATATAATCCTTGGGACAAAAGCACAAGGGAAGAAGATCATCTGCAAGGCCTGGCAGAGATAATAGCTGCAACCGATGCCGATGGCGTGGTGCTTGACACCGAGGGGAGATCATCGGCTGAGCTTCAAAACAGTGCCGATACCGTACGCAGGGGAGTGGTGATGTACTCCGAAGGCATGCCTGTAGTTAAAGATATGCCGGGTATAGTGGCTGCACGCGTGCACAACGCACTCTTCCTCAGTCCGGAGTTGAACCTGAACAAGCTCATCATGCCTGACTTTGCCATCTTCCGCGTAGCTGATGTTGGTGAGGATATACTGCACCGTGAAATAGCCGTAGCCTTTTTCAATGGCTATGGAACCGAACTGAACATGTTCAGACCGGGCGGACGGGGTGAAGAATACCGGGCTGACCTTGAGTACCTCTCTCAGACTACATACCTCCTCAGAAGAAACAGTGACGCCTTCCTTGACCACGACTGGACTCCTCTCATAAAGAGCGCGGCAGACAGGGTTTTTGTCAACAGGTGGACGGCGGGAGACAAAACGGTGTTTACGGTTCTCAATATGGATCACAGGGGATACAACGGACCCCTGTTCACCATAGCAGACACAACTGGCAGGCACCTGGTCTCACTGTGGAGGCATGAAGAGATAAAACCGTCACTCATCAACGGTGAACTGATGGCACAGGTTCAGACCACGGGATGGAGCCAGTCTTACAATGGCACCAGGAGAGAGGGATCAATTGACTGCATCGCAGTCCTGCCATCGCTTATTAGGGCTGAGATCAGGGGCAACAAGCTTCACCTTGCAGCCGCAACGCAGGGAACCATCCTGGTAAGCAGGGGTGCTCCGGGCTATGCCGGCGAACCTGTGAAATTAGCTGTCCCTGGCGAAATGACGATGGAACTGGACGAGCGCTTCGGCATAGAGGGAGAAAAGATTGTCATTGAACTCATTGACACCCAGGGCTATCTACTGGATGAGAGGGTGGTGAGACCTGAAAATGGCAGGCCGTGGCTCGTGTCAGAGACGATACGCACAACACCCGCATCGGAGATCCCTGACGGAATGGTAATGGTGCCTGCAGCCACCATTACGTACATGCTTAATGTCTCCGATGATTTTGTTCCTCATCCCTCGGCTGGCAGAGAGCTAACCATCGCAACCGACAGCTTCCTGATAGACAAATACCCGGTGACAAATGAGGAGTTTCTCAGGTTCATCAGGGAAACCAGGTATATTCCGGCAGACACAACCAATTACCTGAGGCACTGGGTGAGAGGCATGCCTGTCACCGGACAGGAACGCTATCCTGTTGTACATGTGAGCCTCGAAGATGTCAGGGCTTATGCCAGATGGGCCGGAAAGCGGCTGCCGACGGAGGCTGAATGGCAACTGGCAGCGCAGGGTACCGACGGTAGAGAGTGGCCGTGGGGCAGCGAGTTTCATGCCACCAAGTGTAACAACGGCTTCGGGAGGCCTACGCCCGTAGACGCCTTCCCGAAAGGGGAGAGCCCCTACGGCGTAGCTGACCTGGTGGGCAATGTGTGGCAGATGACCGGCGATGTATATTCCAACGGAGCCTACTATTTCAATATCATCAGGGGTGGCAGCTGGTTCAGGCCTGAATCAAGCTGGTGGTACGTGCAGGGAGGTCCGCAGCCGCTGACCATGACACAGCTGCAGCTGCTCGTCTCACAGGGCTATGACCGCAGCGCCACCGTTGGGTTTCGCTGCGTGAAGGATCTGTAGATCAGTCGGCAGTCGGCAGTCCACAGTCAGCAGTCGTTAACTGATTGATTGACTGAAGACTGAGGACTGAAGACTGAAGACTGAAGACTGATCAAACCCGCCTGGCCCCGTCACCGATGCCGGGAAGATAGAAGTCAGCCTTCAGACCCGTGGCGGCAAGATAGATATCCCCAAGCTTCTTAATGAAGTTTTCCACCTGCCCGCTCTCGACTATTGAGACCGTGCATCCTCCAAACCCGGCGCCGGTCATCCTTGTGCCGGTAACTCCCGGAAGCTTCCGGCCTTCATGGACGAGGGTGTCAAGCTCAATGCCGGTAACCTCATAGTCATACGCGAGTGAGTCATGCGACTCATTCATAAGTCTGCCGAGCAGATATATGTCATTGGCTTCCAGTGCTTTTATTGCATCAAGGGTCCTGCCGTTCTCGGTTACGACATGCTTTGCCCTTTTCCTGACCACGGGGTCAGGAATGTATTCCTCAAGCATCCACAGATCACTTAGGGTAAGCTGGCTGAGGTTCCTTATGGGGTAATGCCCAGAGATCAGCTCCACCGCCTTCTCGCACTCCGACCGACGCTCGTTGTACTTTGAGTCGGTCAGTCCCCTGCGCTTGTTGGTGTTGGTTATAACCAGCCTTCTGTCACCCAGGTTAACAGGCGCATACCTGTACTCAAGGGTGTCGCAGTTCAGGTTGATGGCATGCTCCTTTTTACCGAAGCCGACGGCAAACTGGTCCATAATGCCGCAGTTCATTCCCACGAAGCCATTCTCAGCCTTCTGCCCCATCTTTACCATCTCCATCATATCAAGTCCTGAACCCGTCAGCTCATTCATCGCCACCGCAGTCACCATCTCAATGGATGCCGAGGAGGAGAGCCCGGCGCCGTTGGGGATGTCGCCGTAAAAGAGCATCTCCATGCCATGGGCGTGGATGCCCTTTCGTGCAAATTCATTGATGACACCGACAGGATAGTTAGTCCAGCTTTTCGGGATGGGGAGATAGTTGAATGCAACGGGTACCACCACCTCACCTTTGAAATTGAGGCTGTTCATCTTTATCTCCGTGCTGCCGGTAAGCCTTACCAGCAGCGCTGTTCCGAAGTCGAGGGCACAGGGGAAAACATATCCCCCGTTGTAGTCGGTATGCTCACCTATCAGATTGACTCTGCCGGGTGAAAAAAAAAGGACAGGCTCTGTTGCCCTGTCCCCATATAGTCTGAAGAATTCTTCAATAATTAAGTGCGGATCGGCCTTCATACCTTGAGCTTTTTCTCTATTTCATTGATCTGGTTTCTGAAATGACGGTCGGTGTCAATGAGGTTGTTTACGGTCTTGCAGGCATGCAGCACGGTTGCATGATCCTTGCCGCCGATTAATGAGCCTATGCTTGCCAGTGATGCCTTCGTGAGGCTCTTGGAGAAGTACATCGAAACCTGCCTGGCCTGCACAATCTCTCTCTTGCGCGTCTTGCCCTGCATCAGGTCAACGGGTATCTTGTAGTACTCGCAAACCACCTTCTGGATATAGTCTATGGTTATCTCCCTCCGCTGGGTGTTGACAAGCCTGTCAACCATCTGGCGGGCCAGCTCGAGCGTCACCTCCTTGCGGTTGAGGGTAGACTGCGCATAAAGTGAGATAAGGCCTGACTCAAGCTCCCTGATATTCGAGGCGATGTTCTCAGCCAGGAACTCAAAGATCTCGTCAGGCAGCTCAATGCCATCGTTGTAGGCCTTCTTTCTGAGTATGGCAAGCCTTGTTTCGAAATCGGGCTTCTGAAGGTCTGCCAGGAGTCCCCACTTAAAACGCGACAGGAGCCTCTGCTCCATCCCCTGCAACTCCACCGGGGGCTTGTCACAGGTTAAGATGAGCTGCTTGCCTGACTGGTGCAGGTGGTTGAATATGTGGAAAAAAGTATCCTGGGTCTTCTCCTTCCCGGCAAATTCATGGACGTCATCAATGATCAGGACGTCAATCATCTGGTAGAAGTGGAGGAAGTCGTTCTTGTTGTTGTTCCGTATTGACTCCACAAACTGTGTCTGGAACTTGTTCGCATTGACGTACAGCACTGTCTTGTCAGGGAATTTCTCCTTGACAAGTATCCCAATGGCCTGTACGAGATGGGTCTTGCCAAGCCCGGAGTCACCGTAAATCATAAGGGGATTGAAGGCAGTGCCTCCGGGGTTGTTCCCTACGGCTATACCTGCAGAACGAGCCAGGCGGTTGCATTCGCCCTCAATAAAGTTGGCAAAAGAGTAGTCTGGATTGAGCCTCGGATCAAAATGAAGCTTCTTGATGCCGGGTATGATGAAGGGATTCCTGATTGCCGGCTGGGTGACCTCAAAAGGGACCTGCATAGGCTTGTTCTGAAGATCAGTCTTGTTCCTTGAAGGATACCTCACGGTGTAAGGCTTCCCGTTGGCATAGGCCGAATTCTCCATTATGATGTTGTACTCAAGCTTGGCTTCATTGCCAATCTCCCGCCTCAGGGTCTTGCGTAGAATGTCAATGTACTGCTCTTCAAGATATTCGTAAAAAAATGGACTGGGCACCTGGATTGTCAGAATGTTCTTTTCGAGCCTGAGAGGAACAATAGGCTCGAACCATGTTTTAAAGCTGGCCGAAGGGATAATGTCACGAATTATTTCCAGACAGTTATTCCAAACCTCATCGTGTGATTTGTTCATTCAGATTGAAATTAAAAAAATCGCTTAAATTTCAGGTGCTGAAACCCGGGACAATATTTGTAAAAAAAAAGGTAAAAAAAAAAATTATTTTCTCTTGACTTTTCAATTTATTCTTTACTGTTATGAGCATCAGGTCCTTATATCCGGATACATTCGTCAAAAAAAATAAATCATTGAATATCAGTGTCTTAAAGCAAAGAATATGGATAACAAAGGGTTATGTTAAAGAGGATAAGGGGGTCTTTATATTTGTATCGGAAGATAGTCCGACAGGAGGGACTGCAACGGCGTGATTCAATAATGTTTAGCACTATTAGGACAAATCACTCGGCTTTTTTGCCAAAAAGTGAGAAGTGGACATATTTTTTAGGATTCTCCTTCATATCCTGGAGTAAAAGGTCAAGATTGTAAAGAGTGTTGCTCAGGTTTGTATAGAGACTGTCATTTGTCACAAGTTTGCCGGCTGACCCTTCACCCTTGCTTATGCCCTGAACTATCTGATCAAGGTTTTCAAGTGATGTGCGGAGTGATGCAAGGGAGGTACCCAGATCGGCCGCAGCCAGGGCATCGGAGATCTCACCGATGTTCTTAAGTGTTGAATCAAGCGTCGTACTGTTCGATGAGAGCATGGCCGTAAATGCCTTCAGATCATCAATGGAGGCTGCCAGCTCATCCTTTTTACTGTCAGATATCTCCCTTATGCTTGCGGTGATGCCGCTGACGTCCGCCACCGCAGACCTGATATTGCCCGTCATCTGTGGTGTAAAGATGTCATTGAGGGATGAAACCACCGAATCGAGCTTGATTATCATATCGGTAATATTCCCTTCAAGGGGAGAGAGGGTCTGGCTTAGCCTGTCAATTATGGATGTTGCCACATAACCGTCTAGGGTATCATGATTATGACACATCTCACTGCTCTCACCCATGCGCATCACCACCTTCATCCCTGCAATGAGGGTGGCAGTTGTTATCTCGGCCCTTGTGTCTTCCGGGACTTTGAAGTTCCTGTCAACGGACAGGGAAACAAGAATCAGTCCTGAACCGTCATTGATAAGCCGTATATCCTGTACAACCCCTGCCTGGTAGCCGCTTATCTCTACCGGGCTTGACTCCGTCAGACCTGCAATGTCACTATAGACGATATGATAGGTGTCGGTACTGGTGAAGAGGGCAGTGCCCTTGAGAAAGTTGAAAAGGAGTATGAATGCACCGATGGTAATTACTGCTACGGCTCCTACTTTGACTTCATGAGATATCTTCATACGGTTGTTACTTTTGTTTTTTTGCATCTATTGCCTCCCTGAGAGGCATCGTTTTACCGTCTCTGACGGCTATCACGAAAGCATCCGGAAATCTTAATACCAGTGTTCTCCTGTACTTTATCGCTTCATCATAAACGGAGAATTTACCGGCAGCGTACTTTGTCCGTTCCACATCATCGATCTTCGTTACAGTTTCAATACCCCTCAGCAGGTACTGATCCATATCCCTGTTCCTGGGCATGGCAGATATCTGCACCATGAAGTATATGTTCTCTGCGCCGGCCGACGGGGGTAACCCTTGCATCCCGCCCGGTGTAACGGCTGAGGTTCCGGCCGTTGTTTCGGTCGATGTCCCGGCCGTTGATGGTGCAGGTTGCTGTGCGGGTGGTTGCGCCGGTGGTTCTGCCGGTGATTGTGTGGATGGTTGTGTTGTTGATTGCGCCGGATTCTGCACCTGCACCGGAGCTGTATCAACTGCTGCAGGAGCGGTGGTGTCACGGCCTTTAACGTCTTCAAACGGCATGCCGGAGGTGTCACCCTGCCCGCCGGCCCTCGCATCCGGTACATCCGCCTGCTGCACTGAGTTACCGCGTTTGATTCCGGAACGACTGTCAATAGTCTGCTTGTAGTCCCTGAATGCCCTGAAAATGGCAGAAGCAAGATAATCCTGCCCCTGGGACGAATTGAGATATTTTTCCTCGTCCGGATTGGAGATGAACCCCAGCTCTACAAGCACCGAGGGCATGGTTGTCCTCCACAGAACCACGAATCCTGCCTGCCTTACCCCCCGGTCCTTCCTGCCAACCCGGTCCCTGAACTGGTTCTGTATCATGGTGGCGAATTCCGTGCTCTGCTTGAGATAGGTGTTTTGCATCAGTGAGAAGATAATGTAGGACTCAGCTGAGTTGGGGTCGAATCCTTCATACTTGGTCTTATAGTCCTTTTCAAAAGTTATCACAGAGTTCTCTTTCATGGCTACCTGGAGGTTGGCATCATCCATAGTCTGTCCCAGGACATAGGTCTCTGCGCCCGTGAAACGCCTGTCGCTTATTGCATTTGAATGGATGGAGATAAATACGTCGGCCTTGTTCCTGTTGGCAACCTCTGCCCGCTCAGCCAGTCCCGGGAAGGTGTCGTCAATGCGGGTGTAGATGACCTTTACATCCCTGAGGTTATCGCTGATGTACTTGCCGGCCTTGAGGGCCACCGCAAGGTTAATGTCCTTCTCCCTTGAAATTGCTCCTACTGCTCCGGGGTCTTTCCCTCCGTGCCCTGCATCGATCACCACCACCCATTCATTTTCATCCGGTACCGGCTGTGACCAGAGTGTTACTGGCATGGTAATTGTTGCCAGTGCGAAGGTCCACATCAGAATATCCTTTAACCCTCTTATTTTGGTGTTTTGACGCATTACTGCCTTGAGAATTTTAATTAGTTTTGTCGCTGGCATGCCCGTTATGCACAACAACTACGCAAAAATAGCATTTAACTTGCATTTTCATGCACAAAGATTGATTGTGACAATTTTCATGCCGGTTCTCTTCTCCGCGGCATTGTGTGCCCAGGAGCCGGTCAAAGTTGGTAACTTGCCGGCTGCTGTGCCTAACACACTCTCGGCAATGCCTCCTGACACTCTTGCATTACTGCCTCCGGACGCGCTTGCAGCAGTCGTCCCGGACACACTTTCAGCCATTGCTCCGGATACACCTGCTGCCGTCGCCCCGGATACAATCCCTGCTGCACTGCGCGACACTACCGGGCTCGCCGGAGAAGCAGCGGATAAAGTGCCCTATATAGATGTAAACTCCGACTTCGCTTACGATTTTGCATCGCGGCAGGATACAACTGAACAAAAGCCTCCCATGATCATCTCTTCTGATGCTGTAGACGAACCGATAGTCTATAGTGCCGACGGGTACATGAAGACTGACCTCCGGACAAAAAAGGTCAGTCTGGTGCAGAATGCGAGGGTCACTTACGGCACAATCGAACTGACGGCTGACTCCATTGTGCTTGATATGGAGACCGGTTCCGTATATGCCACCGGCAGGATAGATTCCACAGGCAAGATGGCCGGCAAACCATTCTACAAGGATGGTTCGGAGGAGTTTGAATCGAAGGAGCTCACCTACAATTTCAAGTCGAAGAAAGGGGTGATCAGCAATGTCACCACCGAGCAGGAGGGAGGGTTCCTTCAGAGTCTGACCACCAAGAGGCATGAAGATGGCACACTTCACGTAAACCGCAGCAAGTTCACCACCTGTGACGCCGAGGAACCTCACTTCTACCTTGCCCTGCCAAAAGCCAAGGTATACCCGGGAGAAAAGATTGTCTCAGGCCCGGCTTACATGGTTGTTGCTGACATCCCGCTTCCTCTCATACTGCCGTTTGGATTCTTTCCGGTACAGCAGAAGAGAGCCTCCGGAATAGTGATGCCCAAGTACGGACAGGAGGCGCGCAGGGGATATTTTCTGTCCAACGGCGGTTACTATTTCGCCCTGAGTGACTATTTCGACCTGAAGCTGACGGGAACCATTTATACCAACGGAACATGGCTTGCCGATGCAGGCACCTCCTACAGGCTCAGATACCGGTTCTCCGGGTCATTCGCCTTCAGCTATGCCAACAATATCACCAGCTACAAGGGACTGCCCGATTATGGCAAGACAACAAACTACCGTATCAGCTGGTCACACTCCCAGGACGCGAAGGCAAGCCCCGGTTCAAGGTTCTCTGCCAGCGTCAACATGAGTTCAAGCGGCTATGACAGGAACAACAGTTATGACGTTGCTGACCATGTCACAACCACAAGACAGTCCAGCGTCAGCTATTCAAGGAACTGGGCAGGGACGCCCTTCAGTTTCTCAACAAGCGTTAACCAGTCGCAGAACGTGCAGAACAAGACGATGATGCTGAACCTCCCCAAAGCCAGCTTCACCGCCGCGCGCATATACCCTCTCAAGCCCAAAAAGCTGGTGGGCAAACCGAAATGGTATCACGATCTTACCACCCAGTACACAGCATCACTTGATAACAAGATCGACACATATGACAGCCTCTTCTTCACCAGCGCCATGTGGAAGAACATGAAGAACGGCTTCAAGCATGAGGTGCCGTTAAGCCTGCAGATAAGACCGTTCAATAATTTCTCCATCTCGCCCTCTCTGCGCTATACGGGCGTGCTCTATACCCAGCAGATTGAGAAGAGATGGGATCCTGACTACTATGACGAATCAAGGGGCAAGGTCATACCCTCAGTATTGAATGATACCATAAGAGGCCTGACCTACGGACAGGCCCTTGTTCCATCAATCAGCGCATCATTCAACCCGTCGGTTTACGGGACATTTCAGTTTACCAAAAAAGGCTCACGGGTGGAATCAATAAGACATGTGATGAAGCCTTCGATAGGATTCTCCTTTTCACCTGAATCCGAAAAACTTTCGAGCGACATGTACAAGACGGTGCAGTACGATACTCTTGGTAACACGCGCGAATATTCCATATATGAAGGAAGCATTTACGGCACTCCTTCGTCAGGTATGCGCTCAGGAACAGTGACGTTTGGATTGTCTAACATAGTAGAGGCCAAGGTGTATGCCAGGAATGACACGACCGGTAAGCCAAATAAGATCAAACTGATTGAGAGCCTCTCCCTCAATAGCTCCTATAACATCTTTTCCGATACACTGAACTGGTCGCCCGTGAACATGTCCTTTCGCACTACTCTTGCCCAGAACATCAATATTCAGGCCAGCACTACTTTCAATATCTATGGCTTAAGTGAAGCAGGCACAACTGTGAGGCACCTGGCCCTCACCCAGGGGCAGGGGCTGGCCAGGATGACAAGCCTGAACGCGAGTCTTGACCTCGACCTGGGGAGGCTGCTGACCAGGAAGGAGACCGGCAGGCAGCAACAATCGCAGGGAGGCACAGGGCAACCTCGGGCAGGCAGACCTGACGGTGAACCTGGAGGCACCCAGGGGAGCAACCTGCCCCTGGCGACCAGTAACCTTGATGAGTTCGGATATGTGAAGTTTGATCTCCCCTGGTCACTCAGAATGGCGTACAACTTCAATTACAGCAAGCCCGGGCTGAAGACCAACATAACGCAGACACTGACTCTCTCAGGCGATGTCAGGCTGACGCCCAAGACAGCTGTTACCTACAACACCGGTTATGACTTCAAACAAAACGAGATCACCATGACCAGGGTAGGCATCTCCCGCGACCTGCACTGCTGGGAGATGAGCTTCTCATGGATACCCACCGGGTACCTGAAGAGCTGGAACTTCACCATCAGGGCCAAGGCAAGCATGTTACAGGATCTTAAATACGAAAGACGCAAGGATTATCATGAGAATTACTAACGACATAAAAAGATCAGGAATGAAAAGGATTATCAGCACAACAGCCGCACCGGGAGCCATCGGACCCTACAGCCAGGCCGTGGAAGCCAACGGAACTCTTTACATCTCAGGCCAGGTGGCTATCGATCCGGCCACCGGCAAACTCGTTGAAGGAGGCATAACCGAACAGACTACACAGGCTCTGAAGAACATAAAGGCTATCCTGCTTGCCGCCGGATATTCGCTGAATGATGTGGTGAAGTCTACCTGCCTCCTCTCAGACATGTCAGACTTCAAGGCTATGAATGAAGTCTATGCTCAGTTCTATACCTCCGATCAGCCGGCCAGGGCCGCCTTTGCCGTTAAGGGCCTGCCGCTGGGGGCGCTCATAGAGATTGAGACCGTGGCAGTTAAATAAAGATGTAAAGGCGGGTCTCAGACCCGCCTTTACGTATAATATCACAAAGGTTAGTGGTTATTCTGCCACAACCTCGAATTCCAGGTCGACCCTTACATCGCGGTGCAGCTTGACTACAGCCTTGTAGCTGCCGACCTCCTTGATGGCATCAGCACCAAGGGTGATGTTCTTGCGGTCAATCTCAAATCCTTTTTCATTAAGGGCTTCAGCAAGCTGAATGGTGTTGACCGAACCGAAAATCTTTCCAGCCGAGCTTACCTTGGCACCAATCACAAGCTTTACTGCGGCGAGTTTGGTCGCCAGCTTCTCAGCTTCGTTCCTTATCTTTTCCTCCTTGTGAGCCCTCTGCTTCAGGTTCTCATTGTGTACCTTGACGGCAGAGTCGGATGCCTGAATGGCATAACCCTTGGGAATGAGGTAGTTCCTGGCATACCCGGTCTTTACAGTCAGAATATCGTTCTTCTGACCGAGATTTTCCATATCCTGCGTGAGAATAATTTTCATGTCTCTTCCTCCTTTACTTTAAAAGATCAGCAACATATGGAAGTATGGCAAGGTGACGAGCACGCTTGATGGCTTTGGACACTCTCCTCTGATACTTGAGCGATGTGCCGGTGATACGGCGCGGAAGGATCTTGCCCTGCTCATTGAGAAACTTCTTGAGGAACTCGGGATCCTTGTAGTCAATATACTTGATCTTGTTCTTCTTGAACCTGCAGTATTTCTTCTTTTTGATCTCTACCGTAGGCGGTGTCAGGTACCTTATTTCTGAATTGTTCTGTGCCATGATTACTCCTCCCTGACTTTTTCGGTTTCTCTCATTCTTCTCTTCTTTTCAGCATACTCAACGGCATGCTTGTCCATGCGGAAGGTCAGGAAACGGATGATCCTCTCATCTCTCCTGTACTGCAATTCTAGCTTATCTACCAACTCGCCAGGCCCACTGAACTCGACCAGGTAATAAAAACCTGTCGACTTCTTCTGGATGGGATAAGCGAGTTTCTTCAGACCCCAGTTCTCTTCATGAATGATCTCACCTTGGTTGTCAGTGATGATCTTCTTGAATTTCTGAACCGCTTCCTTCATCTGATTTTCAGACAAAACGGGAGTTGCAATGAAAACGGTTTCGTACTGATTCAACATCTCTTTTTTAGTTTATAATTGTGTTAATAAATCGGACCGCAAAAGTAAGACAATAAATCTTAAAAAAAAATATTCGCGCAACTATTTGACTATATTTGTGACTGATAAACCAGACAGACTGCTGATACCCGCTATGGATAACTTCATTGTATCTGCCAGAAAATACAGGCCTGCCACATTTGACATGGTTGTGGGGCAGGACACCATAACCACTACACTAAAGAACGCAATACGGAATAATTTTCTTGCGCAGGCCTATCTTTTTTGTGGTCCCCGCGGAGTGGGTAAGACCACCTGTGCAAGGATCTTCGCCAGGACAATCAACTGTTCGAGCCCGGGGCCCGACGGCGAGGCATGCGACAAATGCGAGTCATGCACCTCGTTCAACTCCCAGGCATCATTCAACATACATGAGCTCGACGCTGCATCGAACAACAGCGTTGACGACATCCGAAACCTGACTGACCAGGTAAGGATACCCCCCCAGATAGGCAAGTTCAGCGTCTATATCATTGATGAGGTACACATGCTCTCAACACAGGCCTTCAACGCCTTCCTGAAGACCCTGGAAGAGCCTCCGGCGCATGCCATCTTCATCCTTGCCACCACTGAGAAGCACAAGATCATTCCCACCATCCTCTCCCGTTGCCAGATATTCGATTTCAACCGTATTAACGTAGATGATATAGTCCAGCGCCTGAGCTGGGTGGCCGGCAAGGAGGGAGTCAAAGCCGAGCACGAGGCTCTCCATGTCATCGCTACAAAGGCTGACGGCGCTATGCGCGATGCTCTCTCGATCTTTGACCAGATTGTGAGCTTCAGCGGCAGGAATATTTCTTATGCTGACGTTATTGCCAACCTGAACGTTCTCGATTATGAGTACTATTTCAGGATCACCTCTGCAGCTATGGGGGGAGATGTCACATCTGTGCTTCTCACCTTCAATGAGATCCTTAGCAAGGGATTCGATGGGTACAACTTCATGGCCGGACTCAACAACCATCTGCGCGACCTGCTGGTGAGCCGTGATGAGGCAACAGTCAGGCTTCTTGAGACCTCACCGTCAATAAGACAACGCTACCGTGAACAGGCCGTCAGTGCACCTTTGTCATTCATCTACGAGGCGCTCGACATCGGCTCCCAGTGCATGCTGACCTTCCGTGCCAGCAAGAACCAGCGCCTGCACGTAGAGCTTGCACTCCTTCGTATGTGCAACCTGTCGCAAGAAAGGGCAGCCGGAGAGCCAAAAAAAAAAGCTGATCAGCAACCCGCTGCCGATGAGGCCGAAATAAAGGTTGCGTCACCCGCTCCGGTGACGACCGCTGCCCAGGGCTTACAGACTGGAGCTGCTGAGGCTCCTGCCCGAAGCGCACCGCCGGCAGAAGATGATAAAAAAATATCAATCAAGAATCTTATTGCCGGTACCGGAAAACCGGAAAATATTGTAAGTGAGCCTCTTCCGGAAGCTGCAATAACGGCCGCAAACGAGTTCACTCCGGAAGAACTGAAGCAGGCCTGGAATGAATTTGCAAAAGAGGTCAGAGAGGAGAGCCCGAGGATATCAATAACCCTCTCCGCCGTGTCTCCCGAGCTGCTTCCTGACAAGACAATTATCCTGAAACTTGACAATTCAATACTGAAAGAGACCTTTGACCATAGCTTCAGGACCCGGCTTGAGAACCACCTCCGCAATACCCTGCATAACAGATCGGTGAATCTGCAGACCACTGTGGAAACTACAGAAAGGGGGGAGATACTCTATTCACCCGAGCAGAAATTCAACCACCTCGCATCAAAAAATCCCTCTCTCAAGGATCTTAAAAAGACATTTAACCTTGATTTTGAGTAGACAGTTAATCTCTGCCAGGTGAGCGGCAAAAAGCAAATAAGCAAGGACGGAACTCCGGGGCAGGAAGATCATTATGGATCCGGTAACGCCGGACACATCGGTAGCGCAGGACACGTCCGCAGACTGGCAGGCGGGATAGCCCATGACCTGAATACCATACTGACAACAATCTACGGTTACAGCGAGATGGCGCTTGAAAACCTTGACGACGCCTCCCCGGCCGGTCGCGATGTACGCAGGATCATCGAGGCTGCCGACAGGGCAAGACAGCTGACAGGCAGGCTGCTTGACCTTGATCGCACATTATCAGAGGAGAAGCTCAACGTGAAGGTGAGTGACATCCTATCAGACACACTTGACTTTCTAATGCCGTCAGTAAATGATAACATAAGCCTCAGCATGCAGATGAAGAGCCCGGATCTGACGGTTGAAGCCATCCCCTTACAGCTGTTCAGGGTCTTCATGAATATTGCGGTGAACGCGCTTCATGCAATGAAGGACGGAGGGGGCATCCTGACGGTCACACTAGATTCCGTCAGCCCAGGAGAGGCGGCAGGAGCGGGCGGAGAGGCCGTACCAATGCAATCATAAGCTTTGCCGACACGGGAGAAGGCATGGACCAGGAGACCGCTAAAAGGATTTTTGAGCCATACTTTACAGGGGACAAAAGCAAGGGCGGAACAGGACTGGGGCTCACTGTGGTGAATGATATCGTCACTGAAATGAACGGCACCCTGAAAGTCCGGTCCGAGAGAGGCATGGGTACCATCATTGATATCCTTATTCCGGCTGTGGAGTTTGGCTCCCATCCCGAAAAAGACTAACTTTGGAGACCTGAATAACGAAACAGCGAAATAATGGCAGGAGTAATGATCGTTGAAGATGATGCTGAACTGCGCGAGATGCTGCGCGATTCTCTCGAGAAACGCAAATATACAGTCATAACCGCCGCCGACGGGAGAGAGGCGATCGCCAAATTCCGTCCCTCGGTGGTTGACCTGGTGATCACTGACCTGCTGATGCCTGAAGAGGATGGCCTGATGGTGATAATGAAGATAAAGGAGATGAAGCCCTCTACCCGTCTGATAGCCATCAGCGGAGGCGGCAAGGCCGGCCCGGGAAGCTACCTCCTGATGGCCAGCAAGCTTGGAGCGGAACATGTCTTCTCAAAGCCATTCCTTCCCTCTGAACTGGTACAGAAAGTAAAAGAGATGCTGGGCTAAACATTATCCCTCCTGGCTTGTTAATGAAGAAAAAAGAACCATTAAATATTCATAATATGTTAGCAAAGAAAGTTGAAGAGATCTGCAACAGGCAGATCGAAAGAGAAGGTTACTCATCAAACCTCTACCTGGCAATGGCTTCATGGGCTGAGAACAAAGGCCTGGCAGGCATTGCAGACTGGCTCTACGCACAGTCGGAAGAAGAAAAAATGCATATGCTGAAGTTCATCAGGTTTGTGAATGAGCGCGGTGGTGCTGCCATTATCCCTGCCTTCAAGCAGCCTGCGTTGAAATTTAAGGGAGCAGCCGAGATGTTCAAAGAAGTGCTCAAGCATGAGCAGTTCATCACTGCCAGCATCAACGAGGTGCTTGCAACTGCCATCGCCGAAAATGACTATGCCACAACCAACTGGGTACAGTGGTTCGTTAATGAGCAGGTTGAAGAGGAGAGCAACGTACAGCTGATTATTGACAAGCTTGCACTGGCAGGTGAGCACGGACTCTATTTCCTTGACCGTGACATCATGAGGCTCAGGGGCGAATAATAACAACTGCCCGGCGCGTCACACCGACGCGGAAAAATAACAAAGGCTGTCGTGGATCTCCACAGCAGCCTTTTTCTGTACAGACAGCCGGAAAAAATATTAATTTTGCGGATGTTATAAATAAAGACAGTAAATGAGCATTGTCAACAAAGTCCTTGGAGTGTTCCTGGGCAACAAGGATGTACGTGACCTGAAGGAGATCGACCCGTTCGTTGGAAAGATAGGGAAGGAGAGCGCCCTTATTACATCCATCTCAAATGACGCTCTTCGCGAACAGACAGCCGGGCTGAAGAAGGAGATCCGTGAACATACCATTGAGGAAGATAAGCAGATACAGGAACTCAGGAACAGAGCTGAGAACGAGGAGGATGTCAACCTCAAGGAGGAACTTTATAACCAGATAGACAAGATTGACAAGCAGATACTCGAAAAGATCGAGAGCAAACTAGAAGAGGTTCTGCCGCTGGCTTTCGCCATTGTGAAGGAGACAGCACGCCGCTTCAAGGAGAACGAGGTGCTCGAGGTCAGGGCCCGAGACTGGGACCGTGAACTCGCCGCTACAAGACCTTCAATAACCGTCGAGGGAGAAAAGGCATACTGGAAGAACAGCTGGATGGCGGGAGGGAACGAGATAGTATGGGATATGGTGCACTACGACGTGCAACTGATCGGCGGCGTGGCACTTCATAAGGGCAAGATATCAGAGATGGCCACCGGAGAGGGCAAGACCCTCGTGGCTACACTCCCGGTCTTCCTCAATGCCCTCGCAGGACGCGGCGTACATATTGTCACCGTAAACGACTACCTTTCAAAACGTGACTCGGAGTGGATGGGACCAATCTATGAGTTCCACGGCCTCACGGTAGACTGTATTGACAAGCACGAACCAAACTCTCATGCCCGCCGCAAAGCCTATAATTCAGATATCACCTTCGGAACCAACAATGAGTTCGGCTTTGACTACCTGCGTGACAATATGGCCATCAACCCCGAGGACCTTGTCCAGAGAAAACACCATTATGCCATCGTCGACGAGGTTGACTCCGTGCTCATCGATGACGCCAGGACCCCGCTCATCATCTCAGGCCCGACCGCCAAAAGCGATACGCTGCAGTTCGACGAATATAAATTCAAGGTTGAAAAACTCGTCGGCGCCCAGCGGAAGTTTGTGACACAGCTGCTGGCCGACTCCAAGAAACTCATCAATGAGGGAGACAACGAGAAGGGAGGGCTCCTGCTGCTCAGAGCCTACAAGGGACTGCCCAAAAACAGCGCCCTCATCAAGTACCTTAGCGAGGAGGGTGTAAGGTCTCTGCTGCTCAAGACGGAGAATTTCTACATGCAGAATAACTCCAAGGAGATGCCAAAGGTTACCGAGGAGCTCTTTTTCGTCATAGACGAGAAGGCGAACTCAATTGAGCTAACAGAGAAGGGTCATGACCTGATATCCAGCTCTGTGGATGACTCCAGCTTCTTTGTCCTGCCTGACGTGGGAAGCATGATCGCTGACATAGAAAAGACAGTCAAAGATGAGACGGAAAGGATGAGGGCCAAGGATGAGCTCCTGCAGGATTTTGCGGTCAAATCGGAACGCGTGCATACCATGACCCAGCTGCTCAAGGCCTACACCCTCTTTGAGAATGACGTGGAGTATGTGGTAATGGATAACAAGGTCAAGATCGTAGATGAGCAGACCGGTCGTATCCTTGAGGGACGACGCTATTCGGACGGACTCCACCAGGCAATAGAAGCCAAGGAGAATGTTAAGGTTGAGGCCTCAACCCAGACCTATGCAACCATCACCCTGCAGAACTACTTCAGGATGTATCACAAGCTGGCAGGCATGACGGGGACTGCCGTAACCGAGGCCGGTGAGTTCTGGAACATATATAAGCTCGATGTGGTTGTCATACCCACCAATGTGCAGGTAATAAGAAAGGACCATGAAGACCTCGTCTACAAGACCAAGCGCGAGAAGTACAACGCCGTTATTGACGAGATCGTCAGCCTGAATAAAGCCGGAAGGCCGGTGCTTGTTGGCACTACATCCGTTGAGATATCCGAGCTGCTGAGCCGCATGCTCAAGATGAAAGGACTGAAGCATAACGTGCTCAATGCCAAGCTGCACCAGCGTGAAGCTGACATAGTGCTTGAGGCCGGAAAGACAGGAACCGTGACCATTGCAACAAACATGGCAGGCCGCGGAACCGACATCAAACTCACCCCTGAGGTGAAGAAGGCGGGCGGTCTTGCCATTGTAGGCACAGAAAGACACGAGTCGCGCCGCGTAGACAGGCAGCTGCGGGGACGCGCAGGCCGACAGGGTGACCCCGGCTCGTCACAGTTCTTCGTTTCACTGGAGGATGATCTCATGCGTCTCTTCGGATCAGAGAGGATCTCAGGCATAATGGACAAGCTGGGCCTGAAGGACGGTGAGATGATACAGCATCCCATGATCACCAAGTCTATTGAGAGAGCCCAGAAGAAGGTGGAAGAGAACAACTTCGGCATAAGGAAAAGGCTGCTGGAGTATGATGATGTCATGAACTCTCAGCGTGAGGTCATCTACAGCAAGCGCCGCCATGCCCTCCTGGGTGAAAGGCTGAGCGTCGATATAGCCAACATGATGTATGACGCAACTGAAAATATAGTCAACACATATAAGGATACCTCTGATTTTGATGAATTCCAGTTCTCGCTGATAAGGTCTCTCTCGATTGACGCACCTCTCTCGAAGCCGGAGTTCAGCAAAAACAGCAGCGAGGAGGTCATTGACGTGGTCTATGCAAAGGTGCTTGACGCCTACCGTCGCAAGAGCGAAACCATCTCATCTACCGCTCTTCCGGTGCTTAAGGACGTTTATGAAAGGATGTCAGCCACCTACGAGAATGTGGTTGTCCCCATCACTGACGGAGTCCGAACCTTCAATGTGGTCACCAACCTCAGGGCAGCCGTTGAAAGCTCAGGCAGGGAACTGCTGCGCTCCTTCGAGAAAACCGCGGTGCTGGCAACTATTGATGATGCCTGGAGAGAACACCTGAGAGAGATGGATGACCTCAAGCAATCAGTACAGAACGCAACCTATGAACAGAAGGATCCTCTGCTGATATATAAATTCGAGTCGTTTGAACTCTTCAAGACCATAATAACCAGGGTGAACCATGATGTGGTAAGCCTTCTTATGAAGGGTACCATACCGGTAACATCGCCTGACAACGTCAGAGAGGCCCAGAGACGCAAACAGGCAGATATGAGCAGGCTGAAGACCCAGAAGAGCGACTTTGACACTTATCGCAGCGGAGGGGGGGGCTCACCGGAGCCCAGACAACAGCAGACTGCACCCGTAAGGGTTGATAAGAAGGTGGGAAGGAACGACCCGTGCCCGTGCGGCAGCGGAAAGAAGTACAAGCATTGCCATGGACAGAATGCCGGTGATGTTGCCGGTGCCTAAGCTGATCCGTCACTGCTTATGCCCTGCCGCTTCCATCGCCCTGGCCATCCTGCCCTGCAGTGACCTGCTGACCGGCATGAGAGGAAGACGGAGATAGTTCTGGCAGAGATTCAGATGGGTCATCATGGCCTTGATGCCTCCGGGATTGCCCTCAGCGAAGAGGATCCCGGTAAGCTCCAGATACCTTAGCTGCATCTCCCTGGCTATCCTCATATTGCCCCTGAGAGCCTGACTCACCATCTCCGAACACTCAGCCGGGAATGCGTTTGCCAGCACTGATATAACACCGGCACCCCCTGCAGCCGCAAAAGGCAGTATTTCCATGTCATTGCCTGCAATCACCAGGAAATCCTCAGGCTTGTCCCTGATGATCTTCAGCAGGTTCTCGAAACTTCCTGAGCACTCCTTGATCCCGATGATATTCTGACACTCCCTGGCAAGCTGAATGCATGTTTCGGGCTCTATGGTGCTGGCGGTGCGCGACGGGACGTTGTACAGAATCACCGGTACCGGACTGGCCATGGAGATCTGCCGGAAATGCTGGAAGAGTCCCTTCTGACACGGTTTGTTGTAATATGGTGCCACCGAGAGAATGGCGTCAATACCCTCCAGGTCATATTCCCTGATGATGCTGACAATCTCCGTGGTGTTGTTGCCCCCTATCCCAAGAACTACCGGAACCCTGCCTGATACAGTATCGACAGTGAATGAGGTAAGGGCGTATTTTTCGTCATTGCTGAGTGTCGGGGCTTCCCCGGTCGTTCCCAGCAGAACAATGTAATTCACCCCTCCTGCAACAAGGTGCTCCAGTATCTTTCCCATCGCTGAAAAGTCGATGCTCAGGTCATTCTTGAAGGGTGTAATCACTGCCACACCCGTCCCCTTGAATTTCTTCATCATAAAATGATTCGACTGTCGTTTTACTGAGTGTTATGCCCTTGTTTCAGGACTGCTGATCATTGAAAGATAGAGCATCGTCTGTTCAAGAAAGACCGCAATGCTGAAGGGCTTCAGGGTTCTGATCATCATGTCATACGGTGTCTTCTCCGGCTCTTCCGTTACATCAGGCCCCACCTTCATTGGCGCTGCCGAGAGAGCGACGACGCAGCTGAGACTAAAGACCGACGATGGATTAATGTCTATGATGAGATCAAAGCTGTTCGCAATAAACTTTTTCGCATCTTCCGATACCGGGATACAAGCCCAGTTGAGGTCAGTCTGCCGCAGGAACTTCATGTAGGTGAGCCCCGTGAGCCTGTCTGGAACATTCTTGCCCGGGATCCAGGTCATCACCTCTACACTCTTGCCCATGTCTGACAATTGCCTGTTTAGTGCTGCCAGGTGCTGAAAATCGTTCTCGTAAGTGGCATCCCACAGTATCCCTATCTTCTTTACCTTCTCAAGGTTAAAGTCCTGATGCATCCTCCTCACCGCTGAAAGGCGCCTGTGAAGCATGTACCTGCCGGCTTTTAATCTGAGATTCTTAAAAAGTACCATTAGAATACAAACCTATATTTTTTTTGGTTTATCAGGTGTATGCATCCTGTTATTCTTTTATCATTTTAACGAACTCCTCCTCGGTCACTACCGGAATACCAAGCTTCATGGCTTTGGCCCGCTTGGAGGGTCCCATGTCATTTCCCGCTACAATGAATGAGGTACTCCCGGATACTGAGGCTGTTGCCTTTCCTCCGGCTGCTTCTATGGCTGCCTTTATTCCTTCACGTGTAAAGCCTGTGAAAGTGCCGCTGACAACTATGTTCCTTCCTGCCAGCGGACCTGCTGAGATCCTGCTCCCTGCCGTTCCCACGAAGCTCACACCGGCAGCTCTCAGCCGTTTTATGATCTCTCTGTTTTCATCGTCCGAGAAGTACTCCCTGACGCTGGCGCTGATTTTGGGACCTATTTCGGGCAGTGCTGAAAGCTGCTCTCCGGTGGCAGCCATCAGGGTGTCAATGTCAGGGAAACCTGCAGCCAGGGTCTTTGCCACAGTTTCGCCAACATGCCTGATACCGAGGGCAAAGAGCTTCCTGTGCCAAGGTGAAGTGAGGGAGGCGGCAAGACCTTCAAGAATGTTGGATGCCGACTTGTTTCCGAGCCTCTCAAGGGCTGCGAGCTGCTCAAGCTTAAGGTCATACAGGTCAGCAACATTGCGAATAAGTCCTTTGGAATACAGCAGCTCTACCGTCTCCTCACCCAACCCTTCAACATCCATCGCCTTGCGTGAGACGAAATGTATGATGCGCCGCGTGATCTGGGGAGGGCAGTGCAGATAATTCGGACAGTAATGGTTTGCCTCACCCTCTGTCCTTACCAGAGAGGTGTTGCATTCAGGACAATTTTCGGGGAAGGTGACAGCCACGGAGTCCTGTATCCGTTTACCGGGTTCAACCTCCACAATCTTGGGGATGATTTCGCCTCCTTTCTCAATGATCACGCTGTCACCGTAATGCAGACCCAGCATCTCTATCTGGTCACTGTTGTGAAGTGATGCACGCTTTACCGTGGTGCCGGCAAGCAGTACGGGCCGTAGATTGGCGACAGGGGTGACATTGCCTGTCCTGCCTACCTGGAAATCGACTGAGAGGAGCTCGGTGACAGCCTGTTCGGCGGCGTATTTGTATGCTATTGCCCAGCGGGGCGACTTGGCGGTGCTGCCAAGGAGCCGCTGCGCCTCCAGAGAATTGACCTTGATCACAACACCGTCAGTGTCATAGGGAAGCAGTCTCCTCTCATTCTCCCAAATAGTGATGAACGCGAGGACCTCGTTCATGCCCCGGCATAGCTGGATGACATCAGGAGTACGGAATCCCCAGGAGCGGGCAGTCATGATATTGTCAAAATGGGTGGAGGAAGGAAGCCTGTCTCCCAGCAGATAGTAAAGGAAACAGTCGAGCGGACGAGAAGCCACAATCCTGGGATCAAGCAGCTTCAGGGTGCCGGCGGCGGCATTGCGCGGGTTGGCAAAGAGAGGCTCTCCGCGGGCCTGACGGGCAGCATTCATCTCTTCAAACCCCCGGCGTGGCAGGTAAATCTCGCCGCGCATGACGAATAATGAGGGGATGCCTGTAGCAGAAACACGCACAGGGATACTCCTGATGGTTCTCACATTTGCCGTGACATCATCACCCACCGTTCCGTCGCCCCTGGTCACCGCCCTTGAAAGCACTCCGTTCTCATAGGTCAGGCTGATCGACAGGCCGTCATACTTGAGCTCACACACATATTCAGGCTCGTAGCCCAGGGTCTTGCGGACCCTATCCCCAAATTCCGCCACCTCCGTGGCACTGTATGTGTTGCCGAGCGAAAGCATCGGCCAGGCATGCTCCGCCTGGATGAACTCCTCAGTGAGGTCACTGCCGACCCTCATGGTCGGGGAGTCGGGAGTCACCAACCCGGGAAAACTCTTCTCGATAGTCTGAAGCTCATTAAGCAGGATGTCGAACTCAAAGTCAGAGATAACAGGTTGATTAAGAACGTAATATCTGTGGTTATGTTCATCAATGATTCTCCTGAGTTCCTCAGCCCTCTTTTTTGCATCAGCAAGCCTCATATGCACTCTCTTTAAAGCATCAGCCATTATATCAACTCCAGACCCCTGGTATAGAAGCGCCGCAGGTACACTTTCCTTTACTGATCTTATTCGTCACTATCCTGAAACCGCTCCTGTCGACAAGCTTCTCCCCGCATGAAGGGCATATGGTATCGTCAATCCCTGAGCCGGGCATATTGCCAAGGTATACATAATTTAGCCCTTCGCCACGGGCTATCTCCACCGCCCTGTTCAGTATGCCTGCAGGAGTGGGAGGAAGGTGTTCCAGCTTGTACTGGGGATGAAAACGGCTGAAGTGCAGGGGGGTGTCGGAGAAACCGTTATCTGCCAGCCATTTGCACATCTGCCTGATCTCATCAGGCTTGTCAGTCCAGCCCGGAACCACAAGATTGGTGATCTCGAGCCATACTCCCTCGTCATGGTATATCCTCAGCGCATCAAGAACCGGCTGCAGCTTTCCGCCGTTGAGCTTTAGGTATGTGCTGTCACTGAACGACTTAAGATCGATATTCGCGCTGTCGATATATCTGCAGAGCTGTCTGAGCGGCTGCTCTTTAATGTAACCGTTTGAGACCATAATGTTCTTAATCCCCTCCTGATGCGCCAGTTTCGAGGTTTCAAGGACATACTCATAGAAAGTTACCGGTTCAGAGTAAGTGTATGCAATCGACCTGCAGCGGGCAGCAATCGCTCTTTCCACTACATTCTCAGGCGGCATGTCAAGGTTTTTGGTCTTATCGGGTGAGGTTTGTGAGATAGTCCAGTTCTGGCAATTGAGGCAGGCCAGGTTGCAGCCGGCCGTGGCAATGGAGAAAGTTGAGGATCCCGGCAGGAAATGATACAGCGGTTTCTTCTCAACAGGATCGATGTTCGCTGCGCAGGGATTGCCAAAGGCCATGGTATAAAGCTTTGACTTCCTGACGATCCTGTTCCGGCAATCGCTCAGCTCACCCTCTTTCAGGGTGCACTCGTTGGGGCAGATCATGCATACCACGCCCCGGGCGCTCTGTTCCTGGAACATGGCAAGCCTTTCAGTCGTGGCAGGCTGCATGGCTCCCAGCGGGAGAGGAGCCACCATGCCGGCAGCAACGGCAAGTGACCCCTGCCTGGCAAAATCCCTTCGTGTTATCTTCTTTCCCCTGTTTCCCAATGAGATGCGATTAAAGTAAGTGAACCTATAAAACTAACGTTTAATCGTAACCGATGCAACAATCCCTGACATGAAAATTAACCCTGCCAGAATAAATGATGTATTGGCCATACCGGCCAGCGGCACGAGCAGCGTGGAAACCGTCATATATCCCAGTGCGGCCCCTGCCAGGTCAGAGGCATAAACTGCCCCGGCTGATGACCCTGTGCCCCTCGATGTGAGTATCCTGTAGATTGACCCTGTGATGAATCCTGCTGCTGGCAGGGAAACGAAAATAAACGCCAGCACAGGCCCGGGAGAGGAGGTTACCAGCACGGGGGCCAGCAACCCGGTTGTTGCATAGAGGACGGTGAGAATCATTGTGCAGACAGTCAATGTCTTTATGGCAAGTGACTGTCCCCATGCGGCACCTGCAGCCAGTCCCGCCATGAGCAGTGTCAGTATGACGGCTGAGAGCACATAAATGTTCCCGACAGCCATTTGAAGCATAAATATCATTATCATCCCGAAACCGGCAAGCCCGGCTGACGAGGTGAACATCATCATCCCTCCTCTGGCGGAGAAAATAAACGGAATGACCGTGAGGATTATCAGGAGCGCAATGATTCCTCCCTTCATGCCCATCCTTTCAAGCGACAGGATGTTGGCAAAGAGAGATGATACCGGCCTCAGGGCTGTGTTTTGTCCAGCTTTTCGGTCAACATGCGAGAGCACCAGCTCACGCTTTGCCCGTAAATCAAGGTCATCAATATAATCACTGTTGACATAACTGGTGATGATGCCACGGCTGTCAGCCAGGCTTGCAACTGAGGGGTTAACAGGTAGTTGTGAGGCCACAGCATACAGTGATGACCCCGGAATTATTGCGATGTGACTGAAGGCGGAAGCCAGCGCGTTGTACAGGTGAGAAAAGCCCTTCCTGTAACTCTCCGGAGAATAGTTGTAATAAGGCATGGGCGTACACATGAATACTCCGTCAGGCGACAGATGCTCCCTGATCAGCCGGAAATATTCCACGGTAAAGAACCTGCTGACTGCCAGCGTTGAAGGAGGAGGAATCAGCTGCAGTATTGCATCATAAGTCTCTCCGTCGTTTCTCAGGAAGGAGATGGGATCACTGCCTGTCACCGTCACCTTCATATTGCCACAGAGAGTGTCACGGGCTCTTCCGGCAGCGATTATGCCCGGATCCGGTTCAAGGTATATTATCTCTTTTATATCATGTTTTTTCAGCTCTTCAAGATGCCTGGTGAGACCGCCGGAAATCAGCATTACCTTTTCGTATCTTATTCTCTGAAGAAGGGCATAATGGATATTCTCCTCTGTGGTGATGACATCACCGCTGAAGAAGAGGGGCCTGTGGTCGTAATAAACCGTTCTTTCACCCCCGTATGTTGCGGTGGTGATGTTTCCGTATTGTGTATCAATACTCTTTTCCACCTTTACTCCGTGCAGCAGAAGGCTTCTGATAGTCAGGTCAGGCCGGAGAATCATTGCCAGGGCGCCAAGCGGCAGGAGCAGAGCCAGCGCTGTTATCCTGAACCATGGCCTGTATCCGAGCAGCCAGGCAGCTGTCACCGAGGAGAGAACCAGTATCAGGAGATAAAGCTGGTAGTTTGGTATCAGAATGGTTACTGTCAGTGCTGTAACTACCCCGGCTGCCACAGACCCGGCCGTCTCCGCGCCAAAGCTGTTTCCCGGCGATGACATGCCGGCTGCGTTCCTCAGACCTGAGATCCTTACGAATACCAGCGACGAGATGAAGGTCACCGGTGCAACACTGACGGAGATAATAACTAGTATCTGGAAAAATGACGGGGTTGCACCCGGAATGAGCAGGATGGTGTTCATGAGAACAAACAGGAGTGGAGCCAGGGCTGTGGCGGCCAGCAGTGTCCAGACCATTCTTCTCATGTCAGTGATGGCTGACCTGCTTCCCGTTACCGCACCCGCTGCGGCAGTGATGAGCCATATCCACAGGAACAACCCGGCAGATGTCTCCGTTCCGCCACCCAGAATGACGGCCTCGCGCATGAGAATGAACTGTGAGGCTGAGCTGACAAACCCGATGAGCAGGAGGAGCGGTACGGGGTGCCTGACCCTTGCTGCAGGCGGTGGTTCACCCTGCTCCGCCAGCGCTCCAATGATTCGATGCCTGGCTCTGCCAAAATAGTATCCCAGGTGCCAGGTGAGGTGGATGATTGCCGAGAATGCCATCGCAATTCCGGCCTCTACATGCCAGCGAAGAAGCGGTCCGGAGAAGGGGATATCCCACTTGTAAGTGACCTTCAGGGCCATGAGGAGACCGAACAGGGCAGTGGCGAGGAATGATCCCAGGAGAATCCAGTTCCAGAAGCGACGGTGTGATTGCCTGCCGGTAAAGCCTGCATATGAAAGATAGACCGAGAATAGGTATATTACCGCGATGGTCACTCCTATGGGAAGAACATGGTAGGTCATTGCTCCTCCTACTCGCCGAATACATAGGCTTCATAGACAAAGATTTCAGTATCCTTGTCTTTCCATCCGTCCCAGCCTATGGCGGCCTTGTCACGGGCACAGTATCCAAGGAACTGCTCTACGCTCCATCCTCTTTCCTGTGCTACCTGGGGAAGGAGAGTGCCCGATCTGAACCCCTTTTTCAGATAAATGCCGTGTTTTCCGATCTTTATGTCGCTAATATTATTTACCTTTTGCATTGGGCCGAGCACCGATATCTCCAGGTTTATCGATGGATATTCGGCAGATGTCAGGGCAGGAAACCTCGGGTCGCCGAAAGCTGCCTCCAGAGCCATGGCGGCAACGACTTTGCACAGCGGATCCGAGGCGGTGAAACGACCGATGCATCCCCTCAGATCACCGTCAATGGTTATGGTGACAAACGCCCCGAGTGGCTCCCTGAGCCGTTCGGTCATACTTGCCTCCGGCACTGAGGCCGGACTGGTGCCTTTAAGCTTCGCGGAAACAGCCTCGCGGGCAATGCCCAGCAGCGTCCTTCTCTCTTCGGCTGTCAGGGTGAACTCACCGGCTCCGGAGACTCTCTCTCCGGCAGCGCTCCTGTTTTCGGCAGCGGCCTTGTTTTCTGTAGCGTTCCTATTTTCTGCAGCGGCCTTGTTTCCTGTAGCGTTCCTGTTTTCTGCAGCGGCCTTGGTCGCTTCAACAGCCTTCTTCTCCGCCACTATCGCGTTGTATCCGACTACCTCATCCCTGTCGCCCCGCGGCGAGTCGCCTGAGTTGGAATAACCGGCATTCCTGAATACCACCCCGTCACTGTTGCCAGCCAGGTATAGCAGCACCAGCCCCGCCGGCCAGCCGCACATGGCAGTGGCAAGATTCCCGGTACCTGATGCCTCAATGCTCCTTATCGTTTTCAGAAAGCCTTCAGGGTCACCCCTGACAATGGCATCGCTTGCAAGCCTGTCAACCCGGCAGGCATCTTCATAGGAGGGGTAATGCGAGAAATCGCTACTGATGATAAACAGGTTACGGTCGTTGAACCAGGGCTGGAGCCCTGAGGCAACGGCCTTAAGCACGGTGGTGTTGCGGGTCCCTATGAGTACAGGCACAATCTTGGGAATTTTACCGAAATGATACTGAATGAATGGAAGCTGCACCTCGAGCGAGTGCTCAGGGCCATGTGCCTCATCCTTTTCAATGAACCACTTGTTGGTTGACTTTAGCTTCTCTCCGATTTCACGGCTTACCTGCATGGTTCCCAGCGGAGTGATCATGTTCCCGGAGGTGAAGATGGCAGCACCCTCGAAGGCATACCTGTGACTTACACCGATAATAAAGATATTGTCATAGATAGCGTCTGACGGTACTGCTGCAAATCCCTGTGCAGCCGTTCGCCCCGAATAGACATACCCGGCATGGGGCACAAGCAGTGCCATGACCCGTACGCCAGGCTTCGGTTCGCCGGCTCCCTCAAAATACCCTGCCAGTTCATTCCTGAGCTTGTCACTCCCGGAAGGATAAAAACTCCCGGCCACTGCAGGCTGTCTGTCACGCCCCTGTCCGAATATGTTCATAAGCGGAATTATTAACGTAATCAGGATGAGACTAACCGTTTTCATAAACAGTTGTTACCACTTGTAAAGTTAGAATAAAAACCGGAAAACGAAGGAAGAATGCCTCAGATCAGAACGATATTTTCCTTCAGCGTGTTGCCGTCGTCATCAATGCCGTAAAGCCTTATTCCCACACTGCATGTGGCATCGGCAGTGACATCAAGGAACGGGGAAAGCGATTCTCTTACATCCTCTTCACCCATGGAGTCATACTCCTCAATATCAAAATAGAGATGTACAAAAAGTATATGATCGGCTTTTTTGATCTTGGTCAGCACCTTCAGTATCTTTCCCATCCAAATTACTGACGAAGTATTGAAATAATCAACGTTGAATTTTAGATTTGTGCTTTCAGCCGGGTTTTTTGTATACTCGGAAGCCCACTTGTAAAGAGGCTCAAAGAAGCCTGAAGCATTCTCCGGCAGTGACTTTCCGGAAAACGTTAGATTTCCCGTTCCCGCCACAAAACCTACCTGCGGTGTTTTAGAGGTTCCCTCTATTCTGATATCCTGTAGTTTTACCATAACCTGTCTTTCTTCCCTTGTACGGCGTTATCGTCCCAACGCAACAGGATAAAGGTAACCCGATTTTTCAGAAGCTAATCGGACTTTCGTCAAAAAAATTTAACTAGTTATCAACTTTTTTAAACAATTTATCCTCTGCATAACTCATAATTCCGGTCTTCATCTTTAGAAGGAAATACTATCTTTGCAGCCGTAATCAAAAACGGATGGAAAACCTGCTCAGGATGGGGATAAAAGAGGCCGTCAGAAGCCTCTGGGGTGCGGATGTCAGTGATGAACTTCTTCAGATTCAGAAGACAAGGAAGGAGTTTGAGGGCGACCTCACCCTTGTTGCCTTTCCTCTTACCCGCGTGTCACGGCGTTCTCCGGAACAGACTGCAGATGAAATAGGTGGGTATATCGCCGGACATCTCGATGTCATAAGCGGGTACAATGTGATAAAGGGATTTCTGAATCTCACAATTGCGCCGGCCGAATGGGCAAAACGACTGCAGGCAATAGCTTCATCCGTAGATTACGGTTTTGCCCCGGCAGTAGAAGGTGCCGCGACGGTGGTGATCGAGTACTCCTCGCCCAACACCAACAAACCGCTTCACCTGGGACATATACGAAATAACCTTCTCGGCTTCTCCCTCTCGAGGATCAGCAGTGCAGCGGGATTCAATGTCATCAGAACGAACATTGTCAATGACCGCGGCATCCATATCTGCAAGTCGATGGTGGCATGGCAGATGTTCGGCAATGGCCGCAGGCCGGAGGAGGAAGGCATAAAGGGCGATCACTTCGTGGGCGATTTCTATGTACTGTTTGAAAAGAAGTACAAGGAACAGATTGAAGAACTGGTAGCTGCCGGATCAACACCGGATGAGGCCCGCGAAAATGCACCCCTGATGCAGGAGGCTCGCAGAATGCTCCTTAAATGGGAGGCAGGCGACGAAGAAACGGTGAACCTCTGGCACATGATGAACAAATGGGTGTATGAGGGCTTTGATGTCACCTACAAGGCCCTGGGTGTGGAGTTCGATAAGATTTACTACGAGTCAGATACCTATAAGACCGGTAAGGCACTGGTCCTGAGTTCACTGGAAGAGGGTCACCTCATCAGGAAGGAAGACGGTTCGGTCTGGATAGACCTGTCGGCCGACAAGCTCGACCAGAAACTGCTGCTGAGATCCGACGGAACTGCCGTCTATATGACACAGGATCTCGGGACTGCTGTCATAAGATACAACGATTACCATTTTGACCGGCACATATACGTGGTGGGCAACGAGCAGAACTACCATTTCCAGGTGCTTGCCCTGACACTGCTGCGGATGGGGTACGAATGGGCAAGGGGCCTCCATCATTTCTCATACGGCATGGTTGAACTGCCTGAAGGGAGAATGAAGTCAAGGGAAGGCACCGTGGTCGATGCCGATGACCTGATAGCCGAGATGACAGCCACGGCAACAGCAATGTCGCAGGAACTTGGAAAACTGGGAGGATACAGCGAAACGGAGAAGGAAAATATCTGCAGGCAGATCGGACTGGGGGCGCTTAAATACTACATGCTTAAGGTCGACCCGAAAAAGAACATGACATTCAACCCTGCAGAATCAATTGACTTCAACGGTAATACCGGACCATTCATTCAATACACCTATGCTCGGATCAGGTCAGTGATGAAGAAGGCTGAGGAGACAGGTGCAGGCACAGGGAGGGATGATTGCCGCGATGTGCTTCCAAACGCAAAGGAGATCAGCGTCATCAAACTGCTGAATGATTTTCCCGCCCTGGTGCAGGAGGCAGCCGTCGAACTGAGCCCTGCCCTGATAGCCAACTACTGCTATGAGCTGGCAAGAGAATTCAACCAGTTCTATCATGATTATACCATACTGGGAGAAAATGATGGAAAAATCCGCGACTTCCGCCTGAAACTGTCGGAGCTGACATGCAGGGTACTGGAGAGCGGACTGTGGCTTCTCGGGATAGAAGCCCCTGAAAGAATGTAAATGATATATCTTTAAATAGTTATGTTTGAAAGCCTTAGTGAAAGACTTGAACGTTCCTTCAAGATACTGAAGGGAGAAGGAACCATTTCCGAAATCAATGTTTCAGAGACACTGAAGGATGTCCGGAGAGCATTGCTTGATGCCGACGTCAACTTTAAGATTGCAAAGCAGTTTACTGACACGGTCAAGCAGAAAGCCATGGGACAGAATGTCCTGCAGTCAGTGAAGCCGTCACAGATGATGGTCAAGATCGTGCATGACGAGCTTGTACTTCTGATGGGCGGAGAGAAAATAGACATAAACATTAAGTCAAACCCGTCAGTAATACTTATAGCAGGACTGCAGGGAAGCGGTAAAACGACCTTCAGCGCCAAACTGGCAAAGTACCTGAAGAGTAAGCGCGGCAAGAACCCTGTCCTGGTGGCAGGCGACGTATACAGGCCCGCCGCAATAGAACAGCTGAAGGTGTTGGGTGCCCAGATAGAGATTCCCGTATATTCCGAGGATGGAAGCCGCAATCCTGTTGATATAGCCCGTAATGCCGTGAGGGAGGCAAAAAAGAACGGACATGACATTGTCATCATAGATACCGCGGGCCGGCTGGCTGTGGATGAGGAGATGATGAACGAGATCGCCGCAGTAAAGAATGCCGTCAACCCTCACGAAACCCTGTTCGTGGTTGACTCAATGACGGGCCAGGATGCCGTCAATACCGCATTTGAATTCAATGAGAGGATAGACTACGACGGCGTTGTACTTACAAAGCTCGATGGCGATACCAGGGGCGGGGCAGCACTCTCAATAAGATCGGTGGTCAACAAGCCCGTGAAATTCATCAGCGCGGGAGAAAAGATGGATGCCATTGACATCTTCTATCCGGAGAGGATGGCCGACAGAATACTGGGCATGGGCGATATCGTCAGCCTGGTAGAGAAGGCGCAGGAACAGTATGACGAAGTAGAGGCACGCAAACTGCAGAAGAAGATCGCAAAGGACCAGTTCGACTTTAACGACTTCATCTCGCAGATACAGCAGATCAAGAAGATGGGTAACATGAAGGACCTGATGGGGATGATCCCCGGTGTCGGCAAGGCAATTAAAAACCTTGACATCGATGATGACGCCTTCAAGGGCATCGAGGCTATCATCTCAAGCATGACACCGGCAGAACGCACCAACCCTATGCTCCTGAACGGCAGCCGGAGGAAAAGAATAGCGGAAGGCAGCGGCACTACGGTAATGGATGTGAACAGGCTCCTGAAACAGTTTGACGAGACACGAAAGATAATGAAGATGGTGGCCAAGGGAGGCGATCTGTCCAAACTGGCAGCAAGGAGGCAGTAGAAGACAAGTCCTCAATCCTCAGTCTGCAGTCAGCAGTCAGCAGTCAGCAGTCATTTCAGGCAGAAGGCAGTAGGCAGTAGGCAATAGGCAGTAGGTAATATTTGGGTTAATGATTGATAATCAGGCACTTAGATTGCGGGGCCTTCTGACTTTACGGACTTTACAGACTTTCGACTTTATAGACTTTTAACATTTAGCAATATGTACCAGCTCATTGACGGAAAACAGACAGCTGCGGTGATAAGGGCCGAGATAGCCGACGCAGTAAACCAGATGAAGAAACGGGGCGAACGCGTGCCGCACCTCGCTGCCATACTTGTCGGCAACGACGGCGGAAGCGAAACTTACGTGGCACATAAGGTTAAAGACTGCGAGGAGGTTGGCTTCAGATCAACACTTATCAGAATGGAGCCCTCTGTTACCGAACAGGAACTGCTGGCAAAGGTGGCGGAGCTCAATGATGACCCGGATCTTGACGGACTGATCGTGCAGCTGCCTCTTCCTGATCATATCTCTGAAGACAAGGTCATTGAAAATATATCGCCTCTTAAGGACGTTGACGGATTCCATCCGGTGAACGTCGGGAGGATGGCAGCAGGACTGCCCTCATTTGTCTCAGCAACACCTGCAGGAATAATGGAGCTTCTGAAGAGATACCATATACCCCTCAAGGGGGCAGAGTGCGTGGTGGTTGGAAGAAGCAACATCGTCGGCAGACCGGTCAGCATCCTGATGTCACAGAAGGGTGTCGATGCTACCGTCACGCTTGTGCACAGCCGTACACGCGACATTGCCGATACCACCCGGAGGGCAGATATCATCATCGCGGCCATCGGACGGCCGGGCTTTATCACTGCAGATATGGTGAAGGAGGGCGCCGTCGTTATCGATGTGGGAACCACCCGCGTTCCGGCACCGGAGACAAAAGCAGGATGGAGGCTGAAGGGCGATGTCGACTTTGACAGTGTGGCACCGAAATGCGCCTATATCACACCCGTGCCGGGAGGAGTGGGACCCATGACCAGGGTTGCACTCCTGCTCAATACGCTGAAAGCATGCAAGAGATAGTCAAACTCTATTTTGCAGGAAGGCTGACACCGGTGAAATAGAGATCGTAGCCTCCCTTTCCCCCTGAACGGTCGGATGAAAAGATCAGGAACCTGTTCTCAAATTTGAGATCTATTCCGAGAACCGGACGGTACTCGTTCGCCGGACTGTTTATGCCCGGGCCCAGGTTGACCGGTGAGCTCCATTTGTCATTGCGGAACACCGAATAGTACAGGTCAAACCCTCCCAGTCCGCCCGGCATATCCGAGGCAAAAACCATATGTCTCCCCCTGACAAACGGACACTTGTCGTCATAGGCGCTGTTGATGCTGTCAGCGGCAGCGAGGGTGGCGGCAGGCGCGGCGAACCATTCGTCGATTCCCGTGATTGCCGGCCTGGCCATCATGTAAATATCAAAGTTACCTGACCTGTCGGAACAGAAATATGCGGTGTCGAGCGTCGTGCTGAGGCAGAGGTAGGCATCATCAGATGATGAATTGAACACGCTCACCGGCACAGGATCAGCTATTGCAGGCAGGGGTGTGAAAACGGGCAGGTAACTGGTGTATATGATATCCAGTCCGCTCAACGGTGTCATGGTGGCTGCCGCCATGTACTCAAAACCGTTGTAGCCGTTGAAGAACCTGTAGGGACCGAACTCGTCGCCGGCACTGTTGAAGACCGAGATGAGACTGCCAATAAAGGCATCACTGGTCATCTCACCGCCCATCTCAAATGATCCCGTGGTCTGGCCGAAGAGATACCATATCATGCCCTGCGTCAGGTTGAACTCACCACCTGAACTGTGACGGTTCGACGAGAAGACTACCGGAAGTGTTGAGGCGAGCCGTGAGGCCTCAATATCCATGTTGTAATCGTCATACTGCGTGTTGAGCCCGTCAAGCGCCATGACTGAATCAGGGAAGATACCCAGCTCATAATTGATCTTCAGGGGCTCTTCCCTGCAACCTGAGAGAAGAAAAATGATGAGCACCGCCGGAATAAAACAGAGAACCATTCTGTTGGCCATAACAGTCGTTTATTTAATAACGTGCATGTAAAGTGTTTAATATGAGACTCCAAAAAAAAACCGGGCTCGGGGCCCGGTTTCAGAAGGTAGAATTCAGGTTAATTCTAGGGTAATATTTGGTTTGAGGGTAATCCTATGAACTCAATAGTAAGATGGAAACAGACACCGGAAGGTTGCGTCAGTATGAAATATTTTTACAATGTGCTGTTTATCATGTTTATAAAAATGGCCTCCTGTTGATAATTGATTCCAGTTTCAGGTGCATAGTATCGATTATGTATTACATTTGCAGAATATTTTTGGGGAGAATGGAAGAAGAGAAATACGGTTTTGTGCATGACAGTGAGGCGGGTGAGGTTATTCTTCGGTTTGAGAAGATGCGGAAGAATAAGGCGACCTGTTATTTCGATGTGATTGAGTTCGAGGCTATCATCGATTATTATCTGGAAGGAAATAATCCGGCGCATGCCTTCGAGGCAACCTCTCTTGCTTGTGAGCTCCATCCGAACTCGGTACCAATACTGATAAGGAAGGCACGTGTCATGCTTGAGAAGGGGAGGGCAACGGAGGCGCTGACCATCACCAAACGCCTGGAGAACATTGAACCGGGCAATTATGACATCTATCTCTGCAAGGGGACTGCCCTGGCAATGCTGGGCGATATAAGCGGGGCGCGGCGTGTCTTTGACCTGGCCCTCTCATCTGATCCGGAGGACCAGGAGACAATCCTGTACAGCATAACTTCGGTGCTGCAGAACCTCAACTACCACGAGGAGATGATACCATACCTGCACAGACTCGCAGAGATGGAGCCAGACTTTCCGGCACATATTTATGACCTGGCTTATGCCTATGACAAGAAGGGCGATCACCGGAGGAGTATAAAGTTTTACACTCAATACCTCGAGGAGGAGCCCTGGTCTGACAGCGCATGGTATAACCTCGGCATAATCTATAATAAGACAGGCGAATACGGAAAATCGATTGAGGCCTACGACTACGCTCTTGCCATCAACCCGGAAAACACATTTGCCCTCTTCAACAAGGCTAATATACTTAGCAACCTCGAGAAATACAGCGAAGCAATGGATGTCTACCGCGAGTTTGTCGAGGAGGAGCCCGACAGCCTTGAAGGACTGACATACCTTGCAGAATGCTATGACAAGACCGGTGATGAGGTGATGGCCCGCAAGTATTATACTGAGGCTATAGACATAACCCCCGAATTTCCGGATCCGTGGTACGGCCTCGGCCTGCTCTCACTCACCAGGAACAGGCCTGCCGAGAGCATCTCACCCCTGAAAAAGGCCATAGAGATCGATGCACAAAACCCTGACTACTGGTTCTCACTGGGTAAGGCTTATATCATGCTCGGCAATATCAAAGAGGCAGTCAGATGCTACCGTGAAACACTCCTGCTTGACGGTTACTATGACGAGGCGTGGATCGAAATTGGCATCGTGGTCATGATGACTGGTTCATACAAGGGAGCTATACGCATACTTAAAAAGGCGAGACGGATAAGCGGCGACCTGCCCGGAATTCACTTCCTGCTTGCATCAGCATACCTCCATACAGGCAACCTGACTGATGCCGCAAGGGCACTGATCAGGGCATCAAGGCTCGATAACGAGCTGCTGGAGGAATATGCCGTTCTCCTTCCTGAGGAGAAACTGACCAATGCCATGAAACGACTTTTCAGGAAAACGAACTGATTATGACAAAAGCAGCACAGATTCTTACCCACATTCCGGAGAGACCCTCAAAACCAAGAAGTCAGGGACTAACCATGGTGATGGACAAAGGACTGAGCCTGAGGGAGGCTGAGGATTTTGCCTCTGTGGGAAGTGAATATGTCGATTATGTAAAGCTAGGTTTCGGTACTTCAGTGATCACACCGGATGTCGAAAAAAAAATAAAGACCTACCATGATGCCGGAATGACAGTCTACTTCGGAGGCACTCTCTTTGAAGCATTTGTCATTCGTGGCCTCTATGGTGAATATGTTGACCTGCTCAGGGATTCAGGGGTGACAATGGTTGAAGTATCCGACGGGTCATACGAGTTCGAACACAGCGATAAGCTGAAATACATCAGAAAGCTGTCAGAGGAGTTCACAGTCATCTCCGAGGTTGGCTCAAAAAAGAAGAATATCGTCTTTACACCGGCTCAGTGGGTTGAGATGATGAAGGCAGAACTGGAGGCCGGCTCCGTCAAGGTCATCGCCGAGGCCCGCGAATCGGGTACCATCGGAATTTATAATGACGACGGATCGGTCAACCTTGATTTGATAAACACCATCTCCAGGGATATTGGCTTCAATAACGTTCTCTGGGAAGCACCTCTGAAACAGCAGCAGGCATGGTTCATCGTCAACTTCGGGGCCAATGTCAATCTGGGAAATATCGCTCCGAATGAGATCATCGCACTCGAGTCACTGAGGCTCGGGCTGAGGAGCGACACCTTCTTCAGCTTCCTTCCTGAAAGCCTGAAATGAGACTCTTCGGTATCATAGGATATCCGCTCGGACACTCATTCTCTCAGAAACACTTCACGGAAAAATTTGAAAAGGAGTCAATCTCCGGTCATGCTTACCGTAAATTCGAACTGTCCGATATAGGGCAGCTGCCAGGCCTGCTTGAGAGAGAACAGGATCTCTGCGGGTTCAATGTCACAATACCTTATAAGGTGCAGGTAATTGATTACCTTGACGAGATTGACCCTGTCGCCTCGGAGATCGGTGCCGTCAATACCGTCAGGGTCAGCAGAAGGCACGGCAAGCCATTCCTCCAGGGATTCAATACCGATGCTCCCGCCTTCAGGGAATCGCTGCTTAGAAACCTGATCAACCTTCCCGAATCTGCCCTGGTGCTTGGCACAGGGGGCGCGTCTAAGAGCGTGATGCACACTCTCATCGACCTGAACATCATTGCCATACCCGTGTCGAGACGGCCTTTGAGAGGTGGCTTTTCATATGATGAGCTTCCGGGTGATGTGATAAGTGAGGCAGGATTGATAGTCAATGCAACTCCTGTCGGGATGGCACCTGACATTGATGCCATGCCTCCCATCGATTACAGTTACCTCCGCGACGGCCAGTTGCTGTTCGACCTGACCTATAATCCCCCCTTGACTGCATTCCTCGCAGAAGGAGAGGCGCGTGGCTGCCAGACGGTCAATGGAGAGGAGATGTTCCTTCTTCAGGCGGATCTCGCCTGGAACATATGGAACGAGGAGATCAGATAAAAAGATTTTCCGGATATTCTATCGCTGTGAGCGACAATCCGTGCGCCGGGGCTGACTGACCCGCCAGACCGCGGTCCTTCCCGTTAAGTATTGCCTCAAAATCTGCCACCGAAAGTTTGCCCCTGCCTGCAGGGATCAATGTGCCGACAATAGCCCTGACCATGTTTCGCAGAAAACGGTCAGCAGTGATGGTGAAGAGAAGCCTTCCCGGCTCCTCATCCCAGTGCGCATGCATAACCCTGCAGATATTGGTCTTGTTCCCTCCATGCAGCCTGCTGAAGCTTGTGAAATCGCTGTGCCTCGTCAGTATCGATGAGGCTTCATTCAGCTTTTTCAGATCCAGCGTCCAGTTCAACAGCCAGGCAGTGTCCGGGATAAAGGGGTCCTTCACCCTGGTGATTGTATAACGGTAAGTGCGCGACAGGGCATCAAAACGGGCGTTGGCGTCAGGCTTTACCTTCATGATCTTTCTGACTGCAATGTCATCGGGCAGCAGGCTGTTCAGGTTGTAAAGGAGCTGGCCGTCATCATGAAGGTCATCACGGGCACCATCAAAATGGGCACAGAAGAAGGAGGCATGAACCCCGGTGTCGGTCCTGCCTGCACCTGTCACTGCCGTCTGAGCCGACAGAACCGTGCTGAGGGCCTTTGCGAGAACACCCTGAACAGTGTGCTTTCCCGGCTGAAGCTGCCAGCCGTTGTATGCGGTGCCCCTGAAAGAGAGGTATATGAAATATCTGTTCATGATGCGCTCAAAACGTAAAGATAGCTAAAGAATATTGCAGCGGTGAGAGCTTTTGGCTAAATTGCACGGTTTAAAAAACGAACCTATGAGGGAGCCTGTAATGAAACGCGGTTTTGCAAGCGACAATAATTCCGGTGTGCATCCAACAGTAATGAAGGAGATATTGCGCGTAAACAGGGGGCATGTTGTTGGCTACGGTGACGATCCCTTCACTGTCAGGGCGAAGGAGATGCTCAGAAAAGAGCTGGGGGGGGAGGCAGAGATCCATTTTGTCTTTACCGGTACCGGGGCAAATGTGCTGGGACTGGCGGGAGTGACAAGACCGTGGAACTCGGTGGTTACCGCTCATACAGCTCATATAGAGACAGATGAGTGCGGGGCGCCGGAGAAGTTCACCGGCTGCAAGCTGCTGCCGGTAGATACTCCAGATGGCAAGCTCAGGCCGGAGATGCTTGACAGGCACATGCATGGCTTCGACTTCGAGCACCACAGCCAGCCGGCAGTGATATCCATATCACAGGCTACAGAGATGGGTACGGTATACAGTGTGGATGAGATCAGGGTTCTGGCAGATTATGCACACCGCTACGGGCTCCTCCTTCACATGGACGGGGCACGGATCGCTAATGCGGCAGTGACACTGGGATTGCCGTTCAGGGCCTTCACAACTGACGCAGGCGTTGACCTGCTATCATTCGGCGGTACCAAGAACGGGATGATGTACGGTGAGGCAGTATGCTTCCTCAGACCGGGAGTGGCCCCGGGGTTTAAATATATCCGCAAGCAGGGCATGCAGCTTGCATCAAAGATGCGATTCATCGCCGCTCAGTATACTGCATACCTCTCAGACGGACTCTGGAAAGAGTGTGCGGCTCACTCGAACCGCATGGCCCTTGAACTGGAACAGAGACTGAGGGAGATAAGCGGGGTGAAGATAACCCAGAAGGTCGAGGCAAACGGGATTTTCATAATCATGCCCGGCAAGGTCGCCGAACGCCTCAGACGGGAATATTTCTTTTACCCGTGGAACGACCAGATCTCTGAATACCGCCTGATGACCAGCTGGGATACCACTTCAGATGATGTGGAACAATTCATTGACAGATTGAAAATTATGCTGGCGGAAAAACAGTAGGCACCTATCCTTTTCGGTGACTCTCCGGGTACAGGAGCATGCTGTCTCCGTAACTGAGAAAACGGTAGCCTTCAGCAAGGGCATGATTATAGATATCCCTCCAGGCATTGCCGGTGAAGGCGGCCACAAGAAGGAGCAGAGTGCTGCCCGGCTGGTGGAAATTGGTGATCATGCTATGCGTGAGACGGAACCTGTAGCCAGGGACGATAATGATATCCGTTTTCGCTTCAAGGATCTCAGCACCTGTCCGGTCCATTACTGAAAGGAGCTGGTCAATAGCTGCGGTTGGGTCCATGGCTGGCAGCCGCTGATCAATGGCAGATGAAGGGTCCATGTCTGGCAGCTGCTGGTCATTGGCTGCTGAAGGCTCAATGCCGGTGCGCAGCCGGTCCGTTTCGGTTTTAGTGCCTATCCTGACAGGGGACTCATACGGCTCCCACTGTGAAACGGACGGTATCCCCTCAGAAGGCCACCGGCCCTCTGCAGAGCTCAATCCAAGCCAGTAGAGGCTCTCAAGGGTACGGACCGTGGTTGTTCCCACTGCCGTGATCTTTTTGCCTCTGAGCCGCTCTAAAGTATCCCTGGCGACAAAAAAATGCTCGGTGTGCATCATGTGGTCACCTATCAGTTCCGATTTCACCGGCCTGAAGGTGCCTGCGCTGACATGAAGGGTTACATCTGCTCTCTCGATCCCTCTGCCGGACAATGCATCAAGTACTGCCGGGGTAAAATGCAGCCCGGCAGTGGGGGCCGCCACTGATCCGTCTACACGGGCATAAAGGGTCTGATAGGCTGTTGCATCGCCCTCCTCGTCTTCACGGCAAAGGTAGGGCGGGATGGGCATATGACCGAGGGATTCAAGCACATCGGCAAATGAGATTGTAACATCATCCCAGGAAAACCTGATAACAAAGACATCACCTTCGGCACGCAGCCTCTCTGCTGTAAGAGCATGCGCACTGCCATCGTGACTGAACCCTGAGACCAACGGACCGGTTTTCCACCTTTTCAGGTTGCCAACCAGGCATTTCCATTCCACCTGACCTCCTGAAGAGAGGTTCAGGGCGAAATCAGCAGGGTCATCAGGCTCCAGGCAGAAGATCTCCACCACCGCTCCGGTCTCCTTCCTGAAGAGGAGACGTGCCCTTATCACCCTGGTGTTGTTGAATACCAGCAGGCTCTCTTTTTCAATCAGCGACGGCATTTCCCTGAAAACCCTGTCACTGACCGATCTGCCGTCCCATACCAGCAACTTTGAACGGTCCCGTTCAGGGAGGGGGTACTTCGCTATCCTCTCCTGGGGCAGTTCATACGAGTAATCGGTTATCCTGATATTGCGGTAAAGTAGGGTCATATTTACAAGTCGCGCAAAATTAGCTAATTTTGAGTATAATAATTGCATCAATGAAAGGGAACAGACCAGGAACAAATACTTCAGGCAGAGCGATCACCAGGGAGGTAGACCTGCACCTCAGGCCGCGACAGGGCGGAGCGGAGTCCATTGACCGTCAGCTGGCACGCTTCAGGGGAGAGATGAACAGTGCCATCAGGGCGGGGGTAAAGGAGATCGTTTTCATCCATGGTGTGGGCAGCGGCAGGCTTAGGGAGGAGGTAAGAGCCATTATCACTGAGGAGTATCCCTCATGCAGTTTTAGCGATGCATCATTCAGCCGCTACGGCTACAGTGGCGCAACCCTTGTAACTATCAAAAAATAAGATATATGGCTTATAATAGCTTCAACCCATGGCTGCAGAGAGAGGAGGGTCTCTTTCAGGAAATGACCGACGGTGAACTCTCCCTGATCCTTGAGAAAGCGAACGAAGCCTTTCACCAGTGGCGTACAGTAGATAAAAAAGCACGGTGCGCCAGGCTGAAAGAACTCGGCAGCACCCTCTTGTCACGCCGGCAGGAGCTGGCTGAGATGATGGCCTCCGAGATGGGCAAACCGGTCACCCAGGGGCTGGCCGAGATAGACAAGTGCGCGCTGCTCTGCACATGGTATGCGGAGAACGCTGTGCAGATACTAAATCATGAGAGGAGGGACTCTTCTGCATGCGAGAGCATCATATGCCATGAACCCCAGGGGATCATCCTGGGTATTATGCCGTGGAACTTTCCCTTCTGGCAGGTTTTCAGATTCATTGTCCCGGCCTTTGCAGGCGGGAATGCAGCCTTGCTGAAGCATGCCTCCAATGTTCCGCGTTGCGCCCTGGCAATAGAAGAGACAGTCTTGGATTCAGGATATCCCGACGGTCTCTTCAGAACCATCTTCCCGTCACATCCTCAGGTCAGCACGCTGATCGCCGATCGTCGTATAAGGGGAGTATCTCTCACAGGCAGTACCATTGCCGGGAAGAAGATCGCCTCCGTGGCAGGGGAGCACCTCAAAAAACTGGTGATGGAACTGGGTGGGAGTGATCCCTTCATTGTCTTCCCTGACGCTCCTGTTGCTAAGGCCGTCAAAGCGGCTCTCTTTTCCCGTTTCCAGAATGGAGGACAGAGCTGCATTGCGGCAAAGAGAATAATTGTCCATGAGGATGTCTATGATGAATTCAGGGGAAAGTTCCTTGCAGCGGCAAGGGAACTTCTGGCCGGTGACCCGCTCGACCCTCAGACTGAAATAGGTCCGATGGTAAGCATAGCTGCTGCTGATGATCTCGAGAGACAGCTCAGCGACAGCATCCGCGAAGGGGCGAGGTTGCTGTGCGGGGGCCGGGCCGGAAAGGAGAGACCGGCTCTCTTCATCCCTGCAGTAGTGGAAGATGTGCCCCTCTCATCGCCCCTGGCAATCGAGGAGACATTCGGTCCTGTTGCACCCCTGTTCAGGTTCACTACTCCCGCAGAGGCCGTTAAGATGGCAAATGATACACCCTACGGGCTTGGGGCTGCAATCTGGACTGCTGACTTAAGACTGGCGACCAATATGGCTCATGAGATCGATACGGGTACAGTCGCAATAAACGGTTTTGTTAAATCTGAGCCGGGACTCCCCTTCGGAGGTGTGAAGGAATCGGGTTACGGCCGTGAACTGGCTGTGGAGGGGTTGCGTGAATTCCTTAATATCAAGACCATCAGCATCTTTGAGCCGTAGGCAGAGAGGGGTCTCTGACTTGTGTCTGCGGATGTAGAGAGGGATCTCTGACTTGTACCTGCGGATGTAGAGAGGGGTCTCTGACTTGTGCCTGCGGATGTAGAGAGGGGTCTCTGACTTGTACCTGGGGGGGGAAGGGTCTCTGATCATGGTCAATTGCAAAAGAACCCCATCTCTTGCGGGGTGATCTGAAACCTCATGAAATTGCGTATCTTTGCACCCTGGCAGGCCGGTCCGTCGCCCCTGGTTCAACGACCGGGAGAGGAAAGTCCGGGCAACAGAGAGCTCCATCCTTCCTAACGGGAAGATATCCGAAAGGGTATAGCAGTGTAACAGAAAATAACAGCCACGCCTCAGGGCGGGGAATTGGTGAAAAGGTGAGGTAAAGGCTCACCGGTCCCGGTGGCGACACCGGGAGCCGTACACCTGATGGGTTGAAAGACCATGTATACCGGCGTCTGAGGGCTGCTCGCCCGAGCCGGGGGGTAGGTCGTACGAGTCCGCAGGCGACTGCGGGACCAGATAAATGACGGAACAGATGCATAATCCTCTTGCAGGATACCGCATCACGACAGAACCCGGCTTACAGGCCTGCCTTCGAAATAAAAATGCCACCCTGACCGGGCGGCATTTTTATTTCTTCTGAACCTGTTGATTTTCAGTGATGTGACAGTGCTCATGCCTCTCTTTATGCCCGATATCCTCGGAGCTTACTCAAACTTTCGGAGGCAGAAGGCGCAAAACGGGAGGACCGGTTCAGTTAATTTTAAATACGGAATCGTCAAGCACCTTGTCGAGCTCGATCTTGTCAATGGTCATACCGCCAAGCTCCATGCCGTTGACCATCTGGGTGACGACCTTGCCGAACTTTACACCGCCGACCTCCATGTATTCCTTAATGTAGGATTCGACCTCCATAACCTGTCCCATCTGCTCTACAGATGCAACGGTCTTGACGGTCAGGAAACTCTCCTTGTCGACAAAGACGGTTGACGCTTTGCCCGACTCGTCGGTAATGGTAAGCTTGAATGCGGGCTTTCCTTCAACGGCTTCCTCACCCTCAAGCTTCAGTCTGCCGGCTTTAAACGCTTCAAGAAAGTTGTCGCGGAACATATTGTATTCCTGGATGCCGCCCAGCTGCTCGGCCGGTATCTCCATAGGCTCAGTCATACCGGCAAGAGGATTCACCATGAAACCCTTTTCACCGTCATAGGCTGTGATGATCTCCATTCCGCTGTAGGTTATGATCATCTTAACCATACCGGGCTTCTTAACCATGATGCTCATAGGCATCTCAGTCCCCATCTGGCTTACCCTTCCCTCCATGCAGAGGGTGGTAGCCTTCTCAAGGTTCTCGGATCCGTTGGCTGCATAGTACTTGTTTACAATCTCTTCCAGCGTTTGGGCACTGCAGACTGATGCCACCAGAAGAGATACCAAAAGAATAATTGACTTTTTCATAATAATTTGATTAGTAGATTATTAAAAGGAGTTAAATTTATTTCAACAATGGAATACTAAGCTCACTGACTTCCATGGTATAAATTTACTAAAATATTTATTTGCCATCGGCAGGATATTTATAAATTTTTTGCCATTTCGCTGCAAGTTGTTTACGAATTTCATCTTCGCGGGCATTGCTGCCCGGTTCATAAAAAATCGTTCCGGTGATCTCCTCAGGCAGGTAGTTGTCAGCTACAAAATTGTCTTCAAAGTCATGCGCATATCTATACCCCTTGTGATAACCGAGATCCTTCATCAGCCTTGTTGGAGCATTGCGGAGGTGTAGCGGCACCGGCAGGTCGCCATGCCGGTGCACCGCCCCGATGGCGTTCTCGATAGCCATGTAAGAGGCGTTGCTCTTGGGAGACGTGGCGAGGTATACGGCTGTCTCTGAGAGTATTATCCTTGATTCAGGCCATCCGACAAGGTTGACGGCGTTGAAACAAGCCTGGGCCAGCAGCAGGGCATTGGGATTGGCCAGGCCGATATCCTCGGCAGAGAGGATGACCATACGGCGAGCAATGAACTTAACGTCCTCGCCACCCTCCACCATGCGCGCAAGCCAGTAAACGGCCGCGTTGGGATCCGAGCCCCTCAACGACTTGATAAATGCTGAGATGATGTCAAAATGCTGCTCGCCGTTCTTGTCATACATGGCCAGGTTCTGCTGTACATGACTGAGTACCAGTTCGTCGGTGATGATGACCTCATCATTTCCCTTTTCAGCTTCCAGGGAGACCGTCAGCTCCAGGGCGTTATAAAGCTTCCGTGCGTCGCCTCCGCTGATGCGGATCAGGGCCTCATACTCCATGACCGTGACCTTATGCTGTGACAGGTAGAAGTCGGTCACAAGCGCCTTGTCTACAAGTCCTTTAAGTATTTCATCATCAAGCGGTCTGAGTACATAGACCTGGCACCTGGAGAGCAGGGGAGAGATAACCTCGAACGAGGGATTCTCAGTGGTGGCGCCGATGAGAGTAAGTATACCCTGTTCAACGGCCCCAAGCAGTGAGTCCTGCTGTGATTTGTTGAAACGGTGGATCTCATCTATGAAGAGTATGGGGTTGGGCTTGCCGAAGAACTGCTGGCTCCTGGCTTTCTCAATGGTCTCGCGCACCTCCCTGACACCGCTGCTAACAGCGCTCAACTGGAAGAACGACCTCTCCAGTCTGGCTGCCACGATCCGTGCAAGAGTCGTCTTTCCCACCCCCGGCGGACCCCACAGAATGAATGAGGGTACATTCCCGGACTCAATTACCTTCCTCAGGACTCCATCCGGACCCACCAGGTGCTCCTGCCCGGCGAACTCCTCAAGGGACCTCGGTCTTAATCTGTCTGCAAGTGGCTGATTTGAAAACATATGGCTTCGTGAAAAATACAACCGCAAATTATCATAAAAACGCTTGCCGCGCTCTGCTTTTTGCCATTTTCGGGGAAAATATTTTCTTTATAATGAAATTATTTAATACATTTAGCAATTAATTTTCACATCACACATACTGTTTATACCAAGAAATTCGTTTAGCAACAGGATATTATCAAATTCTGGTAACTATGAAAAAACCTCTGCTGATCATTTTAATCATTCTGGCGGTTCTGCTGTTAATTCCGGCTGTGAGCTTCATCCGGTGGGCTTTCCAGGAAAAGAAACCCATCGATGTGGTGATTTTGGACAAGACAGTTCCCACGCTTGACAGGCTGAATCACCGGTCATTTGTTTATGTCCTGACCAACGGAAGATTTGTGAGAGGAGAAAAGGGAGGCAGCTATTCGGCAGCAAAGGACTACTACGGCTTCATTCCACTCAGGCCCGTAAGGGAGAAACAGTTCAGGAAGAAGGACTTCCGCCTGACAGAACTGATTGAACTTGCAGAGAACAATGACGCTCTCTATTACACTGACACATATGGGGTATTCTTCAATGACTGGTACCAGGGGATAAAGAAGGCACGCAGGTCGCGCAAGCTGTACGGCGGACTTAACAACAACGACTATCTCCTGATGTCTGAGATGAAGAAACGCGACAAGCTGGTGCTTGTCGAATACAACACATTTGATTACCCCACAGCAGGCCTTGAGAGATTCAAGACGGAAGAACTGCTCGGTATCTCGTCAAAAGGATGGATGGGACAGTATTATCGCAGCCTCGACACAATCTCACCACAGGGAGTGCCCGGATGGATGCCGGCCCTCTACAGGAAGCAGCACCGCGAACCATGGACATTCACTAATCCCGGCGTAGTGCTCCTGAGAGAAAACAGCATTATTGTTCTGGAGGAGGGGAAACAACTGACATCGGCGCTTCCGGTGATAACCACCAGCGAGAGCTATGCCGGACAGTTCAACGTGCCGCAGGAGATTCCATATACCAACACCTTTGACATAATTGACCCCGGTCAGAACAATGTAGTGTCTGAGTTCGTACTCAAAACGACCCCGGCAGGTGATACCCTGCTTGCCGTTAACGACCTCACAGCGGTCTTTCCGGCAGTCACACAGGAACCGCTGGTTCAGCGCACATATTATTTTTCGGGCGATTTTACCTATAACGAATTACCTTTCTGGTCTGCCAGGTTAAAGAATATACAGAAGAGCGGCAAGGCTCTGCTCTACTCGGATAATCCTAATGATCCCAGGAGGTTCTTCTGGCTCTATTACAAGCCTCTGGTAACCTCAATCTTTAACGGGTACCACCAGGACGTTTCAGGAAAGTAAAGATCTGAAAAACAAGGAAACAGGCTTCGGGCCTGTTTTTTGTTTTATGAAACCTCCATCTGTTCTCTTAATCGAACGGGAACATAAATAAACCTGTTAATGGAGGGGCCATCATACCTTAAGATCAATTTTGTAATGATGAAAGCGACAATAGTACAAAGCGGATTGAAGTGGGAAGACAAGAGCGCAAACCTCGCTCATCTCTCTTCCCTGCTTGATGAGGCAGCTCCCGGAAACGGCATGGTGGTCCTGCCCGAGATGTTCACCACAGGCTTTTCGATGAATCCTTCAGCCCTTGCTGAGAGCATGGAGGGTCCCTCTGTCAGTTGGATGCTGGAGAAGGCTGCTGCAGGAGGCTATGCTCTGTGCGGCTCTCTTATCATTGAGGAGGAGGGCAATTTCTTTAACCGGCTGCTTCTCGTAACGCCCGAGGGCCAGGTCTCCTTTTATGACAAGCGCCATCTCCATTCCATGAGCGGTGAACAGACTGTTTACAGTCGTGGCAACAAGCGTGTTGTGGTCAGTTACCGCGAGTTCAGCTTCAACCTCCAGGTGTGCTATGATCTGCGCTTCCCTGTCTGGTCAAGAAACCGTGGCGACACGGATGTTATCATCTATTCGGCCAACTGGCCCTCTGTCCGCAGCAGTGTCTGGAAGGCGCTGATGGTGGCCAGGGCGATAGAGAACCAGTGCTACGTTATTGGCGTCAACAGGGTGGGGGAAAATCCGGACGGGACAGTCTATACGGGCGATTCTGCCATCATAGGACCCAGGGGTGAGACGCTGGCTTCCCTCGAGCCCGGCGCCGAGGGTGTTGTCTCAGCCATGCTCTCAATGGAATCTCTGGAGAAATACCGCACTGACATGCCCATCTGGCGCGACGCGGATGCATTTTCGATTTTGTGATTTTCGATTGTCGAATTATAACAGTCGCAAATCGCAGATCTCCAATCGCACATCTTTAATCGCAAATCGCAAATCATCAATGCTTTAGTACCCGGTTGAGTACCTCCGCCGGATGCAGGGCGATCCTCCCCGTGCCGTCCTTCACATGATGCCGGCAGCTTGTTCCCGGGGCACAGATGATGGTCGCCACCGATGCGGCCCTCACGTCGGGGAAGAGAACCAGCTCCCCAACCTTCTGCGAGAGTTCATAATGCTCCTTCTCGTAACCGAATGCCCCGGCCATGCCGCAACAGCCTGACGGTATCTCCCTGACAATATAACCTGCAGGGATGCTCAGGGCCTCGATCACCGGGGCAGAGGTGGTTAGCGCCTTCTCCTGGCAATGAACATGTACAAGAACCTCGGCAGCTTCACTTCTGAACGTCTCCCGCGTTATCCTTCCCTCTTTGAACTCCCTGACAATGAACTCCTCAAGCGTAAAGGTATTGCCGGCCAGCATTAGCGCCTGCTCGAGGTGCTCATCACCGGCAAGATCAGGGAACTCATCCCTGAACCCCAGGATGGCAGAAGGCTCAATACCCACCAGCGGAAGCTCAGCACTTACGAAAGGAGCAAAGATTTCAATGTTTTTGATAATCAGCTTCTTCGCCCTACGTAGAAACCCTTTGGAAATATATGTCCTGGCACTGACGGCATGCCTCACAACTATGATTTTGTAGCCCATCCCTGTAAGAAGCCTCGCGGCGCTGATGCCGACATGCGCATCATTGTGATCTGTGAACTCATCAATGAAGAGACAGAGCTCGCCCACAGGTTTGGCAGGATTGATTTTTTCCAGGTTCCTACTGAGCCACCTTCTGAAAGTCATCGGCGCCAGAACCGGTATGCTCCGTTGAGAGGCAAAGCCGGAAAAATTCTTTATTATCAGTGATGTGACGCGATTGGTGGCGAAGAAGTTGAAGATACCAGGTATCAGTGAGAAGAGACTGTATATCTTGGGCAGCGAGGCTATCAGACGGGTACGCAGTGACGGCGGGTGAACATCGTTGTAATGCTGCAGGAACTCCGACTTGAGTTTGGCGATGTCAACACCTGACGGACACTCGCTGAGGCACCCCTTGCAGGCCAGGCATAGATCAAGTATATCGTAGATCTCCCTGCTGTCCCAGGGATTGTCTTTGTCGGCATAAAGCATCTCCCTCAGGATATTTGCTCTTGCCCGGGTCGTCAGCCTCTCGTCGCTTGTGGCCATATAGCTGGGGCACATCGTCCCGCCGATGGCGTTGCTCTTGCGGCAGTCGCCCGACCCGTTGCACCTCTCTGCGGCCCGCACTACACCGCCACAGTCGGAGAAATCATAGAATGTCTTCAGCTCCGGCGTCGGCCTGCCCGGGGGATACCTCAAAGAGGTGTCCATGGGAGGGGTGTGCACTATCTTGCCGGGATTGAGGATGTTATGCGGGTCGAAACTGCGCTTGATCCGCTTGTTCAGCTCGTAGTTACGCTCACCGATGATCAGCGGTATAAACTCTCCCCTGAGGCGACCGTCACCGTGCTCGCCGCTCATGGAGCCGCGGTATTTCTTGACAATGAGTGCTGTCTTCTCACCGATGGTGCGCAGCAGCTTCGCCTCCTCAGCATCCTTGAGGTTTATGAGAGGCCTGATGTGCAGCTCGCCGGTACCTATATGTGCATGATAAACAGACTCTTTGCCGTAGTAGGCAAGCATCTCTTCTATCTCAGCCACAAAATCGCCAAGCCTTTCAACAGCCACCGCACAGTCTTCTATCAGTGAGATCGGTTTGGCATCGCCCGGGATGTTTGAAAGAATGCCCAGCCCCGCTTTGCGCAGGTCCCATACCTTTTTTACATCGCCACCCCAGACCGTCGGATAGGCATAGCCTAGTCCTGCTTCCCTCATCTCAGCCTCCATGGCCGCTGTCAACGCAGTGATCTCATCACGGCTCTCAGCGCATAACTCAACAATCAGAAGAGCCCCGGGTTCCCCTTCGATGAAGAACCTGTTTCGCTTCTGGCTCTCGACGTTGGCAGCCAGGGCCAGTATGTTGCTGTCCATCAGCTCAACTGCCCAGGGTTTGTATTTCAGCGCAATCAGGTTGGCCCTGAAGGCCTCATCGCGCTTGCGCAGGTGAACGCATGCCAGTGCCTTCACCGGGGGTGGCAACGGCACCAGTCCCAGCTTCGCCTCGGTGACAATGGCCAGGGTGCCTTCGGAACCGGCTATCAGCCTGGAAAGGTTGACAGGCCTCCCGCTGCCCCGGGTGAATGGTTCGCTGTACAAGAGATCATCAAGGGCATAGCCTGTATTTCGCCTGGGGATGCTCTTCTCGGGATAGTCTGCCATGATGGAACTGCGACTGCCTTCGTCATTCATGATGCTCTCTATATCCTTGCAGATCAATCCTTCAGCAGTGTCGAGGGTACATTTATGTCTGTACTCCTCCTCAGTGAGCGGCCCGAAAACCACCTCCGAGCCGTCGTGCAGCATCGCCTTCACCTCGATTATATGATCCCTCACTGATCCGTAGACAACCGAATGGAGGCCGCAGGCGTTGTTGCCTATCATGCCCCCCAGGTTGCACCTGTTGGAGGTTGATGTCTCAGGACCGAATAGCAGCCCATACCCTCTAAGCACGGTATTGAGCTCATCGGGCACCACCCCGGGCTCAAGCCTGACCCATCGCTCTTCAGCATTGATCTCAAGGATCCGTGTGAAGTGGCGGGAAAGATCAGCTACAATTCCGGATCCGACCACCTGTCCTGCCAGAGAGGTGCCTGCTGCCCTCGGGATAAGGCCGGTGTGATGAGAAAATGCGAAGGAGAGAAGCTTCTTCAGATCCTCTCTGTGACGCGGAAAGACCACTGCCAACGGCTCCTCACGGTATATGGAGGCATCAGTGGCATACATCAGCAGTGAAGCCCTGTCAATACGTACCTCGCCCTCCAGCGAGGCCGCAAGAGCCTCTAAATCTTTGGTAGTAACATCACTTTCCATCTGCCGCAAATTCCTGTCCCAAAAATAGAGATTTGCAGCTTCCGGAGGGAGCAGGAGAGACGGTTTTCGAAAAAAATCAGCTAAAATTTTAAAATTCTGACTTTAATCATGTAGTTGATAATTGTGCGGTTGCACTTTTTTTGTACTTTTATCCCGATGCGTTTAATAAACTAAATTATTGATATACAATGGAATTGCTTGAACAGATCAAAATGAATGCCATAAGGCACAACAAAAGGATTGTTTTGCCGGAAGGGACGGAAGAAAGGACCCTCAAAGCGGCTGATGCGATAATTGCCGGGAACATAGCGCGCATCACCCTGCTTGGAAATCCTTCGGAGATAAAGGCAATGGCAGAGACATTTGGTCTGAAGAATATAGGCAGGGCGGATATCATTGATCCCGTAAGCCATCCGAAAAAAGAGCAGTACATCGACCTGATGGTAGAGCTCCGCAAAAGCAAGGGGCTGACCAGGGAAGAGGCTTCAAAGCTTATCGAAGACCCTCTCTATCTTGGGGTTATGATGATAAAAAGCGGTGATGCAGATGGTGAGGTGGCCGGTGCCAGGAACACCACGGGTGATGTCCTGAGACCCGCATTCCAGTATGTCAAGACCGCCCCCGGGATTTCCGTGGTCTCCGGAGCTTTCATAATGATACTGAAGGATAAGGAGTTTGGTGCAGACGGCATCATTGTCTTTGCAGACGGAGCCGTCCACCCGGATCCGACCGACAAGGAACTGGCTGAGATTGCCGTGGCCACCGCAAGAACCACCAGGACCATAGTAGGCGTTGAGCCTAAGGTTGCCCTGCTCAGCTTCTCCACAATGGGCAGCGCGAAGCACCCGCTGGTCGATAAGGTTGTGAGCGCCACGAAAATGGCAAAGGAGATGGCCCCGGAATTTATGTTCGAGGGTGAGCTTCAGGCTGATGCAGCCCTGATTGAAGCCATTGGCCAGAAAAAGGCTCCCGGAAGCAAGATTGCTGGCAAGGCCAATGTCCTGATCTTCCCCAACCTTGAATGCGGAAACATAGCCTATAAGCTCGTTGAACGTCTTGCTCACGCACAGGCAATAGGCCCCGTTCTGCAGGGTATGGCAGCGCCGATAAATGACCTCTCAAGGGGATGCTCGGTAAGTGATATCATTAACGTAGTCGCCATAACTGCCATCCAGGCAGCCGGCATCACCAGACAATAACCAGACAATGACAATTCTTGTACTCAACTGCGGCAGTTCCTCCATAAAGTATCAGCTGTTCAACATGTCAAACAACGCCGAAGTCCTGGCAAAAGGGCTCATTGAACGCATCGGCCTCACTGATGGCATCCTTACCCATAAGCCCACAGGAAAGGACAATTACAAGGTGGTTCTTGACATACCTGACCATACAATTGGCATCAATATGGTCATGGAAGCTCTTGTCCATCCCGTCCACGGTGTCATTAAGTCTATTGGTGAGATTAAGGCTGTGGGCCACAGGGTGGCTCACGGCGGTGAAAATTTTAAGGAATCGGTCCTCATCGACAATGATGTTAAACGCGATATTGAGAATTGTGCCGAGCTGGCTCCACTCCACAACCCCGCACACCTCAAGGGGATATTGTCATGCGAAAAACTCCTTCCGGGAATCCCCCAGGTAGCCGTCTTTGACACATCGTTCCATCAGACGATGCCGGACTATGTGTACATGTACGCCATCCCCTACGAGTACTACGAGAAATACAGGATCCGCAAATACGGATTCCACGGAACCAGCCACAGGTTTGTTGCGGAAAAAGCCTGCAAGATGCTTAAAATGGATCTTCACAATTCGAAGATAATCACCTGCCACCTTGGCAACGGCGCCTCGATAACCGCCATCGAAAACGGTAAATCGATAGATACATCAATGGGATTTACACCGGTTGACGGCCTGATCATGGGTACGCGCACCGGCGAGATAGACCCGGGAGTACTTCTCTATCTTGCTGATAAGGAGGAGCTAAGCGTTAGTGGAGTAAACAACATGATCAACAAGAAGAGCGGCGTGGCAGGTATTTCACAGCTCTCTTCAGACATGCGCGACCTTGAGATCGCAGCCAATGAGGGTAACCCCAAGGCTCTCCTTGCCCTGAATATGTATGCGTACAAGATCAAGAAGTTCATTGGCGCCTACGTTGCAGCCCTTAACGGACTGGACCTGCTTATCTTCACCGCCGGAGTGGGTGAGAACGACTTCAACGCAAGGAAAATGATTTGTACAGCGATGGAGTATTTGGGAATTGAGATTGACCCTGAAATCAATCACGGTGTCAAAGGCAGGGACCTGGTAATCTCCACACCCGCCTCAAAAGTTAAAGTCATGGTGGTCACCACCGACGAGGAATTTGTGATTGCATCAGATACTAAAGCAATAGTTGAGAAGCTACACCACTAAACACTGTATATCATGGTATTAAAGCACCTGTCAGAACTTAAGGAACTGCTTGTAGACAAGCCCACCAGGAGGATGGTCCTTGCCGCCGCCCAGGATCACAACTCACTTACCTCGGCCCTGATGGCTGCCAACGATGGTTTCATAGAACCTATTCTCGTAGGAGACAAGGAGGCAGTGAACAAGATAGCATCTGATCACAACCTTGACCTGAGCGGCATCAGGATGATCCATGAGCCTGACACCGACATGGCAATGGAGATTGCAGTAAAAATGGTCAGAAGCAACCAGGCTGACATCCTTATGAAGGGCAATGTGGGAACATCATCGTTGCTGAAGGCCGTACTTAACAAGGAGTGGGGACTGAGATCAGGTGCCCTCCTCTCTCATTTTGCCATCTTTGAGGTGGAAGCATATCACAAGCTGATCGCCGTCTCTGATGTGGCAATGAATATTGCTCCCAACCTGCAGGACAAGATCTCGATAGTGAACAACGCCGTAGCCTGTCTGAACAAACTGGGCATCGAGATGCCAAAGGTTGCCGTTCTTGGTGCTGTGGAGATGGTGAGTGAGAATATGCAGGCCACCCTTGATGCCGCCCTGCTGTCAAAGATGAACCAGCGTGAACAGATCAGGAACTGCATCATCGACGGACCGCTTGCCTTTGACAACGCCATAAGCCTCGAAAGTGCAAGACATAAAGGTATAAGGAGCGAGGTGGCGGGTGATACCGACCTCCTGATCATGCCTGACATCGAGGTAGGGAACGTCCTTTACAAGTCTCTTGTCTTCTTTGCACATTCCGGTGTGGCTGCCGTGATACTCGGGGCAACCGCCCCGATAGTCCTGACCTCAAGGAGCGACTCCGACCAGGCTAAATACTACAGTATACTGCTTGCCGCTGCAATCGCCAGACCCCAGTAGCATGATAACCAGCCTCCGACAGATGGCTGACGCTGTCAGGTCAGCCGGGAAAAAACAGAGGATTGCTGTTGCCTGGGCCCAGGATCCGAATACGGTGGGGTCACTGTTCAGGGCCGCCAGTGAGGGCTTTGCCGAGGCTCTTATGATAGGCAACAGTGAGCAGATACTTAATACATGCAGGGAGACCGGCGCTGACCCGGACAGATTCACGATCATCGAAGCAGCAAATGAAAAGGAGGCGGCAGAGATGGCCGTCAGCATGACCCGGTCAGGCGAGGCCGACATTGTCATGAAGGGCCTTGTGGGCACGGACAAGTTCCTCAGGGCGGTGATGGACAAGGAGAAGGGATTGCTCCCTCCGAAGGCGGTGATGAGTTACGTCTGCGCTGTTGAGATACCCGCTTATCATAAACTGCTCTTTATCACTGACACTGCCGTGATTCCGTTCCCCGATCTTGACCAGAAGGTGGCCATGGCGGAGTACGCCATTGCCATGGCACGAAGATTCGGTATAGCCAGGCCGTCGGTAGCCCTTATCGGGGCATCCGAAAAGGTAAGCAGCCACTTCCCTAGTACACTCGACTATTCCGTGATGTGCAAGATGGCTGAGAGAGGCCAGATATCGTCGTGCACCATGGACGGGCCCGTCGACCTCTTCCTGGCTTGTGACCCGGCGAGCGTGAAGATCAAGGGCGTGGAGACCCCGCTGGCCGGCAATGCCGATATCCTTCTTTTTCCTTCACTTGAGGCTTGCAATCCCTTCTACAAGAGCCTGATGCTCTTCGGAAGGGGAGAGCTGGCGGGGATGATATGCGGGACCAGCAAGCCGGTGGTCCTGATGTCAAGGAGTGAAAGCGAACTGTCAAAATACTACTGCGTGGCACTGGCTTGCCTGATGGCATAGCCCTAACACAGACGATCATGAAAAAAAAACTGATACTGGCTGTCAACCCCGGCTCAACCAGCACCAAGTTTGCACTGTACGACGGTGAAGAGATGCTGTTTGATAAGACACTCAGGCACAGTGCCTCTGAGCTTGAGGGATACAAAAGGATGACCGGGCAGCTTCCATTCAGGTACGGGGTGATAATGGAAGCGCTGAAGAACGAGGGTACGGACCTCCAGGCAATCTCAGCCATAGTGGGGAGGGGAGGTCTTGTTAATCCCATTGAATCGGGAATATATGAGGTCAATGAACAGATGAAGAAACATCTGACTGAGGCGGTTAATGGCGAACATGCAAGCAACCTGGGTGCCCTGCTGGCAGATATGATGGTGGCTTCAATGCCCGGCGCAAAAGCCTATATAGTTGACCCTGTTGTGGTTGACGAACTTGAGCCGGTGGCCCGGCTTTCTGGGCATCCTCTCATCGGAAGGAGATCGATCTTTCATGCACTGAACCAGAAGGCCGTCGCCAGGATCTACGCGGCCTCCGTGGGGAAGGAGTATGAAGAAATGAACCTGGTCGTAGCGCACATGGGCGGAGGAATCAGTGTGGGTGCACACCGGCGCGGGAGAGTGGTTGATGTGAACAATGCCCTCAATGGCGACGGTCCCTATTCCCCTGAGCGAAGCGGAGGGCTTCCGGCATCACAGCTTGCAGAACTGTGCTTCAGCGGCTTGTATACCCTTGAAGAGGTTAAGACGATGCTGGCCGGCAAGGGAGGCATGGTGGCATACCTGGGAACAAACAGCTTTATGGAGGCATGCAGGCGGGCCGATGAAGGAGATGAGCTGGCAGCCCTGGTTGTTGAAGGATGCAGTTATCAGACAGCCAAGGAGATAGGAGCGATGTCTGTTGTATTGAACGGAGAGGTGGATGGCATTATTCTTACCGGTGGACTGGCTTATGATACAGGTCACGTGGATAGGATCAGCGCTATGGTTAAGAGTATCGCGCCGCTGTTCGTATATCCCGGAGAGGACGAGCTCAAGGCACTGGCATTCAATGGTTACCTGGCAGTCACCGGCCGGATAGCCGTCAAACAATATAGGGAGTAGGAGTCGAAAGTCCGTAAAGTTCGTAAAGTTAAAAAGGTCTTGCAATATAAGTACCTGATTATCAATTCTTAACTACTGCCTAAGGCACAGACAGTGCCACCGGCAGGATCTTCCCGTTGAAGTATTTATTCCCATTTACTGCAAAGTCAGCGATAAATACCGCCATCTCGGCAGGTGACACCGGGGCGGAATAACCAGGAAAAGCCTTGCCAAACATCTCAGTCTGAACAGCACCCGGACAGAGACAATTGAATGAGATGCCCCTGTCGGCATACTCTGCGGCAAGACACTCCGTCATTATGGCCAGCGCCCCTTTCGATGCACTGTACCATGAGAGTCCCGCAAACTTCAGACTGCCCTGATAACCCCCCATGCTGCCGATGTTCACCACGTGGGAACCCTTCCCCATCAGTGGAAGGAGCTCGGCTGTCAATATGGCCGCAGAGGTGAAATTAACTGTCACAATTGATAAAATCTCATCCTCGGTGTGCTCCTCAAATGGTTTGTTGACAAGGTAACCGGCATTGTTTATCAGGATATCAACCCTTCCCGCTTCGTCGCTGATCCTCTTTTTAAGCTCCCTGAGCAACGATCTGTCTCGGGTAATATCCATAATCACAGGGATAATATTCCCGTTTTCAGAGCCATCCGCAAGGCTTTGGAGAGCTTTGATGCTGCGGGCAACTGCATAGATCCTGTTCTGTGACTCTCCGGCAAGCCGTAGGGCAACCTCACGTCCGATACCGGACGATGCACCTGTTATGACTATATTCATCTTATTGACAGTGTTTTAATCGTGTTGTTGATTTTTTTACCGTAAACAACTACCGTAAATGTACTAATTTTGATTTTATTTGTAGCCTCAAAATGAGGCGTCTGCCCTGCATGAAGAAGAACCTGATAATGATAGCCTGCCTGCTGATGGCCGTTTCGACAGTCGCACAGGATTATGATACCCGTGTGCCTGAAGATACCCCTCCGGTCAGACAGCGTCTGTTTTTCGGCGGATCGTTCGGACTTCAGTTCGGGACCGTGACAAATATCGAAGTGTCGCCTCTGGTGGGCATATGGCTGCTGCCGAGGGTGGCAGTTGGCGCCGGACCTTCGTTTCAGTACTACAAGGATCCATACGGCAGGACAACAATATATGGCGGACGGGCCATGCTGCAGCTAAAACTGATACAGGACCTTAACAATCTCATTCCCCTGGGGTTAAATACCGGGATATTCGTGACCGGGGAATATGAGGCTCTGAGCCTTGAAAAGTCCTTCTTCTCTACCTCTCCTGAAAGTGACGGAAGACTCTATTACGGTAGTTTTCTTGCCGGCGCGGGGATATCCCAGCCTACGGGCAAAAGGTCAAGCATGAATATCACCTTTCTCTGGAGCCTTACAGGCAATGAGTACGGAATCCACGATACTCCGGAGATCAGGATTGAATTCTTCTTTTGATTTATATAAATTTATTTAATATATTTAATATCAGATAATTATGAAACTTGAGAATGACAAATTTGTTTCACTTGTATACACACTCCACGAGGGTGGCAAAGATGGCAGGGTGATTGAAACAGTTGAGGAGGCTGCACCATTGACTTTTGTCTTCGGTGCGGGCAGATTGCTACCTGCATTTGAGTCAAATATTGCAGGACTGGAAGAAGGAGTGGCGTTTGATTTTCACCTTGCAGCTGCGGACGCCTATGGTGAGACCCGCGAAGAGATGGTTATAAGTCTGCCCAGGAATATCTTTGAGGATGAGGGTGTCCTCCGCAGTGAGATATGCTATGTCGGGAATACGATTCCTATGATGGATTCACAGGGTAACAGGATGAACGGCATGGTAGTGGAGATAGGAGATGCCTTTGTAAAGATGGATTTCAACCACCCGCTGGCAGGCACTGACCTGTATTTTTCGGGGAGGGTTGTAGGTGTTCGCGAAGCAACAGCTGAGGAGCTGGCACTACCGTCATCAGGAGGTTGCTCATCGTGCGGCAGCCAGAGCAGTGGATGCGGCGGCACCTGTGGTTGATCAAAGGTCTGTAAAGTCGAAAGCCTGAAAGTCTGAAGGATTTGCGACTGTGTCCGCCCGCCGGCGGATTTGCGAATTGCGAATTTTGATTTAATCGACAATCGACAATCTGAAATCGAAAATTCCTCTGCCTACGCTGCAAACTGGCTCCTTCTCCGCCAGCTGGGGGATCGGCCCTCTATTTCCTGAAATGATTGTGGACTGGCGACTGGCGACGTCTGACTTCCTAAACCTGCAGTTCCTCCCCCTCGGATTTTGCAATGATTACCGCTCCGCAGGTGTCACCATAGACATTGATGACCGTGCGGAACATATCCAGGATGCGGTCTACCGCAAGTATCAGGCCGATTCCTTCCAGAGGCAGCCCCACGGCATTCAGGACCACCGCCATCATAACAAGGCCAGCCATGGGTATGCCGGCCGACCCTATCGCTGCAAGGAGTGCTGTGAAAACCACTACCAGCTGCTGTGCAATGGTAAGATCAATCCCGTACGCCTGGGCGATGAACATCACCGCCACACACTCATATAGAGCCGTCCCGTTCATATTGATGGTAGCACCGAGAGGAAGCGTGAAACTGGCTATCTTGTTGGAGACACCGTTTTTTGTCTCAACCGTCTCCATCGTCAGGGGAAGGGTTGCATTGGATGATGAGGTGGAAAACGCTGTGAGCAAAACCGTGGACATGTTGCGGAAGTGCTTCAGCGGATTGGCCCTGCCCAGGACTTTCACCAGCAGCGGCAGGGTGACAAGACCCTGAATAAAGAGCCCGAGCAGCACAGTAACAATATAGAGCCCCATGCTGCTGATTATCTCCCCTACATTATTGCCGATATTTATCTGCTGCGAAATCACCTTGGCAAGGATGCTGAAAACTCCAAGAGGAGTAAACCTGATAACGAAGAGGGTGATCTTCATTATCACATCCAGAATAGCATTCAGGACATCCATAAGGGCTATGCGCGACTTCTCACCGACACGCGTTATGAAGAATCCGGACAGGATGGCAAAGAAGATGATGGAAAGCATGTGAGCCTCCGCCATCGCCTTTATAATGTTTGTTGGTACAATGTTTATGAGAGTCTGTCCAAAAGATTCCTTGCCCGCAGATATATCCTCAACCGGCACCTGCAGTCCAAGATCCGCACCTATGCCTGGCTTAATCAGCTGAACAAGGAGAAAACCTGTTATGATGGCCAACAGGGTTGAGAGCACATAGTACCCCATCGTTTTCAGTCCCAGGCGCCCTAGATTCTCTGCAGACCCTACATTGGCAACACCCGTCGCGACAGAGCAGAAAATCAGAGGCACAATGACCATGTTGAGTCCCCTTAAGAAAATGTCCCCCATCCAGTTTGTGTACCTCGTAAGATGCGGGAAGAAATAGCCGAAGAGGCCACCCAGTAAAAGCATTATCAGTATCTGCCAGTGCAGCGCAAGAGAGAACTTTCTTTTAACCATATGAAGCAAATTTCTGTGAGGAGAACTACCGAAACAGTTGTCCGGTACTTTAACCGGATGAAGATAATTAAAAGATTACTCCGCAAAATATGTTTTTCATTATGTTCCTGAATCTGAAAATTACACAGCAGGGCAGAAGATGAAGCAGAATATTCAATTCTCAGCGACTTGACATTAGAAGATAATAAACAGAAGCTGCCGGCATAACCCAGGCTCACATTTCTATCCTGCATCACTCCAAATTACAGATGTAAATACGTATTTCAGGGATAATAGATATAAAATTCAATACAAATGTATTTACTAAGCATATACAACTGTAAACAATCAGTGCATCGACAAATTCATAATTATAAGTATTTGGATATCAGTAGGATATTATATTCTATCTTAAATGTGTGTAAACACCCGGGGATGACTGCAGGCCGGTAATCTTTAGAAATGATAGGTATTCGGGTCTTAAATTAATATAAATCAGATATTAATAACTTCTAACCTCAAGTATAAATACATATGATTAGAGGACATAGCTATGAATTTAACCTCTCTCTGAGCATCTAACCGAAATAGTAAATCATGACTTAGTTACAGATGTAAATAGAATTAAATTACATATGTAATCTTCATATTATTTACATTTGTAAAAACTATATCCTGACATGAAAGACCGAATCCTTGCGTTTTTACAGAACGAAAACAAGAGTTATGCTCAGTTTGCTGAGGAAATCGGGGTACAGCCTTCGGGAATATCACATATACTCTCTGGAAGAAACAATCCAAGCCTCGATTTTGTGACCAAGATGCTGCACAGATATTCCTCCCTGTCTGCCGAATGGCTTCTCTTTGGCAAAGGTCCGATGTACAAGCATGTCTCCCAACCTACCCTGTTCGATATGAAGATGGAAAACAGCGGATCTCAGGAAGGCAGGGATGAGAATGCTCCAATGGACTGGACCGAGGGTCAGGCGGCGCCTGAAGGCCCCGAAATGGCCTCTGAAGAGGTATTAATGGCCGGAGACCAGCCCGGTGATCCTCATAAAAGACTAATCAGGGTTCTTTTCTTCTATGCAGATAAAACTTTTACTGAATACGCGCCCTCCTGAAAAAATCAGCCCAAATTGTCTAATTTTGCAGCCAAAAGGGTACTGATGAAAAAGAGGGTTGAAGATCTTACAGTTACCGGAAACAGGCGGCTTGGGGAGAGTTTTTTTGTGATTACCGTTGTCTCCCCTGACCCGCTGCCTGAGATCATGCCCGGGCAGTTTGTGCAGGCGCTCGTTACCGAGAGTCCTTCCACCTTCCTTCGGCGGCCACTATCAGTTCATGATGTCGATTATTCCTCCAACACTATTTCACTACTCATCCAGATAGCCGGCCCGGGAACAGAACGTCTCTCAAGGCTGAAGGCGGGAGAAAAGCTTAACCTTATTTATCCCCTTGGAAACGCATTTACAATGCCGGAGAAAGGCGAGAAAGTGCTTCTTGCCGGTGGCGGGTGCGGCATGGCTCCGTTATTGTACCTTGGCCGCAGGATAAGTGAAACAGGCGTTGTACCTCAGTTCGCCCTCGGATTCAGAAACCGGTCCAGGATACTTGAGCACGACGAGTTCAAAAAGCTTGGTACAGTTCACCTCTCCACCGAAGACGGTTCGGAGGGATATAAGGGTTTTTTGACTGACATTCCCGCATTCAGGGAGGGCTCCTGGGACAGGGTCTACTGCTGCGGCCCTGAACCCATGATGAAGGCGGTTGCCAGGGTGTGCAGCGAAAGGGAGATATTCTGCGAGGTGTCACTCGAAAACCTAATGGCATGCGGTATGGGAATATGCCTGTGCTGTATTGTACCTACTACCTCGGGCAATCTATGCTCATGTACAGACGGACCTGTATTTAACATAAACAACCTGAAATGGCAGACCTCCGGATAAAAATCGGATCACTGGAGTTCAGAAACCCGGTCATCCTTGCTTCGGGCACCTGCGGATACGGTGCCGAGCTTGACGATTTCATAGACCTGGCACAACTCGGCGGGATCATTGTCAAGGGCACTACACTTGAACCCAGGGAGGGTAACGCCTATCCCAGGATGGCAGAAACAGCCTCAGGTATGCTGAATGCCGTGGGACTCCAGAACAAGGGCATCGATTATTTTGAAAAGAATATCTATCCGCACTTGTCAGCATATGATACTCATGTCATTGTCAACGTGAACGGGAATACTGTTGAGGATTACGTTGAACTATCATCCCGAATTGACCGTCTCGATGCCATACCTGCCATCGAACTGAATATCTCATGCCCCAACGTCAAGAGGGGTGGCATGATTTTCGGCACAAATCCTGCCTCTGCCAGGGAGGTGATTGCTGCAGTTCGTAAGGCTTATAGCAAGACCTTGATAATCAAGCTGTCACCCAACGTGACCGACATTACCGAATTTGCCCGGATCTCCGAAGAGGAGGGGGCTGAAGCAGTGTCACTGGTCAATACACTGCTTGGGATGGCCATCGACACCGGAACCATGAAGCCGAAACTGTCGACCGTAACCGGAGGCCTATCAGGTCCTGCCATCAAACCCGTGGCGCTGAGAATGGTATGGCAGACAGCCAGAGCTGTCAACATACCCGTGATAGGACTTGGGGGAATCATGAATGCCGATGATGCACTTGAGTTCATTATGGCAGGCGCAACAGCCGTGCAGGTAGGAACCGCATCGTTCATCGACCCGCGGACTGCATTGACAGTGGTCCAGGGAATTGAGTCATTCCTGGCCGAAAAAGATTTTGACTCCGTCAGCAGAATTACCGGGATAATTAATAGGATTTAAGGCTATTTTGCTTTAAATTTGTAAATTCGAAGGCGGATTATTAATCATTAAATTAAAAATAACAACTAATCATGGCAGAAAATTTGCAGATTGACAATCTGGACAGGAAGATCCTCGACATCATTACCAAGAATGCAAGGATCCCTTATCTTGAGGTGGCACGCGATTGTAACGTGTCCGGTGCGGCAATACATCAGAGAGTCCAGAGGCTGATACGTATCGGCGTTATCAAGGGATCGGAGTTTAAGGTCGATCCAATAATGGTTGGGTTCAGGACATGTGCATACATAGGTTTATATCTCGACAATCCGGGGAAATACAAGGAGGTGATCAACAAGCTCAAGGATATTCCCGAAGTCATTGAATGCCACTATACAACAGGTAATTATTCTCTTTTCATCAAGGTCTATACACACGATAACGAACATCTGAGGGAGGTGCTGACAGAGAAGATTCAGGCTATTCCCGGCGTAATGAGGACCGAGACCCTGATCTCTCTCGAAGAGTCGATAAGCAGGCAGATACCGGTGCTTTCAAAATAACCACGGGAAGAATACACTAACCGCTAATAATCGCTGAAGTGATTGCCAGGCGCCATTGCAGGCGCCTTTCTTTTGTCCTTCAAGTCGTCAGGGGAGGATTCGGCAACAGACAAAAAAAGGCAGCCTTTCGGCTGCCGTGTGATCCAGCTGGGGCTCGAACCGAAGCGAGCGCATGGAAATGATCCGGTGGATCATTTCAGCGAGCTGTCAGACTGCAGGGGAGCGGGTTCGATACCAGACAAAAAAAGGCAGCCTTTCGGCTGCCGTGTGATCCAGCTGGGGCTCGAACCCAGGACCCCATCCTTAAAAGGGATGTGCTCTACCAGCTGAGCTACTGAATCAGTCCATTTTTTTGAGAGTGCAAATGTATGGCAAAAAATGTTTTGATCAAAAAAAAACATTCACTTTTGCCGAAAAATGTAAAAAAAATTCCATTCAGCCTGCCGACAACAAAATGTCCTTATATTTATCGTCCATCTGAAAGAAAATGAAACACAACATTTTCAAAGATAAAGTCGTAATTGTCACCGGCGCCTCATCCGGTATCGGCAGAGCCACAGCCCTCGAGTTTGCACGTAACGGAAGCAAAGTCGTAATAGCCGCGCGCTCAGCTGCGAGACTGGCATCACTGGAAAAAGAGATATCCGGCCTGGGGGCGGAGGCATTGGCTTGCGTCACTGACGTCTCCAGAGAGGATGAGTGCAGGAAAATGGTGGAGGCAGCCGTCAGCAGATTCGGTACCGTTGACATCCTTGTCAATAATGCTGGAATATCAATGAAAGCTTTATTTGATGATGTGAATATCTCTGTATTAAAACGACTTATGGATGTTAATTTCTGGGGTACTGTATATTGCACCAAGTATGCTCTTCCGTATATTGTCAGCAACAGGGGATCGATTGTAGGGGTCTCATCCACCGCAGGATTCCACGGCCTGCCGGGTCGCACGGGGTACTCAGCATCGAAGTTCGCCATGCACGGTTTCCTCGAGACTCTCAGAATCGAGAACCTGAAGGAGAAACTGCATGTAATGATCATCGCTCCGGGTTTCACGGCATCTGAAATACGCAGAAACGCACTCCTGGCTGATGGCACCGTGCAGGGAAACTCTCCGCGGGAGGAAATGAAACTGAGGTCTCCTGAACATGTGGCACGATGGGTGCTAAAGGGAATCAGGAAAAAGAAAAGGAACAAGATCATGACCTGGGCCGGCAGGTTTACCGCGCTGCTCCAAAGGATAATCCCGAAAGTGGTCGATTATGCCTACTATCTCGAAATGAAACGGGAACCGGACTCACCTCTCAAATAATCGCATCATGGCTGATCTGGCAGTACAAATCCGCAGCAGGCAGAGCCTGGTGCTCAAAGCCCTTCCCGGACCAGTGACAGAGGCTGACAAGAAGGCCTTCAGCCTGGCTACCGATATCGCCAGGGCATCATATCCGGCTGATCGTAAATACCTTGGTGAGCCCCTGCCACTCTACTACATGGAGCTGGCAAGGCTAACTGCAGGTGAGTTAGGACTGCCACTGCCGGCGGTGTTAAGCGCACTCCTCTCCGGTGTGAATGAAGAGAGCCCTGAATGGCAAAGAATTGACGGTCTCAATGACCCCTCTGTCAAGGATGTCATAAAAGGACTGGCACGCGTTACAGCCCTTAGGGGACGCGATTTCACGGGTCAGGCTGAGAACTTCCGCAAGCTGCTGTTGTCCCTGGCAGACGACGGCAGGGTCATACTCATAGCCCTTGCGGAACGGCTTCTGTTTATGCGGAGGCTCGACCGGCTGCCTGAGAAAGAGAGACTGCCGGTGGCGTCGGAGACATACTTTCTCTTTGCTCCACTGGCATACAGGCTGGGCTACTACAACATCAAGTCGGAGATGGAAGACCTTGCCATGAAGCAGATGGAGCCTGCCGAGTATAACGAGATCGAAGCCAGGCTGAAACAGACCACGACATCAAGGAACAGGCTGATCAGGGAGTTCTCGCAGCCTGTTACGGAAAAGCTCGATGCCCTTGGACTTAAGTACAACCTTAAAAGCCGCACCAAATCAATCCACTCCATCTGGCAGAAGATGAAGAAACAGGGGGTGGTCTTCGAAGAGGTTTTTGACATTTTCGCCATTCGCATTATAATTGATGCAGAAACCGCCCATGAGAAATCGTCATGCTGGCAGGTTTATTCGGTGGTGACAGACCTCTACCAGCCGAACCCAAGCCGTATGCGCGACTGGATTTCTGTACCTAAGACCAACGGCTATGAGTCTCTGCATACCACTGTGGTGACACCTACAGGCAAGTGGGTGGAGGTGCAGATACGTACAAGGCGCATGGATGAGATTGCCGAGAAGGGCCTCGCTGCCCACTTCCGTTACAAGGGTCTCAAGGGCCAGGGCGGCCTCGACGCCTGGATGGCACAGATGCGAGAGGTGCTGGGCACGGTGGAGAAGGAGGGGACTGATTTCATAGGTGAGATACGACCCGGTCTCTACTCCGACGAGGTTTTCGTCTTCACCCCAAAAGGCGAGGTGAGACAGCTGCCCGCGGGAGCAACACTGCTCGACTTCGCCTTCGACATTCATACGGAGGTGGGATCAAAATGCATCGGTGGCAAGGTCAACGGTCGCAATGTGCAGCTGAAGCAGAAGCTCCAGAACGGAGATCATGTCTCAGTAATCACCTCCTCAAAACAATCGCCCAAACGCGACTGGCTGTCGTTTGTCATTACGAACAAGGCTCGCACCAAGATAAGACAGGCACTCAATGAGGAGAAGTTCAAGCTGGCGGCCGAAGGCAAGGAGATACTTACCAGGAGACTTAAAAACTGGAAGATCCCTTACGGCGACGCCACCGTCGTCAGGCTGCTTGAGGAGTACGGTCTCAAGACCTCACAGGATCTCTATTTCAGCATAGCGATAGGGGAGATCGACCTTCTGCAGGCGAAGAAAGTGCTGCTAAGACCGGAGGAGCACCCCGGGGAGACAGCCCCTAAGATCCATGAGCCTCAGCAATATGAGGAGGTCGGGTCCGGCGGTTCTGATTTTCTTGTAATAGATGAAAGTGCTGAAGGACTGGATTATAAGCTGGCAAAATGCTGTAACCCTGTCTTTGGCGATCGTATCTTCGGGTTTGTGACTGTCCTTGAAGGAATCAAGATCCACAGGGCCACATGTCCCAATGCCGATTTCATGCTGTCAAACTTCCCCTACAGGGTGTTGCGGGCACGATGGACCAGGCTGGATGCCTCTCGTGGCTTCCTGACATCAATGAGACTGACAGGGGTGGAGAACCTGGGAATTGTGACGCGAATTTCCGAGATACTTTCAGAATACAAGGTCTCCGTGAAGAATTTCAGCTATAAGATGGATAACGGACTGTTTGAAGGCCGTATAGAGTTGCTGGTACCTAATGTCAACCTCCTATACGGCATTATGAAGAAGATTCAGTCAGTCAAAGGTATCACCCGGGTCACCCGGGTAGACGGCTAATCCTCAGTCGGCAATCCTCAGTCGGCAGTCCTCAGTCTGTCAATGCCGACTGGAGACTGAAGACTGAAGACTGGCCCCTAGTACCTCGGGTCGGGCTGCACGGGCAGCTTAGCCATCTTATCCGCTTCAATGCTGATGCTCCCGAACTCTTCAACCACCTTACCCTGAATGAGATATGTGCCGCTGCCCCGGAATGGCCAGCTGGCCAGCGACTGAGAGAAGTGGGTTGTGTCAAAGAACTCGCCGCTGTTGTCAATGAAGCACCCGAAATTCATCCACTCGCCCTTCACCGTCTTTATATACTTTACTGTCACCAGGTGCCCTGCCATCCTGACGCGACGTCCGACCATCCCCTTCAGTTCAGATGCGGTGGCCTCACCTCTGAACTTCGTCTGTAGCATATCAAACCATGTCAGCGTCACCGGGAAGCCCAGCAGCTCGATCTCATCATATGCATCCTCAAGCTGCGACTGCTCAAAGGGTGGCATTGCAAATTTCTTCGGTTCGGGATTGAACAGTGTGCGGGCCGTCTCGCTCTTGCCTTTGTTGATCAGCATGTGCGCCTCCCAGAGCAGCAGCGCCTTGCTCTTGCCGGTGAACCGGAAAGCGCCGGTTCGTATCAGTATGACGGTCTGTTCGAGACCCGGACCGATACGTGATATGAAGTCATCTATATTATTGAAATTGCCATTGTTATCACGCTCAGAAACTATTGCTTTTGCAAGGTTTGTCTCCAGTCCCTGTATGTGTATCAGCCCGATGAAGATGGTCTTTTCATATATGGTGGTTTTGTATGTACTCCTGTTTATGCACGGAGTTTCTATTGTGGCGCCCTCGCGTCTGGCCTCGTGCACATAGACCCATGTGCGGTAGAAGCCTCCGAAGTTGTTGATGACGGCCACCATGAACTCGAGTGGGTAGTGTGCCTTCAGCCAGAGGCTCTGGAAGCTCTCGACGGCGTAGGAGGCCGAGTGCGCCTTGGAGAATGAGTAGCCGGCGAACGACTCTATCTGGCGCCACACCTCTTTTGTTATCGCCTCGGGATAGCCTTTGGCGCGGCAGTTGGCAGAAGAAGCGTTCGGTGATCTTCTGCATCTCCCTGCGCGACCGGTACTTTCCGCTCATGGCACGGCGCAGCGTGTCGGCGTCGGAGAGGTCGAGTCCGGCGAAGTGATGGCACACCTTCAGCACATCCTCCTGGTAGACCATCACCCCGAAGGTCTCGCTGAGGAGCTCCTTCATCAAGGGGTGAATGTACTCGAATTTATCAGGGTTATGGAAGCGGTAGATGAACTGACGCATCATGCCTGACCGGGCCACTCCCGGTCTGATGACCGAGCTGGCGGCCACCAGCGTCAGGTAATCATCGCATCTCAGCTTCTGCAGCAGCCCCCGCATCGAGGGACTCTCTATGTAAAAGCACCCCTTCGCGTCGCCGCGACGCAGACGGTCTTTCACCAGCGGGTCTTTCTTGAACTGCTGCACGGCATGAACGTCGACATCCACACCACGGTTGGCGCGTATCACCTCGGCACTCTCCTTTATGTGTCCTATGCCTCTCTGGCTTAGTATGTCGAGCTTCTCATAACCCAGCTCCTCGGCGGTGTACATGTCCCACTGCGTTGTCGGAAACCCTTTCGGCGGCATGTCAAGCGCCGTGTAGCAGCAGACAGGGTCTTCGGATATCAGCACCCCGCCGGCGTGTATGCTGCGCAGGTTGGGAAAGTCGGCTATCTTGTTGCCGGTCGCGAAGATAAGATCCTGTATCTCACCGCGGTTACTCTCGGCGGAGGGACTGCTGATAAGGGCGTCAATCTCCTCGACGGGCAGTCCGTGAACCTTACCCAGCTCACGTACGATCGACTTGCCACGGAAGGTGTTGATGGTGCCCAGGAGGGCAGTGTGGCGGTGGCCGTAACGGCGGAAGATATACTCGGTGACGGTGTCGCGCTCCTTCCATGAGTAGTCTATGTCGAAGTCGGGTGGCGAGGTGCGTTTGGGGTTGATGAAACGCTCAAAGTAAAGGTTGAGGTCGATGGGGTCAACATTGGTGATCTTCAGGCAGTAGGCAACTACGGAGTTGGCTCCGCTGCCCCGCCCCACGTGGTAGAAGCCGCAAGCCATCGAATAGCGGATTATATCCCATGTTATGAGAAAATATGCCGAAAAACCAAGTCGGTCGATGATCTCCAGCTCGTGCCTCACTCTCTCTTCGGCCACCCTGTTCTTCGTCCCGTAGCGGTACTTCATGCCGTCCCATGCCAGCTTCTCCAGCAGCAGCTTGTCGTCATACCTGCTGGCGGAATATATCTTCTTGTTCTTGTGTGTTGTGAAGTCGATCTCCAGTGAGCAGTCATTCAGCAGCCTGCGCGTGTTCTCCACCACCTGCGGCCACATGCTGAACGGGCCGATTAGTTCACTCTCAGGGGTGATAATCTCATCGGGAGAGGCGGTCATGCCGGGTTCCAGGCGACTGAGCAGGAGGTTGTTGTCTATGGCGCGCAGGCTGCGGTGCACGGGGTAGTCAGCCGGCGATTCCATCGTGACAGGCTGGAGGATAACGTATTTTGTAAGATCGCTTTTTGCTGTGGAGAGCAGGCGGCCGGCGGCGGATCGACGAATGCCGAGATACTCGTTGTCGCGCAGGGCCGCGGGGGCGATGCTGCCGTTTCCGGCTCCTCCTCCCGGGGTTCCGGAGCTGCCCCTGCCGCCGGAGAACCTCGCGCCACCGTTCACCCTGCCGCCGGAGACCCCTGCACCACCGGCACTGTTGCCATCGATCGCGGCGGAGCCGTTCACACCGACGCCGGCAGGGTAGATGACATATGCATTGGGGAAGGAGGGAGGCCGCGAAGGGAGCGGCTCACCGGTGAAGTTATGGTGCGTGAGGAACTCATTCAGCTCGCGGAAGCCCTCATTATTACGTGCTATACCTATGTATAACAGTGTGTTGCCGTCGCGGAACTCGATGCCGGCCGCCGGGGTGATGTCGCGGCTGCGGCACTCGCGCACGAAGTCGGGCACACCCGTGGTGTTGTTGATGTCAGTGAGTACCATTCGCTGCACGCCGGCAGCCGCGGCGAGCTCAGAAAGGCGCTCGACCGTCAGGGTGCCGTATCGCAGGCTGTAGTATGAGTGGCAGTTAATGTACATTGGTTCAGTCTTCAGGCCTCAGTCCTCAGTCTTCAGTCCTCAGTCTTCAGTATAAGTGTCTGGTCATCAATTCTTAATCCTTAATTCTTAATTACTTCCGACTGTGGACTGCCGACTGGTTTTGACCGCCAATTGCCGACTGAAGACTGCCGACTTAATGATAGTGCCACCCCCGCAGCCGTTCCTCCATCCGCGATTTCTCAGCCAGGAGCTCCGAAGCCTTTCTGAGCTCGCGCTCGCTGCGCTCCGCGGCGGTCATCACCCCGGCGGCACGACGTATGGCATGGCGTCCGAACCGGCCCCGCAGGTTATCCATCGTCATATAGAGACTCACCATCTCGGGCGTATCCTCGAACATGTCAAGCTGCTGCACCCCCCGCACCAGCCCGCTCACCTTCACGCCTATCAGCCTGATGAGCATGCGCCGCTGCCAGAGACGGCGGAAGAGACTCTGTGCCTCGCTGATGAGCACATGATCAAAGGCGGTGTAGGGTATGCGCTGCTGCAAAGTGTGAGTGTCGAAGTCGGAGTACCGTATGCGTACCGTGATGCACGACGCCAGCTTCTCCTGGTGGCGCAGCTCATAGGCCAGCTTCTCGGTCATGCTCACTATCAGCTGATTGAGCATCACCGTGTCGGTGGTGTCGCGGTCAAAGGTGTGTTCGGTGCTGATCGACTTCTGTTCGGAGTAGCTGATGACGGGAGTGGTGTCAATGCCGTTGGCCTTCTTCCATATCTCTGTGCCGTTCTGCCCCATGAGCGACACCAGCATCTCGGCCGGGATGACCCGCAGGGTATGTATCGTGGAGATGCCCATCGAGCGCAGCGTGTGGTAGGTCTTTTGTCCTATCATGGGTATCTTCCTGATCGATAACGGGTCAAGGAAGGGGAGGACCTGCTGCTGCACCACCTCCCTCTCGCCGTTGGGCTTGGCCTCGCCGGCAGCGATCTTGGAAACGGTCTTGTTGACCGAGAGCCCCATGGAGATGGGCAGCCCCGTCTCCTTTATTATCGTGTCGCGCAGCTCATGCGCCCAGAGGGCAGATCCGTGGAAGCGCTCCATGCCCGTGAGGTCAATATAATGCTCATCCACCGACGCCTTCTCATAGACAGGCGCCTTCTCCGCGATGATGCCGGTGACCATCCGCGAATACTTCGTGTACATCTCCATGTCACCGCGTATGTAAACCGCCTCGGGACACATGGCACGGGCCATCTTCATCGGCATGGCTGAACTGACGCCGTAACTGCGCGCCTCGTAGCTGCAGCTCGAAACCACCCCGCGGTCGGAGCTGCCGCCGATGATCACGGGACGGCCGTTGAGACGACTGTCGCGCACCCGCTCCACCGAGACGAAGAAGGTGTCGAGATCAAAATGCAGTATGCTGCGCGATTCCATGTTGTAATCTGTAAAGTCTGTAAAGCCCATAAAGTCGAAAGTCTGAAGGTCTCATGTCTCAAGGTCCTGCGGTCTGAATGTCCGGGTCCTGAATATCCTTTGATCTTCCGATTTTCAGACCTTCCGACTTTTTTTCATTTTCTGCTTGCTATTTCAAAAACTTCATATATCTTTGATTAGAAATTAATCAAACTTGTGATTACAATATAATCAATTTTTATATTATGTACTTCGCATCGAACATAAAATTTTTGAGAAGGCGTCGCGGACGCACTCAGGACGACGTAGCAGCGGCGCTACAGATGAAGAGGTCAACCCTCAGCGGCTATGAGAACGGCGTGGCACAGCCCGGCATCGAAGCCCTGGTGACCTTTTCGGGCTATTTCAACATCTCGCTTGACACTATGCTCAAGATCGATCTCACCCACCTCTCCGAAAGCCAGCTGGGCGAACTCGAGAGGGGATATGATGCCTATATCAAAGGCAGTAACCTCAGGGTGCTTGCAACCACCGTCTCCCCCGACAACCGCGAGAACATTGAGCTTGTCAGCGAGAAAGCCAAGGCGGGTTACACCACCGGCTACGCCGATCCCGAGTTCATAGGCGACCTGCCGCTGTTCAACCTGCCGTTCCTCTCCCGTGACCGCAAGTACCGCACCTTCCAGCTTAAGGGCGACTCCATGCTGCCCATACCCGACAGGTCGTGGGTAACGGGTGAGTACATGCAGGACTGGCGCGATATAAAGAGCGGAAAGGCATACATTATACTTACCTCAAACGACGGCATCGTCTTCAAGGTGGTGGAAAACACCATCGGGCAAAACGGCAAACTGGTGCTCTTCTCACTCAACCCGATGTATGAACCTTATGAGGTCCACATCAATGATGTCAGGGAGATATGGAAGTTCATCCATTATATAAGCGACGAGCTGCCGGAGCCCGTTCTGCCTGAAAAACAGCTCCTTCGCACCGTCGCCTCCATGAAACAGGACCTCTACCAGCTCAAAAAGAGCATCGGCCGCGACATTGAGGATGCAACCGAACTGTAACCCTGGCAGAATTTACCTGCCGGCATGGTAAAATATAAGCCCCGGACAAACGTTTCTTAATTCTGAATGTCAACTGTAATTATGCCCGGAAAAGAGTACAATCCTGCAATGCATACCGCTGAGCATATCCTTAACTCGGTTATGGACAAGATGTATCACTGCGGACGGTCGTTCAACAGCCATATTGAAGACAAAAAGAGCAAGTGCGACTACCATATCAGAAAGGGTTTATCGGATAAAGAGGTTACTTCAGTGGAAAGAACAGTTAATGAGATAATTAAGCTTAAAATTCCGGTGGGAGAGGAGCTGGTCAGCAGGAGGGAGGCGGATAAAAAATATTTTACCGGAAAACTGCCGGACGATGCGGGTGAGAGCATACGCGTAGTATCCATCGGGAATTTCGACTCATGCCCGTGCATAGGCCCGCACGTCTCAAATACATCGGAGATAGGCATATTCTCAATAACATCAGCCGACTTCAATGAAGGCATCCTGAGGATACGTTTCAAACTAAACTAAAAAATAAGGCTGTCCTGAAAGATCAGAACAGCCTCTTATTCCAAGTCCCCTTATTACGGCCCGAAAATAAAATATCAGGCTTTCAGAAGAGTTTGTCCGCCACAGGGGCGCTTATCTTTACTCTTTCGTCAGATTGATGATCATCTCAATTATCGGGGGTATATCAGCGTCGGCAATTTTGCCCTCAAAAACGCCTCTGACAATCCGGTCCTTGTCAACTATAACTATGGTGTAACTGTCCTTTGGCATGCCCCATGACTCCTGCAGAGCGCCCTTATAATCAAACAGGATGGTGGTATCATATTTCTTGGCCTTTTTGCCGGCAATGGCACGCACCAGGCCGTCAGGCTTCCAGGTTGACTTGCAGTCGACAATTCCGAAACCCTTGAAGTGATCACGGTCAATAATCTTATCAATGTCAGTCGCTTTGTCAATGGCATCATTGAAAGCATCGTTAAGATCGGATTCGTCAGGATCCACATAGTTGATCTGCAGTACTTTTCCGGGCCAGGAGTTCATTGTGAATTCCTTTTTATCGGCATCGGTGAATACCCATTCAGGTGCTTTCTTACCGATTTCGAGCTTACCCTGAGAGGCAGCATATGGCAGTATGATTGCTGCCAGGAGAATTGTGAAGAACAGTTTTTTCATCTTAGAGATTCTTTAATTGACCCGAAAGATACAATTTTTTAATATTAATGCACATAAAGGTCGAAATTGTGTAGACACGGGCACAATATCCGGTTGGCTTACAAAGATACCTGACAGGGTTTCTTTTATATACATTAACTTTGTTCAACATCCGTTCGGTAAATGAAGATCAATAAAGTGGAACTCAGCGCAAAGGACAAGCGCAAGGCTTACAAAACCGCAGTCCGGCGAGCCATTAAGGAATCAGGTATTGACAGACTGACCAGGTCGGTTGTTTACCGGAACAAAAAGAAATATACCAGGAAGGGCCGGGTAAGGATCATAAGAGATGATGAAAGTACCGGCTGATATGAAGCCTCTGCCTCTTCCCTTCACGGGTCCGATATACCGTGAGAGCCCCGGCTGATCAACACGCGAGACCGATATGGTGATACCCCTGGCGGCAGATCACTTCGCGAAATAATCTTTTCTGAAATCGAAATATTCCAGTCTCTCTCCGCCGAGGGTTGTATAACCTGCAAGGAGATTTGCCGTCATGCATGAATGAACGGGCAGGATTGCCACCATGTCACCGACATTTATCTGGCTGAACACCTCATCAGTAACCTTGAGGGTTCCATGCTCCTGCGACAGCTTGCTCAGATAGCAGCCTTCAAGGGGTTCACTCCAGCCATCACCGTTAACCTTTACAAGTTCTCCGTAAATTGTTATGCCACCTTTCGTTACAATCGAGTCTTTTGCAAAATGGATGGCTCCGCCATAGAGGATGATCTCGTGGCGGTCGTTATGCTTTGCTACCACCGGGCATGCAACAGCCACGGCAATGTCCTGCTTTGAACATGATGTTATTGTGGCCTGCATGAGATCATGGAAGACAAAATTCCCGGGCCGTATCTCGTCAACATTGCTGAAATCGTCCGCCACACTGCAGGTAGGAGTGTCTCCGGTGGAAACCTCAAGACGGGAATAGGCAGACCGGTAATCTGCTGCCACGCCTGTCAGCAGGGCGACACTTTCCCGGTGAACCCTTAGAATCTCATCTCTGCTTCTGCAACCGTAGCTGTGTCCGGCATGCGTGAGAAATCCCATGAATGACATGTTTTCAGACGCTTCCACTGCATTGAGTATTGCATTAATTGTGTCTCTGTCACCGGGAAGAACGCCGGTACGCCGGCTGCCTGCGTCAATCTTGATCCAGACACCGACAGGAAACTGAAGTACCTGGGAGAGGAATACGGCACCCTCACTGCCGGCTACCAGCAGGTTCAGCCGTATTCGTTCAGCAAGCCGGTTGATCCGCTCATGCTCAAGTATATTCACCGGGAATGCCACCGTGATGTCATCCCAACCGTCTGCAGCAAAATATTCCGCCATTCTTAATGATGAGACCGTAATACAATCGGTGCCTGCTTCCCTGAACCACTCAGCTATCTGTCTGCTCTGGTGGGTCTTAAAATGTGGTCGCAGCCTGATATTATGTTGAAGGGCCCGGTCAGCCATTCGCCTGATATTGTTACGGCATTTCTGCTCGTCAAGCAATAGAGTCGGCACGGTGAGGGTATCTAGTATTGAGGTCACAACTACTTGAATATTAGGTATTTAATATGTATAGTGTATTCGGTACTGAGTTCACAGCTGCTTGTGCAGGTGTTTATTGTGGTGTGAGTGTCTGCATTGAGGCCACGACTGCCTGGGTGTGGGTGTCTGCATTGAGGCCACGACTGCTGCTGATCAGGTGTTGTCAACGGAGAGAAAATCATTCAGTGGCTTCATGGCGCGGAATGCTCCGGTAACCGTATCAAAAAAGCCCGATGCCAAAACTTCCGCATCGGAATAATTCCTTTCAGCAAGGAAGCTCTTCATCTTAATCATTTCTATATGAGGATGATCTTTTGAATAACCCCTGGGTGGAACCTTCAGACTTTCGCCTTCAAGGCCGTTGAAGTACTTTTTGTACTCCTTGTTATTTATTATTCGTTCAAGTTTGTCTCCGTCCCGGGAAATCTGCTCCCTGATGGCACTAAGCCACGGTGTTGGAGGGATATAGGCACCTCCGGCGACAAACGATGCTCCCGGTTCAATATGAAGGTAATAACCGGGAAATTTGTCGCCATTCTTCTTGCCGCCGCGGACCATGAAGGCTCCGAAGTTGGTCTTGTAGACCGACTTGTCGTGCGAGAACCTGGTGTCGCGGTTTATTCTGAAAATACAGCTTTTGGCTTCCAGACCCTTGTAGATGGGATCGAAGTTCATGATCTCATCCAGAATGGCCTGTATAAATGTCTCAAAGTTCTTGCGGGCTTCCGCATAAAGGCTGCGGTGGTCACTGAACCATTCTCTTTCATTATGAATCTTAAGCTCAGAAAGAAAGGTGAGAGTCGATTTGCTTATCTGTAACATAGCGCATTTAATTTCCATCAAATATCGGAAATTAATAAGAATTTACTTTAACGGAAAATGCGTGCAAATAAATGGCAAATTCTTTTATCATAAAATCTGTACTGATATAGAAATACTTCGCAGCCTATATCTGATTTTATGTTAATTCCGACAAACAGTCGGAATCAGAATTTGTCAGGTAATTGCCTATAATTAATATTATGTTAAGTAGATATGCGGAGCAGTAGATATATGACATCCGGTCTGCAGATAATTACCCTCCTTCCCCACCTCTACCAATAAGGTGACAAAAAAGAGAGGCTGCCTCTTTACAATTTGAGACAGCCTCCCTGCTTTCTTATTATAACTTAATCCTTACTGCATGTTATCAACCTTTGCCTTATATACCTCGAATTCAGGCATCATTTTCAGCTTCAGGTAGATCTCGCGGAGGAATTCGAGCGTCGCAAGGGATGTCGGATTGGCCTTCTCGGCTTCAAGAAAGTACGGCACTGCCTTCTGCATCTCAACAAAAGCCCTGGCCTTGGCTAACTCATACTCCTTATTGTCGGCAATAAGGTTAGCCTCATTCAGCATGTCGTTTGCTATAGAGACGTAGCAGAGACCGATGTTGTAGTTGCTTTCAAACTGATCGGGCTTCTTGCTGAGTGAAGTTTTCAGGCTCTCAATGGCCTTGAGGTAATCTTCTGTCTTCATGAAAAGGCTGCCTTCAACAAGGTACAGGATGTGGTTTTCCGGGTCCTTCTCCATGGCCTTGTGCACAAACTCAAAAGCCTTGTCATTTCTGTTGGCATCAAGATAGAACTGCGTTGCCTGGAGAATTATGTCAAGCGTGTCAGGATATGCCTGGTAGCCTTCCATCAGGGCTGCCTCAGCCTTGAGTGTATCTTCCATCTTCAGGTAGCTGTCGCTGATGAAGATATAAGGTTTGGTATCCTCGGTGCCTGTCTCTGTGCAGGTGCGGAAATGTGCAATCGCCTCTTCATACAGCTCTGCATTGTAGGCCGCAAGTCCTGCATTGAAGATCACAAGTGTATCTACAACACCGACATACATTTCGTTGGCGGAGATCATTACGTTTCTTTCAAACGACTTCATGGCTCCTTTGAAATCTCTCTCGTTGAATTTATTGATGGCATCATTAAGGAGCGAATTGCCAAGCAAGGCATACGCGTTGTCCCTGATAATGATGTTCTTAAGCTTGGGATCAAGCTGAATGGCTTTTTCAAAATTGTTGTAGGCTTCCATCAGCATATCAGGATAGAGATCCATGAATTTCGGGTCACCTGAATCAAATGCAGCCTGGCAAAGCTTGCCTTTAACATAATAGGTTTTGGCAAGACCCATTGACTTTGGATGGGCAACGGCTTCTTCAATTGCAACCTTGGCCTTGTCAAATGCGCCTTCCCTGATGAATGTTTCCGCAGCTGTAATTTTTCCCTTCTGTGCCATCGCAGCAGCCGAGAAAATTACTGCCAGTAATAATAATGTGATCTTCTTCATGTCTAGATAATTTGCTTTTAAACTTTCCTCAAAAATAAAACTTTAGTATCTATTCTTCAAATAATTTGCCAAATTACTCATCAGCTTCTTCCGATGGCTCCGTATTTTCGGTTTCACCAACGCTATCTTCCTCACTGACATCTACATAGGCAACCGATGCAATTGAATCATTTTCTTTGATATTTATAAGTCTGACTCCTTGTGTGGCTCTTCCCATCACCCTCAGGCTGCTCACAGGAATCCTCAGGATATTACCTGCCTGGGTAATTATCATGAGATCATTCTGGTCAGTGACATCCTTGAGTGCAATGAGTTTTCCGGTCTTATCGGTCACGTTGATGGTCTTCACTCCTTTCCCTCCCCTGTTGGTAATCCGGTAATCTGCGATTGCTGATCTCTTCCCGTAACCGTTTTCGGAAACAACCAGGACATCCTCCGACTCATGGAGTACGGTTATCATCCCGATCACCATATCGTCGCTGCCGGTAAGGGTTATGCCCCTTACGCCTGAGGCGGTGCGGCCCATCGGCCTGACGGTCGACTCCTTGAACCTGACGGCGCGCCCTGATCTCACTGCCAGCATTATCTCATGCTGACCGTTTGTCATCCTGGCTTCAAGCAGTTCATCTCCCTCTCTTACGGTAATGGCATTGACGCCATTGGCCCTGGGACGTGAATAGGCTTCGAGGGAGGTCTTCTTGATGATCCCCTTGCGGGTACAGAGAACAATGTAGTTATTGTTTATATAGTCTTCATCGTCAAGGGTCTTGACATTTATGAAAGCCATGACGCTGTCGTTCGGCTCAATGTTGATCAGGTTCTGGATCGCTCTTCCCTTGCTCGTCCTGGTACCCTCCGGCAGTTCATAAACCTTCTGCCAGTAGCACTTGCCGTTCCGTGTGAAGAAGAGCATAGTGTTGTGCATTGTGGCAACATAGAGATGTTCAATGAAATCCTCATCGCGCGTGTTGCTGCCTTTGAATCCTGTCCCACCCCTGTTCTGGCGGCGGAATTCGGTCAGCGGGGTACGCTTGATGTACCCCATGTGAGAAATGGTTATCACCATCTCATCATCGGCGTAGAAGTCTTCAGGATTGAATTCTCCTGCTGCGGGAATTATCTCCGTGCGTCGCTTGTCGCCGAACTTATCCCTTACCTCAATCAGCTCATCCTTGATGATCTGCATCTGGAGAGCCTCATCCGCACAGTACACTGTTCAGGTATTCGATCAGTTTCATAACCTCCTCGTACTCAGCCCTCAGCTTATCCTGCTCCAGGCCCGTGAGCTGCCTCAGGCGCATTTCCACGATGGCCCTTGACTGCACGTCTGAGAGGCCGAAACGCTCCATCAGCCTCTCTCTGGCCATATCCGGCATTCTGTGATGACCTGATAATGGCTATTACCTCATCAATATTGTCACTTGCAATGATAAGTCCCTCAAGTATATGGGCCCTCTTTTCGGCCTGATCAAGGTCAAACCTCGCCCTGCGAAGGATAATATCATGCCTGTGCTTGACAAAGTTGTCAATTATCTCCTTCATAGCAAGAGTCTTCGGACGGCCTCTGACAAGTGCAATATTATTGACACTGAATGATGTCTGAAGCTGGGAGTGCTTGTACAGATGGTTCAGAACAACATTGGCTGGCATCTCCTTCTTAAGGATAATTACCACCCTCATGCCGTTCCGGTCAGACTCATCATTGATATATGATATCCCTTCTAGCTTCTTCTCATTGATCAGGTCGGCAATCTTCCTAATCATCTCGGCCTTGTTCACCATATAGGGAATCTCGTTTACAACAATGCATTCCCTTCCTGAATGGGTGAGTCTCAATCTCTGTCCTTGCCCTTACAACTATTCGGCCCCGGCCTGTTTCAAATGCCTCTCTTATGCCCTGCTCGCCGTATATAATTCCTCCCGTGGGGAAGTCAGGACCCTTGATATGATGCATCAGCTCGTCAATTGTGATCTCCGGGTTGTCGATATATGCAATGATGGCATTAACAGATTCTCGTAAGGTTATGAGGCGGCATGTTCGTGGCCATTCCTACGGCAATGCCCGAGGCTCCGTTTACCAGAAGGTTCGGAATTCGGGTAGGAAGAACTGTCGGCTCCTCCAGTGTGTCATCAAAATTTGGCTGAAAATCAACAGTATCCTTCTCAATATCCGAAAGTGTCTCTTCAGCAATCTGCTTGAGCCTTGCTTCGGTGTACCTCATTGCTGCAGGACTGTCACCGTCGATCGATCCGAAGTTACCCTGTCCGTCAACCAGAGGGTAGCGCAATGACCACTCCTGGGCCATGCTGACCATGGCTTCATAGACCGATGAATCACCGTGAGGATGATACTTACCCAGCACCTCTCCCACTATCCTTGCTGATTTCTTATAAGCCCTGTTTGAGAGCACTCCAAGCTCCGACATACCGAAGAGAACCCTCCTGTGGACCGGCTTCAGTCCGTCCCTTACATCGGGTAATGCCCTTGACACAATGACCGACATCGAATAATCGATGTATGCCGACTTCATCTCCTCCTCAATATTAACCTTTATGATTTTTGATTGATCTGACATATCAGATTGATATTTAATATATTACAATTTATGAATATCTCTGTTCAAATTGATGCCCGAAAATAGTGAAAAGTTGGCTCATTTATTAACCTTTTCTGCCGTCTATTTGTTAACATTGGGTGTTAAAAATTGGGCACAATTATTGCCTAGTTATAATTACATTAGAATTAACTTTGAAAACTGGCGTTTTATGTATTTTTGTCAGTCTTTCTGACACAATAGCATGTAATGCCCTAAAAATGAAAATATGATGGACGCACATTTCTCACAGAGAGTAAACGATATCCTCGGCTACAGCAAGGAGGAGGCGATAAGGCTCGGCAACAGCCATATAAGCCCTGAGCACCTCTTCCTCGGCATTTTGCGCGAGGGCGAAGGCGTTGCGGTGGATATTCTGCTGAACAACGGGGTTGACCTGCTCATGCTTAAGGGGTCAATAGAAAAAAGCATCAAGGCGGATAAACCCGTAGCTATGGCTGATAATGAGATACTACCCCTTCTCAAAAGTACCGAACGAGTGCTCAGGCTTGTGCATATCGAAGCCAAGGCTTTGAAAACCAGGGTTATTGATACAGAACACCTGCTGATGGCGATACTCCGCGACGAAAGCAACCTGGTGACGAGGTTCCTTACTGAACTGGATATTGACTATTCACTTGTCAAAAAGGCAGTCGAGGCTGGCAATCCTGCCGCCCAGGCAGATTATCCACGTGATGAGGACGACGAGGGCATGTTTTCCGGTCCGGGCCAGGGCAAACAGCCTCAGAGTGGACAGCAGGCGCAGAGAAGCTCATCCGAGACTCCTGTGCTTGACAATTTCGGCATTGACCTCACCAAGGCTGCCGAGGAGGGTCGTCTTGATCCGGTTGTTGGCCGTGAACGCGAGATAGAACGACTGGCACAGATACTTTCACGCCGCAAGAAGAATAATCCCGTCCTCATCGGTGAGCCGGGTGTCGGCAAGTCAGCTATAGCTGAAGGACTGGCACTGAGGATAACCAAGAGGAATGTGTCGAGGGTGCTCTTTAACAAGAGGGTGGTAGCCCTTGACCTTGCTTCCATTGTGGCCGGCACCAAGTACCGCGGACAGTTTGAGGAGAGGATGAAGGCCATCCTCAATGAGCTTGCCAAAAATGACAATATAATTCTTTTCATTGACGAGATACATACCATCGTGGGCGCCGGTGGCGCCAGCGGATCACTTGATGCTGCCAACATGCTCAAGCCTGCCCTGGCCCGGGGAGAGATACAGTGCATTGGTGCAACCACCCTCGATGAGTACCGCCAGCATATTGAAAAGGACGGTGCCCTGGAACGCAGGTTCCAGAAGGTGATGGTTGACCCGACCACCATCGAGGAGACGCTTGACATATCCTGAATAATATCAAGGACCGGTACGAGGATCACCATAACGTGACCTATACCCCCGATGCCATCGAGGCCTGCGTGAAGCTGACAAACAGGTACATAAGCGACAGGCACCTTCCCGACAAGGCCATTGACGCCCTCGACGAATCAGGTTCAAGGGTGCATATTTCAAATATAGTTGTTCCCGAAAAGATACTGACCCTGGAGAAACAGCTTGAGGATACCAAGAAGGAGAAGAGCAGCGCCGTAAAGAACCAGAACTATGAACGGGCTGCCAGCTTCAGGGATAAGGAGCGCGATGTGCTCGACCTGATTGAGGCTGAGAAGAAGAGATGGGAGAAGGACCTGGCGATGAACCGTGAGACCGTTGACGCTGAGAAGGTTGCAGAGGTAGTGGCCATGATGACCGGCGTACCGGTGCAGAGGATAGCACAGACAGAGGGGACCAGGCTGCTTCAGATGGGTGAGGAACTGAAGGGCAGCATCATCGGGCAGGATCAGGCAATAGCCAAGATAGTCAAGTCGATACAACGAAACAGGGCGGGACTGAAAGATCCGAACAAACCGATTGGCACATTTATTTTCCTCGGCCCTACCGGCGTCGGTAAGACTCAGCTGGCCAAGGTGCTGGCAAAGTTCCTCTTCGACACAACCGAAAATCTTATCAGGGTTGACATGAGCGAGTATATGGAGAAGTTTTCCGTTTCACGCCTTGTAGGTGCCCCTCCGGGATACGTCGGATATGAGGAGGGCGGACAGCTTACAGAGAAGGTACGGCGCAAACCCTATTCCGTTGTGCTTCTTGACGAGATAGAGAAGGCTCATCCCGATGTTTTCCATATCCTTCTGCAGGTGCTTGACGAAGGACAGCTCACCGACAGCCTCGGACGCAGGGTCGATTTCAGGAACACCATTGTCATAATGACATCAAACATCGGCACCCGGCAGCTTTCAGAGTTCGGTACCGGTATGGGATTTGAGACTGCGGCAAAGAGAACCACGCGCGACGACCAGACCAGGAGCATCCTCCAGAAGGCTCTCCAGAAGACCTTCGCTCCGGAGTTCCTGAACAGGATCGATGATGTAGTCATGTTCAATCACCTTTCCAGGGAGGATATCGACAAGATCATCGATATCGAACTGAAGGGATTGTATGACCGTATCGAGGCGCTTGGTTACAGGATGAAGCTCAGCGCTGCAGCCCGCGATTTCATGGCTGACCGTGGTTTTGATGTCCAGTACGGTGCCCGGCCGCTAAAGAGAGCCATCCAGAAGTACCTTGAAGATCCGCTGGCCGAGGTTATCATTAAGGCCTCAGTCTCCGAGGGCGCCGTAATAAACGTGGGCTATACCAAGGGCAAGGAGGAACTCTCTTTCAGGGTTGGCAATAAGAAGGATGCGGAGGAGCCGGCGGAGGAGGAGAATTCTCAATAGAGGGCCGAGCGTTAAGAAATGACCCGGTGGGTCATTTTAGCGAAGGAGCCAGATTGCAGGGGAAGCGAGTGGAATTGTCGATTTAATCTTAATTCGAAAATCGCAAATCCGCCGGCGGGCGGACACAGTCGCAAATCCTTCAGACTGTCTCAGCATACAGATCAAATTCAGTGGACCCGGTAACCTTAACATTAACGAAGGTGCCGGGTTCAATTTTTTTACGGGAGGTGATGAGTATCTCCTGGTCCACCTCGGGTGAGTCATACTGGCTGCGCCCTATATGGAAGAGTCCCTCCTTCCGGTCAACGATGACCTTCATGACCGTTCCTGTCAGGGCAGCATTCTTCTCAGCTGAGATACCCTGCTGCAGCTTCATTATCCGGGCCACCCTCCTCTCCTTGGTCTTTTCGGGTATCTCATCACTGTAATTCAGAAACCCATGAGTGTTCTCCTCATGCGAATACCGGAATGCACCCAGGCGGTCAAACTTCTGCTCCCCGATGAAAGCCAGCAGCTCGCGGAACTCCTTCTCCGTCTCTCCGGGGTGGCCGGCGATGACCGTCGTGCGAACAACAGCGTCAGGCACCATCCGGCGGATGTCACCCAGCAGACGGCGCGTCCCGGCACTGTCGTGCTCGCGGCGCATCTTCCTGAGCACGTTGTCGGAAATATGCTGCAATGGAATGTCAACATACCTGCAGATCTTGTGGTCAGACTGCATCATCTCAAGGATCTCATATGGAAAATCGACCGGGTAGAGATAGTGGAGACGGATCCATTCAATACCGTCAACCGCCGACAGCTGCCTCACAAGGTCGGGCAGCATCTGCCGGCCGTAAATGTCAGTGCCATACAGAGTGAGGTCCTGTGCGATGAGTATCAGCTCCTTCACCCCTTGCTGTGCCAGGAAACGGGCTTCGGAAACAAGCTCCTCCGCCGGGGTGGAGAGATAACGTCCGCGTATGTCGGGTATGGCACAGAAGGCACAGGTGCGGTCGCATCCCTCGGAGATCTTCAGATAGGCATAGTGACGTGGCCCGGTGATGACCCTTTCTCCCGTCAGCTCTTCCTGGTAAGAGAGACCCAGATGGCTTATTATTTCTCCCGGCCTGTTGACACCGAACCATGTGTCCACCTCCGGCAGCGACTCCTGCAGCTCCCTGCGGTATCGTTCCACCAGGCATCCCATGACAAGTAGCCTGCCCCTGCCCTCCTTCACTATTGCTTCCGCATGTTTTATTATCGTGTCAACGCTCTCCTCCTTTGCATCATGAATGAAGCCGCAGGTATTGATGATCACAATGTCAGCCGGATCAGACGATTCGGCAGTGACGCTGTAGCCTCCGGCCTGAAGCTGGCGCATGAGTTTCTGTGAATCGACGGTGTTCTTGGAACAACCCAGGGTGATGATATTGACCCTGTTCCTTCTCATCAGCTGCGGTCGCTGAAGAGTGATTCCACGAAGGCGTACCTGTCGAAGACCCTCAGGTCCTCCATCTGTTCTCCGACGCCTATATATTTGACAGGTATTCTGAACTGGTCCGATATGCCTATTACCACCCCTCCCTTGGCAGTGCCGTCGAGCTTTGTGATGGCAAGCGCGTTGACCTCTGTTGCGGCGGTGAACTGTTTCGCCTGCTCAAAGGCATTCTGACCCGTTGACCCGTCGAGGACAAGCAGCACCTCGTGGGGAGCCGAGGGTATTACCTTCTCCATGACCCTCTTGATCTTCGAGAGCTCATTCATGAGGCCTATTTTGTTATGGAGCCTGCCCGCAGTGTCTATTATGACTATGTCTGTACCCGATGCCACTGCTGAGGTGACCGTGTCATATGCCACGGAGGCGGGATCGGAGCCCATCTGCTGGCTGACCATGGGTACCCCTGCACGCTCCGACCATATTTTAAGCTGTTCGATGGCTGCAGCACGGAAGGTGTCGGCCGCACCCAGCAGCACGCTCCGGCCTGCCATCCTGAAGTTGTAGGCAAGCTTGGCAATGGTGGTGGTCTTGCCCACCCCGTTGACACCAACTACCAGTATCACGTACGGTTGGACAGGCAGGGGAGCATCAAAGCCCGATACCTGCGCGCTGCTGTTCTCCTCAAGCAGACCGGCGATCTCCTCACGCAGGATGGTATTCAGCTCAGAGGTGCCTACATACTTGTCGCGTGCCACACGCTCCGATACCCTCTCTATTATCCGGAGCGTAGTGTCAACACCCACATCTGATGATACCAGGACCTCCTCAAGCTTGTCAAGCACCTCGTCATCTACTTTCGATTTACCTGCAACAGCCCGTGAGAGCCTCGAAAATACACTCTCATTGGTCTTTTCGAGCCCTTTATCAAGTATCTCTTTCTTCTCTTTCCCGAAAAATCCGAATAGAGCCATCACGCAATTATTGATCCGCCAAAATTAAAAAAAGAGACGCACTTATCTGCGTCTCCCTGTAACGTGAAATCAGAAGAACTGATCTTACTTCTTGCCAAAGAAGTCTTTAATATGATCATTATGAACGATCTCCTCCTTAAACAGATAAGCTCCGGATTTATCGGATTTGGTCATTTTAATGCATTTTGTAAATGCTTTACCTGTTCCTGTCTTAAGTGTTGCAACAACTTTCTTTGCCATGTTTAATATTTTTTACTTGATTTCTCTGTGAATTGTATGTTTCTTAAGAATAGGATTATATTTTTTCCTTTCAAGACGGTCAGGAGTGTTTTTCCTGTTTTTTGTTGTAATATATCTTGATGTTCCCGGCTGACCGCTCTCTTTATGTTCGGTACATTCCAGAATTACCTGTTGCCTGTTACCTTTAGCCTTCTTTGCCATTTTCTATCCTGTTTTAATAATTCAAAATGTAACCTTTTTCCTTTGCTTCCTTCAGAACTCTGGTAAGTCCGTTTTTACTGATAAGACGCATACCTGCAGCTGATATTTTAAGTGAGATCCACCTTTCTTCTTCCGGCAGGTAATATTTCTTTACAAAAAGATTAGGATAGAATTTTCTTTTGGTCCTTCTCTTTGAGTGGGAAACGTTGTTTCCTACCATCGCCTTTTTCCCTGTAACCTGACAAATCTTTGACATTGATGTTTGTTTTACTTCTTAACTAACGTTTGTCCTTTTAAAACGAAGCGCAAAATACGTGATTTTTATCTGATTAAACAAATAATTCGATCATTTTTTATCAACAACACTGTTTTGGAATAGTTTACTTGCTGATTATCTGTTTTATAAGCATATTGAGAGCGGTTGATGCCGATCGCTGGATATTGATGAGCCTGTCATCGGCAAAGGTGTGTTTCTCAGTGACTATGCCGCTGTCGGAGGCTACTGAAATCCAGACTGTCCCGACGGGCTTTTCAGGAGTCCCTCCCGCTGGTCCGGCGATGCCTGTCACAGCAACTGCATAATCGCTCCCCATAAGTTCCCTTATTCCAAGGGCCATAGCCACAACCGTCTCTTCGCTGACAGCACCGTGAAGCCTGATCGTCTCAGGGTCAACGCCAAGCACACCGGTCTTAACACTGTTGTTATAGGCAACCACCGAACCCCTGAACCAGGCAGAACTGCCGGCCACTGATGTGATCAGGGAGGCAATTTTTCCTCCGGTACAGCTCTCTGCGGTAGATAATGTTAAATTATTGTTCCTAAGTAATATGCCAGCTGCTTCCTCAAGCGTCACTTCATCTTCACCGTAGATCACATCCGGTATGACGGCATAAAGCTTATGAACCTGATCAGAGATCAGTCCGGCGATCACTTCCCTGTCATCACCAGTCCCTGTCAGGCGCAGTTTTATCACCCCGTAGGCCGGAAGATAGGCCAGCCTGACAGAATCGGGGAGTTCTCTCTCAAAACCTTCAAGCCTTTCAGCAAGCTTGGCCTCGAAGGTACCGTAAGTCATAATATTCTTGTGAATGATCACTCTCCCTCCTGCCCTTGTGGCAGCCATTGGCAGAACGTGTTCCTCCATGATCTGTTTCATCTCCGCCGGCACTCCCGGCATAGAGATAGTAATCTTTCCTTCCCTGTTGAACAGCATCCCGGGAGCTGTGCCCGCCCGGTTGGCAAGTACGGTGCAGTTATCAGGCACCAGAGCCTGCCGCCTGTTATTGTCATTCATTTCGAGGTTCCTTCTCCTGAGTCGTCCGGTAACCTCTTCGAGTACCCCCGGGTCGGTCACCAGCTTCGCTCCGAAAAATTCCGCCAGGGTCTCCTTTGTGATATCGTCACTCGTGGGACCGAGACCTCCGGTAATAAGTACCAGGCTGGTCCGGCCAAGGGCTTCCCCGAGAGCAGTGATGATCTCCTCCCTGTTGTCTGAGATGGATGTTATGCGGTTGACCTTTATGCCGTGCGCGTTAAGCTGCCTGCCTATCCATGCCGAGTTGGTGTCTACCGTCTGGCCGATGAGGAGCTCGTCCCCAATCGTAATAATTTCGGCGCTGTTCATAATTTGACTCTCATCTGTGATCAGGGAGGCAAAATTATCAATATTTTGTGTCAGTAAAGTGGCTCATGTCATATGAAAAGCGAAGAGGAGATAATAAAAGAGGTCAGTGATTTTGTCAGGGAAGCAATGCAAAAGCATGACAGCGGTCACGGATGGTCTCATATTGAGAGAGTTGTACGGCTGGCACTGCATATTCACGAATGTGAAGGCAGAGGCGACAGGCTGACGGTTGAACTGGGGGCACTGCTTCACGACGTAGGCGATCATAAGTTTGAGGCACATGACGGACCTGCAGAGATACGCAGGCTTCTTGGCAGCCTGGGTGCAGATGCCTACCTCATTGACGAGGTAGTTAACATCAATGAGAATATCTCCTTCTCCAAAGGAAGGAATGATATGGTCAAAAGCGATGAGATGCAGATCGTACAGGATGCCGACAGGCTTGATGCCATAGGAGCTATAGGTATTGCCAGGGCGTTCGGCTACGGGGGATTCAAGGGACGTGAGATATATGACCCCCGGGCAGGTTATGCAGGTCCGCCCGGACTCGCTTCATCAAGCAGCCACTCAGCCTCAACAGTGCATCATTTCTATGACAAGCTACTGATAATCAGAGAGCTGATGAACACTGATACAGGAAGGAAACTGGCGAATGAGAGGCACGACTTCATGGTTAAGTACCTCGAACAGTTCTTCAGGGAGTGGAATACCTGAGATTTATCTATTTTAATTGTATTTTTACATGAACAAATAAAAATTCAAAGAGATGTTCTATGTACTTCTGATTATTATTGTCGTACTGGCCCTGCTTGCGGTGAGCCTCTACAACAGACTTGTTAAACTCAGGAACAACCGCGAGAATGCCTTTGCTGACATCGATGTACAGCTGAAGCAGAGACTTGACCTTATACCCCAGCTTGTTGAGGCGGTCAAGGCCTACATGAAACATGAAAGCACTGTTCTTACCGATATCACAAGAGCACGTGCCAGCGCCCTCGAGGCAAAGGGCATTGACGAGAAGATAGTGGCTGACGGCCGCCTCTCATCAGCTCTGCAAGGACTGAAGGTCGCAGTTGAGGCATACCCTGACCTTAAGGCAAGCACCAACTTCATGCAGCTCCAGGAGGAGATATCGGACATCGAGAACAAGCTTGCAGCTGTACGCAGGTTCTTCAACTCGGCCACTAAGGAGCTCAACAACGCCGTTGAGACCTTCCCGTCAAACCTCGTTGCAGGTATGTTCGGGTTCAAACGCGAAACAATGTATGACCTGGCAGAGAACAGGGCTCAGGCTGAGGAGACGCCTAAACTGAACTTCTAAGGTGATATGAAATATGCCGGGCTCAACAAGCAGATCTGGAACAACAACCTGAAATCTGTTATCTTGCTTATTTTGTTTCCTGTTGTGATCATGGGACTGGTATGGCTCTTTATATTCTTTATTCAGCCTCCCGAGCAGTATAGTGTCATGAGTGCAAACAGCGTGTTTGTAAGAACCGTACCGTGGGTTTCCATCGGGGTTCTGACATGGTTCGCAATAGCCTGGTTTTCTCATACCACGATGATAGAGAAGGCAACCGGTTCAGTACCGCTGAACAGAAAGGAAAACAAGCGTATTTACAATCTTGTTGAGAACCTTTGCATCGGCAGCGGAATGTCCATGCCTAAAATCAACATCATTAATGATGATTCTCTGAACGCTTTTGCCAGCGGCATAAACAGATCCACCTTCACGGTTTCACTTTCGAAGGGCATAATTGACAAGCTGGATGATGACGAACTCGAGGCGGTGATTGCTCATGAGCTTACACATATCAGGAATCGCGATGTAAGGTTGCTGATCGTCTCCATAATCTTCGTCGGGATATTCGCTTTCCTCACCGAAGCACTCGTTCGCTCAGTCAGATTTGGCGGAGGAGGCAGAGGCAGGAAGGATGGAAAGGTGGTCATAATAGCCCTGCTCCTTGCCGGAGTCGGCTATTTACTGTCATCGATCTTCAGGTTCGCCATCTCGCGGCAGAGAGAGTATATGGCCGACGCCGGTTCGGCGACCATGACAAGGAATCCGCTTGCCCTGGCTTCGGCGCTGGAGAAAATCTCGGCAGATTCCGCAATTGAAGCCGTCAGGCGCAACGACGTTGCACAGATGTTTATTGATAACCCGCAACCAAAAAAGGAACGACCCGTCTCCTTTAGTGTCAGTTCCATTTTCATGACCCATCCGCCGATAGAAAAACGGATAGCACTGCTAAGGCAGTTCTGACCGGTTACAGAGGATTGCAAGGGTGACGTAGGATATGTTTTCACGTATTGTTGCCATGAAATTCAATAAGAAAAAGGTATACGAGATTATCTTTGAGGCCGACACCCGTGAGGGAAAAGCCTTTGATGTCACAATTATTGTACTGATCCTGATCAGCATCCTGCTGGTATTGGTAGATAGCATCGCTGCCCTGCATGAAAAGCATAAAGTGGTATTGTATACCGCGGAATGGGTAATCACGGGAATATTTTTAATTGAGTATATTCTCAGGATTTACGTTCTCGACAAACCTTTCAGGTATATCTTCAGTTTCTTTGGCATCATTGACCTGCTGGCAATTCTACCTAACTTCATCGGGCTGATATTCGCCGGGAGCCAGAGCCTGATGGTGATCAGGGCAGTGAGGCTGATCAGGATATTCCGTATTTTCAAGCTGAGCCGTTACACATCCGCAGGCCGTACTCTGGCCAGGGCACTTTACAGGAGCCGCGAGAAGATTTTCATGTTCATCTCGGTTATTCTTACACTTGTTGTGATCTTCGGTACAATCATGTATCTGATTGAGGGTGAGGCGAACGGATTCACGAGCATACCTGTGAGTATTTACTGGGCTATTGTAACGCTTACTACTGTGGGGTACGGAGACATCTCACCGGTGACCGGTATGGGCCAGTTCATTGCCAGCATTGTCATGATAATGGGCTATGCAATAATTGCCGTGCCTACAGGCATTATCACCTCCGAGATGATAAGAATGCCAGCTGAAAACAATACGCAGGTCTGTTCAAATTGCCTCCTCGACAGGCATGATGATGATGCCCTGTACTGCAAGAAGTGTGGCGCACTGCTTGAAAAACCCCCCGCGTTGCAATGAGCTGCCATGAACCTGTATCCTTTTTCCGAAATTGACGCGGTTTTTTAATGCAACAGTTCCGGCAGATTTAGTAAATTGTCTAAAAGTATCGACGCATATGAAACTGAATTCCATCCTTTTCCTGCTGCTTCTTTGCTCCCCGGTAATAACTGCCCAGAAACCGACCGGGTACCGGGAGGGTGTCTCAGGTGAGAATAACCTGCAAAATGCCCTTCATATATCTCCCTATTCCGAGGCCATGGGCTTTGACAACAGATACGAGGGGATAAAAGGTTCCCCGAGGCTTTTTGACACGCTTGTGACCTCCTCTGTTCTCATCAAGGGCGAGGATCTTTATTTCAGTATTGAGTGTGACCTGGATGTTGTCAAAAATGCCCTGGTTTTCATGAGTACCGTAAGGGGAATACTCATGGAGGTTCCCTCGGACAATTTTATCTGGATTATTTTTCATGAGGAGGGGAAGGATCTTTTTTTCAAAACGACTGAAGGATTGACATTTGACCAGGAGTTGAAGGGAAACAGGTTTTGCCAGGTCCTCAGCGATGGCCCCTATCAATTCATCATGATTCCCGACAGGAAGTTTATCGAGGCTGATTACCAGGGTCTGTACAGTCCGGATTTGCGTTACGACGAATACGAGCCAGTCAACAAATATTATATACAAGGCAGTGATTTAGTGTTCTACAGGGTACAACTGACACGCAAATCACTGAAAAAGACATTTCCTGACAAGAAGGATCTGATTGTCCGTAATTTTAATGATAAATCCGCTGCCGGTCCTGAAGCTGAGATAATCTCACTCCTTAATAAATTCTGAATTCCTTCATGCAAGCCTGAGTCGGTCTGTGTCAATCAATAAATTCCCCACGATGTTGGGACTTTTTGTTTGAGCGGGAAAAATTTTGATCTTAAGCTCATACATACCAAGCACGGTTTCGGGTTTTACTGCAGCGAAAGTGTTATATAGCAGATGAACATAAAGACTAAACTATCTATCCAGTTCTCACTGATGGTTGTGGTGATTTTAATCTTTTTTTCACTCCTTGTATATTACTTTTCCTATACCAGCCAGCTGGCAAAATTCAGGGATAACCTCCTCGAGAAGGCGAAGAATACAGCTATACTTTTGATAGATGTCTCCGAAGTTGACGCCGCACTCCTGAAAAAAATCCATCAGTCAACTATCCTTCTTGAAGAAGAAGAAATTGTAATAGCAGACTCATCCCTGAAAGTGATTTACAGCAATAATGAACAGTATCTGCTTGAAGATCTGGCTGAGCTTAATACAAATGCAAATGATGTAAGCTTCTTTTCCATTGCAGAAAAAGATGGCGTCTGCTTCAGACATCATGTCGGTGATGATGTCTACACGGTTTTCCTTATGGCATTTGACCGGTCAAGGATTGAAAAACAGGGTGAGCTTCACACTATCCTCCTATGGAGTATTCTTATCAGTACTCTGCTTTCAGTGCTCTTTTCCTACTTTTTCTCAAAGCGGGCGATCAAGCCTATTTCACAGATTATCAACGGAGTCAAGGAGATAAATTCATTCCGGCTCAACAGCAGGATTGATGAAGGGAATAAAAGAGATGAGATAGCTCAGCTGGCAAAGACATTCAACCAGATGCTGACTGACCTTGAAATTGCTTTCAGAAACCAGCAGGATTTTGTCTCTAATGCATCACATGAGCTGCGGACCCCTCTGACAGTAATGATCGGTGGGAGCGACTACATTTTGAGTCACGAAAGGACAGCGGATGAGTACAAGGGACATATAACCGACCTGATCAATGACCTGAAGAGACTGAACGGTGTGGTCAGCAGCCTGCTGGAGCTGGCCCAGGTCAGCATGGATAAAACCATCCGGTTAACTGCCGTCAGAATTGATGAGATTGTTTATGATGCAATCTATAATGTCAAAAACAAATATCCCGGCCGCAAAATCCTGCCAAAGATATTATATCCTGATAATGCCCGTGATTTATTAGTCAGGGGGAACGCCGGACTGCTTGCCATTGCCTTTGAAAATCTGCTTGACAATGCATGTAAATTCTCCAGTGAGGATGTAACCATTGAATTTATCATCAGCAGTGAAACAATAGACCTCATAGTTTCAGACAGCGGCATAGGTATTCCTCCGGATGATCTTGACAGTATTTATAATCCATTTATGAGGGCTTCCAATGTCAAATATATTGGCGGTTTTGGAATAGGTCTTTCACTGGTTTCAAAGAATTCTCGAACTGCATGATGCCAGGATGAACGTTGAGAGTACTGAGAATGAAGGCACAAGATTTCTTATACGATTCAACAAATTGAGTTCATAACCTGTTTGCCTCATCATGATTCCAGGTTCCATGCCCTTGCAAAAAATATTTTTGACCTGCATTCATTCCGTACTTGTATTTGTATGTGGAAGGGATAACGTTTAAGAAGTTACAGACCCGCCAGATGGGATTGCTTCGCCTGCGGCTCAGCCCTTGCTGATGGGGATGCTGACAGACAAAAAAGCGCCACCGGGATGCAAAGAAACGGTCACATTGACTACCTGACACCAGCATAAACTGACCACCCCACGCCCCAACAAATTCTTGCCATGAGAAAGCTCTCTTTGCAAAACCAATTCTGATGTGGTCAACTTACTACGGCGGAATGTGATCCGATTATCCGGCACATTCACTAATATTTGATTTCTGTATTTTTGCTATACAATTATTTGAAAACGTTTGAAGGCAGGTCCCTTTCAGAATCACACAGATCCGGAGCAAAATTCTGACATTGACTTTCACAGGGCTGCCATATTACCTTAAATCAGCATATCTTTGTTAAGAATTTAAACAAATTTGTTTTCCTAAAATAAATAACAATGAAATTTAAAATAAACATCAAGGAAATCAAAACCGTAAATGAATTTGATTTTTATTGGAAACCCCAGGATTATGTGAACCTGCTTAAAGAATTTAATTTTCCAGATGCTGAAAATAGTAAGAAAGACGAACTATTAGAATTGCTTTGTATGGCAATTACCGATTTTGAGCCCAATGAATCCGCTCAAATTCTATTAACCTATAAGCTGAGTAAAGAATTAAATGAAGGTCAGATACAATCGGTATCAAATGAAATGATTAATGATAAAGTGGCTGAAGAATATCCTGAACCTGCCTTGCACTTTGCCCTTTTTAATATCAATCAGCTCTTATATAGAGCATATAACGGAATTTTTCCTAATACAGAAGCTTCAATTATCGATATGGAGATAAGTCCAATAACGGATAGTGATGTTGAAATTGATAAAGAGATACTGATTAAAGCCCTGGGGGCAGGGTTAAAAGATAGTAATCTGATAAAACGACTATTTGAAGGACAGATTAACGGAAATGAATTATTCTCTGATGCAGTTAATACTATCTGGAAAATAAAAAAGATAAAAGATAATAATTATCAGCTTATGACCTCCAAATATTGGGTAGACAAAGATGACTTCCTGCATTTTGAGTATGATACTGAAATTGTCTTTTTTGAAGAATTGTAAAGGCAAAAAGCTAACAACATAAGTGCCGGATTTTCTATTGAGCGGTGAGAGGGATTGCTTCGCCTGCGGCTCAGCTTTCCCTGCAGGGAAAGCTTTCAAACAAAAAGCGCCACTGGCGTGGCGTGCTTCTGTTATTTATCCTTCCCTCCCTCTGATGAATCAGGGTCGGGAAGTCTAAATAACAAAAGTTCCGCCTGATCGGCGGACCTTTTTGTTTGAGCGGGAAAAGGGATTCGAACCCTCGGCCCTCAGCTTGGGAAGCTGATGCTCTACCCCTGAGCTACTCCCGCTTATAAATTCTTCTACGCCTCCGGCATGTTTTATAACTGCTGCCTGCCGCCTATTGCCTACTGCCTGCCCCCAGAGCCTCCCATGGGAGTTGAACCCACGACCTGCTCATTACGAGTGAGCTGCTCTACCACTGAGCTAAGGAGGCATATATACAATAAAAAAAGCAGGGCGCGTAAGAAATAAGTGTGGAATAATTATGTCTCGCTGCATTTCCTCGTGCTTGAGGGAATAGCGCCCTGCCGGTGCAAATATAATAAATAATTCAATTGCAAAATTAATTTACACCGACATGCCACCACAGACACTGATAGTCTGAGCGGTGACGTAGGATGAGAGATCAGATGCCAGGAACAGCGCTACATTGGCCACATCCTCCGGCAGCCCTCCGCGACGCAGGGGTATCTTTGCGATCCAGTCGCTCTTGATGTCATCAGGCAGCTTGCTGGTCATCTCCGTAAGGATGAACCCGGGGGCTATGGCATTGCACCTCACATTGCGCGATCCAAGCTCCTTGGCTACACTCTTGGTGAATCCAAGTATCCCTGCCTTTGATGCGGCATAGTTCGACTGCCCGGCGTTGCCTCCCAGACCAACCACTGAGCTCATGTTGATGATTGAACCGTTCTTCTGCTTCATCATCGGCTTGATGGCGGCCTTGGTGAGATTGAAAACCGATTTCAGGTTCACCGTCAGAACCTGATCCCACTGCTCTTCGGTCATCCTCATAAGAAGGGTGTCGCGGGTAATCCCGGCATTGTTCACCAGGATATCAACCCTGCCAAAGTCCTTCACTATCTCATCGATAACATTCTCGGCATCCGCATAGACCGAAGCATCTGAGACATATCCCTTTGCCTTTACGCCCAGTGCGGCAATCTCTTTTACCGTCTCGGTAAACTCTTCATTGTCAATGATATTTGTTAGAGCTATATCGGCTCCCTCAGCGGCAAAACGGAGTGCTATGCCTTTGCCTATGCCTCTTGATCCTCCGGTGATAACAGCTGTTTTTCCTTCGAGTAGTTTCATCATGATACAATTTGATTAATAAGGTTGGAATGAACCCCCATGTTGTTGATTTAGCAACCGTTGTGCTTGTATCCTCTGAAACACGGGTGTCCCAAAACCGTAAAATTACGGGCACAAATATAAGAATTTATTTATGCAGGACTTCTGCAACAGTTGCACCTATGTCAGCCGGTGATTTAACCACATGGATACCGCATTCCGCCATTATCTTCATCTTGGCTTCGGCCGTGTCGTTCGCACCACCGATTATGGCTCCGGCATGTCCCATGCGCCTTCCTTTCGGAGCCGTCTGCCCGGCAATGAATCCAATGACCGGCTTGGTTCCGTTTTCCCTGACCCAGTATGCCACATCAGTCTCCATCACACCTCCAATCTCCCCAATTAGCACAACTGCGTCTGTTTCATGGTCATCCATCATCATCTTCAGGATATCAAGTGAAGTGGAGCCTATCACAGGGTCTCCTCCTATGCCAACGCAGGTCGACTGTCCCAGGCCGAGCTTGGTAAGCTGGTCGACAGCCTCATAGGTAAGGGTCCCGGACCGGGAGATAACCCCTACCCTGCCCCTCTTGTGTATGAACCCCGGCATGATGCCTACCTTGGCCTCACCCGGTGTGATGACACCTGGACAGTTAGGACCGATGAGCACAGTGTCATATTCTTGTAACAGCTTCTTCACCCGAACCATATCGGCTACCGGAATACCCTCGGTTATGGCCACTATCAGCTTTATACCGGCCTCAGCGGCTTCGATAATGGAATCGGAGGCAAATGCCGGCGGAACGAAAATGACCGAAGTATCTGCACCGGTGGCCTTCACTGCCTCCCTGACAGTGTTGAAGACAGGCTTGTCAAGATGAGTCAGACCTCCCTTGCCGGGGGTAACGCCTCCCACAACCTGCGTTCCGTATTCAATCATCTGTCCTGAATGAAATGTGCCTTCACTGCCGGTGAAGCCCTGTACAATAACCCTGGATCCGGAGTGCAGTAATATACTCATATCGCAATGCTCTTTTTAGTACCTTATATCTCAAATGTAAGGTATTTTTTCTTCCTTTTGCTAAATTTACTGAATATTATAGCGACTATGGATTTCATTGAGCCGATACTCTATATAGGCATTTCCCAGGCTTTCTTTGCCGGGCTCCTGATAGCCACAAGAAGGCCTTTCACAACCGCAAACAGGATCATGACGGCCTGGGTCTTCCTCTTCTGCATTGAGCTGATATTCGCACTCATCAACCGAACGGTGCTCGGAATGTATTCATTCCCCTTCATCTCTTTCACATACGGACCCCTGCTCTGGCTCTACGTACGTCATATGACCATCCCTTCACGCAGATTTTCTCCCTGGCATACTCTTCACTTCCTGCCCTTCATCGTCTTCTTCGCAGTCTCTGTCATCTTCCGCGAGGAACCCATTTTTGATGACCTGAGCGGATTTTTTGTGATTGACAGGTTCATTCCCCTGAGGATTGTCTACAGCATCATTTTTTTCCTGTCGGTGACGGTATACAGTAGCCTGTCGTTCATTGAGATCAGACGCCATCAGAACAGGCTTCGCGACATAGTCTCCTTCACATCCGGCAAATTAACGCTGAACTGGCTGAAAGTGCTTTCCATAACATTCTATGCCGGGTATATTGTTGTTTTTATCCTTGGCGGGATAAACATCATTGCCGGGCTGCTACCCTTCGACCCCTATGTAATGACTTTTGTCTTCATTTCATTTTTTGCCTTTGCATACAGCTTTTATGCCATCCGTCAGCCTGAGATGCTTGATAATATTTCAACTGTACCTGAGGAAAACGTTGACAACAGCAGCCCGGGCACTGAGAGGTACGCCAGGAGCGGACTCCGGGAAGAGCAGGCTGAAGAGTACCTCACAAAGCTTTTGCAATACATGGACGAGGAGAAGCCGTTCCTTGACGGTGACATGGCCATCAACGACCTCTCAAGGAGAACAGGCATCCCGCGGCACTACATCACCGAGGTTCTGAATGAAAAGCACGGCCGCAACTTCTTCACCTTCGTCAACGAGTACAGGGTTCGGGAGGTCATCAGCCGTATAAAAGATCCGAAATATCAGCATTATACCATCCTGGCCATAGCCTTCGACGCCGGCTTTAACTCCAAATCAACATTCAATACCTTCTTCAAGGCTTATACCGGCAAAACCCCAAGCGCCTACAGAAAAGAGATCTCAAGACAGTCCGGAACGGTGTGACCCGGGATGACTCTTCCGGATCTGCCTGGTGTGATCCGAGCGGCTCAAACCAGATTACGCCGGAATAGCCGTCCTACCCATGCGGTCCGGACGATATCACGGATCGCCATGACGACCTTTGCAGAAAAGGATGGTCATGACCAAAAGTTCATTTATGGGGTTGTTGCTGTTGCTCCTGCCTCTCTCCCTCTTTTCGCAGGAAAAATCATTTACTCCCGGCGGGTTTATCAGGGGTGGCGCATATTTCAGTACCGGAGATTATCCGCATGACGTGAATGCAGCATTTGGAGATGCAGCCTTTACTCTGACAGCAACAGACAACCTCAGCTTCAAAGGTTACGCTGACCTGAGAGTGCGAATGGGCCAGCAGTTCGGGGAGAATGTAAACTCCCTGATTCTCCGGGAAGCATGGGGCATGTACTATAACAGGTTCCTGAGTATCTCCGCAGGACATAAGATCATCAAATGGGGAAAAACCGACATCTTTACCCCCCTGTCAAGATTCAGCCCCGCTGACTATACCCTGCGATCGCCAGAGTTCGAGGATGCCGAACTGGGGAACCTCCTTGGCGAGATAACCTTTACTCCCGCCCCGTTCTTCAGACTCTCCGTTGTGGCAGCACCGTTCTGGAATCCGTCCATTCTTATTATCAAACCTATAGAACTCTCTCCGAACATGCAGGTGTCACTGCCGGAAGGACTGAGAACAGGAAACGGGTATTATTCCTACGGTGTCAGGGGCGATTTTATCTTCAGGGGATTTGATGCCGGTATCCAGTATTATCATGGCCCCGACCTCATGCCGGGACTGATCATGACAAATGCTGATTATACCAATCCTGCCCAGCCTGCGATTGCAGTTAACGGGATTCCTTATATTATCAACAACACCGGCTTTGACTTTGAAACAGTGATATCACCTTTTGTGCTGCGGGGCACTGCTGCCATCGCCAGCCCGGTGAAAGAGAAGGAAGGCAATGAGGAGATTCCCTTCAGACAGGTTGAATGGGTGGCAGGTCTCGACTGGACTCCCGGGGCAGTCAGGGTGACGGCCGAGTATTCAGGAAAAAAGGTCCTCGACTTTTACGAGGCACCCTATGACCCTATCCTGGGCACTGAACCTGACATGCAGCAGCTGATGGAGTTATTCGCCACACCGGGATTTGATCCGGTTGAGTTTACCCGCCTTCAGATTGAGGCGTTTAACAGGCTGTATAACAACCAGCTATATGAGTATTACCACTCTGCCGGATTAAGGTTCGAGGCGGATCTGTTTTATGGAAGGCTAATTCCCTCATTAACAACTGTCTGCAATTTTACATCGAAAGACATTCTGGTTCGCCCTGCGGTGAAATACAAGCCCTCGGACGGTGTGACGCTCAGTGCGGGCTATGAGTATTATTCAGGCACCAAAGGAGGAATGTACGATATTATTGACGACTTCATGAATGCCGTATACTTTGCTATCAAAATAGATTTTTAGGACTATGACAGACTTTATAATCAAATACAGATGGGTGATAATATCAGTGTCGGTTGCACTGGCAGTAGGACTGGGCCTGCTGATACCCTCATCAGAGACTGACCCTGACATCAGAAATTACATACCGCGGAACCTGGCTTCGAGGGTCACCAATGACTCCATCGAGAAAGAGTTCGGTGTTCAGGATATGATCATGGTGCTTTTTACAGACAGCTGCGTTCTTAATCCGGCTGACCTGAGGCAGGTGAAGAATGTTGACAGGGCTCTCTCCAGAATGGAAGGTATAGGTACGGTCAACTCCATCTATACCGCACGCAAGATCGAGGGTAGAGATGGGATGATGGTGGTTGATCCGCTTATTGAAAGAATTCCGGAAACAGCAGAAGACCTGGAAACCCTCAGACAGGACATCCTGGCCAACCGGTTTGCCCGTGATATTGTGGTTTCATCAGACATGACCGCTGCGGCCATCACCGGAACCATCAATTCAACCGTACCGGAGTATGAGACCCTGAGCAAGATTGATTCAGTCATCGCGGCACAGAAGGGTGATGCTCAGATACTCACAGGCGGACTGCCATATATAAGGCAGTTCATTTCCAGTGATGTGAACCATGATGCCATGATCCTTATCCCTGTGGCCCTCCTGATTATGCTGACCGTGCTTAAGCTGTCGCTGGGCGACTGGAGAAGTGTATTCATACCGTTTACGGTTGTGATACTATCAACCGTAGTAACCCTGGGAATGATTCCGTTGCTGGGATGGAAATTTTCCATCATCATGTGCCTTGCTCCCATCATACTTATATCGGTAGCCAATAACTACGGTATATATCTGGTGTCAAGGCACCAGGAGCTCCGCAGATCTGATCTGCCGGTGACGGGTAAAGAGATGGTCAGGTCGATAACCGGCTCGCTGAAAATGCCGATCCTCTTCAGCGGACTGACTACCATTGCAGGGTTGCTTGGCCTCCTGACCCATTCAATCATTCCGGCCAGGCAGGTTGGCATACTGGCTGCTGCCGGCGTAAGCCTGGCGCTTGCATTGAGCCTGTTGTTGATTCCTGCTCTTATATATATGCAACATACGCCCGGAAGGAAACCACGCCGTGCAAGGTCAGATAAAAACGACCTGATCAGCCGTGCACTGACTGGAATCTCATCAGTCGTCATCAGACGCCCCGGGAGAGTTCTCCTGGTGTCACTGGTCCTGACGCTCCTTATAGGTACCGGTATGGTTTTCCTTAAAATTGACACCAACCAGGAGAATTTCTTTCCCAATAAACACCCTGTCAGAAAGGCATCTGAAATTATCAATTCCAAATTTGGTGGCTCACAGACCATCTCGGTGATGATCAGCGGCGACATCAAGAACCCTGTCCTGATGCAGAAAATAGATGACCTCACGCAACACCTGAAGGGTGCGGAGGGTGTCGGCGGAGTCTTTTCAATCTCAGACGTTGTGAGGGAGATGAGCAAGGCATTGTATGAGCCCACAGAGAAGGGATATGACATGATACCCTCAACTTCTGCGGCCATTGCACAGATGTTCGAACTTTACAATATGAGCGGTAACCCGGACGATTTCAAACAGCTGATGAACTTCGAGAACACAAAGGCTCATCTGCTGGTTCGTCTGTCGAAGCCGGACAATAAGATTGTACGTGATCTCAGGGACGACATAAAAAGCTTTACGGCAGACTTCCCGGCCGCTGTGACCACGGGGGGCTATGCGATCATCATGATTGATTTTGCGCAGAAGATCATTAACGGCCAGGTCTCGTCACTGGCCTTTGCCCTTATCATTGTCCTGATCCTTCTGGCTATCATCTTCCGATCGGTGAAGGGAGGTCTGACAGGATTAATCCCTCTGGCAGCTTCGATAATTATTCAGTTTGGTGTCATGGGAATTACCGGAGTAGCCATTGATGCCGCAACTGCCCTTCTCTCTTCAATTATGATCGGCGTCGGTGTCGACTTCACCATCCAGTTCCTGTGGAGATACAAGAGTGAACTCAGAAAAGGAGCTACACACCACGAGGCTGTAACCACCACCTACCGGACCACCGGACGGAGCATCGTCATTAACGGCCTGAGCGTGATGGCTGGTTTCTCGGCCACCATCCTCTCCGGGTTCCTGTCAATAAGATTCTTCGGCTACCTGACACTGCTGGCAATAGGCTCATGCCTTATTTATGCGATAATAGTAATGCCGGCATTCATGCTCTGGTTCAAACCTTCATTTATAGAGTCAAATCTGAAACGAATTAATAAAAACCAAGAAAATAATGAAAAAGATGTTATTCCTATTGTCAGCAGCATTGGTTCTGTCACTGCAGGTCACATTGGCGCAGCAGTCAGATCCCGTACAGCTGATGGACAAAAGTCGTGACCTGACGATGTCAGGAAACATTCAGTCAACGGTCACCCTTACGATAACCGAAAAGAACGGCTCAGTAAGAACCCGGAAGTTGAACATGATCACCAAATCCTACGATGACGGTACGATCAAGAGAATGGTGAAGTTCCTTGATCCGGCTGATGTGAGAGGCACGGCAATGCTTATTGTAGACACTAAGGATTCACAGGATGACATGTGGATCTACCTTCCGGCTCTGAAAAAGACAAGACGGATTGTCAGCACGGAAAAAGGCAAGAGCTTCATGAGTTCTGAGTTTTCAAACGCTGACATGTCAAGCGGAAGCAACGCCGACTTTAAAATCAGACACCTGCCGGAGTCAGGGAAAAACGAAGTATGGGTTATCGAGAATGTACCTGTCAGCGAGGACAAGGCTGATGAGTACGGCTTTTTGAGAAAAGTAACTTTCCTCGACAAGAGCAGCCTGAAGACAATGAAGATCGACTTTTACAATTTTGACGATGAACTGTTCAAGACCATCGAAATATTAGCCACCCAGCCTCTGGAGGGAAAAGAGGGGTATGTTATGACGGACATGCTTGCCAGGAATTATTTCAATGGCAGAAGCTCAAGGGTCAAATTTGACCAGGTGAATACATCGGCATCGATACCCGATAATACCTTCATTGCCGATAACCTCTCGAGGTAGAATTCCATTACCTTTGTCCCTTGTAAAATTATGGCACAAAAGGGGACAATCATATGCGCGCCGGCCACCTCGGGAGGGGGTGCAATAGCTCTGATCAGGCTTTCCGGGCCGGGAACGATTGAAACATTGGCCAGAATATTCAAACCAATTGATGGTCAGGTAGATATCCTTAATACGAAGGGGTACAGATTGCATTTTGGGACTATATCTTCGCAGGGAGAATTCATTGACGAGGTACTTGTCTCGTTATTCCGGGCACCTCACTCCTACACCGGGGAGGAAATGGCAGAGATCAGCTGCCATGCCTCACCCTTTATTCAGCAGCGGATCATTGAAATTCTCATTGAGAAGGGAGTGGAAACAGCCACTCCCGGAGAGTTCACCATGAGGGCTTTCATGAACGGCAAAATGGATCTTTCGCAGGCCGAAGCGGTAGCTGATATTATAGCTTCAGATTCAGAGGCGGCGCATCGTCTTGCTGCCACTCAGCTTCGCGGCGGTTTCTCAAAAGAGATTGAGAAGCTGAGGATCGAGCTCCTCTCCTTCGCCTCGCTAATTGAGCTGGAGCTCGATTTCAGTGAGGAGGATGTTCAGTTCGCCGACCGCTTTGCATTGACGGAGACGGTCATTAAGATTAAAAGCCTGGTCGACAGGCTGGCAGCTTCATTCAGGCTTGGTAACGCTATTAAAAAGGGTATCCCGGTGGTCATCGCCGGCAGGCCCAATGTGGGCAAATCTTCCCTCCTCAACGTGCTGCTACATGAAGAGCGTGCCATAGTATCTGATATACCCGGAACTACTCGTGACACCATAGAGGAGGTATTGCATGTGAACGGGCTCCTCTTCAGGTTTATTGACACTGCAGGGCTGAGGCATTCGGATGATGAGATAGAGGCTCTGGGTGTGGAACGGACACGGAGGAAGCTGGAGGCTGCTGAGATTGTACTGGCTGTTGCCGAGGCTACTGACAGTGCTGAAGATATTGCCGGGTTTGCACGATCAGTTGCAGAACTGACAGGCGTCAGCGGGGCCAGGATAGTTCTCGTAATAAACAAGTCCGACCTGGCCAGCCCCGGGCAGATGGCAGGGCTGAAGAAGGAGCTGCTGCAACTGTGTGACTCGCCGCAGGTCTTCGTATCTGCAACAAAAACATCCGGAATGGATGAACTTAAAATGATGCTGACTGCTTCAGTGGAGACCGGCCGGCTTGAGGCCCCGCAGTATATCGTCACCAATGCCAGGCATTATGAGGCATTGAAGAATGTTGCAGAGAGCCTGCAGAGGGTCCTTGACGGCTTCCGTGACGGCATACCCACCGTACTCGTTGCCACTGACGTGCGCCAGGCAATTTATTACCTTGGGCTTATAACGGGAAAGATCACACCCGAGGATATCCTCGGGCAGATCTTCTCAAAATTCTGTATCGGAAAATAGCCTTCTAAAGGTTCCTTATAGCCATTTTGGCGTCATGACCAAAGAGGTAAAACAGTCCAAACTGGATACCCCTGTTGGTTGATTTTACATCACTGCTTTTGTTTATATCGTTTAAGCCGTGATTGTATCTCAAGTCAATACCAAACCCGGTTGCCGGAACCACATAGCTTGCACCGACACTCAGGGCAAAATCAATTGGGTTCCAATTATCATTATTGTCTGAACTGACAAGCAAGCCCAACTGTGGACCAGCCTGAAGCCTGAATCCGTTGTCAAACATATATTGAATCAGCACAGGCACATTCAAATAACCCAGATTCAGGTTTTTTGCTCCCTGTGCGGAATATACCAGTTCAGGCTGTACTGCCCATTGGCTGTTGCGATGGATATGGCCAAGAATACCAAAGTGATACCCTGTCCTCTGATCGTAACTGGTACTGTTGTCGTTTTGAACATTATAGAAGTTTATCCCGCCTTTGACCCCAAGAACGACGTGTCCGGCAGGCGAAGCACTGTGTTGTGCACTGGCAACGCCGGTAACCAGGAACGCTGCCAGCAATACTGGTAAAAATCTCATTTTCTTTTTCATTTCTTACTTATTGGTTTTCGTTGTACCCCTGTTTAGCCAGGGATCGCTTAATTGACTGCAAAGGTGCTGGTTATTACATGAAGAAGTGTTACAGGTTTGCAGTTACTTGTTACATAATTCACATATAATTAAGGAATTAGTGATTGATGATTTTGTGTGAGTCTTATAGTATTGTTCCCTTTGCCTGCTTCTTGAATACTGCCTTGATACTGATAAGCGGAGGCATGGTATCGCCCAGCAGGAACCCCCAGGGTTTCAATGGTTCGACATGATCGCAGATGAGTTTTATAACGGCAAGGAGAGGTATTGAGAGGAACATCCCGGGAATCCCCCACATGGCAGCCCCAGCAAATATTGCCAGGAGAGAGAACAGTGCATTGAGTTTTACTTTTGAGGCAACTACCTTGGGAACGATGTAATTGTTGTCTACAAACTGGATCAGAGAGTAGGCAATCAGTACATATACGGGGTACCATGCAGAATCTTTGGTTATAAGTGCCACAATCATCGGCATTGCTACGGCCACTATTCCTCCAATGTATCGTATAATGTTCAGTAATGCGCCAATGATGCCGAGCAGGAAAGCGTATTCGATGCCCAGGATTAAGAGGGCAGCAGTATTCAGAACGGCCATAATCCCGGCCTCAATGATCAGACCAATGAGATATTGCTGAATGAGTTTCTTGGTCTTGCTCACCAGTTGGCTCACCTTGCTCTGCTGGCCCGAACTGAAAAGCCTGTGGATAAACTCTATAAGGATCGAGTGGTAAAACAGTAGCATAAAGACGTATACCGGGATAAGGAAGAGCACCACCAGCAGGTTGCCGATGGATACAAGCGTATTCCCGATGGCGGCGGTGCCGGAATCAACCAGTTCACTGCGCGTTTTTAACACCCAGTCAGCCATCTTCTGGGAGTTTATGTCGAAATGATCTGATATCCATGTTATGGCCTGGTTAAGCATCTCTGTGAATTTGTCTGCCAGGAATGGCAATGAATCGCTCAGACGGGTTGCCTGCGAAAGCAGAAGCGCGCCAAATGCTGCTATGATCAAAAAAGTGAGAAAAAGCGTAATGATGATAGCTACGACCCTGTTTATTCTCTTATCTACAAAGAAGTTGACAACCGGATGCAATACTATAGCCAGTATGGTTGCGAAGACTATCGGCACAAGAATGCTCCTTCCGACATAGAGCATTGCTATAAGAATGGCTATACCTGTTAATAAAATGCTTACTTTCAGATATACCGGCAGCTTCATTCCTTCATTTGCCACGGCTTCCGGATTTCAAACTTTTGTTCCGGAAAATACGCAGAAGGGCTATTTCTCCCATTGACCTTAATGAGCCGGTGTTTTTTGCAACAAAGCTTGTGACTCCTGACTGCAATACGGGGCTTATAACTCTTCTGAGTCCCGGACCTGCCAGTCCCTTGAAAACCACGTTTGAAACCAGACCGGCGGCCAGTCCCAATGTGGTACCCAGAATGTTATCGATCATATGTGGTGATGAAGTAATATCATGGAGGGTGCTACGGAGCAGGTTGACTGGCTTGAAGGTTTCATACGTGGCATAGAATTGCGCTTTCAACTGCTTTCCATTGGCAGCATGCTCAACTTCAAGCAATTGAATTACCTTTCTAAGGTCGGCAGTTGAAGTTATTGTTTGCATCTGATTTTAATTAAGAACCCTCTTTATGATGTAATCGCCAACCTTTTTCTTAAGCCAATTATGCATGAAGAGATGCAATATCAGGGCGATGATTCCATAGAAGGCCGCTACCGCAAAAAAACCGAAGAAGAGATTGCCAAGGAGTCCACCCAACCATAAGGAAATACCCAGGTTAAGGAATAGCATGAAAACGCTTGCTAATACCAGGACTATGATCCCGGGTACACTCGCTGAAACTATATCCGATGCTTTGACAAGAGCTTTCAGCTTAGCCAGCTCCAATTCTGCCTTGCCGTATTCTGCAGCTTTTTCCAGCAGCTCATCTATGATCCGGGTGTTATCATCCATAGTTGCGGCCATAAATTTCCGGTTATGATCCTGAATTGTATACAGATATCAAACCGCAGAGGTTTTTACCTTTTTATCAGGTTCTTCCTTTGCACTGCTGCCCGTATCACTAATATCAGTCACCTCCTGGTTTACCTTGTCATATTTTTCAGCTATGTCATCAAGAAATTCATTGAATTTCTCCTTTATCGATTCCTTAAGCTCCTCCCCTTTTCCGGTCAGTTCCTTGCGTGTTTCCGATCCTTTTGCCGGGGCAAACAGAATCCCCAATGCTGCGCCGGCAGCTGCTCCGGCCAATAAAGCCAATACTACTTTTCCTGAACTCATGATATTTAGTTTTAATAAGTCCGCTCCGGTTAATCCCGCCCCAAACGCCCTAACCTAAACTGTCTGTATTTCGATAAATACATTATCCGGGGTTTCTCCGGAGCGGACTATATGATTAATAGTGAAGCGACGTATCTAGAGAACTCTTTTCCCCTGGATAACCCTCACCAGAATGGCAATGACTGCGATGACAAGCAGGATGTGTATAAGACCTCCCGCATTGAAACCGACAAATCCTATTGCCCACGCAATAATCAGTACTACCGCAACTATGTAAAGTAAATTTGTCATGACTCTGTTATTAAGTGGTTATTTTATGTTATGAAATATCAATTTTGCTATAGTAATCATAAGATTACACCGGCAAATTTAAACCTCCCGGCTTGTAAAATAGTTACATGGTTATAGTTATTAATTACATAATTCCCACATCCCGGAAATTCCGGATATTTGATGCGTGATGCAAAATGAATAATGCAGTGACAGGTGGAAAAAAAAGACTTTAAGGTGTAGTATTTGGTTGTCAGAAGAACAGGCTCGCCAGCATGGTGAATGCCAGCCCGCAAAGCGAAATGATCGTTTCCATCACCGTCCACGACTGCAGAGTCTGTTTCTCGTTCATGCCGAAGTACTTGCTTACCAGCCAGAACCCGCTGTCATTGACATGTGATGCGATTGTGGCCCCTGAGGATATGGCAATGACGATCAGGGCTTTGTGAGGATCATCAAAAGCGAACACTGGCAGTATCGGGGCCATTATGCCTGCAGCCGTGATCATGGCAACGGTGGCCGATCCCTGTGTGACGCGCATCACAGCTGCTATAATCCATGCCAGCAGTATTGGCGAAAGCGCCGTCCCTGCCACTGTGTCAGCCAGGGTGGTCCCTATGCCGCTTTGGACCAGAACCTCCTTCAGCACACCCCCGGCTCCGGTGACAAGTATTATTATTCCAGCCGGCCCCAGGGCTTTTGTGCTAAGCGACATGATCCTGTTGCGCGACATCCCCCGTCTTATGCCCAGCAGCCAGATTGCAAGCAGGGTTGCAATTATAAGCGCCGAGAAGGGATGGCCGATGAATATGAGAATTTCTGTGACTGTTGATGATGCCAGGCTTCCGTTCTTAACCAGTATGCCTGACAATGTGCCTACAACTATCAGAAATAACGGAGTCACGATCAGAACCAATATCATCCAGAAAGAAGGCAATCCGCTCCGGGAATCCTCCACACCGCCTTCACCGTTCACAGCGACAGGCGGGTCGATCTTTATCTTACCCGCAATGAATCTTCCGAAGAGCGGTCCTGCAATGACTGCCGTGGGCAGCCCCAGCATCAGGCCGAGCAGGATCACCCATCCAAGGTCTGCACCAATTATCTCCGAAACGGCCACCGGTCCGGGCGTCGGGGGAATGAAGCTGTGAGCTACCGCCAATCCTGCAAGAAGCGGTATTCCGTAGTAAAGCAGAGATTTGCCGGTATCCCTGCCCAGGGCATAGATGATCGGGATGAAAATGATCAGGCCGACGTCGAAGAAGACTGGAATTGCGACAATGAACCCGGTAAACATCATTGCCCATGACGCCCTTCCCTGACCGAATTTCTTAAGCAGGTAGTTCGCCAGGGCGTGAGCTCCACCTGAGCTCTCAAGGATCTGCCCGAATATGGCCCCCAGACCTACCACTACTGCAATGAATCCAAGCGTCTCACCCATCCCCTTCTGGATGGCTGCGGTCACCTCCTTCAGTGGCATGCCGGCAAGGATTCCAACAAAGATTGCAGTGATGAGAAGTGATATGAAGGCGTTGATCCTGGCCTTCAGGACAAGAAGCAACAGCAACGCCACCGCGGCAGTAACAATCAAAATGATGGAAAAGACAGGCATCAGAGATACTTAAATTGTAATCAGACTAATTTATGGAAAAGATAATAATTCCAATCGATGTTTTACTGCAGAACATCCATTCTGGTATAACAGACATTTTCCTAATTGTGGTCTTGACTTTAGTATTCTTCTGCTGTACCTTTGAAATTGAAATCATTAACTTAAACTTAAACGTAAATCATGAAAATATCATGGCAACAAAAATAAAACTCCTTCTTCTATTTCTGTTTTCCCTGCTGAACCACGCTGCATCAGCCCAGGAAACAATTCCTGCGGATATAACAATAGATAATAATGGTGTCCTTTTGCAGGGCAAATTCTATAAGTCAGATGCCGCCGGCTATCTGCCAACTGTCATTCTGTTGCAGGGTTCTCCAGGCAACACCAGGGATGTTCTCGGACTTGGCAGCAGAATTTCACAGCATGGCATAAACGCGATGACATTCAACTACAGCGGAACCCATCAGAGCGAAGGGAAATCAACCCTCCAGAACAGCCTGGGGGATATATCTGCAGCACTGGCTTTCCTTCATAGCTCAGGCAATATTGAGAATTTTAAAATAAATACGGGATTAATTGTCCTGGCCGGTTACTCTTACGGAGGAGGAATGGCAATGACTTACGCGATCAAACACCCGGAGATCAAAATGCTGATAAGCATTGCCGGCAACGACTGGGGACAATGGTTTGACGATTACCTCCAGGATCCTGAAATGAAGAAAAACACAGATCAAAACATAAAGAAAGCCATTGAAGCAGGAATTATAAGGTTCGAACCCGGGGCAACCCCCTGGGAATCAGGAGAGACAGGATTTGACAAGCTGGACCGGGACTTCTATGTAATAAAAAATGCATACCGGCTGGCTGACAGGACTATACTTATTATCGGCGGATGGGATGATACAGGTCCTACTATGGAAAGGTACATTCTGCCCTTGTATCGCGCTCTTAAGGAGGCAAAAGCCCAAAATGTTCAGATAACCGGATTCCAGGATGATCATACTTTTGGAAAGTCAAGGGATGACCTTGCACGTGTCATCACCGACTGGATAAAATCTCTGCCAAAAGATGAACTATAGGCAGGCAACATAAGCTATATACGTTCTTTAACCTCCTTCTTGTCATGGGTTGAGATCCTTGCACGGTACACAAGAAGAAGTCCGGTTACAAAACCTGCCACAATCAAACCGATATCTTCGACAACCCCCAGCTTAACCGGAACAAATCCACTCAGTGCATAAATGACCGGTATGACTGGAACTATTTTTGGCATTGATTTTTCAGTCCATAAGAGCATACCCAATGTGAAGATGGCTGTAGGGCATGGCATCATGCCTGTCAGAAGCAGATGAGGATACTCCCTTCCAGTGGCATATCCAATCAAGGGGTAACCTATCAGCGCATAGATGATCATTATAGCACCAATCAAACCGTAGATATCTGCCCTTACCCTGAATGCCATTCTATCCCTGAAAAGTCCTGCCCATGCCAGTATGATTCCTTCCAGAATAAACAGCACCACAAAAAGGTATGCCATGGGGTACAGCTTGCTGAAGTAAAGGAGGTTGAAGACCAGTCCAACCCATATCCAGAAAAATACAAGTATCACGGTAACGACTGTGCCGGAATAGCGGGTCTTCCTTATGGCGAAGAATATGGCCACTGTGGCAAGGACATACATGATCAGATGTGCAGGCCACCAGGCGGTGTTGAACCGTTCCAGCATCTCCAGGAACTCATCAAAGGTAAATGGGACACTCATTCCCATAGGTCTGTATTATTAATCCTTCACACAGCGTACGGAATAGCCGTATTCCCTGCTTCGTTCAGGAGAGAATAATTTTCTCTATTTTGTTTTTATTGACCGCTACGCTGCATCTAATTTATGACTATTTCTCAAATCTTCAATAGTCTGGAATCAGGCTCTAATTTTATAATTAAAGTAATTATCTGGCCAGGAACCTTAAATTGCTCTGAAATGTCCTGTCGGTTCAGTTCTTAACACATCTTACTGAGAGCGCATCCGGTTCAAAATTACATGTGCCGGCTCCGAGTCCGTAGGATGAGTTATATATCACAAAGCCCCAGAAAATACCATCGTAATCATCATAGTAATTTGTAGACGTAAACCAGTTCCCTGAACTTCCCAGGCCATCAAATTCTCCGTCTGTCCACCTTATGCCCGCGGGAAGAGCCCTGAAACCTGATGCATTACGTTTGGCAGGAAAGTCGTTATTACCAACCGTACCCTGAGATGAAGATGCATTCCAGTTGGTCAGTGAAGACATTGCCTTGGCAATCTTGTTGTCGGTAGTGGTACCGTCATAGTTGTACCCGGCGGCAATGAGGTGATCCTGGAGGGTGATCCATTCAGTGTATGAAGGAACATGCCATCCTGTCGGACATACTCCCCTGGGATCCGTGACAGCGTACCATGTATAGAGCCGGCCATAAAGCCCGACGTTGGCTTCATTGCCATCATAGGCCCACTGGTATTTGGGACTGCCCGCACTATGCGACTGATCACTCAGGTCAAGGGTTGCAGGATTGGTTGTGCCTATCAGATCCCCATTGTTGTATTTCGTGACCTTGAGATTCTCAGCCATCCACCACTGGGTGCCGATTTCCACGATCTCATATTCATTGCCTTCTATGTCAGTGATGGTGGGGATCTCCTCTTCAGGTCCCTCCTCTTTTTCGCATTTATTTGCAGTGAGTAACAATCCCGCAAATACCATTGCGCAAATCCAGAAACTGCTTATGTTTTTCATAGCCTTCGCTTTATTTTGGTAAAGTTAGGCCGGCATAATGGCTGAGTCAACCTCCAATGAGTAAGGGGTGCGTTCTGGTTAGCAGAGTACGGGTTTGCTTTAGTAAATGCTGATTAAGCGACGTTGTTCTCACGGGACTTGCGTGATTCCGGGGATCTGTTCAGTCTATGATGGCGCCGGTCAGGGCAAGGGTTTTAAAGAATTCCGGGAACGATTTGTCCACCGCCTCGGCTCCCTCTATTGTCACTGCGCCAGTGGCAGCGGTTGCCATCACGGCAGCCATCATGGCTATACGGTGGTCATTATGCGAGGAGACAACACTACCGCTGACCGTCCCTCCCTCAATGAGCATGACATCACCTTCAATAGCTGATCTTATCCCGAGAGCGCCAAGCACAGCGGTGACAGTCCCGGCCCTGTCGCTCTCCTTATGCACGAGACGGCTTACACCTCTTATCCTGCTTGTTCCTCTGCACCCGGCTGCCAGAGCTGCCAGTGGCGGGAACAGATCCGGGGAATCAGTGGCATCATAGTTAAATGCCTTAAGATCAGACCTCTCAGCCCTCACACCTTCAGCGGTTTCTGTTAAGCGACAACCGGCATCGCGCAGCGCCTGCATTATTGCCCTGTCGGACTGCAGGCTTGCTACATTGAGGTTGCCGACGGTGACATCACCGGCCAGAGCTCCGGCAACAAGCAGGAACGCCGCCCCGCTCCAGTCGCCCTCAATATTGTACTCCCGACAATGGTATGACTGGTTTCCGGGAACAATGAACCTCCTGTAATTGCTATTCTCAACCCTTATACCGAACTTACTTAGCAACTGAATGGTAAGGTCAATATACGGCTTGCTTCTCAGCTCTCTCACCTCTATCTCGCTCACCCTCCCACTCCCACTCTCGATCTTGCTTCCGCTCTCGTTCTCGTTCTTAATTGCGCTCCTGCTCTTATCGTCTGTAAGAGGCAGTGCCATAAGCAGTCCTGTAAGCAGTTGCGAGCCCGTTGAGCCGTCAATGGCCACCATACCACCTCTCAGTCTGCCCGTTAGCGTCACTGGCAGAAAACCGCCGTTGGTCTCTGCCTGTACCCCCAGCTGGCTCAAAGCCTCAACTATCATGTTCACAGGCCTCCTGAGCAGCGAGCCCTCACCGGTGAGAGTAACATGATCCGAGAGCAGGGCAGCGATGGGGGCAAACATTCTCAACGCCAGGCCTGATTCGCCGCAGTGGAGGGTTATCGGGGAGACAGGTCTGAGACCTGTTTGTAGGGTAATGGAACCGTGCTCCCTCGTGATCAGAGCGCCAAGGACACCGGCCATATTTATGGCTGCAAGGGAGTCATTGCAGAATGAAGGATTGCGAATCACAGTTGTGCCTTTGGCCAGCAGTCCCGCAGCTATAGCTCTCTGTGTGAGACTTTTGCTTGCCGGTGCCTCAACCTTTCCTTTAATATACGACGGATGAACGGTGATATCCATTTAAAGGTTTATTATTCGGAAATGTGATCTGCATACAAGGATACTAAATTAATCTTCTTTCATCACTTTCATCTGGTGGGTGATAGATTCCTGGTGTATAGCCTCCAGGAAGGTCTGAATGAACTCCGGCGTCAGCCCCTTTCTTACTCCCTTGTCCACCGCGTTGTTCTTCACCTCCTTCCATCTGGTGCTTTGCAGAATGGTGATATTATGTTCCTTCTTGTATCTCCCTATTGTCTCAGCCACCTGCATGCGGCTCTCGAGGATATCAAGGAGCAGGTTGTCATATACATCTATCTGGCTGCGCAGGTCCTCAATCGTCTCAAGGAACTCAGGGTCATCCGTTGTCGGCGACCTGAGCACCAGGCTGTCAAGTATCCCTGTCAGCTCTGCCGGGGTGACCTGCTGCTTCCTGTCGCTCAGTGCGCTAGCCGGATCGATGTGCGACTCAATCATCAGGCCGTCGTAGTTCAGGTCCATCGCCTTTTGCGACAGGTCGCCGATGAATGACCTGTCGCCACCCATGTGACTCGGATCGCATATCATCGGCAGGAGAGGTATGCGCTGACGCAGCTCAACAGGTATCTGCCAACGTGGCTGGTTGCGGAAGGCGCTCTTCTCCCACGATGAGAAACCGCGGTGGATGGCGGCAAGACGGGTGATACCCGTTTTGCTTATCCTTTCAATTGCACCTATCCAGAGCTCAAGATCAGGATTAATGGGATTCTTGATGAACACCATAACTTCTGCTCCTTTAAGCGCTGTTGCTATTTCCTGCATGGCAAACGGGTTGACGCTTGTGCGCGCTCCTATCCAGACAGCATCAACACCATGCTTTAATGCTTCATAAACGTGCTTCTCCGTAGCCACCTCAACGGAGACAGGTAGGCCGTACACCTCCCTCACCTGCCGGAGCCATTTCAGCCCGACGGTGCCAACGCCTTCAAATTGGTCAGGACGGGTGCGTGGCTTCCAGACGCCGGCACGGAAGAGGTCAACCCTGCCCAGTGGCTGCCAGTCCGGCGGCGGTGAGCATCACCTGCTCCTCGCTCTCGGCACTGCATGGCCCGGCAATCATCAGGGGCCGTTGCTTATATATGGGCCACTCCTCTATCGGAGTGATATCCAGTTTCTTATTCGTTGTTGTAATATTCTCTCTTTTCATGGTATGGTCAGTGCTTCATTTAAGTATATGGCCTATCTCGTTGGCCGACGTCATAAGGTCTCTCAGTGAGGCGTGGTCGGCATTCTCTATATGTTTTTTAAAGAGGCGCATCTTTTCGATATAAGTGTCAATAACCTCAAGTATGGGACCCGAGTTGCCAATGAAGATCGGTGCCCAGGTCTCTCCGCTGCTCTTGGAGAGGCGCACCGTGCTCTCAAACCCTCCAGCGGCAAGGGACATGATGTTCTCGGTGTTCTTCTCTTTCTCAAGGACGCACAGGGCAAGCGCGAAGGATGTTATGTGCGATATGTGAGACACGTAAGCCACGTGCACATCGTGGTCTGATGACTTCATATAACGGATATGCATGTTAAACGACTGGAACAGGGCTGTTATCAGCTCCAGGGCATCTTCGTCGCTGCTCCTGGGGTCGCATATGATTGCCACCTTCTCATGGAAGAGCCTGTCGAGGGCTGCCGCCGGACCGGAATGCTCTGTGCCTGCCATAGGATGGGCTGACACATATCTGCCCCGGGCGGGATGGGCTGCGGCTACGGCAGCTATGTCAGCCTTGGTCGATCCCATGTCAGTAACCACCTTTGATGTGCCCTGGATCAGATCGAGAACGCGGGGAAGAAGCTGGCAGTTGACATCAACAGGAGCACAGAGGATGATGATCTCCGATAGATCAACAGCCTCCTCCAGCGGCAGGAACTCGTCGGCCAGGCCCCGGTACATTGCTATGGTACAATGATGAGGGTTGCTCTCAACACCGGTGATCCTGCCGGAGAAGCCATTGAGCCTGAGGCTTCGTGCCAGGGAGCCTCCTATGAGACCCAGGCCCACTATACATATATTTGCAGACATTTGATTTTAAGTTGTTTGGTTGGTTATTGACTTTTTCTTCGAGTTAATTCTTTCCAGTGCAGCAGTGAGGAGTTCCTCAGTTGCGCAGAGCGATATCCTTATGTATCTCTTCCCGTTGTCACCGAATACTGACCCGGGAGTGATAAAGAGATGATTCTCATGCAGCAGTTTCTCCGTCATCTCAACGGCATCCGTGAACTGCGGCGGGATTTTCCCCCAGAGGAAGAGCCCCGATTGGTCAGGGTCAAAGGTGCATGAGAGGGCATTCATTATCTCCGCGGCTCTGTTGCGGCGCCTGCGGTAGACCTCGCTGAGCTGTGCGTACCACCCGTCCGGCGCCGCAAGAGCCTCCGCGGCAGCAGCCTGTAACGGCTGGAACATGCCGGAGTCCATGTTGCTCTTAATCTTCAGGATGTCATTAATAAAGGAACTGTTACCGGCAACCATCCCTATCCTCCAGCCAGCCATGTTATGCGATTTGCTGAGCGAGTTAAGCTCCAGCGCGATATCACGGGATCCAGGTACGGAAAAGATACTCAGGTGCTCATTGTTCAGTATAAAACTGTAGGGGTTGTCGTGGCATAGCAGGATGCTGTGTCTTCGGGCAAAGGAGACAAGCCGCTCAAAGAGCGCCGGGGTGGCACTGACGCCGGTGGGCATGTGCGGATAGTTGATCCACATTATCTTTACCCTATCCACTCCTGATGCCTCGATTGCCTCAATGTCAGGAAGCCAGCCCGTCTCTTCCTTAAGATCATAGGGTCTGACAATACCCCCTGCCAGCTTTGCGGCAGCGCCATATGCCGGATAACCGGGATCAGGCACCAGGACCTCATCGCCGGGGTCAAGGAATGCCATGCTGATATGCATTATTCCCTCCTTGGAGCCTATCAGAGGCAGTATCTCCGTATCGGGATCAAGCACCACATTGAAATATTTCCTGTACCACTCTGCAAAGGCACTCCTTAAAAGAGGGATACCCCTGTAGCTCTGGTAGCCATGGTTGTGGCTGTCTGAGGCGCTTTCGGCCAGTTTCCTGATGACACTCTCTGACGGAGGCATGTCCGGACTTCCAATCCCGAGGTTGATCACATCGATGCCTTGAGCTCGCATCATGGCAATCTCTGCCAGCTTCGCCGAGAAGTAATATTCATTCACCAATCCTGTGCGCGTGGCTGCTTTTATAAGTGCTTTATTCATGGTTCTCCACATTATCTTATCTCAGTTCTTCCCGGCTGCATACGGCATTATCCCCTGCCTGAATTCCCCTATTATTTCCAGCCCTTCTGTCAGTGGCCTGATAGCTTCGAGAGCCATCCTGTAGCGCTGATAGTCACTGTATACCAGGTCTATATGAAACTGGTAGTCCCATGGCCTGCCGACAATTGGCAGTGACTGTATCTTGGTAAGACTGATCTGGTAGAATGCCAGAACGGAAAGCACCTGTGAGAGTGAACCAACCTTGTGGGGCAATGAAAAACAGACCATCGCCTTGTCAGTGCCTTTTTCAGGATTGCTTGCCGCTTTTCCGTTCCTGCTCCCGCTGATGATAAGGAACCGTGTGAAGTTCTGCCTGTCAGCTTCTATCTCTTTTTTGATGATGCTCAGGTTGTAAATGGATGCAGCGCTGCTGCTGGCGATAGCGCCTATCCCCCTCTGCTGGCCTTCACTTATCAGTCTTGCACTGAGAGCAGTGTCTACCGTCTCCACCACCTTTACTCCGCGTTTTCTCATCTTTTCCAGAAAGACATTGCATTGCTGGATGGCCATAGGGTGCGAGTGTATCTCATGCAGATCAGAAAGGTGCTGTCCAGGCAGGGCAATCAGGTTCTGAATGATACGAAGGTAGATCTCACCGCTAACCGGCAGGTGTGACCTGCGCAACAGCCCGTAGTTGGGGAGGATACTTCCCGCCACTGAGTTTTCGAAAGCCACTATGCCGTAGTCGGCCTTGCCTTCCGTAAGGAGCTGGAACAGGTCGTCAAAGGTGTCACAGGGAAGAGTGTTGATCTCCCTCCCGTGAAAAAATTCAACCGCGGCAATTTCGTGGAATGATCCCCTTACTCCCTGGATCGCCACACTGATATTCTCCTCTTCTGTTTTCATTCTCTCATTTCAGATAAAAAAAAAGTCCCGTTTTACGCGGGACTTCTTTAATCATTGCTCTTTTATTTGAAAGATATAACTAATCAGCCCCTATCTCTGCATGATAATAGAAATAGTAAAAAGAAAAGCTGTATGCTGCGTATGTTCTCATCATTTCGGACGCTAAATTACACAAAAATCAGAAAAAACGAAAAAACGCAAAAAAAAATTGTGATTCTTCTTTTTTCATCTTAAGGTGTATCTTTATTTTCATAATATGTCAACCGAGATTGAAAGAAAGTTTCTTGTCTGTGGTGAGTTCAGGAATAAATCCACGGAATCATCTGAGATAGTGCAGGGGTATCTCTCTTCATCGCCGGGTCCCACCGTGAGGGTGCGTATCCGCGGTAAGAAGGGGTACATCACGGTCAAGGGGAGATCGGATAAATCAGGCATTGAGAGGTATGAGTGGGAGAAGGAGATCGCTGTTGACGATGCCAGGGAACTGATGAAACTCTGCGAGCCCTTCCCGGTGGAGAAGACACGTTACCTGGTGACTTTCAGCGGGCATCTTTTTGAGATAGATGTATTTCACGGGGCGAACAGTGGACTTGTGATGGCAGAGATCGAGCTCAGATCGGCTGATGAGGCGTTTGAGAAGCCCCCATGGCTGGGCGAGGAGGTCTCCGGTGACCCAAGATACTATAACTCAGCCCTCTCGGTAGAACCATTCAGCCGATGGTAATGGTAAAGAAGAGCAAAGCTGATATAACGCACATCGTCATTGCAGTACTGCTGGTAATAACTGCCATCGTGATTGCATCGATGACCGTGGGGCTCGACATATATTACGGCTCGCGCGATGAGGGGATGATGTCTTTTGCCATCGTAAACGCATGCGGCTATCTCTTTTTTCTTATCATGCCGGTTGAGGTGGCTTTTGTATATTATCTTCAGGGCGATATAAGTGTGCCGGCACTGAATGCCGTAGCCATCGGTACGGCGCTTTTCTCTCAGACTATTGACTATTCAATAGGTTTATTAATGAGCAACAGGTTTATAGACAACCTGATTGGCAGGAGCCGGTATGAGAAGGCCGAGAAGACAATAGAAAAGTACGGCAACCTCACGATATTTGTTTTCAATTCCCTGCCCCTATCCTCTCCCATCATCTCCCTTGCCGCAGGAATGCTGCGTCACAAGATCAGGGACACAGTGATCTGCACTGTTCTGGGATTGATGGTCAAGTACCTCGCCCTTACCCTGATCTTCTAGATTTACCGGATAGCTGCAAAGGCAAACCATGCAACTTCATGTTTTGCAATGTCAGGATTCATTGTCCGGAATCAGACCTTCAGCGAGCCGCGGAAGCCCCTTGCGGCATAGTAAGAGGAGGCTCCGTTGTGATAGACGAAGACATGGCCATAGCGGCGGTCGGCGAAGAGGGCGCCGCCGAGATTCCTTATTCCGGAAGGTGTCTTTATCCAGCTTGACGTTTTCGTATCAAAATCACCAAGCTCCTGCAGCTCCCGGTATTGTTCCTCCGACAGCAGCTCGATGCCCATGGTTCCTGCCAAACCGACGGCATTATCTGAAGGCTTAAATGATTTCCTTGCCTCAAGCGCCTCATGGTCATAACAGGCATTTCTGCGCCCCGCCGGACTCTCCGGTGAGCAATCGCAGAAAATGTACTCACCGGTCTTGTTATCATAGCCAACCACATCCGGTTCACCGCCGGTTCTCTCCATTTCACCAAGCGACCTCAACTTTCCGGAACTGGCATGCAGCCTTGCATTAACTGCAGTCCATTCAAGGTTTCTATGGCGATTCATGTTTTTCTCAAAACGGTTTTTCAATGTTCTGAGCAGCTCTTCGCTTTGTTCCGGGGAAAACTCCTTTCTTTTTACTGTATTTGCCATAGTGTTAATATTAAGAGAACAAAAAGTTTATTGTTGCTCAAAGCTTGCCCGGTGACGGGTAAATAGCAGTATCTTGCTTATTTTCTATTGATTACCAGGCAAAGTAGGCATCAACGGGAACGTTAGGATTGCCTTCCATAAAAGTCGTGCTGGTTCTGTAAAGCCTGAATTTGGGCGCATCGTCCGGGTCGGAGTAAACATCTAAATAGAGCAGATTGGCCCCTTGAATCGGATGGCCGCTGTGTGTGAAAGAATCTGCCGGGGTACCCAACACTTTCAATAGCATAAACTTCTTCACCATCGATCTCCCCGCTTTTATGAAGGATAAAACCGGTGGCATCATTTGAAAACTCACCCGCTTCCCACCAGCCGTCATCAGAGGTTCCTGTAAGTCCTACAAATGGGTTATTTGCCACAAAAAGCCAGTTGTTTTCAACTACTTTCGACTTAATTAGCAGGGCTTTTTTATTCGCCAACGGACTAACGGTAGCAGGCCGATAGACTTTCAGCACCAGATAGTCACGGTCCTGGGCAATGTCCTCAAGGGTATAATCGTCGGACAGAATATAACTTCTCCTGAACGGAGTGGATGCGTTGATATCTACTACCCTTATTTCCTGTTTTTCTTCATCAGTAAAGTAATACAATAATCCCTCAATTGATTTTGGGTCTGACGATGAGTTATCCTTTTCGCACCCTGTTAAAAATGAAGTAAATAACAAAGCGGTGGCACTAAAGATGATAGTACGTTTCAGATTTTTCATAGTACTCGGTATTAAGGGTTACAAAACATCATTTGATAAAATCCCATGACGCCTGGTTATGTCAGGGATATTCCCTGAGGCTCTGGTTTTATTCAAATCTATTTCTCTAAGAAACCAACATAAGATTAAAAAGTTCACAGGAACGGAACTCTGCAGAATGCAGTCACAGGGCAGGGTTATTCATTGCTTCAGGGAGTATGCCGTCAAACAAAAATGGAGACCTAATTCGCTCCCGGGTTGTTGCTTGGTTTGTGCATAATCAGGTCAGCAGATAAACTCCCAAGGCATTTTTCCCGGTAATTATAACAGGAAATAAAGTCTGCATAATTGCCGGCAGAACCGGAGATTAATCGATTCGGTCCGTAAACCGGGATGAGTTTACTTCCAGTACTGCAGAAGCAATCCGAAGGTTATGAAAAGGATCAGCTGATAACCGCCCTGTATCAGGAAACGCGTCCATTTCAGTTTTCCGCTCTCATTGGTCCACATCACTGCACCTGCGAGAGTCGGTATTACAAATGCTGCCCAGATCCACAGTGACCTTTCAAGTCCCCCTGCAAGCCTTGTATCGGCTATCAGGTGTGCCAGCACCATGACCTGGAACAGAGTCAGAACAAACTGGACAAAATATAACGGGCCAGCCGATTTCTGCATTTTTTTCCTGGCTTCCGAATCGTCCATGTCTGCGCCGAGTATTTCAGCCCATTTCTTTCCGAAGATCGGACCATACCAGATTGCCCCGATGACCATCGACAGGACGGCACCTGTAGCAACGGCCCAGTAATTGACAGTGATTGTTTCCATGTGGTTGAATTATTGAGTTAGACCATATTAAACAACCTTATCCGGTATATGGTTCATTATCAATGAAAGATCATTGGGCACATGTTTTAAAGCTGTCGTGGGTTCAGGAAGTAAAAAGCAACAAGTGTCCCGACTTATCGTGATAAAATTTATCTATCTGGTCCGTTGAATAGGCAGCCGGGCTTATTCGTAAATAAACTCTTCTCCGTTTATCACCCTGACAGGGAATCCGGTTTCAAGGTTGTACTCATAGGAGGTGGTTGTCTCTGAGAAAGCAGGGACCCCGGGAGAAGGCTCATAGTGAACAGTCTGCGTTTTGATTATGTTATTTGTATTTGAGTAGATGCCGGGATTCCCTCCCTGTTCAAATATCTTATAGGGATTGCGGAATGAATCATACTCAAAGGTGATCTTTGCCATGTGTTTAGGGGATGCACCGGATGTAATGAACAAATATGTATAATAATCTTCCTCAATCACATTGTTATTGGAATCATACAAATAGGTTCTGAATTGTGTGACTTCATTATCGCTGTTATAAAGAAGTATTCTGGAAATCAAGTTGTTGTCGTTGTATTCAAACATTCTTTTTGACCTGAATTCGTCGTCACCGACTTTTGGGATAAAGTTAAGCTGTACTGAAAGTCTTCCATTGACATCATACTCATATATATGGTACATTGAAATACCTGTCTTGTCAGGATCAACAAATTCATGCGTTGTGCCAGGTGTAATTGACGAACTGAATAGGTCCGGTGAGACGGCCACTTCTTCTTTGATCAGCTTAAGATCCTTATTATAATGGAATTTTCTATAAAAGGAGGTGCTGTGTACTTCATTGACAAGTTTATTCTGGTTATATGAGATCTCTTCAATGATGTATCCATCATAGATAACCTTCTGCAACAGTCCGTTTGAGTCTGGCTGATAAACCTCTTTTGAGCAGCCGGCAAGTGCAAATGCTGTTGCAGCAATTACGATTGCCCATAAAAAAGAAGTCGTTGTTTTCATAGTCTTAACATTCGGGTCTCACAAAGTTGATGAGTCTGATGTTATTTTGGTTGCGTCAGGTCAAAATTATGAATTAAATTCCAGACAATACGTTAAAATCTTAACTGCCAACAATGAAGGTTGGTTACCAGGCAGCTACAAAACCATTTACACCTACGTTGTTTTTGACAACTATCAGTACCATACACAAAAGATACAGCCGCGGTGTCTGTTTGTCGGAATTACCTGTCAGCTTTAATCCGCAAGTCAGGGGTTCACAGTATTCTTATTTCAAGAATGCTATTTTGTAGCTATCACGGCATTTATTTTTGCCCAGAGATCATTGTCAAAACCGGAAAGAGCAAAGGATGGATTCTGAGGATCAGATGCATCCCCCATTCTTACAACAACCATTTTTTTGCCGGGAATTACATAAATGCGTTGATCTTCCGCCCCCATTGCAGCATACATATCTGATGGAGCATTTGGTACCAGGGTTCCCTGATAAACTGTCTGAGACCCGGGAACCATAAAACTCGTTTTTCCATTTAACCACCAAAAGTATCCGTAAGATGGATTGATATTTTGTGAAGAACTGATGCTTTCAGTGAAAAATGTTTCATTCAATATTTGTTCGTTCATCCATTTCCCCTTATTAAGCGCCAGCAATCCGAACCTTGCCATGCTGCGTGTATTACTGTGATAGATTTTAAATATCAGCCCGTTGTTCCAGTACCCGTCCATCCCGATCCTGGTCTTTAATCTGGAATTGAAGTAGGTTTCGAAATCCTGATTGCCGGCATCAGCAACAACATCCATCAATACCTGGAAAACATTATGATAGGACCACCTGGTTCCGGCATCGGCAAGATATGTTAAGTTCGATTTTATGATGAGATTGGATTCATCATTGATACCGGAGGTCATTGAGAGCAGATGTTTCGGTGTAATTAAATTCTCTTTATCAATTGGCTCACTTGTCCACCCTGTACCCAGATAATCAGAAACTTTATTATCAATGTTCAGCAATCCTTCCTGCCTGGCTATGCCTGTTGTGGCTGCCACCAGTGTCTTTCCGGCGCTGTTCCATTGCCATGTGGTGGCTGGAGTATGTCCGTTAAAGTACTCCTCTAGAACAATTCTCCCATTGACAATGATCATAAAAGATCTGGTGTTCTTTTGAATTAAAAAATCCTTTAAAGGTTGAACAGCACTTTCATTCCACCCCATACTGGCTAAAGATCTTGTCTCCCATTCATTATCTGAAGGGAAGTACATAAAATCATCAGGCTGGTTATCATCATCGTTTTTGTCGCACGCAGTTAACGGAAGTAACAAAAGCAGCAGGATTTTCAGGTATTTCATGTGATTAAAGGCGTGTTTAAGACAGATCATTTTTACGTTTATACGATGAGAGTCACAAAATGTTTTATATTCATTTTGGCTCTACGTACCATGATAGAGAACGCCAATTAACGATGTTGGCCAATTTGTGGATTATAACAGGATCCTGAGCAAGAAATTCACACCGGTAGTCTGGGGTGAACTTCATAAGTAAAAGTGCGAAAACATTTTAATTTCATGGGGTAAACAAAAAAAGCCGGAGCCTGTTTACAGGCTCCGGAAGTGTAATATCGTAGTCTATGTTATTGAAGCTCTCTTATCTTTATACTCCTGAATGAGACTTTGTTTCCGTGGTCCTGAAGCAGGATGTGCCCTTTTTCGCTTAATCCGAAATTTTCGTAACCTTCGTATTTACTTTCCTGCACCAGTTTCAAATACTCTTGACTGCCTCTCTCGTATTCAAGCACTTTAAAGCCATTCAGCCAGTGTTCGGCATGGTTGTTCCGTGATACTACCATTCCCGTGTTCCATTTACCGATTCCATTGAACTTCTTGTTCTCTGCTGAAGGTATCAGATCATACAGGGAAGCCAGGGTTCGGTTGCCGTCGTGACCCATTTTGGCATCAGGATGATTTACATCATCAAGTATCTGATATTCCAGCCCAATGGCAGAACCCGATGTCTCATAATTCTCTGTAACAAAATACTTTACTCCACTATTGGCCCCTTCGGTTATTATAAACTCAAAACTGAGCATAAAGTTTCCGAATTCCTGGGTGCTGACAATATCTCCTCCGCCTTTTGACTCTGCCCCTCCTGAGGGTAATACAGTCAAAATCCCATCCTCTATGATCCATCCTGAATCAGGAAAAGCTTCCTTATGTGCGCCTCTCCAGTTTGTTGAGGTAACACCGTCAAAAAGAAGTTTCCAACCCTCCTTTTGCTCCAATTCTGAAAGCGTATTCGGGATCATATTAATCTGGTGTATTTCGTCCTGGACCTCGGATTTATATTTTCCCAGATTCTCTGTTACGATCCTGATATTTTTCCATCTAACCTCCAGTCCGGCATGTTCATCGGGCACCTGATGCACCTGAAAAGCAATAAACCCTGAAGCGTCGACATCATCAATCATATCAGCTGCAGGGATACCGTTAACCCATGTTCTGATACGGTTACCAATTGCTTCAATACGATATTTGTTCCAGTTGTACTTATCGAAAGCCTTTACTGCTTCAGTGTTATATGGAGTAACAGGGTAAAGCCAGGCTCTTCTTGCTTCGTCGTAGATACCTCCGCTCCAGGCCCGGGCACTAGGATCAATCTCAACCTGATAACCAAAAACCCGTCCGTTTTTAATACTGTCATAGCTATGACTTCTTATCTGTACTCCTGAGTTCAGTAATGAGTCAATTTTAACTTCAAATTCAAGAATGAAATCGGAGTACTCCTTTTGTGTGCACATGAAACTATTAGGGGTTCCGGCAGTAGAAATCCCTACCATTTCCCCATTCTCAACAATGTACTGAGCCTTTCCATTAAGCTGAACGAAGCCTTCGAAATCCTTTCCATTGAAGAGAGGTTGCCAGTCAGAGTTGTTGCAACTACTGAAGAATATTGCCGCTCCAAATGCTATCGTGAAGATTATTTTTTTCATATAAGTGCTTTATTATTTATATTCAGGAAACTTCCAGGGAGAACTGTAGGTAGGTTTAATCATGGCATTGGCGTCATCCTGCCCGAATTTGCCGGTGGCATTATCCCATGTCAGTGGTTTCTTAACCCTGCATGAGATATTAGCCAGATGAGTCAGTTTAGCCACCTTGGCTCCAATAGCCACATCGGCGTTTGGCAGGTTCCGTGTCACCATACAGTCAAGGAAGTTGGCAACATGTGCACCAAGTCCGCTCCCTGCAACTCCGATTCCCTTTATGATTTCTGATTTTTTTCTTAATGGCACAGCTTCCATCCTTGGAGCAGAATCGACCTCGGGAATGACCTCCCAACCGTTCCGGTCGATTACCAATGTGCCGTTTTCACCTATAAAGGCAAGTCCATGCTCACGCCCATACGGTCCGTCCTTTATTCCGCATGCATGGTCCCATGTAACGGTTAAATTGTCGTATACATAAGTTGTGAGCAAAGTATCAGGGGTCTCCATTGCATCAGTTGGATAGGCAAATTTACCGCCTGCTGTATATACCTCTTTTGGAAGGTCGAGATTCATCCCATAGAGTGCATAATCGAGAAGATGCACTCCCCAGTCAGAATTCAGCCCCCCTGCATAGTCCCAGAAATACCTGAAGTTGTAATGGAAGCGATTGGGATTGAAAGGACGATGTTTTGCCGGCCCCAGCCACATCTCATAATCCACTCCCGGTGGTACGGGTCCATCAGGCTGAACCGGAAGGGTTTTCTTTCCAATCATATATGCCCATACCTTGACAGTTCTGATACGGCCCAGCTTACCCGAGTGAATGAAGGTTACAGCTTCCTGCCAGTGGGGATCGCTGCGCTGCCATTGTCCGGTCTGGACAATCCTGTTATGCTTTCGTGCTGCCTTTACCATTGCATCACATTCAGCAATGGAATTAGCAAGCGGCTTTTCACAATAGACATCTTTGCCCGATTCCATGGCAGCAATAGCCTGAAGGCAATGCCAGTGATCAGGTGTAGCAACAATAACGGCATCTATTTCCTTGCTGTCAATGACCCTGCGCCAGTCTTTGGTCAGTAATGACAGCTTTTTGCCTGCCATTTTCTCAATATCATTGGCTCTCCTATTCAGAATTTCATCATCGATGTCACAGAATGCTACGCAATCCACCTGGGGGAACTTCAGAAATGCCTGGATGTTTGACCATCCCATATTCCGTCCACCGATGAGGGCTACCCTTATCCTGTCAGAAGGACTGACATTAAAACTCCTGCCTTGCAGAGCATTTGGTATTACACCAAGTCCGGCCATACCGGCTGTGGCAATCATGCTTGCTTTTACAAAACGTCTTCGATCTATCATAATATAGTTTTTTAAAGTTTTACTGTATTTTCATCTGCATTTCTGTTTTTGGATGAGGCTATTCACCCTTGTATAACAGAGCTCTCAATCCTGAAATAATATCAGCATATTCACCATTACCGGCCAGATTATTGTATTCAATCGGATCACTTTTCTGGTCATACAATTCATTTCCCTTCAATCCATTATCCCATTCAACATATCTCCATTTTTCGGTTTTAACCATCCTTCCAAGCATCTCTCCGCGCTTCACTATTGCACGCACCTCACTGCGGAATGGTTTTGTGGGATCATAAACTGTCTCTGCAAAGCTTTTTCCCTCAAGATATTGGGGAGTGTTATTCAGTTTCATGAGTTCTGCGAGTGTCGGGTAGATATCAATATATTCGAACATGGCATCTGAGACCACACCTTTTTCACAGACAGATTGGCCAGCAATGATAAATGGTGCATTTGTGCCCTTTTCGAATATTGTCACCTTATTCCACCAGTTATGTTCGCCCAAATGGTATCCGTGATCACCGAAGAAGACTATCAGTGTATTGTCCAGCTGATTTGTTTCCTCCAATGCCTTTAGCAGTTTGCCAACCTGGGCATCAAGAAAGCTGACGCACGCATAATAGGACCTGAGAAACTCCCGTTTGTCCTGCTCTGTAAATTTATTGAAAACTGTAGTTTCACCGGGTAAAGTATGTTTATAGGGAGGTTGCCATCCTTGTGGAATGACGGGCGGATCACATATTTCGAGCGGGTACATGCTGAAGTATTCTTTGGGAGCGATAAACGGGTCATGAGGCTTATGAAATCCGACAGCAAGAAAAAACGGTTTATCTTTTTCTGATTTAATGAATTCAACAGCTTTTTCTGCAATTTGTCCGTCGGGCTGATCCTCATCAGTACCTTCTGCAGCCATCCATTCACACCATTTTAGTGCACCATCTGTCATATTGCGGCTTTCGCCCGTTTTACCTGTTGTTGTGGGAGCGAATGTGTATATTTCATCCCAGGCCTTAGAGTCGTTGTACTCTTTATCGCGATGAAAGACTTTGCCCAGGCTCATTGTGTAAAAACCATTTTGCTTAAACAGATACGGCAAGGTGATTCTGTCTCCCAAAATAGACTGCAGAGGTGTATTGTTATCCAGAACATTGATAGTCTCAGGCCTCAATCCTGTTAGAAACGATGACCTGCTTGGCCCGGAAACAGCATAATTGCAGTAGGCGTGATTAAAGCGGATACCCATTTGGGCCAACCGGTCAATATTGGGGGTTTTAACTACAGGATGGCCATAGCAGCCCAATGTCGTATTAAGATCATCTACGACTATGAACAGCACATTCCTGTCTGATTTCGGCCTTTCCGACTTTGTGTCGCAGGCTGATTGTCCCATACAGGTTCCGGCTATAGCTGTCAATAATAAGACAGGGTTTTTCATATATATTGATTTTTATTAATTCTATTCTTGGCCAACCAGTTTATTATGGATTCGCAAAGACCCTTTGCTCTGATTACCTGTTCGTTTTTGCCCGATCAGGCATTTCGAGACTGAGAGGAATCTCTTTTCTCAACATTTTGGCCCCCAGGCCTGTCAGCCATAAATAATGATCTGATGGCATTCCATCATTATCAACAAAATGTGCTTTATCGCTGTTCGGCGGAGTATCAGATACTTTGAATATTGCAGTCCCTTCATCAATTTCATCGAACATTGCAACATAGATCATCTCTGCTCCGGCAATTATCGCAGTGGTCATCTGATCCCAATAGAACCGGCCACCCAGGCGTGGGATTGCCCCGTAAGCAGTGTAAGGAGCAAGCTCAGGTCTTCCAAGTGAAAGGTTTCGCCAGCTAAATCCCGGACATATCACAGGCACATAATCTACGTTATGTTCCTTTGACCATTTGATGTCTGCAATGATATGATCGCGAAGGCGTTCGACAGGCTTGTGCACATATGGTGTAAAGCGTTGAACCATCCATGGCATCACAATATCTGCAGATTCAATAAGCTCGTGGAGATATGGATCCGGTATACAATCCTTATCAAGTTCCCTGAAATAAGTGGGTACACCCAGCATTATTGAACAGCCACCGTAAACAGGATCATTCTTCAGAAAATCGATCAGCCGGTTGACTCCGATGTTCCTGATATTGTACGGACGATCAGGAAACCCTACTCCCCAGATTGCCACCAGAGGTTTTCCATTATGGAAGAGATAGGTCTGGTTTTCTCCCTGATTTGTGACCCTGATCTCATCGACCAGCATTTTCCAGTCCTCAATTACAGATGAACAATCTTCTCCGTCTGCTTTAAGACCTGATAAATCATACATGACAGCTATTGCCCGTCCATTCACCGTGGCAGCATTCAATGCATTGCGCAGAATTATGTCCTGCGATTTATTGCTGTTTTTATATCCTCTTGTAACGCCAAAGAATCGTTGCATGAAAACACCGTCAATCCCATATTCCTTCATCCATTTGAAATGAAGATCTGTAGTGCTTTTATCAGCAGAACTGAAGACTTCGGCACGTTTTTCCGTTCGCAAATTTAAATTCTGTTTTATATGTCGTCTCATAGTCCGAGACATCAGGCCAGAAATCAACGGTATTGTTTTCGTGATCAAATTTCCCGTTTTTCCCGTAATGCACCCATCCTTCGTTTGCAGCATCTCCGGGTGCCCTGAACCAGCCCTGGTAGCCGGCCATAACAAGTCCCTTATAACTATTGAATCTACTCTCCTTGCCATGCCTGCTTTGGGCATTTAGCCCTATTAATGATGAACAAGCGAATAATAACAGGATGATAGTTCTCTGCATAATTATTATTATTTATGTGGTCTAATGATATTTAAAGGCATCGGGAATAGCCATTGTATCAGTTCCCCAGTGTCTATTGGGATAAGGACCCATAACCAATTCCAGTACTCCTCCGTTTATTATGTCGTCGTGTGAAAACCATGGTCCATTTAACACATGGCCATTGAGTTTAGCACTTTGGATATACTTGTTTCTTTCCGAACAATCCGGGGCTGAAACAATAAACTGCTTTTTATTGGGAAGGTTGACAGTCACTTTTGAGAACAGCGGACTACCAATTGTATAAACCGGGATGCCAGGTGTAACTGGATAAAATCCCATCGCCGAAAAAACAACAAAAGCTGACATGCCACCACCATCTTCATCGCCTGGAATCCCATGGATGTTGTCTTTAAACCAGGTATTCAGCAGCATCCTGATTTTCTTTTGGGTTTTCCAGGGTGAATCAGTAAGGTTATAAAGGTATGGAATGTGAAAACTTGGTTCATTGCCCATTGAAAACTGACCAATTATACCGGTAAAATCAGGGAAGCGGGCATATAATTCGTATGGACTTCTTCCAAGGTCTTCTCTGAATAGCTGATCGAGCCGTTGTTCAAAGGCGGCTTTCCCTCCCATGAGTTTTTGCAGCTCCGGGATGTTATGTTGTACCCCCCATAGATATGTCCAGCCATTGTTCTCATCGTAATAATCACGGCCTCCCATGCCGCCGTCGAATGCAGGGTCGATGTCAATCCAGTTTCCATCCTTGTCTTTTGGCATGAAGAAGCCTTTTTCTTTCCAGTATAGATTTTTATAGTTTTCAGCCCTCTTTGAGAAAAGGCTGTAATCATCGGATTTACCAAGTTCTTTTGCCATCTGAGCCAGTGCCCAGTCGTCATAACTGGCAGCAAGAGTGACAGCAACAGCTTGTCTTTTTTCAAACGGGTGTACCCTTGTTACCGTCTCCTTTTCACCAGGATGCAAAGCGGGGAAGTAGCCTTTTGCATAATAGAAAGAGTCCAGTTCGCAGGCCTCACCCATCCTCCAGGGTACCATTGTTCCCTCAAGGGCATTCTTTTTCATTCCCTCATATGCCTTGTTTATGTCAAAATCTCTTATGCCCTTTCTCCATGCATCCAGGATCATAATAGTTGAGTGAAATCCATTCATTGGCGGCGTATCTCCTTCAACCTGTGGAAATTGAGGCAGCCAGCCCGACTGTTCATACATTCTGATATAGGATGAGATCATATCGGCTTCCAGGTCAGGATATAAGATAAACCTTAAAGGATGAAGTGCCAGGTAAGTGTCCCATATCCAGTCATCGACGTAAAAATCCC
>CAVOLF010000013.1:0-57042 GCA_963696805.1 uncultured Rikenellaceae bacterium
ATCCCGATCATCCCGATATCTGATTCGTCTATGTCTGCCTCTACCTGCATCTGTGTAAGATCCTGGGCTATTGTAAAGATCTCCGGAGTGTTGAAGCTGGCAGCCACCGTCTGCCCTTCATCAACCGCCCTGTTCATTACCACGCCGTCAATAGGGGAATATATTGTGGCATAGCCAAGCTGAACCAGGGCCTTGTCGTACTGCGCCTGGGAGTTCTTAAGAGTAGCCTTTGATTTATCGTAGTTGTATTTGGCCAGGTCATAATCAGACTGCGCAATAAGGTTCTTTTCATAAAGAGCCTTACTCCGTTCATAATTTGAAACCTGGTATTCCATCTCTGCTTTTGCATTGTCAAGTGTTGCCAGTGACTTCTGGGCACTCGATTTCAGTGAGGTCTTGTCCAGCTCTGCAAGGACCTGTCCCTTCTTTACCTGTGAGTTGAAGTCCACATACAGCTTTTCAACTATACCTGAGACCTGCGTTCCCACTACGACTGAAGTGATGGCCTCTATAGTGCCAGTGGCGGTTACGGTATTGACTATCGAGCCCTTCGTTGCTACAGAGGTCTCGTAGATGTAGGTCTTGCTCTTATTGCAACTTTGAACGGTCAGCAGTGTTACTGCAACAATCGCCAGCATTCCGGCGCTTATTAAAATTCTTTTACTTTTCATTGTTATAACTCTTAATTGTTCTTTGATTTTTAAAACGAGAGCGGGACTCCCCTGTAGAAGTCGATGATCTTGTGACTGTAAACAAGCTCATATTTTGCCTGAAGCAGCTTGCTCTCAGCCGTGGTCAGGATTGTCTTCTGTATCAGGAAGTCTACGGAGTTCATTGCTCCGAGCTTGAACTTCTCCTCAGCTACATTGTATGATTCCAGAGATGCGTCGTGCTGGTTGACGGCAGCCTCATAACTGATGACGGCCGACTGTGCATCAAGGACAGCCTGCTCAACCTCCTTGCGCAGCTGGTTCTTTGTGTTGAGCTCATCGAGCTCTGCAGTGGTAATGCCATACCTCGATCGGGCCACTGACGATTTGTTCTGGTTGTTCCTGAAAATGGGTATGGAAACGGATAATCCCACTGAGGGAGAAAACCCGCTTTTCAACTGTGATCCCATCTCTGCCGCCTGTGTGAACCCCGTGCTCAGCCCGGTGTTCATTGAGACGGAAGGATAAAAACCACTTTTTGCCAGCTCAAGATCCACTTCGGCACTCTCGCGACTTATTTCTGCATTTTTGATCTGGGGTTTTACCTGAAGAGCCTCATCATATACAGTCACCGCATCGGCAGCAGGTATAGTCGAGATAATGGCATCCATATCCGGCCGGGCAACTTCAAATGACTCATCAACAGGATATTCCATAAGCTGCATCAGGGTCACCTTTGCCATCTTAAGGTTATTGTCCGCGTTGGCGAGTGTCAGCTCCTCGCTTGCAAGCTGTGTCTTAACCTGCAGGTAGTCGCTGTTGGCAATGGCTCCGAGGCCATACCTCTCTTTTGCCAGCGCCAGTTCGTCACGCGTGGCATCAGCCTGGTTGCGGCTGTTGGCAACCTGCTCCTCTGCGTAGAGGACCTGCAGGTAAGCGCTCATTATGTTCAGGGATACACTTTCCTTTGTCTCCTCTGTGCTGTACTGAAGACCCTGGTAGTTAAGTTCGGCCTGTCTGATCTCATTCTGTGCCTGGAACCCGCTGAAGAGGGTCACACCACTGCTGATTGACGCGCTGGTGCGTGATGATCCTTCAAATGATGTCTCACCGTTAGTGCCGGTCACCTGCTGCCATCCCAGGTTCTCGCCCAGCGAGGCGTTCAGGCTGGGCCAGCGGTTGTCCCTGGCCTGTTGCAGGCTGATCTCTCCCACACTGACAGAGACCTCCGCCTTGCGAACCTGTATGTTTTCATTCAGCGCATAACCGATACATTCGGTCAGGGTCCACCGCTTCTCCTGGGCTGAGGCAGTCAGAACAGACATGATAATGACTGCCGCGGCTGTTAATAATCTTTTTGTACTCATCCTTTTCATTTCGTGAAACTTGATGAGACAAAACTATAATGGCAACGTCCCGCAAAGAAATACTTTAGACTGCTATCACTATTTTACCGACAGAGAGCGATATTATACCGACGGTAATGATGGAGTAAGTCCATGGACTTTATCAACATCCGCACCGGCGAGGTATCGTGACCACAGAAGAAGAGCCAATAATTACTGAGCTTAGAAATCAACCCTGATCGCGATGCCACCGGGGAATACGCTTACGGTCCATTCACTTTCAGGCTTTAAGGGAGCCATACCCGCTTCCGGATGATTTTCACGGAGATAGTTCTCATAATCTTTTATTGCCCTTGTGGGCTGCGACCATATCTGAGCTTCCGTCACCGCGGTGTTGAGGGCAAAATTCATAAGCCCGTCCCATACGGTTCGTTTGAACCCCAGCCAAGTGACCAGGCCGCTGCCGAGATTCACTGCGCCTGCAATGGCATGCGTCTTCCATGATCTTCCCTCCTTCTCCCTTAAAGCCAGTATCTTCAGCAGTTCAGCTGCCTGCTCTTCCGATATGGGTTGTTCTCCTGCAACATAATCGCGAAAAGAGGGATAATCTGCTTTCGCATTTTTGGGAACAACAGGTGTAATTAACTGCCCCAGCGCCCCGAGAAAGGTCGTTGCGGCTCCCAGGACCATATCCTGCCGTGTGGTCAATTTATCAGTTGAGGCAGAGACGATTAACTGACCTGCAGTGGCCGCACTGTACCCGGCAAGCCATCCGTACCACCATATCTGTGCATTCTGCTTGTCCTGCAGGGCGGTTAGCTGAATATCCTGAATTCTGTTATCTGTAACAGAGTCTGCTGCCGCATCCTGTCCCTGAAGTGAACCCATCTGCAAAAGAAAAATGGCAGAGAGAAAGATGGTTACTGATGCTGATCCGAAGTATCTCCCGTTCATGGTTATTCCTTTTTGTCCGGTCCGCTTAAGAGGGCCGATTCCTTTAACCTGTAAGAAACGAAAAAGCTGATCAGCATCAGGATGATCATCACAAACAAAGGTACAGTCATAGATCCGGTCACAGGAGACTTGAAGCTGTCCATACCGAAAATGAATGCTATCCCCGAGATCTGTCCCATGAGCAGGAGAAAACCGTTTGACGTGCCTTCGGAAACAGGAAATGTTACCTCGGCACCATACTGGAATCCGATCGGACCCGAGCTGAGCAGGAAAAATCCAAATGCTCCAGCCGAAAAAAGCAACAACGCATAGTTTGTAGCGTAGGTTACTCCTGCGAGACCTGCCGTTGCACCTGCCAGGGCAATTATAATAAACGGTATTCTCTTCCTGTAGCGGTCTGACAGGAAAGGCATGACAACAGCCCCCACTATTCCGCCAATGATCATAAGACCACCGGTAATCCCCGCCTGTTCGGCAGAAAAGCCTCTGGGACTCAGGATATTCTCAATCCAGGTTGTAACTGAATTGAATACTCCTAACCCGATAAAGAATATTACCATTAGCCACAGAAAATCCTTATTCCTGAAAAGAAGTCTCATCCCGTCGACAGCCAGGGCGCGTTCCTCCTGGTCCGGATGACAGGGTGCCGTAAGTGGCCGCTCCCTGGCAAAGATGAAGAAGATCATAGCGATAACCAGGGAAGTGATCCCGTAGATGTAGAGCATCCCGTCTATCCCGTGACCATTTGCCAGGAACGGAGTCAGGCTTATCCCCGCCAGGATACCGAAATACATTGCCAGGGTGCCCAGTCCCGAGGCTGTTGCTCTCTCCTTCATGGGAAACCATCGTGCTGCAACCTTGGTAATCGAATTCAGAAGAAACGGCTGACCTGTGGCAATTCCTATCTGCGCCAGTAAAAGCAGACTGTAATTATCTGATACAAGCCCCCTCATAATGCCGAAAATGCCGGTAAGCACCACACCGGTCCCCACACCTGCGCGGATTCCATAAGTATCTATTATCCACGATGCAGGAACAGACACAACCAGGTAAACGATCATAAAAGACATGGAAAGAATCCCGATCTTAAGGTCGGAAACGCCATAGTACCCCGTTGCATCAATTGTTATGGGTGCAAAGGTGATCCACATTATCTGATTGATTATTATGGCCAGCATATACACACTCAGCATAACCCATCGGTAGCCGTAAACCCTGAATTCTGTTTCCTGCATGATAACTATTCTGTTTGGTGGTCCGGGTTGATCATCCCCTCTCCTGGTTATTGAAATAAGTCAGTAAAAATAACTTTTCATCAATTCCAAAAATGATTTCATGGTAAATATTTGCCTGATCATCACAATCAGGTCATATTGTTGTTAATTTGTTCCGGAAAACAAAATTGTCAGTTATGGAACAGGGATTAAAAGTCATCATCACCGGTGCAACCGGAATGGTTGGTGAAGGAGTGCTGCTGGTATGCCTTGAAAACCAGGCAGTAAGCAACGTGCTGATCATCAATAGAAAACCACTCGGTATCACTCATCCAAAACTGAAGGAGATCATCCATGAGGACTTCCATGATCTCTCCCCGGTGGCTGAACAATTTGTAGGTTATGACGCCTGCTTCTTCTGCCTCGGGGTCTCCTCGGTTGGAATGAAAATGGACAAGTATCGTAAAGTGACCTATGATCTTACGATGCATTTCGGTGAGACCGTAAGCAGACTCAACAGCGATATGGTATTTGTCTACCTGGCCGGAGCAGGCACTGACGGTACTGAAAAGGGCAAGGTCGAATGGGCCCGTATCAAGGGGAAAACAGAGAATGACCTTCGGAAACTGCCCTTTAAAAGGGTCTACGGCTACCGGCCGGGGTTCATCAAACCATATAAGGGGCAGAAGAAAGCCCACGCCTTCTATAACTATATCAACTGGTTCTTCCCAATCGGCAGAAAGCTCAGTCCTGACAATTTCAACACCATGGAGGAGCTGGCCTTGTCGATGATAAAGGTGTCATTGCATGATTATCCGAAAGAGACAGTATACGGAAAAGATATCGCCCTCCTGGCAGCACGTTAAGGAGTTCCGTTGCAAGGGTCACATTATGATGACCCGTGAGATATAACAAAGGTAGCCTTACAGAAGGTAAAAATCTATTGTTAAGTTGTAGCATGGTTAAATGCGTTAAGCATTCCCCTTCGTTTTTAACATGACATTAACCATTCAATCTTTGGTGGTTTCCACAGGGATTTTATAACTTGTGGTGTCAATTAAAATCATAATATGAAACCTATTCCGAGAAGAACATTCATCCGGGGCACTGCCCTGGCAGGAGGAGCTCTTTTATTCCTTCCCGGAATCCAGGGATGCAGGTTCACGGATGGCAAATCGTCCGGGAATTACTTCCTTGGAGAGTTCGGGATTGATGAGGCTCTCTGCAGCAAACTGCTTGCAAAGGCACTATCACGAGGAGGTGATTTTGCTGATCTCTATTTTGAGTACACCGTCTCAAACTATCTTGGCCTTGAGGACGGGAAAGTGAACCAGTCTTACGGTGACATATCACTTGGTGTCGGAATCCGTACCGTCATGGGAGACCAGATCGGATACGGGTACACACAGGAGCTTACCGAAGAGTCAATGATGTCTGCCGCTTCAACAGCCGCGTCACTGTGTGATATGGCGGCATCAGGTGTTTCATCCTCTTTCAGCAGGCTCCGGCCGGGCAACTATTATCCCGTGCCTGAAGACTTCGACGGCATCCCTGCCGCACTGAAGCTGCCGATGCTTCAACAGATGAATGAGAAGTGCTTTTCGATATCTCCGGAGATAGTAAAAGTGAACGCCGGATTCCAGAGCAGTATAAAACGTATACTCATTGTCTCCAGTGACGGCGTAATGGCTGAGGATATAATCCCCGGCGGCTTCCTCTATTCGTCAGTTGTAGCTGAGAGAAACGGCAGGCGTGAACAGTCCTTCTGGAATCTGGGCGGACGCCGTGACATCTCATTCTATACCGGGGATGTTATAAATGAGATAGCCTCCAAATCTGTCGGTAATGCCCTGAAGCTGTTTGATGCTATCCAGCCTCCCGCAGGAGAGATGCCCGTGGTGCTTGGACCAGGTATAAGCGGCATACTGCTTCATGAAGCCATCGGACACGGAATGGAGGCCGACTTCAACCGTAAAAAGACATCAACCTACAGCACGATGCTCGGAAAGAAGGTAGCAGAGCCATTTGTGACTATCATCGATGACGGAACCAATATGAACCTTGCCGGCAGCCTGAATGTGGACGATGAAGGCACTCCCGGGAAGAAGACCGTACTTGTGGAAAGCGGGATACTCACAAGTTACATACATGACAGGATCTCAGCTAAACACTACGGTGTTGAACCTACCGGCAACGGAAGAAGGCAGGACTTCATGAACTACCCTATGCCGCGTATGCGCAATACTTACATGCTGGGCGGTGACGCCACCATCGACGATGTGATTAAAGCTGCAGGAAACGGCATTTATGTGGAGGATGTAAGCAACGGGCAGGTTAAGATTGGTGAGGGGGACTTTGCATTCTACGTATCACAGGGCAGACTGATTGAAAACGGCAAACTCACAGCCCCGATCAAGGATGTGAATATTATGGGCAACGGGCCGAAGATGCTCGCCAATATCACCATGGCCGCCAATGATCTCGAGATGAGCAGAGGGGGAGCCGGGCAGTGTGGCAAGAACGGGCAGGGAGTGCCGGTATCATTCGGTTTGCCGACATGCCTCGTTAAATCGCTGACAGTGGGCGGCACAGAACAGAAAGGAGGAAGGTCATGAGCAAAACAGCAGAAAAACAGTTGAGCTTCCCGGAGCTGGCAGACTGGGTAGTCAGCCGGACCTTAAAGGCAGGGGCGAATGACTGCAAGGTAAGCCTCTACAGAAGGCGTGCCGTAGAGATAAATTACCGCGACCGCAAGCCGGAAGTGATCAAGGAGGCTACAACGCAGGGACTTTACCTTGAGGTATTCGTCAATAACCGTTATGCGGGACAGTCAACACCTGACTTCCGCACGAAGACACTCGAGACCTTTATTACTGACCTGATCGGAAATGCAGGCATCATGGAAGAGGATCCGTTCCGCACCCTTCCTGAACCGAAGTATTATGAAGGAAGGTCGCAGGCTGATCTGCAGCTTGCTGATCCTGAATACGACAGCCTTACCCCGGAGGAGAGACACTCAATGACAAAGGCAGTGGAAAATGCCTGTCTCACCCATGGAGGCGACAGGGTTATCTCAGTGGAAGCAGGCGAATCTGATGGGTCTTATGAGGAGTATGTTAAGACGAGCAACGGTCTTGAAGGTTCGTCACGCGGGACCTACTGCAATGTAGGAGCATCAATGACGGCCCAGGATGAAGGGGACCGCCGCCCCGCCGGCTATAACTACATCGGCTGCAGGTATATAAGCGATCTCCCGTCAATGGAGGAGGTGGGCGCTGAAGCTGCCAGGAGAACACTTGACCTTATGGGCGGGAAAAAGATAGCCACCACTAAGATCCCTGTGATCCTTGAGAACCGGGGAGCGGGTCGGGTGCTGAACGGGATGGTTGGCCCCATGTCTGCCGGCAATATTCAACAGAAGAGATCGTTCCTCGCTGATAAGAAGGGAATGCCAATAGGCAGCAGGTTCCTTAACATAATTGATGATCCGTTCATCCCCAGGGGATTAGGCTCAAGATACTATGATAATGATGGCTTCCCCGCACGGAAACGAACCCTTATCAGTGAAGGAGTACTTAAGGAGTTCCTTGTAGACTGGTATTACAGCCGCAAACTGGGATGGGAACCAACCTCAGGATCCATGTCCAACGTTATTATTCCCCCTGGGACAAGAAGCATCGGGGAGATAATCAGGGACCTTAACCGCTGCATCGTAGTTACCGGTTATATAGGCGGTAACTCCAATTCTACAACGGGTGATTTTTCCGTCGGAATAATAGGCAAACTGTATGAAAAGGGAGAGTTCGTCCGGAATGTAGCGGAAATGAACATCGCCGACAACCACATGAAATTCTGGAACAGGCTGGTTGAGGTGGCCAATGATCCCTGGATATACAGCCAGTCGAGATTCCCCAGCCTGGTGATTGATGATGTGGTGGTGGCTGGGATCTGACAGACATTGCCACTAAGTCAGAAACAGTTAAGGTGGAGGAGGCTTCTGTCGTGAGGCCTCCTTCCACTTCATTACCTGAGGAAGTCAGATTAATGCCTCGGAATGAAGAAGGAATTCATAATTTTGAAAAAATAATTCAATGTACTATATCCTCTTTTACAAAACGGTTGAAAACTATGTTGAGCGCCGTACTCCTTTCCGCCCTGATCACCTCGGGCTGGTCGGAGAGTTCCATTCTGACGGACGGCTGGTGATGGCCGGGGCACTGGCGGAGCCCGCCGACGGTGCGGTGCTGATCTTCAGGGGGGAGACCCCCGACGCTGCCCATGAGTTCGTCCGCCGCGACCCCTATGTGAAGAACGGACTCATCACCGAATGGTCGGTCAGGCCGTGGAACGTGGTTACAGGGTGATGGTTTTTTTACCCTTTGAGCATCAAGAACGTGCTGCCGGCAGTCTTTCTTAATTATGGATCTTTTACCTGACCTTTGTATACCATTGTGTCAACCAATCGTGACAACCAGCAAATACCTGCCAATATGAAAAACTTAATCGACCTTGCCGGCCTTCCCGGCAACAATTTCAGGATCTTATTAATGCTTTTGTTTCTGGCGCCCTCTCTTGCGGCCGGTGCACAGAATCCCTTTATGCAATACCCTGATATACAGGGGAACACTATCGTCTTCGCCAGCGGCGGCGATCTGTGGAAAGTCTCCGCCGAGGGCGGCACAGCCTGCCGCCTGACATTCAGCGACGGCCGTGAAACATACCCGGAGATCTCTCCGGACGGAAATCTCATCGCTTTCACCGGTGAGTATGACGGCAATGCCGACGTCTATGTCATGAACATCAACGGAGGAGACATTACCAGGCTAACCTTCCACCCCGGAATGGATGAGGTGATAGGATGGAACAGTACGAAAAACAAAATCATGTTCGCATCAGGCCGACACAGCCCGTCGCGCTATGTAAAGATGTTCCTCATCTCCCCGGACGGCACCGGCCTTGAGGAGATGATCATGTACGATGCAGCCCGCGGAAGCTTCTCACCAGACGGCAGCAAGATAGCCTACAACAAGGACTCGCAGGACAATGCCACATGGAAACGCTACAAGGGAGGCAGAGCGCAGGAGATCTATATCTATGACCTTAAGACGGACACTGAGACTAACATTAGTAATTACGACGGCTCCGACAGGATGCCGATGTGGATAGGTGACAAGATCTACTTTAGCTCTGACCGGGACAGGGTTTTAAATATATGGTCATATGACACCGGGAGCGGTAAGATCGAACAGGTAACACGGCATACCGAATATGATGTCAGGCATCCGGACTATGGTGCTAACAGAATTGTCTATGAACTGGGAGGAGATATCTGGATGCTCGATCTGGCCTTCAATGCCTCAGCGAAGGTTCAGGTCAGGATCCCGAATGACATGGAGGAGACCAGGCCGTTCATGAAAGATATCAGCGGTAACATCACCCGCGCCGATATCTCCCCATCAGGAGCCAGGGCACTGGTGGTTGCCAGAGGTGAGATATTCACCCTGCCCGCAGAGGAGGGGCCTGCAAGAAACCTGACAAACTCATCCGGTGCCAGAGACAAGGACGCCGTCTGGTCGCCTGATGGCAAATGGATTGCTTATTTCTCCGATAAAACCGGGGAATATGAGCTCTACATCACGAGTCCGGACGGCAAGGGAGAACCAGTTAAACTCACCACTCACAAAGACGGATACCGCCATACCCTGAAGTGGTCTCCTGACAGCAAAAAGATAGGATGGACCGACCAGACCCTGACACTGTACTTCATTGATGTTGCCACAAAAGCAATTACAAAAGTCGATAAGGAAGAGTATGAAAACGTGGATGTCTCCCTTGACCTGAAATCAATCTTTGACTACTCATGGTCACCTGACAGCAGGTTTATTGTGTACTCAAGAATGAATGAGGCATATATGTACCAGCTCTATGTCTACAGCCTTGAAAACAAAACAATAAACTGCCTGAGCAACGGGCTTTTCCACGATTTCAATCCGGTCTTTACAAGAGACGGCGAACATCTGATATTCATTTCAAACCGCAGGTTCGAGCCAACCTACTGTGACCTTGAGTGGGAGATGGTCTATCAGAAGATAGCCGGTCTTTATGCAATTACCCTGAAGAAAGATGGCAAATCGATCCTTCCCTTTAAAAGCGATGAGGAAAAACCCGCTGTAGCGGCACCTAAGAGTGAGGCACCGGTTACAGTACGCATCGATCTTGATGGCATTACCGCCCGCACCGAAGCACTGCCCCTGGAAAAAGGCAACTACCGCAACCTTTCTGTCAACGCAACATCACTCTTCTATCTTAACGGTGATGAGGGCAACTTCAACCGCTTCGAGGTGGCAGGGCACGGACCGATGACGCTCTGCTCCTGGTCATTCTCTGAGCAGAAGGAGACCTCCCTTACGGAAGGTATAGATGGTTACAGGCTTTCAGCCGACGGGGAAACCATTGTTTTCACCAAAAGCGGAGCCGTTTCACTGATCTCCTCATCGGGAGGCAACCCCACACCGTTGAAACTGTCGGACCTGAAGGTTTGGTACGATCCGGTCAGTGAATGGAAACAGATATTCAATGAGGCATGGCGCATGGAGCGCGACTACTATTATGAACCGGGCATGCACGGGCAGGACTGGAATCTCATGAAGGAGAAGTACGGCAAACTGGCCGCCAGGGCATCATGCCGTCAGGATCTCACCTTTATCATAGGTGAGATGATCGCCGAGCTGAACACATCACACACTTATGTCTACGGCGGCGACAGCAAACGGCGCACCGAACCCGTTAACATCGGAATGCTGGGCGCTGACTACAGCATCGACAGACAGAATAACCTGTACCGTTTTAAAAAGATTTACGGGGAGAAGGACTGGTCGCGCGAGGCATGGCCGCCGCTGGCAAAACCAGGCGTCAATATTGCCGAAGGCGACTACCTTCTTAAGGTCAATAATACAGATGTGAAAGCCGATAAGGAGATCTACAGCTATTTCGTCGGCCTGACCGGCAAGCAGGTAACTCTGACGGTGAACTCAAAACCGTCGCTGGCAGGTGCCCGTGAGGTTACTGTTGTGCCCGCAGGAAGTGAAAACAGCTTCCGGTACATGGACTGGCTGGAGTCGAACCGTAAAGCGGTGGACAAGGCTTCCGGCGGAAAGATCGGATATATTTACCTGCCAGACACCTGGAACGGTTCGGCAACCGATTTCCCGAGGTATTTCTACTCACAGACGAAGAAGGAGGGGCTGATCATTGACGGCCGCTTCAACGGCGGAGGTCTTGACCCGGAGATATTCCTGCAGCGTCTGCAGAAGAAGCCTCACGCCTTCTGGACACGCAGACAGTCGGCCGACCAGCCCATACCCCATCTTGCCGTTGATGCGCATATGGCGCTGATAACCAACAGGTATGCAGGCTCCGGCGGGGATGAACTGCCGTATGAGTTCCGCTGGTTCGGCATGGGCCCGATAATCGGCACCCGTACCTGGGGCGGACTGGTGGGAGTGTCGATGTTCATAGATCTGATCGATGGCGGTGGTCTCACTGCCCCTGATTACCGCATCTATAATGAGAAGGGCGAATGGGTTGTGGAGAACGAAGGTGTGACGCCTGATATCATCATAGATATAGACTCGCGGAAATATGCCGACGGGTATGACACACAGCTGATGAAGGCCGTTGAGGTGGTGATGACGCAGATAACCGACGAACCACGTCAATGGCTGCAACACAAACCATACCCAGTCGACAGATAGCAGATTAACCGATAGCAGATAATAGGACAGAGACGCGCAATTCGTGCGTCTCTGTTTCTTTGATGCATTTATCAGCATTCAGTGGGCTTACTTGCCGGCAGCGTCAATAAGCTGCCTGCCTGCGTGGATGTGTCTGATGCACATCCCTACTTCCCCGCTGCATCAATCAGTTGTCTCCCTGCCGGATCAGAAGGGAATTTTTCAGCAAGCTTCCTGGCATAAGTCAGCGCCCTGGATTTTTGTCCGTGCTCAAGATAAAATGTCGCCAGGGCATAGATATAGTCATAATTGCCGGGGGCCCCGGCCAGCGCCTTCAGCAGGTATTCCTCCGCCTTCGCTGTGTTACCCATGGCATTCTCCAGCAACCCCAGGTTGTAAAGTATCCTCGTCTGCTCCGGCATCAGCTCCGCAGCCTTCAGGAAGAACTGCCTGCTCTCTTCATACTTCCCTCTCTCAGCCAGCAGGAGGGCAAGGGATGTGTTTATCTCACTGAGTTCAGGGTTCTCCTTCAGCACCTCGCGCAAGAGCTTCTCTGATTCATCCTGCTTGCCCTGCCCGGCATATATTGTAGCCAGGTTCACTTTTGCCATATAGAAAAGCCCGTCTGTCCGGAGCGCTTCCCTGTAATATTCAGCTGCCTTATCAGGCTGTCCTGTATTGGCATACATCAATCCAAGGTTAAATAATCCGCCCGGAAAGTCTGCCGTATAGGTGTTTATAGCACTGTATTCTCCGAGGGCTGCCTTCCTTGCTTTTCTTGCAGCCGCGCTGAGCTGCTCCTCCGGTACCTCTGAGAGCCTTATGCCAGCCTCGGCTCGTATGGCTCTTACCGGGTCATTGAGCAGAGGCATCAGGAGTTTCTCATACGTGAGGGCATCCGTAGGGCTATAACTCATTACAGCCGTATGCCTTACCAGGGAAGTGGGATCACTTAGCGCCCTCTTGACAGCACGTTTGCTCTCATCTGTATTGAAACGGCCGAGGAACCTCACCGCCGTGGCCCTCACCATAAGGGGGAACAGCTCATTCTCAGCATACAGTAATAAGGTCAGGTATCACATTGGCTTCTCCCCTCTCTGCAGCAGCAAAGGTCTCGCCGTAATGGGGACGCTTTCTCTCACCGTACCACTTCTCAATATAACTCTGTGACCATGCCGTGGTCTTATCCTTATGACAGTCGTTGCAGGCATTGGGCGTCCCGATGGTTAAGGTCAGGTCAGGCCGCGGTATCCTGAAGCTGTGGTCACGGCGGTAGTCATTGCCCATATAGTACCTGCCGGTCATGTGACAGTTGACGCACTGAGCTCCCGTTCCTTCGACATATTGCGGCTCCCCCCGGTTTATCAGCCTGCCGGTGCCGCTAATCATACCAACCTCCTTCGTAGCCCCGGCAGCCACCTTTCCAACGGCAGGCTGGTCGTGGTACGCCTGTCCTTCTTGTCCCATACCCTTCCCCGCGACTATTCCCGGATCCATCTTGTGGAAATGATGTCGCGGAGTATCATAAATATCTGGACGGTGGCACTGGAGGCATAACCGGTTGTCAGGCTCAATGGTTGCTGACAGCGTGTGAGTCATGACAGTCGCTGCACTTCACCTCCTTCTCAAACATCCTGCTCTGGGTGAAGGAGCCGAATTCATAATCCTCATCAAGTATCTGTCCGTCAGCATAGTAGATCGGGTACATCGTCAGTGTCGGGATCATGTAATTCAGGAGGTCACTGTTGTCATCTTCATAGTCCCCGAGGATGGCACGGCGTGAGTGACAGCGGGCGCACACGTTAAGCAATTCGGCATTGTTCAGTTCCCTGGTTCTCACAATCAGCCCGGTGTTGACATCCGCCGGACGCGATCCCTCAGGCAGGCTGGCCCATACAATATGCTCCGACGCCGGACCGTGGCAGGCTTCGCAGCTGACATCTATCTCCGACCATGTGGTATTGTAGGTTCTTGTGAGAGGATCGTAATTCTTCTTCAGGTTGGTTGAGTGGCAGTCGGCGCACATGCCATTCCAGTTCTGGGCCTGGTTGGTCCAGTACAGCCAGTTGCCGGGGTCAATTTCTTCACCTCCGTAGACGGTGTCACCCAGGTGGAACCACTGCTCCTTCTCAGTGTCCCATGCGACCGGCAGGCATTGCAACCGTCCGCTGTCAAACTGCACCAGGTACTGCTGCAACGGTGTATATCCGAATGTATAGGCAATCTGAAAATCCTCATTCTCGCCCGTCGGCCCCGGGGTGTTCATATAGAAGCGCCCATCCCTGCGGAACATGCGGTGCACCCTGTCCCTCTGCCGGAATTCATGGTTGTTGAAGTCACCCAGGACAGTATTATCAGTGGCGGTGTCCATGGCCAGGTCATGATGCGACCCGATCCAGAGGTCATCCTCTCTCTTATGGCACTCGATGCAGGCACTACGTCCGACAAAAAAGGGTCCTTCCGTCACCATGGCTTTCTGCTGTTCAAGGGCTGTCCTCGCCAGGTAAAGGGGAAACGCCGCAACAAAAATGACCGTTGCCACGAAACCCGTCCTCTTCCAGGAACCCATCCCCTTGTTTATAACCTTATACGGCATAGGTCATCTGTCTCGGTTCATACTTTTTTCTTTTTGCCTTAAGGCTGAGGTCTACCGTTACCTTCCCTTCGGCAATTATAACCGGATAATAATCAAGTGGCCTCGGGGCCGGGGAACTCAGTACAACACCATGCCGGTCAAACGCCGACGAATGGCACGGGCAGTCAAACTGTCTCTTTGTCTCATCCCACAGCACCGAACAGCCAAGATGCGGGCATATGATCGAAAGTGCCAGGAATCCGCCGTCATTTTCCCGTACGATGTAAATCCTGTTTATCCTGTCAGGGGTGACTGTTCCGGGGGGAAACTCTTCAACATTGCCTATTACCCTGAGCGTTGATCCGGGCCTGCTTTTGTTGATCTCTCTCGTTGGTTTGAGCAAACTGAAAAGGAAGAAAAGGAGTTCTGCCGCAGCCACCAGCCCCAGGACCTTCCACGCCTTCTTAAGGAAGTCCCGCCTCCCCTCCTCAGGTCCTCTCCCGGCTGCCATTGAATTTTTGTTCATCTTCATCTTTCTGTATCACGGTCAAACCTGCCAGGGCCAAATGAGATTCATTCCCTCTCCCCTGAAGAAGATCCCGATAAGTGTCAGGATGGTGTAAGAAGTGACAACCAGCACAGCGATCGATTGTATCATTTCGGACCTGTTAAGAGCAAACCTCTCCCGGATGAATTTAATGAACAGCAACATGGTTAAGGCCAGTACAAGGAAGGGAATCAATCCTGTTGTTAATACCGGATGCACAGCCGGCAGCATCACCTCCGGGTCAGGCAGCAACTCGCTGAGCCCGATGAACAGCACGGTGAAGAGGACTCCTGCTGAGAGAGAGAATTTCGCCGATCTGACCCCGTGGTCTGAGAGGAACCATATACCCTGGTTCGTGTCATCGGATTTTATATATGGCAGCCACACTGCTGCCGCCAGCACCGTCAACGGAAACACCACAACGGCAAAGAATGGATGAAAGTGTATGAGCAGCTCCTGCAGTCCCATGAAGTACCATGGTGCTTTGGCGGGGTTGGGACTGAATGAGGGGTTTGCCCTCTCACGGAGAGGTGCATCAAGGAGGCTGCTGAGAAGGAAGATAGCTCCGAGAAGGGCTATGGCAACAACAAACTCCCGGTTGAGAAGGTGGGGCCTTGTGTCAACCATCGGACTATCGCTGTCTCTATCTGACACGATGACACCTCCTGCTTTGCGTATCCTCCAGAAGTGATAACCCATCAGGATTATCATCAGTACCGGTATCACACCTGTGTGAAGGTTAAAGAAGTTGGTGAGTGTCGGTTGTCCCACCTCCTTGCCTCCAAGGAGTGCTTCCCTCAGGAATTCACCTGCGAGGGGCACATATGAGAGGAGGCTGGTGCTGACGGTGACCGCCCAGTATGAGAGCTGGTCCCAGGGCAGGAGGTATCCTGTGAAGTTGGACAGTACCACCAGTATCAGCAGTGCCAGTCCGAAGATCCATGAGGCATGCCGGGGTTTGCGGTATGCACCGGTGAAGATGACGCGGAGCATGTGCATGAAGGCTATCCATACCAGGGCTATGGCGCTCCAGTGATGGATATTGCGCAGCATTTTCCCGAAGAGCAGGCTCTCCTGGAGGTTCAGTATAGAGTTATAGGCATTTTCCGGTGAAGGTTCGTAGTGAAATTTGAGGAGCAGCCCGGTGACCACCTGCACCACAACCAGCAGTGCCGCCATGCCGCCAAGACCAAAGGTGAGGCTGAAGCGCAGCGTTGACTCCCTCACCTTCCGGGGATGAAGGTGAAGGATCAGGCCCAGGGGATTCTTCTTTGGTCGTTCAGTTACTGAATTCTGGCTCATTTAAGCTGTCGGGCAGGCTTTCAGCCCTGAAATCAAAGATAATTTTTTTAATTATCTTTGACCGCCCTGGACGTTAGCTCAGTCGGTGTAGCTTGTCCGCCCACTGGCGGATCCGCCAGCCGGCGGATCACACGCAAGGGCATTTGACATAAGGGACGTTAGCTCAGTCGGTTTAGAGCGCTTGCTTCACACGCAAGAGGTCACTGGTTCGAATCCAGTACGTCCCACATAGAAGTGGAAAGTCAATCTGAAATAATGCCGCTGAATGTTCTCCTTTTGGTTCTCACTAATCCTGATAAAAGTGTTCAGAATTCAGGGAGTAAATCAGTAATTCTTACACTCCCAAAGAAGCCAGTGAAATAATATTAATACCATCGGGACGAGTGTGACTTACTCCGGTGCCGACAATGATATTCAGCGACTTTGGGTGACCTATGTTCTTTACGTCCAGTGTCGTTGTTAGTTTTTTCAGGTTGGAAGCAGCTTCATTAATCAGGCCCATGCCGAGTTTTATCTCAAATGCTGCCCAATCACCATTGCGTTTCTGTACAATGCAGTCGACCTCCAGACCACTCGAATCAGAGTAATAGCAGACGCTGGCATCATTTGCCCGGGCGTAGACCCGCAGGTCATGAGTAACCAGCGATTCGAACAGGAAGCCTGTAAACCTCACATCCTTTAATAGCGATTCTTTATCGGCACCCAATGCAGCTACAGACAGTGAGACATCAGTAAAATGCATTTTCGGTGATTTCCTCAGCGATGCAGACGAACGGATATGTGTACTCCATGCCGGCTGGCTTTCAATGATCATTAAACGTTCCAGGGCATCGAGATATTCATATACGGTTGGACGCGAGATATCACCCATGTCATTCTCTTTAATATCTTTAACGATAGTGGTTTTTGCCACCAGAGTTGCCGTATTCCTCGCTATAGACCTGAAAATATTTCTCACTTTTACCGGGTCGCGTTTAATGTCCGAGATACGGCTCATATCGCTTTCCGCGATCAGATCGATATAGGCACGGTTAAGCAGCAAGGCCTCATCTGTGTTGGATGTAAGCAGACCAGGCCAGCCTCCTTTAATGATTCTTTCTACGATGGTCTCCAGATCGACAGATCTGTCTGACAGAACAATCTTGTTATCTGACAACAGATGTTTCATACTGGCCTGACCGGTGGAATAGCCCAACTCCTGCCATGACAGTGTGCGCATATCTACGGAGGTAAATCTTCCTGCCCCTGAATGAATAGGGTTTTTATGATCGGGAGTTGAGGAGCCGGTAAGAATAAACTGTGACCTTTCTTTACGGGCATCTATCTCATGCCGTATGTAGTTCCAGAGTTTCGGCTGTATCTGCCATTCATCAATCAGTCGGGGTGTCTTACCTGCAAGCAGCCGTTTCGGATCGGCATCCATCAGATATGGCACTTGCTCATCCTGGTCAACCAGGAGAACACTTGATGCCAGGCGCAAAGCAGTTTCTGTTTTTCCGCATGCTTTCGGACCGCGAATCAGAACTGCTCCCGAAGCATTCAGTTTGGCTTTTATTTCATCTTCAATAATTCTTGAAATATAACTCATCCCGAGAGTATTTTACATAACATAAAAATAATGATTTACACTCTAGAGCAGAATTAATTTACATTTTTGGAGTAAATCATTTTACAAATATAGGAAATAAGGCAATACATGCAAGCTGGTTTCTTGATATATTTATGTAAGGTGCATAAAAATGGGCCGGGTGAAAGATCGAACGACTGTGCCTTCATGGCTTAGCTATTTTCAGATGATTGATTCATACGCAAGAGGTCACTGGTCCTGACGATCCTCGACCAATAGTCAGGATGCCAGGATGTTGCCAATGACGACCCCGACAAAAAGTCGGGATGTCATGGTAAAACCGCAAGCGTCAGCATTCTAATCCAGTAGGTCCCACAGTGAAATTGAGGGAGTTAGCATTGTTTGTGCCGGTTATTATTATTTATTCTACAATGAACAAAACTCCATTTCTCTTCATATACAATCCGGCACAATTTGTTTTACTCAAAACTGCGACGCCTGGACTGCGGTTATCAGTAACAGGCAGGTTTGCGAAATCCACTGGCCCACGGTTTACCCGGCTAAAACCGATTGCTTTATTATCCCTGACAAAAACAAGATAGCTATAGAAATCGGTGCTCCTGATATCCTTGATTCTGGATTTGATCATGGTGTAATTCTTTAGATCTCTCAAAATCGTTTGCTCTGATACAAGTGCATATGGCATAATTACTAATATGGAATCCCACCTTGCCTCAATGATGTCACACACATTAACCTGAAAAGTGTCTGTAGAATCAGTCTCGATGTTATCCGGAAAGGAATCCAAAGAGTATTCTACAATCGGTTCATTACTGCATTTACCAAATAAGAGAAGGCAGATACTAATGCTGATGAGAGAGAAAAATAATCCAGAAAAACCTCGCGGTACAGAAGGCAATTTCATATATCGACATGTTTGAAATAGTTGAATTATTTGATTTTAAGGTCGTCGATATTCTGCTACAATCCCAGATGGAATGAATTAATATTTTATCTGGGAAGTTTTCATAGAAGATAATATAAGATTTAATTATAAGGCCGCGCACAGACTCAAAATCCGACTTGTGCCCAATCTTTGGTTGCTTTTCCAGTTGAGTTTGCCGCTTTAAATTTTACCAATTCGCATAAAAACCGGTATAAATACAAAATGACCGGCCTTGATCCTGACACTGTATATTCCGGAACCAAGCGATTTGCTGACTATACGGATATGAAACCAGGGGACTATACATTCTGGGTTACCGGATCTAATAATGATGGGATATGGAATGAAAAGGGTGTTTCATTGCATATTGTAATTCATCCACCCTGGTGGAGAAGCAGGCTAGCTTATAGTTTATATATTGTATTTGTTATTTTAATGGTTTCAGGATTCATCCGGTGGAGAACCTGGAGCCTCAGAAAGGATAAAGAAGAACTTGAGAAACAGGTCAGGGAAAGAACCCGTGAAATTGAAGAGAAGGATTTTCATATCCTTGAAATGGACAGGATGAAAAGCCGTTTCTTTACCAACATATCACATGAATTTCGCACGCCTCTAACTCTTATTCTTAGTCCGCTTGAAAAGATAATGGCAGATAAAAACTCTAAGGATAAGGACTATAATGAATTAGGTGTCATTCGCAGAAACGGGCTGAGATTATTGGATCTTGTTAATCAACTACTGGACCTCTCTAAGCTGGATAGTGGAAAATTGAAGCTTGAACTTATGGAGGCAGATATAATTAAAATACTAAGACTATCATTCTCATCATTCATTTCATTAGCCGATAAGAAAAGAATTCGATATAATTTTCAATTGCCTGAGGATGCATTATTTACCTTTTTTGACAAGGGTAAGCTGGAAACGATCATGAATAACCTGCTGTCAAATGCCTTCAAGTATACACCTGAAGATGGGGAAATTAAGTGCGATGTGAATATGAAAGAGACCGGGAAGGAAGGTGAAAAAGATGCTATTGAAATTTCTGTAAGGGACAGCGGCCCGGGGATAGATAAAAATAAGCTGGATCTCATTTTTAACCGGTTCTACCAGGCAGATGAGAGAGCATCATATAGAGGGCGGGGGAACCGGCATCGGGTTGTCTCTTACAAAGGAACTGGTGCAATTGATTCATGGAGAAATAAAAGTTAGCAGTAATCGCGGGAAGGGAAGTTGTTTTATTGTCACAATTCCTCTTGGCAAAGATCATCTGAAAGAAATTCCGAATATGTTATTGTTAAACCCGAACTTAGACCGGAACCGAAATTGGTTGAGGATATATTATCAGATGAGATATCATCAGACTCAATAAAAACAGAATCGGTACGGGATAAAAATACCATACAAGTTCTGATTGTTGAGGGACAACAGGGATCTTAGTGCTTACCTGAAAGAACAATTACAAATAAATTACCTGATCGAAGAAGCCTCTGACGGTGAAGAAGGTCTTAAAAAAGCAATTAAAAATATCCCTGATCTCATCATTACCGATATCATGATGCCCAAAATGGATGGAGTTGAGCTTTGTAAGAGAGTGAAAACCAACGAAAAAACCAGTCATATCCCGGTTGTATTGCTAACTGCAAAGGCAGATATCGAAAGCCGGATCGAAGGATTGGAAACAGGGGCCGACGATTATATCATTAAACCCTTTAATATGCATGAATTAATAACAAGGGTGAAAAATCTGATAGAGCAACGGCAAACATTAAGGAAACGGTTTGCAGGCAACTTAAATGTTACACCAAAAGATATTGCATTTAATTCCTATGACGTACAATTCATCAATCGCATAATCGGGGTTGTTGAAGAGCATCTTGCCGATTTTGATTTTTTCTCTGATGTAAAGGATCTTCAGAGTAAGACTCGGTATGAGCCACACACAATTATACAGGAAGCTATTTGCTTTAACCGGATTGTCACCAAGTAAATTTATCCGTGACCACTCAGGTTAAAACGCGCAACAAAATTAATGGGAACAAAAAAGTGGAAACGTAACTAAAATAGCATATGAGGTAGGATTTAATAATCTCGCGTACTTTGCAAAGTGTTTCAAGGAATTATATGGAGTATCACCCTCCGGTTACCTTAAGCAGTTTTCAGGATGAAAACTTCCCTTTATTAGCAGCGAGTCAAATTTAGATGTTTTCTTTTAATACTTATGTCCTGTTGAAATGTGGGAAAGTCTTTGACTTTTCCATATTTCAATATAACCATTCTGTGAAGGTTTACCTTTATGAATGAACTTCAAACTGCTGACTTAACTCTGCCAGGGTATTCTGATTTTTAATTGCTACAAATGCTACCTGAACCTTGAAGCCCGCATGAATTTAAGTCGTGCTTCTGTCTTGAGTTTCCAAATTTAATCAGACCTAACTTGTTTTTCAAATTATGTCAAGCTATTTGGGGGGCTAAGACATCCGGTAGTCCCACAACCCTCAATAATTATTATCCACTATCAGCGCGAAGGAGGCCTTCACAATTTCCCTGCAGTAATCAAAATTACACACCGATGCCCTGTCGCCGGCAGTGTGATAGGTGGTCTCGATGTCACTCTGGTGAAAGAATAGAGCCTTGAAGCCGTTCACGTAATATGCGTAACTGTCACTCCGGTTATAGCTTGTGTTGTCCGAATAGGACGCCAGGGTGCTGTTGACCGCGCATAACCCGACCGCTTCGTTCCTGAGAGCCTACTGAATTGTCATAGTGTATTATATTGACAAGCCATGGGGTTGCTGACGGGTCTGCAATATAGGATATCATGTCATAATTGATCATCATCATTATATTGTTGCCTGCGGCGGCGTCCTTGCCGGCCTGGTACAGGCTGCCATGAAGACCCAGTTCTTCGGCCGCGAAGGCTACGAACCTGATCGTATACTTCGGCCTGAAATTGCTTTTCTTTAAAACGCGGGCCAGCTCCAACACTCCAGCCACACCGGAGGCATTGTCATTGGCGCCGGGCGCAAGTGCAAAGAGATCACTGTCCGCCGAATAACTATCATAATGAGCGCCCACAACGCTGATGCTGTCATCCTCCCTCCCCTCCCTGGTTGCGATAACATTGTACTGCCATTTTGAATAAGTTATTTCCCGGAATGTTCTCGTCAGATAAAATGAATCAAGCCTGGCAGAAGGGTATCCGAATTCTATGAAACGGTTTCTGATCTGCAGGGCTACCTCCCTGTTGTTGTCAGCCAGGGCAAACCTCGTACCCATTCCCTCCATCCACCTGACGTACGATTCGAGACTGTCAGACCTCACCTGCTCAATGACTTGCTGAACATACTCCTCCTTTGTCATCTGAGGTTCTTTCTGACATCCGGTCAAAATAAGAAGCATGATAAAAGCCGGGAGCAAACAGATATATTTCTTCGCCTTTGTATGCATAGATCGTCCTCAATGTAATGGTCCTGTAAAAGTACTTCTTTTACCCGTTAATGATATCACCTTACTGGATTGGTTGTTATTGCACATCTCACTTCACGATTAATTTCATTACTTTACGGTAGAAACGTCCCGCTAACCCAGCATGAGTATCCTGATCAAAAACGGCACAGTTGTCAATTCTGCAGGTACCATACCGGCAGATCTGCTGACCGAAGAGGGCAGGATCTCCGTTATTGGACAAGTTACCGGAGATTCAGGGGCAGGCAGGGTGATTGATGCAACAGGGATGTATCTCCTTCCCGGCGGTGTTGATCCTCATGTGCACATGCACCTTTCCACCGTCGCCGGTTACTCCTCGGATGACTTCCTGACCGGGAGCCGCGCAGCGCTCTTTGGCGGAACAACCACCATCATCGATTTTGTGACACCTGACAGGGGGGAATCACTCCCGCACGCCCTGGAGAAGAGAATGCGCGAGGCAGAAAACTCAATGACCGATTACTCCTTTCATGTCAGTCCTGTTGAATGGAGAAACAGCACCGCGGATGAAATCAAGGAATGCATCAGAATGGGTGCTACTTCATTCAAGGTATACATGGCCTACAAAAAGACAATAGGCCTTGACGACGAGGATCTACTTAAGGTAATGAATGCTGCAGGCAGAGCCGGCGGTATTGTCACCGTGCACTGCGAAGAGGGAGATAAGATTGAAGTCCTAAGGGATAAATACTACATCGACAATCATACCAGTCCCATCTTTCATGCCCTTTCAAGACCAGCGCACCTGGAGGCAGCAGCCGTGAAGAAAGCGATTGAACTGGCCGCAAAAGCAGACTGTCCGCTCTACATCGTTCACGTCTCATCAGGAGAATCTCTGTTGCATATCAGAATAGCCCGTTCGAAAGGACAGACCGTGTATGGAGAAACCTGTCCCCAGTACCTCCTTCTGGACGACGCAAAATATATTGGAACCTTCGGACAGACCGCTCCGTATGTCATTAGTCCTCCTCTCAGGACAACTTATGACAACAATGCTCTCTGGGAGGCCCTTGCCGACGGAACACTGAGTACCGTCGGCACAGATCACTGTCCATTTACCATGGCACAGAAGAGGGCCGGCATGGATGACTTCAGGAAGATACCGGGCGGAGCAGGCGGCGTTGAGCACCGCCTTTCACTGCTTTTCACATACGGAGTATTAACCAAACGGTTAACTTTTAACCAGATGGTTAACTTAGTATCTTCCAGGCCCTCTGAGATATTTGGTATATCCCCTGGAAAAGGTAGTTTGATGGAAGGTTCAGATGCTGACATGGTGATATGGAACCCGGAGCCGGAGAGCATCATCTCGGTGAAGAGTCACCACATGAACTGTGATATCAACATATACGAGGGTATTCCGGTGAAGGGCCGGGCGGAGTATGTAATCAGGGGTGGCAATGTGGTGATTGAAAACGGGAGCCTGGTAACGGGAACAAGTCCCGGCAGGTTTCTGTCCCGCACTATTTAATTTCCTGAGCGCCTGCGGTTTCGCTGCATTATCCCGGAAAGAATCTCGCCCGGATTCTCAAACCTGTTTGTAAGCATCATGGCCGCAATGACGTATGGTTTAAATCCCGCCTCCCGGTATGTGTCAATCCTGTACCGTTCAAAGGCTGATGCGCTGACCTCTCCCCTTTCGCATGACACACCGCTGATGTCAGCCGGCAGGCAGTGCATATAAAGGGCACCTGCCGTTCCTGGTCAGTTTCAGTTTATCATCATCAAACTCCCAGTCTTTGAATTTCGCATTATTGGCAAGGCATACCTGTTCCAACTCCTTCAACCCGCTCCTGTCGGCTTTCTGAAGAAGCTCCGTTCTCTGTTGCATGATATGATACGGTGCCCAGCTCTTTGGATAGACGATATCCGCATCCCTCATTGCCTCCTCCATCGAGTGGCTGACGCGTAACGAGCCACCGCTGGCAAGTGCATTTTCCCCGGCCAGTTCAACTATTCCGGGAATGAGATTATATCCCTCAGGATAAGCCAGCTCGATATTCATTCCGTAACGTGACATCAGAGCTATGATACCCTGCGGCACCGACATAGGCTTTCCGTAGCTCGGCGAATAGGCCCAGCTCATCACCAGCTTCTTTCCTCTCAGGTTTCCGGCTGACCCAAAGACCGACAGAAGGTGCATCAGGTCAGCCATTGACTGCGTGGGATGGTCCATGTCGCACTGCAGATTTATAATACCCGGACGCACAGGCAGGACTTCCTTTTCAAATCCCTCGTCAAGGGCAGCGCCGACCTCGCGCATATATTTGTTCCCCTCTCCGAGGAAGATGTCATCACGTATACCAATGAAATCAGAAAGGAATGAGATCATGTTTGCCGTTTCGCGCACAGTCTCACCGTGGGCTATCTGCGATTTCTCCTCATCAAGATCCTGCACGGCGAGTCCTAATAAGTTGCTTGCCGAGGCAAAGGAGAAACGGGTGCGGGTGGAGTTATCGCGGAAGTTCGAAATTGCCAGTCCGGAATCAAATACCCTTGGAGAAATGTTGGCCGCACGCATCTCCTTCAGCACCGAGGCAACAGCCAGTACCGTTTCAAGGTCAGCATCGCTCTTCTCCCATGTAAGAAGGAAATCATGCCCGTGCAACGAAGGTCTCAGCTGCTTTATGCCATCAATCCTCGCTTCAAGATCTATCAGTTTCTTATCCTTGCTCATATAGTTCACTTTTATCTGTTCAATCTCCTGATACGTTAGCCGGCTATCTCGAAAACCAGGGCAGCATAAAATGCTGAAGCCGCCACCAGATCACTTACAGGTACCTTTTCATCCGGTGCATGTGCCAGCACCTCATTCCCCGGTCCGAAACCGATGGTTGGTATGCCGTATATCCCGCAGGTCATGATGCCGTTTGTCGAGAAGGTCCATTTGTCAACCACCGGTCTTCTTCCAAAGAGTCCGGTGAAGGCATTTATTCCTTTTTGCACCCCATCATGATCTTCTGGCACCGTCCAGGTGGGGTAGTATTTGTCCATGCCGTACTCCAGTCCCGTATAGGCTTCCTCCGAGTAGGACAGCAGTTCAACCTTTGCATTCATTCCGCTTACAATCTCCTCGATCTCCCTCACGGCGCTCTCACTTGTCTCTCCCGTCGTCAGCCTCCTGTCGAGGTGTATCCGTGCATAGTCTGACACGGCGCAGAGCGACGGGCTCCGGGAGATGATCTCGGTCACGGTTATGCTTCCCTTGCCCAGGAAGGCATCAGGGGCAAGCCTCTCATTCAGCTTCTCAATCTCCAGAGCCGCACGTGAGGCCATATATATGGCGTTCACTCCCCGTTCAGGGGCAGAGCCGTGTGACGACCTGCCATGGAAATGGACCTGCATCTCCATTCTTCCTCTCTGACCCCTGTATAGACCCAGGTTCGTTGGCTCGGTCAGGACGACCAGGTCAGGCCTTATCTTATCCTCCTCAATTATATATTTCCAGCACAATCCGTCACAGTCCTCCTCCATCACGCTGCCGGTAAAGTATACCGTAAGGTCCCTGTCAAAACCGAGTTCCTTCAGTATCCTCCCGGCCGTAACAAATGATGCCGGTCCGCCCTTCTGATCAACGGAGCCGCGTCCGTGCACAAAGCCTTCGCGTATCTCTCCGCCAAGCGGATCAAAGCTCCAGTTTTGCGCAGCACCAAGGTCAACCGTATCCATATGGCCGTCAATAGCCAGTATCTTCTTCCCGTTTCCTATTCTTCCAATGACATTACCCAGTCCATCGATGAAAACCTCATCAAACCCTGCCTCCTCCATCTGGTGCTTCAGCTCAAGCTGCACATCCTTTTCCCGGGCGGTTAAAGATTTGATCTTTACAAGCTTCGAAAGGTTGTTTGCCGTGTAATCACTGTATTTCTCTGAGAGGTCATTGATTTTCTGATAGATATTTTCCATAATACCGGTTTATATGAGGGAAATCAAAGTTATAATAAATCCTGTTTGAATTATATTTGTGCATGGTAACATTCATCCTTAATAACGAGCAGGTCAGCACCGGCAAGCCCTCAGGGTCATCGCTGCTCGATTTCATAAGGTATGACATGGGCCTCACTGGCACCAAAACAGGGTGCCGTGAGGGCGACTGCGGTGCTTGCACGGTCCTTGCCGGCACGTTGACCGGCACCACTGTTACCTACAGGAGCGCCGTCTCATGCCTGATGCCGCTCGGCAATGCACACGGAAAACATATTGTTACCATAGAGGGGATCAACACAGGACATCTGTCCCATGTACAGAATGCGCTGGTTGACAACGGAGCCATCCAGTGCGGATTCTGCACCCCCGGCATAGTTATGTCACTTGTGGCAGAAGGCACTACCGGCAGGAAAACGACGAGGGAATCTGCAGTTGCAGCGACTGGTGGCAACATATGCAGGTGCACGGGTTACAAATCGATCCAAAGAGCGGCAGAAGCCATTGTGGTATCCCTTACTGACAAGGAGATAACCGACCCGGTGAGATGGCTTGTTGAGCGGAAACAGCTGCCTGAATACTTCCTGACAATACCTGAAAGACTTGCGATAATCCCGGCAATCGCGGCACCTCCGGAACAAACGGAACACGCGGCACCCCCGAAACCCCAGGAACCCCCGGATGAGCACGGAATGAGGTTTAGAATTGCGGGGGGCACCGACCTGATGGTACAAAAGCCTGACGCACTGGCGGAATCGGAAATAGTCACACTAAGTGAAAGAAAAGATCTTAAAGGAATAAAAGTCGAAGGCGGAAGATGTGTCATCGGTGCCTCAGTGACGATCAGCGAAGCAGGAGAATCGGCAGAACTTAAGCAATATATTCCGGAGATCTCCTCTTACATCCGGCTTATTGCATCCGAACCCGTAAGGAACATGGCCACCATAGCCGGAAATATTGTCAACGCCTCACCCATAGGAGACATCTCCATCATGCTGCTGGCCCTCAATGCCGAGGTGACCATTGAGGGTGCTCAGAAAATCAGGACTCTCCCCCTGCGGAACCTCTTCCTGGGATACAAAAAGCTTGACCTCTCCCCGGAGGAATTTATAAGGGATGTCTCGTTCGAATATCAGCCTGAACCGGCACTGTACAGCTTTGAGAAGGTAAGCCGCAGAACCCACCTTGACATAGCCAGTGTGAACAGCGCAATACATCTCCTCGTGACCGGGGACACCATTGCTGAATGCCATCTCTCCGCCGGAGGGGTGAGCCCGGTACCCCTGTACCTCGCAAAAACAAGCGGCTTTCTTACCGGCCGGTCCATCTCCTCAGACATAGTGTTGCAGGCTAATGAAATAATGCAGGAAGAGATTTCTCCCATCAGCGATGCCAGGGGCAGTGCCGGCTACAAGAGGCTGCTCCTGCGTCAGCTTCTCATTGCCCACTTCCTGAAGCTGTTCCCTGAAAGGATAAAACTTAACATCGGCCAGCTATGAACAACCCGGATGCAGTGAACCATTCAACCGGGAGATCACAGTACCTCGATGACATACCGGTTCTGAAGAACACTCTTTACGGTGTCATCTTCGGCTCCCCCTCAGCTCACGGAAATATAGCGGCCATTGACCTTACCGCAGCTCTCGCCTCACCTGGTGTTCACAGGATCTTTACTCACAGTGATATCCCCGGAAAAAACGATATCGGCGGGATTATCTCTGACGAGACCCTCTTTGCTGTGGATGAGGTGCATTACTGCGGCCAGCCCGTAGCCCTGGTTATCGCTGACACTGAACATAACGCGAGGATAGCGGCGCGACAGATCAAAATCACTGTCAACGAGCTTAAGCCCGTCACTGATCCCCGCGTGGCAGCGGAGAAGGGACATCTGCTCATCCCCTCGCGCACCTTCAGGATGGGCGATGTGGCAGCCGCATGGAACGAATGCGACTATATCGTGGAAGGCAGAGCCGACTGCGGTGCACAGGAGCATCTGTATCTCGAGACCCAGGGAGCCTACTCCTACCCGGCCGATAACGGTTCAATCAGGATACACTCATCAACCCAAAGCCCGACACTCGTGCAGAGGATAGCCTCCAGGGTCCTCTCACTCCCCATGAACCGTGTGGAGGTGGATGTGGCACGACTGGGAGGGGCCTTCGGCGGTAAGGAGGACCAGGCTACCTTCGTGGCCGTCATGGCTGCCCTGTCATCATCACTGCTGCAGCGTCCGGTGAAGATCACCCTCAGTCGCGGTGACGATATGCGAATGACGGGGAAACGTCACCCTTACAGTGCCGACTTCCGGATAGGGCTCACAAAGGATTACAGGATAAAAGCCTACAGTGCCGTGATGTACCAGAACGGCGGGGCCGCTGCAGACCTTTCGCCGGCAATCATGGAGCGCACGCTTTTGCACACGACCAACGCCTACTTCATTCCCAACACCGAGGTCACCGTTCACAGCTGCCGGACCAACCTGCCCCCCAACACTGCCTTCAGGGGATTCGGGGCACCCCAGGGTATGTTCGTGATTGAAGCCGCCATAGCCAAGGCAGCTGAAGAAATGAAGGTCCCGGCCCGCATCATCCAGCAGGCTAACTTCCTTAAAGATAATGATGTGTTCCCGTACGGCCAGGTCGCCCTTGATGTGAACATCGGTAAATGCTTTGAAGAACTCGACAGGGAATTCAGGATTGAGCAGATTGAAAGGGAAATCGCAGACTTCAACAGCAGTAACACCCTTTACCGCAAAGGCATGGCCCTGATGCCTGTCTGCTTTGGAATTTCTTTCACCAACACATCCATGAACCATGCACGGGCACTGGTTCACATCTACCAGGACGGAAGTATAGGCATTAGTACCGGGGCGGTGGAGATGGGACAGGGTGTCAACGTCAAGCTGGCACAGGTTGCAGCGGGTCTGTTTTCCGTAGATCAGGCCAGAATAAAGATCGAAACAACAAACACAACGCGGGTAGCGAACACGTCGCCCACAGCAGCAAGTTCAGGGGCTGACCTGAACGGAAACGCACTGCTGATAGCATGTGACAAGCTGAGAAACAGGCTCAGGGAGGTTGCCGGACAGATGCTCGGATGCAGTCCCGGAGAGGTTGTATTGCATGAAGAAAAGGTCTTCCTGAATGGAACACCCACAAACATAACGTGGGAAAAGCTTGTTCGTGAAGCCTTTCTGGGAAGGGTCTCCCTGACGGAGAGCGGCCACTATGCCACCCCGGTGATCTTCTTTGATAAATCGAAGGAGAAGGGCCATCCGTTTGCATATCATGTCTGGGGCACTGCGGTCGTCACGGTGGTGCTCGACTGCCTCAGGGGGATTTACAATATCGACAGGGTGCTCATTGTACACGACTTTGGAAACAGCCTCAATCCGGACATCGACAGGGGCCAGATGGAGGGCGGCGTAATACAGGGAATAGGTTGGATGACGATGGAGGAGATACTCTTCAACAGCGAAGGGAAGATGCTTACCGACAGCCTCTCGACATACAAGGTGCCTGATATATACTCCGCCCCCGGGATCCTTGAATTCCGGGCACTGGAGACGGAAGGACCGGGACCGGCCCTCCTGAAATCAAAAGCCATTGGCGAACCGCCGTTCATGTACGGTATCGGAGCATATTTCGCTCTGCACAATGCCATCAGGTCTTTCAACCCCGCATGGAAGCCTGACTTCGATGCACCGCTGACACCTGAGAAGGTCCTGATGAGATTGTATGATAAAAAATGAAATGATATCCGGAAAATTTGCTCCCATCCCCCTGGCGCAACTGCTGAGACTGATTATAAGGGAGCTCAGCAATGAAGGCACCATCTTCGGGATACCTGAGGAGCTGTTTTTTGTCCCGGCCAGGAACAGAGCACTGCGTACAGAAATCTTCGGACATCCTCTCCAATCGCCAGTAGGCGTTGCCGCCGGCCCTCATACACAGATGGCACAGAATATTGTCGCAGCCTGGCTGACCGGAGCGCGCTACATCGAACTTAAAACAGTCCAGACACTTGACGAAATTGAGGTTTCCAAACCCTGCATCGACATGCAGGACGAGGGCTACAACTGCGAGTGGTCTCAGGAGCTGAAGATAAAAGAGAGTTTCGACGAGTACCTTAACGCATGGATAATCATTCACATACTGAACAGGAGGTTTGGATGGGACGAAAACCCCGGAACCGTGTTCAACATGAGTGTCGGATACAACCTTCAGGGTATAATGCAGGAGAATGTGCAGTGGTTCCTTGACACAATGAATGATTGCAGTGATCAGCTGAATGAGAGACTTGACGAGATATTGGATATTTATCCAGAGGCAATTGAGATTGACATCCCTTCACGCATTTCCGACAACATCACCCTTTCTACGATGCACGGATGTCCTCCGGATGAGATAGAAGCAATCGCCCGGTATCTTATTGCGGAACGGAATCTTCACACTCTTGTCAAGCTGAACCCTACGCTTCTGGGACCCGTGATGCTGAGGGAGATACTTAATGACAGGCTGCATTTTAAGACAATTGTCCCGGATGAGGCCTTTGAACATGACCTTAAATATGATGATGCCGTAAGGATAATCAGATCACTCAGCTCCCTAGCCGCTGACCATGGTCTTCAGTTCGGGCTTAAGCTGACAAACACGCTTGAGTCAGTCAACAACAGGGAGGTATTCGGCAAGGAGGTGCTGACGATGTATATGAGCGGGCGTGCTCTTCACCCGATATCAGTTAACCTTGCCCGGAAGCTGCAGGAAGAGTTCCGCGGCGGACTTTTACTCTCATTCTCTGCCGGGGCCGATGCCTTCAACATAGCCACTCTCATCTCATGCGGTTTCACGACAGTCACCGTATGCAGTGACCTGCTCAGACCCGGGGGCTACATGCGATTGAGCCAGTACTTCAGCGAGCTGAATGCCGGACTTAAGAAGCATGATGCAGGAAATATTAATGACTTCATTGACGGCCGGTCGACGAACTGGACGGCCGGTCTGACTGAACTCAATGCAGTCAGTCTGACTGACCTGAATGCAGCCGCGCTGTCAAACCTGGCTTCATACAGCCAGGCCGTAACATCATCATCGGCCTGCCGCAGGGAGTATATCAGGCCGCCTGACATCAAGTCAGGGAGGGAACTTGACATGTTCGACTGCATCGCGGCGCCATGCAGTGAAGCATGCGCCACGCGGCAGGATATACCCGATTACCTGTGGCACACCTCTCAGGGAGATATTGACAAAGCCTTTGAGGTGATCCTCAGGACCAACCCTTTCCCTTCCGTCACCGGCATGGTATGTGATCACCTGTGCCAGGGGAAGTGCACAAGGATAAATTATGACGATCCGTTACAGATACGGGAAGTAAAACGATTTATCTCAGGCCACGATGAAATCACCCTGAAGCCTGCACCGGTAAACGGTCTCAGGGCGGCAGTCATAGGAGCCGGGCCGGCAGGACTATCATGTGCCTATTACCTGAGGATGGCAGGCTTCAGTGTTGACGTGTACGAGGCCAGGCCAAAGGCCGGCGGTATGGTACAGTATGCCATCCCCGGTTTCAGGCTGACCGACGGAGCCGTGGCAAAAGACATCGGCCGTATCACAAGCCTGGGAGTCAATATCACATTCAACAGCCGGATCGACAAACAGAAATTTGAGTCGCTAAAAGACGACTATCCCTTTATATTCATCGGACCGGGGGCACAGCTCTCAACCCCTCTCAACATAGAGGGTGCCGGGGCCTCGGGGGTCATCGACCCGCTGCAGTTTCTCTTCAGGGCAAGAGCGGGAACAGAGACGGGCATAGGCAGAAATGCTGTCATCATCGGTGGAGGCAACACCGCCATGGATGCTGCCCGCACGGCACACCGCATCGTTGGCAGGGAGGGCAGCGTGACTGTCGTCTACCGGCGTACCGTGAACGAGATGCCCGCCGACCAGGGAGAGATAAGGGAGGTGATGAAGGAAGGGATAACCATCCTGGAACTTACGGCACCGGAGAAGATCATTGTAAGGGACGGCATGGTTGCAGGACTGACCTGCAGCAGGATGGAGCTGAAGGGTGTTGACAGCAACGGCAGACCCTCCCCGGTAAAAGTCGACGGAAGCACTTTTGAGCTGGAATGCGACACCGTCATTCCGGCGATAGGACAGATGACGGACATTGACATCGCCCCTGGCGATGAGCTCTCCGTCGGCGACAGCCCTTACCGTACGCGCATAAAAGGCGTATACACGGGTGGAGATGCCATGCGCGGAGCATCAACGGCAATAAATGCCATTGGCGACGGCAGGAAAGCTGCCGGACAGATAATGCATGACGCCGGCATCAGCCTCAGTATTAAGAAACCGGAATTTATAAGAGACCTCTCATACAGTGAACTGATGGTAAAAAGGGCTGTCCGGATCCATGCCAGTCCTGCTGCCGAACCCACTGACGAGGAGAGACGGACATTCAAACTGTTGAGCCCAAAGCAGGACAGCAAAACAATAAGAGAGGAAGCCGGGCGATGTCTCTGGTGTGATGAGATATGCAGCATCTGCACAACCGTCTGCCCCAACTTCGCAAACCGCACCTGCCGGGTGACCCCGTTCAGCCATATGCTGCAGAAGGCTGTGAAAAAAGAGGATGGCACTATCGTCTTTGAAGAGGACGGTATCTTTGAGATCAGGCAGTCATACCAGATACTCCACATTGCCAATTTCTGCAATGAATGTGGTAACTGCGACACATTCTGCCCCACCTCCGGAGCACCCTACCGTGAGAAACCAAAATTCTGGCTCACCACAGCATCCTTCAATGAAGCCGAAGAGGGATACTTCCTCTCAGTGCTGAGGGACAGAAAAAACCTTATCCATAAACGTAAGGGAAGCTTCGCAACACTGACTGAGATATCTGATAAGTATATCTATGAGACAGATTTCGTTTCGGCGACCTTTTCCAGGGAAACCTTCAGGCTTACCGAAGTTAAGTTTCTAACTCCCTGCATAAAGGAGGCACATTTTCTCAAGGCCGCAGAGATGGCCGTGCTGCTTCAGGGTGCGGTTAGTGTGCTTCATGCATGACATGGAGAACCATTTATTTGCCGGCATATTACTATCTTGCAGTACAGATCTGATAAAAACAGAAGGATATTATGATCCAGCCTATTGATAAGATTACCAGTGAGACAGCGCTGGAGAATGCTGTCAGCCGCTTCAGGGAGAGGGGAATTATCCTTCCCACCTTCGAACAACAGAGGCACCCGGAACTCATCCCCGATAAGATAAGGTGGAAGCTTAAGGATGTGGGACTATGGGATATCAACCCCCTGAACCTGTTCCGTATAACATGGAAGAATGAGCCTGTTGACAGGGGCGGCCTTTTCGGCGGAGTCAACTTCATTGAGTTACCGCGGAAGCTTACGGGAGTGGATGCGCGAATCATCCTCCTGGCCGGCAAATGGTTCCCTACGGGAGCCCACAAGGTAGGGGCGGCATACGGATGCCTCACCCCGAGAATTATCACCGGCGGCTTTGACCCCACATGGCAAAAGGCAGTATGGCCATCGACAGGCAACTACTGCAGGGGTGGCGCCTTTGACTCCAAACTGATGGGTACTGAATCGGTGGCAATACTGCCTGAGGAGATGAGCAGCGAAAGGTTCACCTGGCTGCGCGATGAGATAGGCTCGGAGGTGATCGCCACACCGGGTTGCGAATCAAATGTCAAGGAGATTTATGACAAATGCTGGGAGATACGCAGAACCCGCCCCGATTGCATAATCTTCAACCAGTTTGATGAGTTTGGCAACGGTGCCTGGCACTATAACGTCACCGGACAAGCCATCGGGGAGGTTTATAACTCCGTGAAGAATGACCGCAGCACACTTGCCGCTTATGTCTCTGCAACAGGGTCAGCAGGCACCATAGCTGCAGGTGATTACCTCAGGACGATAATACCCGGCATCAGGGTAGTAGCCTCCGAGGCACTCCAGTGTCCCACGCTCCTGATGAACGGCTTTGGCGGCCACAGGATCGAAGGCATCGGAGATAAGCATGTGCCGTGGATACACAACGTCAGGAACACTGACGTGGTGACCGCCATTGATGATGAAGACTGCATGAGGCTCCTGCGGCTGTTCAATGAGAAAAAGGGAGGAGAATACCTGACAGCGATGGGTATTGACGGTGACGTTGTGCGTAACCTGCCGCTGATAGGCATCTCCGGCATCGGCAACGTGCTCTCCGCAATCAAGACAGCAAGGTACTTTGAGATGACGGCTGATGATGTCATCATCACTATAGCAACCGATTCCGCGGAGATGTACAGGTCAAGGGTCGATGAATTAAGAAACCAGAGGGGCGAATATGACTCGCTGCAGGCCGTGCGTGACTTCGAGCAGTGCCTGATGGGAGCCAGATGTGACAACATGAAAGAGCTCTCATACAGGGACAGAAAGGCTATCCATAACCTGAAATACTACACCTGGATCGAACAGCAGGCAAAAGATGTTGAAGAGCTTAACCAGCTCTGGTATGACAGGGATGTGTGGAACACTATGTTCCGTCAGACAGGACGCTGGGATGAACTGATCAACGAGTTCAATGCCAGGACCGGACTACTGGAGGAACTCTGAACAGTACCGGGAAGGAGATGGATAAGAGCAAATTCAAATACAGGTGCACCGACTGCGGCAGCGAATACGACAGTGCCGCAACGATATACCTCTGCCCCTCGTGCAGCTCCCGGCAGCTCCCTGATACCCCTCCGCGCGGGGTGCTGAAAACGCTCTATGACTATGAGGCAATACGAAATACAGCCTCCGGCTTCGCCGGCCTGAAAGAGAAAGGATTCATCGATCTTATGCCTGTTGACAGCCTTGCATCACTGCCTCCACTGAGAGTGGGAAACACCCCCCTGTATCAGCTTAAAGAGCTTGACGGCAAAAGGCTGCCATTCCCTCTTTACCTCAAGGATGACTCGCAGAACCCCACCTGGTCATTCAAGGACAGGGCATCTGCGCTGGTTTCGGCATATGCCGCGGAGAGACAGCTTCGAACCATTATAACAGCCTCCACAGGCAATGCGGGCTCATCCCTTGCGGGTATATGCGCCTCGCAGCACCAGAGAGCGGTGATAGTTGTTCCCGAGACGGCACCTCAGGCCAAACTGACCCAGATTGTCATGTACGGCGCAATAATAGTACCGTTAAAGGGTACCTATGATGAGGCTTTTGACCTGAGCGTGAAGGCCACGGAGACGTTCGGATGGTATAACCGCAACACCGCCTTCAATCCGCTTACCATTGAAGGGAAAAAGACAGCATCGTTTGAACTGTTTGACCAGCTTGGCAGCCAGGTACCTGACAGGATTTTCATACCGGCAGGTGATGGCGTGATACTGGCAGGCATTTACAAGGGATTTGAGGATCTCCTTCGCCTGGGAATTATTGAGAAAATACCCGTCATCGTTGCTGTGCAGTCGGAAATGAGCGATAACCTGGTGAGGAATATTCCTCATGAAGGTATTCAGCATCGTGCCCTCCTCCACGGTGGCAGATTCCATCTCCGTTGACATACCAAGGAACTTCCATATGGCACGACAGTTCATCAGGGAGTACAGCGGCGAGACACTGACTGTTACCGATGATGCCATCATGAATGCTTCAAAGGTGTTGGCCGGGAACACCGGGCTCTTCGCAGAACCTGCGGCAGCGGCGGCATTTGCCGGATTCCTTTCATACCACAGTGATGGCCGTATCACATCCGGCTCATCCAATGTCGTTCTGCTTACCGGGGGAGGGCTTAAGGACCCGGCGGCAGTCTCCTCACTGATCAGGATGCCCGCGTCGGTTTACCCGACAATAGATAACCTGGAGAGGCTCGTACAATGATCACCTATACCCTTAACGGCGTACTGAGAAGCTATGAGGGTGACCCGGAGGAGTCTCTTCTTGACCACCTCAGGACAGAGATAAGGATCACCTCTGCAAAAGACGGCTGCTCCGGCCAGGGAGTCTGCGGCGCATGCACCGTGGAGATAAACGGCAGGGCGCGTCTGGCGTGTCGTACAAAGATGAAAAGCCTCGAAGGGGCTGAGATTGTGACCACCGAAGGACTGCCTGACAGGTTCAGGGAGATGATCAGCAGGAGCTTTGCACATAAAGGCGCCGTGCAGTGCGGCTTCTGCTCCCCGGGGATGGTCATGAGGGCGAAGGCTCTATATAATGTTAACCCGGCACCTTCACGTGCTGAGATCATTAAAGCCCTTTCGCCTAACCTGTGCCGCTGTACGGGATATGTGAAGATAGTTGATGCCGTTGCAACGGCATTTGCTGAGCTGAGAAATGAACGGGAGGTACTGCAGAATGCCCCTGCCGTTGACGGGCTGGGTGGTGCCCTGCCTACTAATGACGGGCTGGAGGGTGCTCTGCCATCTGATGCCGGGCTGGCAGGTGCCCCGCCGTCTGATGCCGGTCTCCGGGCAACCGGGGCCAGATCCTCTGCAGCGGTCGGCGAGCCTTACCCCAAATACATGGCCGCCGAAACGACGCTGGGAGCCAGGGATTTCGTTGACGACATGCAATTTGAAGGCATGGTTCACGGAGCGCTGCGCTTCAGCGACCACCCCCGCGCCACGGTTGTCAGGATTGACATCTCGGAAGCCCTGAATGCCCCGGGGGTGATCAGGATCTTTACCGCCACGGATATCCCCGGTGAGCATAAAACAGGACTTATCTTCCGTGACTGGCCCCTGATGGTGGCCGAAGGAGAGACGACACACTGCCTCGGTGATGTGATGGCAGGTGTGGTGGCAGAGACGGAAGCGATGGCACGGGCTGCGGCACAGCTGATAAAGATTGACTACCGGGTCCTTGAAGCGGTGACCGACATGCATGCGGCTGCCAGGCCAGACAGTATTGAGGTCCACAGCGGCCGCTCCAACGTGCTGGAGACATGCAGCATCAGTGCCGGCGACCCCGTGAAGGAATTGAGCGAGGCTGCCTGGGTGGCCGGCGGGATATATGAAACCCAGCGTATTGAACATGCCTTCCTCGAGACCGAAACGGCGATAGCCATCCCTGATGAAGACGGCATCAGGCTCTACAGCCAGGGACAGGGTGCATACGTCGACAGGAAAGCTGTATCGGAGATACTTGACCTGCCCGCAGAAAAGGTAAGGGTGATACAGGTGCAGAACGGAGGCGGCTTCGGCGGCAAGGAGGATATTACCGTACAGGGCCATGCCTCTCTCTTTGCCTGGCACCTGAAACGGCCGGTGAGGGTACACCTGAACAGGGACGAATCGATCATTATGCACCCGAAACGCCATCCCGTATGGATGGAGATAAGCCTTGGCTGCGACAGCAACGGGAGGTTCACGGCACTCAGGCTTAATGCCCTGGGTGACACCGGCGCCTATGCCTCCGTCGGGACCAAGGTGATGGAACGGGTGGTGGGCCATGCCACCGGTGCATACTCAGTGCCTGCAGTGGATATCAGAGCAGCAACAGTCTATACGAATAATATACCCTCCGGCGCCATGCGGGGCTTCGGTGTGCCGCAAGTGACCTTTGCCGTGGAGAGCTGCATAGACGAGCTCTGCCGCATGGGCGGGTTCGACCGGTGGCAGATACGGTTCGACAACGCCCTCGAAGACGGAAAAAGAACAGCTACAGGACAGCTCCTCAGAGGTGTGGGACTGAAGAAGACACTCCTGGCTGTTAGGGATGCTTTCACCACGGCGAAGTTCGCAGGCATAGCATGTGGCATCAAAAATACTGGCGTGGGAAATGGCATGACCGACGACAGCGAGGTGTCGGTGGAGATCGTCTCGGATAAAAAGGTCATCGTCAGCCACGGCTGGAGCGAGATGGGCCAGGGAATACATACCATGGCTGTGCAGATACTGCACCACGAGACGGGCATTGATCCAGAGGTAATTGAGGTTAAGGTGGACACCGCAGCAGGCCTCCCAACAGGCATGACTACCTCCTCAAGAGCAACGGCGCTGATGGGCAACGCAATCATCGACGCCTCTTCAAGGATCAGGGAAGACCTTAAACAGGGTACACTGCGGCAGTTAACCGGCCGCGTCTACCGGGGCAGGTATGTGTGCGACTGGACCTGCAAACCGGGAGAAAAAAGAGATGACCCTGCTATCCATTTCGCATATGGTTACGCCACACAGGTGGCAATACTTGACGATGAGGGTGCTGTCACAAAAATCATTGCAGCTCATGATGCCGGAAAGATAATGAACCGTATGCTCTTTGAGGGACAGATAGAAGGGGCCGTGCATATGGGAATGGGTTACGCGCTGACGGAGGATCTGCCCCTTGAGAAGGGCAGGCCGATAAGCCTGAAGTTCAACGACCTGGGAATACTAAGGGCAGATGAAATGCCGGAGATAGAGGTGATCGGCATCGAAGAGAAAGACCCTGTCGGACCCTACGGCGCTAAAGGCATTGGAGAGATAGGGATGGTCCCGACAGCTGCGGCCATAGCCAATGCCCTTTGCGCTTATGATGGAATAAGAAGAACAAAATTGCCTCTCAGGAGAAAGAGATAAATAACAAATCAATAAAGTCATGAACCTGCTGCTCAGGAACGCAACGTACATTGACTGGAAAACGCTGGATTTCAGTAAAAAGAATATTATTGTCCGGCCCGATGACGATACTGTACAGCTAATACCCGTGGATGATGACGGCATTGTCTACCCTGACACCGAAGTGATTGACTGTAGCGGTAAGCTAGTGACAAAATCCTTTGCTGTAGGCCATCATCATTCATACTCTGCACTGGCCAGAGGTATGGGCGCTCCAAAGAATACCCCCCGTAACTTCCTTGAGATCCTTCAGTACGTCTGGTGGACCCTCGACAAAAAACTTGATAATGAATTAATTGAAATATCTGCCCTGGTGACTGCCATGGAATGTGCCAGGAACGGTTCTACCGTCGTGATAGACCATCACGCCTCTCCGTTCGCGGCAAGCGGTTCTCTCGGAATCATTGCCGGGGCATTTGAAAAAGTTGGTGTTTCACATCTGCTCTGCTATGAGACCTCCGACCGCGACGGAAAGGTTATTGCCGGCGAAGGTCTTGAAGAGACGGAGACCTGGCTTAAGGATCACCAGGGCCTGGTTGGGCTCCACGCCTCCTTTACCGTAAGTGATGATACTCTTGGACGGGCCGTAGAACTGATGCATAAGTACAACAGCGGTATTCATATCCATGTTGCCGAGGACAACCATGACCAGGAACAGTCGCTCTCTGAGCACGGCAAACGGGTTGTTGAACGACTTTCAGAAGCAGGGGTACTCGGCTCCGCTAAAAGCATCCTGGTCCACTGTCTCCATCTTGAGGATAGGGAGAGAGAACTGATAAGAAATTCACCTGCATGGGTTGCAGAGAACTGTGAAAGCAACCTGAACAACAATGTAGGATATTTCAACGGTGCAGGGCTCGGTGAGAACATTATGCTTGGTACTGACGGTATGCACAGTGACATGCTGCAGAGCCTCAAGGCTACATTCTTTGCAGGGCAGGGTCATGACACTGTCTCGTACGACTCTGTTTACCGTCGCTTCAGGAACGTGCACCGCTACCTGAATGAGAACGGCTTCAAAGGTGACGGAGACAATAACCTGGTTGTCCTGAATTATGGTTCACCCACTCCTGTCACAAAGGAGAATTTCATCGGTCATCTCCTCTTCGGCATATCATCAAGGCACATAACCGACGTTATATCCGGTGGAAGGCTTATGGTAAGAAAGAGGAAAATCGTCACCGTGGATGAGAAGGCCATCCTGAAGGAATCGAGAAAGCAGGCTGAAAGACTGTGGCACAAGATCAATCACTTTTAGCATCAAGCGATTTTCTCCTGAAGATAAAATAGACAGGTATACCGGCAAGAATCAGAGAAAGACCTATCAGGGCTTCGCGGGGCTGCGTCATTATAGTATTGATAAAGAGACCGATGCAGAATAGCACAAAGATGGCCGTAATGACCGGGTATCCGGGTACTTTGTACGGACGGTAGGTATCAGGCATACGGCGGCGGAGGATGAATACTCCTGTTGCCGTGGCTCCGTAGAAAATATAAACGGCAAAGATGAGCATGTCCGTCAGCTGGTCGAAGGTGCCTGACAGCACCAGCACTGATGCCCATATCCCCTGCCAGAGCAATGAGTTTCCGGGTACGTTGTGCCTGTTGAGCTTCCCGATACCTGAAAAGAAAAGACGGTCGCGTGACATGGCATAATAGGGCCGTGAGCCTGTCAGGATGCTTGCGTTGAGGCAGCCCAGGGTGGTTACCAGGATTAGCAGCGATATGAACAGAACCCCGCCTGATCCCCAGAGGCTTCTGATCACCTCAACTGCAGCTATCTGGTTGCCAGCCTCGTGAACCTTAATCAGATCGGGAATAGACATTACCCGCATATATGCAAGGTTAACCAGGAGGTATACTACTATAACCACAAAAACACCTATTGCTATGCCCTTTGGTATGTTGGCCTTCGCATCTTTTATCTCACCTCCTATAAATCCCACGGAGACCCAGCCCTGGTAGGCCCAGAAGGCGGCAAGCATAGCTGTATAGAACGATGAGATGGTAACGGTACCGTTACCCAGATCCCTGACAGCCATGAAGCCGGCTGGCCTGGGAGCATCATTGGTCAGCCCTGCTATAATGATCACGGCAAGCCCTGCGCAAACAACGAAGAAGATAGCCTTGCCGGTCCAGGCCCCGCTCCTCAGTCCTGACATATTGAGCATCGTCAGCAGCATGATCACAAGAATGGCTGTAAGCTTGATGCCAAAATCCTGGAAACGGAAAGAAAATCCCGCCGATTGTAAAATCATGTAACGAGGGAAGTATTTCGGGAATGGATATAATACTGTTGAGTGATTGAGTCAGCACGTATGCCAGTGATGAAATGGTGGCGGTCTGGATGACTGCAAACAGAGACCAGCCATAGAGAAATGAAAAGAAACGGTTGTATATTTTCCTCAGGTAGACGAAATCCCCGCCGGTGTCGGCCAGCATCCCGGCCAGCTCAGCGTTGCTGAGTGCACCGAAGAGTGTTATGATCCCTCCCACAAGCCAAACAAGGAGTATCCATGACGATGACTGCAGCTCGGCAGCCATAGGGGCGATTTTTTTAAATACTCCCGAACCAATGATATTGGCGATGACAAAAATGATGACATATCCTAATCCGAGTGTTTTGACGAGGCTTCTTGGGTTACTCATGGGCGGGCATCATTCTGCAGGTGAAGGTGCTAATTTAACAAATAAGTTGAGTGATCAGGCGACCGTTTCAGCTCTTCATCATAAAAAAGCGGAACATTTCGTACCCCTTTCCTGACGTACGGGAAGTAAGAACAGCCTCATACCCGATGTAACTTTCTGTTAGTTTAGCATTCTGTTTATTATGGTTCCACTGGGACTGCCGGGGAGCCTGCACTCAGGTTCTCCAGCCTGGAAATAATTACAGCACCGCAACTATCGCTAAAGACATTGACCGTTGTACGAAACATGTCCAGAATCCTGTCAACGGCAAGAATAACAACGACACCTTCGAGAGGCAATCCTACGGCTCCCAGTACGATAGACATCATTACCAGTCCGCTCATGGGGATACTGGCCGCCCCGATTGAAGCAAGCACCGCTGTGATTGCGATAGTCATCTGGGCGCCCAAGGTGAGGTCAAAACCATATACCTGGGCGATAAAAATAGTGGCCACGCATTCATAAAGTGCCGTCCCATCCATATTCATCGTGGCACCAATGGGAAGCACAAAACCGGCAGCCCTCTTTGATGCTCCCGAGACTTCTGTCACAGCCTTCATCGTCAGAGGGAGGGTGACAATGGTTGAGCATGTTGAAAAAGCCGTGATCAGTGCAGACCCCATCCCCCGGAAATGCTTTACCGGACTTATCCTGCCTAGGAAATAAAGAAGCAGCGGAAGTGTCAGAAACATATGTACGGCCAGGCCTGCAAGAACAATTATGAAGTAAAAGCCCAGAGGCCTGAAAGCGGCAAATCCTGTTTTGGCTACAATGCCGGTTATGATTCCGAAAACCCCCAGGGGAGCAGCCCATATAATCAGCGAGGTCATTTTAAGCATTGCCTCAAAAGCCGCCTCGAAAAAACCTGAGATCAGCTTTCTTTGATTTGCTCTTATCCTTGTCACAAAATATCCGAACAACACAGAAAAGAAAATGATAGGCAATACATCACCCGAGGCTGCAGCTGCAACAGGATTTTCAGGAATAATATTCAGTAATATCTCTCCCAGTCCGCGTTCAACTGCTGTGATGGTTTCAGGATTGGCTTCAAGGCCGATATCTGCTCCCGCGCCTGGTTTAAACAGATTTACGAGTATCTGTCCGGTTAATATTGCCAGGAGACTGGTGCAGATGTAATATATGAATGTCCGCAATCCTATTCTCCCCAAACCATGTGCAGAACCCACCTGTATCACGGAACTGATTATAGAGGTGATAACCAGGGGTATAATAGCCATTTTGAGCAGCCTCAGGAAGATATCTGCAAGGGGATCGGTAAATGGGGTTGCAGGCTCTCCGATAACCAGCCCGGCAAATATTCCGAGAAAGAAACCCACAAATATGAAGACCGTCAGGCTGTATTTCCTTTGTAAAACCATTGCGGTTCCTGCGTTCTTTCCCCAAACTTACAAAAAACGGCTTACTTTTCATAGGAATTATGACTCAGGGTATCGCAATGCAGTATCATTTTAATAGCGGGGAGCCCTGTTTCATGTTTGAGTGCTAAAAGCTATTTCTTTTCCTGATCTGAAGCTTACTGAGTGAACTGGAGTGAGACCACACCTGATCGCCAGCTGCGCTCCATGGCTCTTGTTGTCAATAGGCCATACCCCTGCATCTTGCGAGCGTAACACAAAAAACCCTGAAAGTAAGTTTGCCGAAAACAGGTGATCTGAATCGTAATAATTTCAGTATTTTTATATCGGATTTAATTGTCATGATAGCGATGAAAAAGATAAAATACTGGCTGCCGTTAATATTAATTGCAGCATTCATTCTTGCCGGGTGCGAGAAGAAGGTGATACCTGAGGAGGAAGAAGAAGAACAGGTGCAGGCCTCTGTGCTGATACAGAAAATTAACGGCTTCATAAAGGAGGCAATGACTGATGTATATCTCTGGTATGATAAAATGCCGGTCATCGACATAAGATATGAAACCGACCCCAAGGTCTATTTTGATAAACTCCTCTACAGTGAAGACAGGTGGTCATTATATAACCGATGATATCACTGCTTTTGAAGGAAGTCAGCAGGGAGTTGAAAAAACCTACGGCTACTCTCTGGCATTCGGTAGGTTTGTTGATGGAACAGGCACGCCTACCGGGAATTATTTCGGGATCGTTGAATTTGTTTACCCAAATACTCCTGCCTCAGAGGCAGGTTTTGCAAGAGGAGACCTTATCATCAGGCTTAATGGCGGGAATATTACTGCGGAGAATTACAGGGATCTGCTGTCCGGCACTTCAATTTCAGTCACAAAGGGGATTCTGACCAGCCAGGGTATTGCATCCGGTGCAACAGTCGTTCTGGTGGCTGAGGAGCTGCAACCTTGACCCGGTTCTCATGTACAAAGTCATTGAGATAGAAGGTCATAAGATCGGATACCTTGTGTATCTGCAGTATATTACCAGCTATAACAGCACCAGCCTCAACCTGGCACTGCAGTATTTCAAGGATAACCAGATCACCGATCTGGTGCTTGACCTGCGGTACAATGGCGGTGGTTTTACAACGGCCGCCCAGTATCTGACCAGCTCCATTGCACCTCAGGGTGTGGTTGACAATGCAAGTACTCTCGTCACTTATCAATGGAACGACAAGTACCAGGCTTACTGGGTTTCAAATAACAGGCAGGATCAGCTCAGAGTTAATTTTGACCCGGCTGTGCCTGTTAAACTGGGTCTCGGCAAAGTGCATATCCTGACGGGGTATGGCACTGCAAGTGCTTCGGAGCTGACCATCTGCGGGCTCGAACCTTATATGGATGTCATTACTGTTGGTGATACCACTTATGGAAAGTATACTGCCTCCATCACCATCAAACCGGAAGACCTGGTACACCAACGAGGCCCAGTACTCTGATTTCAAAAACTGGGGAATGCAGCCTATAGTCATCCGGTATGCCAATTCACAGGGTGTTACCAACTTCAAGGATGGTTTTGCACCCGATTTTCTTGTAAGAGATGAGTTATTACCCGCCTTTCCTCTCGGCGATCTGACAGAGCCGCTTCTGAAGAAGGCAGTTGAAGACATTACCGGCATAACAATTCCTGTCCCGAAAAGAGCTGTGTTGCCCTTTGAATATGTCATTGTTGACCGCGGCTTCTCAGAATTTGATAATCAAAAGAGGAATCTGTTTATTGACCGTCCCGGGTATACCGGAATTATCCCTGACTAAGGAAGCCTTGCTGTGAAACGTATCATCTGGGTATTGATATTCGGCCTTGTTATTACCTCAACCTATGGGCAATCAAAAGGTGTAGAACTCTCTCATTACATTTTCCCTGAATTTACTACGGGAACAGTACTTATGAAATCCGGGCAGGAATATAAGGCTTTGCTGAACTACAATTCATTTACAGAGGAGATGATCTTCGATGACAAAGGCAAAAAGCTTGCAATCGGGAAAGAGGATAAAGAGCGGGTAGACACTATTTACATTATGAACAGGAAGTTCTTTCCTTTGAACAACAGATTTGTCGAATTGATATACCGGTCTGAATTTGAACTGTACGCCGAGCACATGTGCAATGTGAAATACCCGGGTAAGCCAGCCGCATATGGCGGGACCTCGGAGACCACTTCCGTCAGCACATATTCCGGGATCCTCGACGGAGGCATCATGTATGAGCTGAAACTACCTGACGGTTATACGATTAAGCCCTTCACAAATTACTGGCTGAAGAGAGACGGGGAACTGAAGAAGTTTTTCAATATGAGGCAGTTGATGAAATTATTCGATGACAGGAAAAATCTGATCAAAGATTATGTCAACTCCCACACCGTAGACTATGACGATCAGGAGAGCCTTGTTCAGCTGATCAGATATCTGGAAGCCAACTGAAGATTATTTGTTCTTTTTTCATTCCCGTTAAACAGTAAACTCATCCTATGAAAAAGAGAATCCTTGTATCGCTTTTGCTGTCAGTCGTTATATGCGGACAGTCTGAAATACCGGCTCAGAAAATCAAAGGGAAAGCCGAGGCCACTGTACAGGCCTTCTGTAACAGTGCCCGTAATTGTTGATGGCGAAGCTCAGAAGATACCTGCCTTTGAGAATCCGGACGACTGGATTCGCGAGGACCTGTGGGTGGAGACGGAGTTTGACACCGACGGTGATGGCAGGCGCGACAGGATGCATGTTGATGTCACACGTCCGAAGCAGACAGAGACCGAAGGCCTGAAGCTTCCCGTTGTATATGAATCGAGCCCCTACTTTGCGGGCACCGCCGGCAACAACAGGGAGTACTTCTATGATGTAAGGCATGAGCTCAACACTGTTCCCTCCGAACACGTCCATCCTCCGCAGATTGAACGCAGGGGTGAACGGCCTGTGATATCGAACTCACAGGTGAAGGCATGGCTGCCGTATGGTTTTATTGTGGTGCACTCGTCGGCTCCGGGCACGGGCCTTTCACAGGGATGCCCAACCATCGGTACCAGGATAGAGGCTCTTGCACCCAAGGCGGTGATAGACTGGCTGAACGGAAGGGCGAAGGGATATACCACGCCCGACGGGAAAGAAGAGGTCAAAGCCTACTGGACCACAGGCAAGGTGGGGATGATCGGCACGTCGTACAACGGCACCATTCCCTTCGCCGCGGCCACCACCGGCGTGGAGGGCCTTGAGGCAATTATTCCCGTGGCTCCCAACACCTCGTATTACCACTACTACAGATCCAACGGCCTGGTGAGAAGCCCCGGCGGCTACCTGGGCGAAGATGCTGACGTACTGTATGACTTTATCTTTTCCAATCCTGACAACTGCCAGTATTGCGACAGTGTTGTAAGAGACACCGAGATGGCGAAGGGTATCGACCGGGTTACAGGCGACTATAACGACTTCTGGGCCAGTCGTGACCTGATGAACTACATGGAGCCCTTCAAGGCGGCCGTACTGATGGCGCATGCTTTCAACGACTGGAACGTTGTTCCCAGCCACAGTTACCGTTTTATCAAAGTACTGAAGGAGATGGGCCTGCCGGTGCAGATATATTATCATCAGGGTGGCCACGGCGGTGAGCCTCCCTTCAAAATGATGAACAGGTGGTTCACCCGTTATCTCTTTGGTGCGGAGAACGGCGTGGAGAATGACCCGAAGGCCTTTATCGTCCGCGAGAAGGATGACCGCCTCAGTCCAACAGCCTATCCTGACTATCCCCATCCTGATGCAGTGCCTGTGACATTCTTCCTCACCCGCGGAGCCCGGCGACAGGCGGTCTGGTGACAGAGCGGGGTGCAGAGCAGGGCACTGAGACCCTCACTGATAACTTCTCCTTCACCGGCTCCATGCTTGCCCAGGCAGAGTACACCAGCCACCGCCTGCTTTACCTGACACCCGTGCTGACCGGGCCTGCGCACATCTCGGGAGTGGCAACGATAAAGATAAGGGTTGCCTCTGACAAGCCTGCCGTGAACCTCTCAGTATGGCTGGTGGCATTGCCATGGACCACACCGCGTGAACCCAGGATAACAGATAACATAATAACCCGCGGATGGGCAGACCTGCAGAACCACCGCTCTCTGACCGAGAGCGAGCCGCTGGTTCCGGGCCAATACTATGAAATGAGCTTCGAGCTGGAGCCTGACGATCAGATAATACCTGCAGGCAAACAGATAGGCCTGCTGATCTTCTCAAGCGACAAGGAGTTCACCCTTCACCCGATGCCGGGCACCAAGCTGACCGTTGACCTTGACGGAACGGAGGTGACGATACCGATTGTAGGAGGAAAGATAAAATAACCGGCAGTTTTCATCAGGTAAATCTGCCTGGTCATTTTTTATCTGACTTCAGCAAATGGGTGTTGCAGTTTAATTTTCTGACTGCCTCCTTACAGTTACACCACTGCTTCTGGCAGATTCACTGTCGCCCTCTGTTATGACGGAGATCTCATAAGTGTACAGTTCGCCTTCGGAGACGGTCTTGTCAAGGTATTCATCCGAAGTTTTCTGCAAAGTGAAAACAGGTATTGGCTGCATTCCTGCTCGCGACCGGTATACCTTTACCGATACAGCCTTCTCATCCGTGACCTGCCCCCAGCTTATAAGAATCCCCTCTACTGTATTGACAGCCCTGATGATTTCCGGAGCAATAACGGTTGATGCTTCCGGAACATATAACGGAGAAACACTTCCGGCACTCTCGTTACCGTAGAAATCGATGGCCGAAACAGTGTACCGGTATGTTTTTCCTGCCACCAGGGTGGTATCCCTGTAATAATTCAGTGTCATTTCTGAGAGTATCACCGGGTAACAGTGTGTAACGGCCGTCCGGTTCTTCTTTTCTGAACACCTTGTAACCAAGCAGGACCGGTTCTGTCGGACGCATATCATCCCATACCAAGTAATATCCCGTTGCCTGTTTTGGTGATGCGCAGGTTCATCGGGCTGCCGACGGTTGCTTTCTTGCCCGGGCTGGCGCTGGCAGTTTCGGAGAAATCGCTTAACTGGTCAACATCGTTTACTGTCCTGACAGCATAGCGGTACACCTCATTGCCCTGCAGGTATCTTGCCGTATCAGCGAAACTGTAAATCTCTGAACCGGCCGGTATCAATCCCGAGACCTGCCCGAATTCAGCAGTCTCATAGATATAGCGGTAGACATAAAATCCTTTGGCATAGGGCTCATAATAGCTCCAGAACACTTTGACTCCACCTCTGATGCTCTCTGCCCCCGTCTCAGCCGGCGGAAGGGGTTTTTCACCGCTGTTTCTGAACATGGCCGATACTTTTGCCGAGGGAGGACTGTTGCCGTTGGGTCCGTTGCTTATGAGATAATACCAGTAGTTCTCATTGGCCACAGGCACTATATCCGTTAAGGAGGTGTCGCTTGGTGAGAGCCGGGCAATCCTCATGTATCCGTCGTCAAATGAACTGCTCCGGTACACCTCAATGCTCCTCAGGTAACCTGTCTCACTGAATTTCCACGACAACTCCACCTGATGATCCTTTTCCCCGCCCCTGGCATTGAAATAATCAGGCACAGGGTAACTGACACTGCCCAGCGTCCCTGCACTTATCACCTCTGACTCAGGTCCGCTGTTTCCGTAAATATCCAGCGGCCTGATGTAATATTCATACAGGGCCGGATTCTGCACTGCAGTGTCTGCGGCAATAAGATACACCGTATCCTGCGAAATATTGAACCCACGTGTAATATCCAGTCTCTGGAAGTCTCCCTTACCGAAGACCCTCCTGTAAACAAGGAAGGAGCTGAGCCTGCTCCCGCCGGCAACATACCAGCGAACCACCACCTGCGCCGCGAACTCCTGCCTGCTGCTGAATTGAGGCTTTGGGAGAACTGTTTCAGCAGGAAAGTTCACCCTGTTGCTTGTTCTCTCCCACAGGCGATCTTTGCCGGCCATCTTTATAACCCTGTACCGGTATGTTTTCCCGGCACTCACCTCCTGATCGAAGTAAGCGGTCCCCAGCAGCATGTGCATCAATGGGAAGTTTTGGATATAGACTGAGTCGGTTGTTCTGTTCCGGGAAGCATAATCGCGCAGGAATGACAACTCATTGTCGGCAGGTTTGTCAAGGTTGCCGAACAGCGGATAATATTTTTCCGCTTCTGTTTTCATTGTTCCCGGATCTCCCCGGTAGGCCGTTGTCCTCAAAGGAACAAAATCACCGTTTCCCTCACTCTTAAGTACCTGGTATTGAAATCCTGAAGGAATCTCATTCCCAAGGTAGATCCAGATCCCCTTCCCGGTAGCGACTGCAGTTGGCTCGTTCTCCTGTGCATGGGAAGGGCCACACAGCGTGAACATCAGAGTGAAGATGATCAGGAGTTTGATATATGGTCTCTTATACATTCTGTTCCTATTACAAATTGTTAATCATCAGTTACCTGTCAGGTTAGCCTGCCCGCTGCAGTTGCCGAAGCTGAAATCGAGGCTCGTGTTGCCATTCGAATCGAAAAGAAGGTCGAGCTTTACGCTTTTGCTTATTCCCCCTCCGATGCAGCCGGTACAGCAGACCCCGTCCCAGCAGGGCGTCGGGAAGCACTGACTGGCTGACCCGCCGATAGTGAAGCTCCCGCAACCTGCCGCCGTGAAAGCTCCCGTGCTGGTCTGATATATTCCTGTCGCACCCAGCTCGGCCCTTGCTTCAGCGCTTAGCTTCGTGCAGGTAATTGAGGTGGCCTTGAACCAGGCATGTACAAATGCCATTGCTCCTATTCCGTATTCGTTCCCGCTGCCATCGAAGCCCATCCAGAGACGTCCGTCGAGACCCGCGGTCAGCCCGAGGCTGGCGCTCATTACACCAAGATCAATTTCAAAATCAGGGATATTTATGATCGGCACACTCTTCTGTCCGGTGAAGAAAAACCCCGAGATACCTGTTCTGAACGCCGAAGGAACTTTCTTGTCATAGGCGAACTGCATCAGTATGCTCACAGCATCAGGGGCCATTGCGGGGTAGTCACCTATAAGCATACCGGCGGCCATGTTGCCTAATCCCGGTGAGGTCAGCTGACCTCCCATCAGGAAATACCATCCCGAAGCATCGACAAGGATATTGGAAGCACCTTTAATCCGGACGGCTCCCACTTGTCTGTCTATATCCATGCTTCCGGTCAGGCGGGCATTCTTGATGTCATAGGTCAGGTTCATACCACCGAAATTACCCGAGATGTTCTTAACCCCCAGACCTTCATTTTCTGCAGTAATGCTGCCGTGAACCGTAAAGGTCTTTGTCAGGTTTGACTGCATCCCGTTAAATCCCGTCATATTGCCGCTGAAGGTAAACTTCGACCAGTCGTTGAGGTTGGGCACCACCTCCATCCGTCCCTCGATATCCGACAGAGAGGTGGCTCCGGTTCCCAGGGGCATCTTCTGTCCTTTGGGATCCACCTCAAGCCAGGCACCGCCTGTTGTTCGATGCAGTTTACCCTTCAGGTTGATCCCCTCCTTGTCCTTGATAAAGCCCGACGCTGAATATCCCGAGGCATCCAGGTTCTGGTCACCCTGTGCGATGCCCGAGACGAATCTCACGCCGCCGGGCCCATCGAAGCTGACGTTGAACGGATAGAGCCGGAACAATATCTCCGAAGCAGGTTTTGAGAACCTGATCACACCTGTGCCCGCTTCAATGCGTGGAATATTCAGGTCGATGTTGCAGGCCATCTCGAAATACTTATCCCCACCGGAGAAGGAGATCGGCCTGACCTTAAGTATCTTGTGGAAGATCAGTTCCTGCTGCTGGCCTCCCATATTGATCTTTTGCTCGCCGTTGCTCAGCAGGGAGAATGCCTGAAACTTCAGCGCAGCACCTGCCTCCATGCCGGGCAAGCCCGTAATGGAGACACCCGGAGCTCCCTCGGTACCCACTATCCTTAGTTCCCAGTGCCCCTTCAGATCGGAACCGGTGCTTGGATTATACCCGAACGAATTGTTCTGCGTCAGAATATTAAGCGGAGTCACACCGGAGAAGGTCAGATCAGACATCTCAAACGACCCGACCTTAAAGTTGTCAGGGGTGATCAGGACACTCTTCACCGGAACGTCAATCAGCCCTGTTTTGATGGTCCCCTGCGGGATTAACACTCCTTTCAGATTCTGCTGCAGCGACCACCCTGTGCTCTGGAAATCCCACTTTTCCAGCTTGAATGACAGCGGCTTTGTGCCCGTCACCGTCTCGATCATTGAGGGCCGAAGTACCAGGTCTCCAAGCGTGATGCTGAGTTTTGACGGAACCATACCGGTGATCTCGTTCGTGCTTATCACCGTTGTGAGTCCTATCCTGTCACCTTCAAGCCATGATGTCTTCCTGTCAGCTTTTGCTGTGAAGTCTAGTAGTTTGAACTGTATATCAGTGCCTCCTGCACCGGCGATTCCCCATTTCTTGGCAGGGTAATCTGCTGCTGTTAGGGTAACGACTGATAACTGGGTGCTTCCGGGCTGACCCGTCAGGTATATGGGAATGTTATCCTGGAAGGAAATATAATTCCCTGAATACTGGAATGATGTTTTCATTATTCCGGCCTTACCCATGATTCTCCCCTTGTTGCTTTCAGAGCTTATTTTCATCACTGTTCCCGATGCCGGAGTTTGCAGTACTCCAAATGCCCCGTTCAGCAGCAGCTGCAATTCCTTGATATCGGTATCAAAATCAGTCGCGGCCGGAATGCCCAGGGGCACGCCGGAGGCGGTACTGTTACCGCTCTTCTTGATTTTCAGCTTGGTGAAGGGAATAGTCTGGCTGCTCTCAGTCAGCTTAAAGTTCGGATTGGCCGGCAGGTTGATAAGGGCACCGCTGACAAGGTAGGTGCCGTCAGTTTGCTTCTCCTTCTTTTTAATATCTGCCTCGAAACCAAAAATGTTTTCGATGGCAATCTCCTTGTCGTATGCAAGGTCAAAATCAAGCACGTTCTGATCCTGCAGCACGATCTGCTTCGACTTGCTTATTACATTAGGTACGGAATTTGGTTTTGAAGCCCAGACCGTTATCAGCGCAGGCTGTCTCGGCACCCTGGTCAGCGTGTAATTCCCGCTCTTAGATGTTTTGGTTTCCATACGGTTACCGTTCCCCAGATCAATGTAAACCGTTGCACCTTCAAGAGCTGTTGTAAGCTGCTCATTCCCGATGGACACTTTGCCTGTTATCCGGGTAGCCTTTTTAAGCAGGGCTGCCGGGTATACAACCTCAGTCTTAGTGTCATCGACGTTGTTTATGGTGTAGGTGGCGCTCTCCAGGTCAGACTCCTCCGGCGGAGTAATATTGAATGTGAATGAGGAGCCGTTGTTCTCGAATTCAAATACGACAGTGCCCCGGGGATCGGTGGTCTGAGTTATCTCAGCACCGGGTATTTTCAGTGTCACCTCTGCATTGGGGACAGCTTTCAGGCTTGTCGTCATGAAAACATTTCCGGGGGGCTTCTCGGCCACTATGAACCGCACCCTCTTTTTCATCTTGTAGACAATATACTGCTTCTGCTCCTGGCCGGTTGACGTTGAGGTGGCTTTTGGCACATCCACGGTATAGGTCTCCTCGGAATAGCCCGCATTCTTTGGTATGATTGTTAATATGCGCTCTTTGCCCGAGGGTGCCTTGATGGAGAAGACCTGTTTCATGCCTGTAGGCATAAACGACTGGGATGCACCCTGCAAGCCTGTTTGCTGGATGGCGCCACCTGTAGTCTGGATTCCCGCTTGCTGGATGGAACCGCCTGTAGCCTGGATACCCGTTGGCTGGGTGCCACCGCCACCTGTATTCGGGAGACCGGACGGCAGGGTACCGCCGGAATTCGGGAGACCTGTCGGCAAGGTACCTCCGCCGCCAGACGGGAGACCCGATCGGCAGGGTGCCTCCGCCGGCAGACTGTCCATATTCAAACTGGGCAGTGGTGGATGTAAAGGCAAGGTCATCAACCTGTATATCGGCTGCAACGGCAATACCTGTCTCATCGGTAACATATCCCGTCAGCAATCCGTCAGGCTCGAGCAGGATATCCTCGATTATCTGCTGCCCCCATATCATCTTCCCGTAATGATACGTCTTACCCTTAAATCCTGAAGGGGTGCAGAACAGCGACCTGTCCGGACCGATTACCTGTGTAGGACCCTCGGTATTGTAATCACCAAGCTCCACATCGAGATTGTCAAACTCATAATATCCCTTCGCATCGGTCTTCGCCGTGCGCACCAGTACATTATAATCGGAAGATCGCTTGTAATTACTGAGCACCATCAGCGTCACATTGCTGAGTGGCTTGGTGCCCACCTGCACAGTCTCGACTTTCCCGGCAATCCGGGGCTTGTCAGGATAGAGCTCCATCGTGATCTCGTAAGTTTTTACCTGAAGCTGACTGTTCCAGGTAATCTCTTCACCGTAAGCCTCGTACTGGGTTGCCGGCATCCCGGGGTCAGTATCGAGATACCTCAGCGAATTGAAGGGAAAATCTTTTTTGTCCTTGTCATAAAGAGGATAAAAAGCCCTTTCCTTCTTCTTGAAGATGTACAGTCCCTTGTCTTTATCGGGCTCGCAAACCACATAGTACCTGTCCTGGTTGTTATCCGGATCGTGTTGTACCAGGTTTCTGAAGGTAAAAGTGCCGTCCTCTCCGGTCAGTCCGCTCGTGATGTTTTTGGGAAAGACAATTAAGGAGGGAATGTTTCCCGATACCGGGTAGACCGCTTCATCACGGGGTACGCCTGCCACATTGGTTTTCCTCATAAGTACCGTCTTAACCTGGTCGAGCGGTTTGCCCTGTCCTCCGAGAACATCCCAGAACTGTGATGTGGTCCATTCAGCATGAACTTTCAGGTTATAGCTCTTGGCGTATGATACCAGTGTACCCAGGTCGAGAGCCTGCCAGGGTTCAAGCTTGATATTGATATCAGGACTGCAGTAATACCTGTTTTCAACAAGCAGCCTGAACACCTTGTAGACCTTCCCGGTCATCATGTCGAAAAACTCACCCCCGGCCGATTTCCAGTATGCATCCTCATCCAGAAGGCCAAGATCCTGTGATGTATTAATGAAGGTAAATGAGAAGCTGCCGTCTGAAGCTGTGGTGGCAGTGGCAAGCACCTTTCCGTGATCGGGAAATACCTCGAGGAACTTCTGATCATCCTTTATATTATTCATATCAACCGGCATACCGTTGTATGTCTGGTTGTTCATTGTTCCTTTGAGAACATATGACACAATCAGGCTGACTTTGACATTGGCCAATGCCTTCGAGTTCTCCGGACCGACATTGCTGACATTGTACTGAAGACCGTCGCCGACTGCCTGAATGCCTGCCTGTGATGCACTGAACTGGGTTGTCGTCTGCGAAACAGCTGAAGCTGAGAGTGTACCCTTGAATTTATAATTGAGTTTCCCTGTGACTACAGAGACCGGGATCTGACCTGGACCTGTTACGGGCTCCAATTTGGCTCCGCCGGCGACTATCTTTTCTGCAGGGGCATCAATTGATATTGAAGGCGGTTCAAAGGGATCCCATTTGAACCAGCATACGGGACTGCGACCGTTGTTTGAGAATTTCGCCTCTGTCTCCCTCTCCTCGGCAATGACCTGCCAGGCGTAAACCCTGCCCTTCTCCAGGGTGGGCTGTGCCGGGCCGTAGTAAAATGAGAACCTCCCCTGCAGTTCTGTCTCAAAGAAGGCCGGTTCTGTTGCCGACAGCATGGCCGCATCAGGATTCTGGGTCGAATCGATCAGTTCTACTATCTTGAGCGTGTACTTTGTCCATGCCGGAGCATTGGTGGCTGGTGTCCAGCTGAAAACAATATTCTGAACCGCCGGCTGGGTTATGTTGGCGCCGCACTGCGGATTGACGGTCATGGGAGGCTCTCCGTAGCGGATGTTGAAAAAGTTACTGCAGCCCATCGGTTCGTCCGGCGAGATGAAGGCCCCGTCAGGACCCTTGACCCTGACACAGATCTGGTAGCTCCCTTCTGGAAGTCCGTTTTCAATCAGCTCCTGCATTGGGATGCCCCTGCTGATCAGGTTTTGATATTCAAAATATCCGGAAAGGTCATTGCCGGTGAACTGATTGATCGCATTGGCAGTAATGTTGACCGCAGTACCCACGTAATCAGGAGCTGTAACCAGGTCAACACCGTTATTGCCCTTGATGTGGAAAAAGAGAATCCCGCTTGCCCTGAAGGGGTATGTGATTGTCACCGTGGTCAGTTCAGGATAAAGATCAAGCTTTGTCCCGTATGGCGGCCTTACCATGACATTGACCGTCAGCTCCTGCTGTGAGAAAAGTGTTGCGCCGGACATTCCTGACAGGACCAACACAAGCAGTAAGTATCTGAGGATGTTATATCTGCAATTCATCAGCATCTGTCTTTATCAGAAGGTGTATGTATAGTCAAAATCGATCTTGCTTTCATAGTAAGAATTGTAACCTGTAGACAGACGGTTGTTCTTACTATAGTTGTACTTCAGTGCGAAGCGATGGTTTTTGAGAGGTCTGTAACCCAGCTGAAAAGAGTAAACGTTTGTGGTGCCTGTATCTTCATCTTGCACCTTGTTATTGATGAAGGATAAATAAACCGAGGCATTCAGCTTGTTCTTGAGGAATGATTTGCCCAGTCCCGCTGAAGGTCCGTACGCAACTGTTACGACGGTATCCTGCGTAAAGTGGGTGTATAGGAAGGCAGCTGACCCGTTGATGTTGAACGGTATGTAGGTGAGGAAATAATTGGCTGACAGTATCTTTGTGGAGAACTCGCTGTACTGTGAGGTATTCTCATTCCTGTCATTAAGCTTCTGGTAATTGAAGTTCACCATCAGGTTATGGCCCAGCTTTTCTCCGGTCAGATTCAGCGACTGTGTCACTCCGATCTGGCTTGTTGCCTGTGCCACCTCGCTCTGGCGAAGGGTATCGATTGAGAGAAGTCCCGATTCCTGTGCCAGTCCGTAGTTTGACCAGAAGGCGCTCAGGTTGTACTGGGGCAGCGGCACGAAATTAATGCGTGCAGAGGTGATCGTGCGGCGGGTGCGGAGGTTTTTGTCGTTTTTTAGATTGTCGACCTGGGTTCCCAGACTGCCGGCCAGGGTCAGCTTCTTCTGCATGAGTTTCAGTGATGGTTCTATGGTGATGTTGCTCAGGTCGGTGGCAAAGTAGTAGGCACCCATGGAGCGAAAATCTGGTTCAACGCGCTGGTACCTCATCATCAGGCTGAACATGTCCGACTGGTATCCGGCGGAGGCTCTGACAGCGTTGCTTGAGGTGGTGGACTCGTGGTTTTGAATGAGAGAGGAGAAAATTTTCGTCATCAGGCCACCTGTGGAATCGGAGATGGCTGTGCGCATATCTTTTGTGTACAGGCTCTGGGCCACCTCTACCTCAAAGAGGTATTTTTTGGCAATGGTCTGCTTTGTCAGAAAAGATACCACGAGGTTTTCGTCGGGCGTAAGCATGTACTCTGTCGGGACGGTACCCAGCGAGGTCGAGTCGTCTCTTGCCTTCAGTATGACCAGGCTGAGATTATTGCTTTCACTGCCGTAACCAAGCCTGAGTGCCGTACCGGTTCTTTTATAGGCAGGGGTTTGCAGTTTGATGTTTTCAGGGTTGTCAAGGTACCTGACAGGCTTCAGCAGTCTTCCCGTTGCGAAGCCTACCTGGAATTTCCCGGGAGTCAGCTCCAGCCCTGCTCCTGTTATGGAGTGGCCGGCCAGGGCATAGGTTGACCAGTTGTGTGACCGGTATCCCAGGTGCAGCTTAGCCCATTTATAATAAGGACTGACGCCAAACTGGTTGAAAGGCTGCCTGAAGTCTCTCTGCTGTTCACTCAGCCGAATGGAGAAAGGCAGTACTATACCGTACAGCGTGATCACGGGGTTTCCCTGCAGATACCACATGAAGGGCGATCTTGAGGGGTTGTCCCTGTCGGTGTTGTAAAACTGCAGTTTTGCGGTGAGAGAGCCATTGATCCTGAAGGGATCCTGTCCCGAAAGAGAGGATAGGTCCTGGGAGAAGGTGTTGATGCTTGCTACAAGAAAGAAAGAATAAAACAAGCTTTAAACGGCTTTTTCTACTCATGAAAG